>DATHMK010000058.1:0-111701 GCA_035487155.1 Steroidobacteraceae bacterium
GCCTTGAGAGGGCCATGTCCTAGGCCTCTAGACGAAGGGAGCGAGGTTTCAAGCTCTGGCGCGAGAGCGCGGTATTATAGAGAGCTGTACACATTGCTCAAGCCTCGGAAAGCCTTACTCCTTGAACTCACCTGTTGACCCTGCGGCATCGGCCGTAAAACCGCGCATCATTGCGCGGTCCGACCATTCGGTTTCCCGTGCCCATATTTCACCCAATGCCCTGCGCGTGCTGTATCGCCTGCGCGAAGGCGGCTTCCAGGCCTTCCTGGTCGGCGGCTGCGTGCGTGACCTGCTGCTGGGGCTTGAGCCGAAGGATTTCGACGTATCAACGGATGCGTTGCCCGAAGAGGTGCGCAAGCTGTTTCGCAATTGTCGCCTGGTGGGGCGGCGCTTCCGCCTGGCGCACGTGTTCTTCGGCCGCGAGACCATCGAGGTGGCGACCTTCCGCGCTTCAAGCGCGCCTTCGCAGGCCGAAGAGCCGATTGCGGACCTTGATGACGACGAGGGCGTTGCGGGCGAATCGGAGCTTGCCGAGGAGCCGGTGATGGAGCCTGAGAATCCCGGCCGGCGCCGCGATTCATTCGAGCAGGCCGACACCCACCGGGCCTTTGATGAGTCCGGCCGCATTCTGCGCGACAACGTCTACGGCAACATTGACGAGGATGTGTGGCGGCGCGACTTCACCGCGAACTCCCTGTACTACAACATCGCGGATTTCTCGCTGTGGGATTACGTGAATGGTGCGGCGGATATCGCCGCGCGTACGCTGCGACTGATCGGCGACCCGGAGACGCGCTACCGCGAGGATCCGGTACGCATGCTGCGCGCGGCGCGCTTTGAGGCGAAGCTGGGCTTCTCGCTGGATCCGGCGACCGCCGCGCCCATCGCCTCCCTGGCCGAGCTGCTCGGTGGCGTGCCGCCGGCGCGCCTGTTCGATGAGACCCTGAAGCTGTTTCTGACCGGGCATGGCGCGCGCAGCTACGAAGCGCTGCGACGCCGCGGCCTGCTGGCGGCGCTGCTGCCGACGGTGGATGCCTATGCCTCGGCATACCCCGGCAACCTGGTCGAGCAATTGCTGGTGCAGGGGCTGCGCAACACCGATGAGCGAGTGCTCGCCGACAAGCCCGTCACCCCGACCTTCCTGTTCGCCCTGCTGTTGTATGGTCCCATCGCCCGCATCATCGAGGCGATGCCGCCGCAGCAATGGCATGAGACCGGCGCCATCCTGGACGCCTGTGACCGCGCATTGCGCGAAGCCCAGACGCGCATCGCCATTCCACGCCGCTTCGCGCTGGGCGTTCGCGAGATGTTCGCGCTGCAGCCGCGCCTGGAGCATCCGCGTGGCCGGCGGGCCCTGCGGGTGCTGGAACATCCGCGCTTTCGCGCCTCCTACGACCTGTTGCTGCTGCGGGCGCAGCTGGGACTGGCGGCGCAGGACACGGTCGACTGGTGGACACGACTGCAGGAAGTATCCGACCCGGAACGCGAGGCCATGACGGATGATCTGGGCGGGTCCACGCCACGGCGCGAAGGCGCCCGCCGCGGTCCGCGCCGCCGGCGCCGCAGACCGGCCAGTTCTGCGTGATGCCGGTGTGGCAACCGGCCTACGTCGGGCTGGGCAGCAATCTATCGGACCCCGCGGCGCAGGTGCGAGAGGCACTGCGAAGTCTGGCGCGGCTGCCGCAGACGCTGTGCGTGGCCGCCTCGCGGCTGTATGGCTCACGCGCCCTGGGGCCGGTGACCCAGCCGGATTTCGTCAATGCGGTTGCGGGGCTGCTGACCCGCCTCACCTCTGTGGAACTGCTGCGCCAGCTGCGGCAGCTGGAAGGCCACGCCGGGCGCCCCGCAGTGCACGAACACTGGGGGCCGCGGGTCCTGGACCTGGATGTGCTGGTGTTCGGTCGCGAGCAGTGTGCCGGGCCCGAACTGGTGCTGCCTCATCCCGGTGTAGTGGAGCGCAATTTCGTTCTGTATCCTCTGGCCGATATTGCGCCGGATCTGGAAGTGCCCGGACGTGGCCGGGTCCGGGAGCTGCTGGCCCACGTTTCCGCTGATGGCCTCTGGCCCCTATGACTGCCACCGCTACCGCCTCTGGATTTCGCTATATCGTCGTCGAAGGCCCGATCGGCGTGGGCAAGACCAGTCTCGCGCGCCGTCTGGCCGAGACCTACGATGCGACCCTGATCCTGGAACAGGCTGCCGAGAACCCGTTCCTGGAGCGCTTCTACCGCAATCCGCGCGCGGCGGCCTTTCCCGCCCAGCTGTATTTCCTGTTTCAGCGCACCCAGCAGCTGCAGGGCCTGAACCAGTCGGACCTGTTCTCACCGGTGCGGGTGGCGGACTACCTGCTGGCCAAGGATCAGCTGTTCGCCCGCATCACCCTGGATGAGGCGGAATTCAAACTCTACGAGCAGGTGCACGCCAAGCTCGGGGGGGTGGCGCCGAAACCTGACCTGGTCATATACCTGCAGGCACCCGTGGATGTGCTGCTGGCGCGCATCGGCCGGCGCGGCATCGCCTTCGAGCAGCAGATCGAGCGTGCCTATCTGACCCGGCTCAACGAGGCCTATTCGCGCTTCTTCCATGAATACGACGAGGCACCGCTGCTGATCATCAATGCCGCCTCCATCGATCCGATCGGCAATCAGTCGGACTATGATGACCTCTTGCTTGCCATCAGCCGCGTGAAGCGTGGACGCAACTACTACAACGCCATGCGGCATGGAATGATCTGAATGCAAACGGTCACCACCATCGCGCATGTGCGTGAGCGCGTGCGCCAGTGGCATGCGCAGGGCCTGCGTGTCGCCTTCGTGCCGACCATGGGCAACCTGCATGCCGGACACATGAGCCTCATCGAGGCTGCGCGCCAGCACGGCGAGCGCTTCGTCGCCAGCATTTTCGTCAATCCCATGCAGTTCGGCCCCAATGAGGACTATGCGCACTATCCGCGCACGCCGCGCGCCGATGAGCGGATGCTGGAGGCGGCGGGGTGCGACCTGATGTTCATGCCCGACGTGGCGGAGATCTACCCCAACGGTCCGGAGAATGCTGCGCGGGTGGAAGTGCCGGTGCTGTCGAACATTTTGGACGGAGAGTTCCGGCCCGGGCATTTCCAGGGGGTCGCCACGGTCGTCACCAAGCTGTTCAATATCGTCGCTCCGGATGCGGCCATCTTCGGAGAGAAGGATTTTCAGCAGCTCACGGTGATACGGCGCATGGTGGCGGACCTTTGCATGCCGGTGAGCATCATCGGCGCGGCCACCGTGCGCGAAAGCGACGGCCTGGCGATGAGCTCGCGCAACCAGTATCTGACCGCGGAGGAACGCGCCATCGCGCCCGCCATCTATCGCCAGCTGCAGCAGGCGCGCACGCGTCTGCTCGGCGCGGCGGCTGACCAGGACGTGGAGCGCGAAGGACTGGCGGCGCTGAGCGCGGCCGGGTTTCGCCCGGACTACTTCGCGGTGCGCGATGCCCGTGACCTGCAGCCGGCGCGGCCGGACTGCGCTGAGCGGGTGGTGCTGGTGGCCGCGCGCCTGGGCAAGGCGCGGCTCATAGATAACCTGCGAGTGAGGCGCTGAGGCGACGAGTCAGGCGGGGTGCTGCTGCAGCGCCCAGTCGATATGTTCGGCCAGCAGGGCCGAGGCGCCGGCTCGACGCCGCAGCAGGCTTGGCCGCACTTCAGGCGCCGGCGGCGCATTGCCCAGGGCCACCGCGATATTGCGCGACCAGCGCTGGTAGCCGATGCGGTAGATGGCCGAGCCGCGCATGCGTTCCTCAAACTCATCTTCGGTCCAGGCGAGCAGTTCCGTCAGCCGTGCACGGTCGAGCCGGTGTCGGACCTTGAAATCAGGATGGGCCGCCGTGCGCGCAAACTTGTTCCACGGGCACACCAGCTGGCAGTCATCGCAGCCGTAGATGCGGTTGCCCAGGGCCCGGCGCAGTTCAAGCGGAATGCTGCCGTGATGTTCGATGGTGAGGTAGGACACGCAGCGGCGCGCGTCGAGTCTGTGCGGACCCACAATGGCCTGGGTCGGACAGATGTCGATACAGGCCGTGCAGGTGCCGCAATGCTGGGTCGGCGCTGAATCGGCCGGTAACGGCAGGTCGGTGAGAATTTCACCGAGGAAGAACCACGAGCCCGCCTCCCGCGACAGCAGGTTGGTGTGCTTGCCGATCCAGCCCAGTCCGGCATTGCGCGCCAGGGCCTTTTCAAGTACCGGCGCACTGTCCACACAGATGCGGTAGCCGAAAGGACCGATGCGCGCCAGAAGCTGCTGTGCCAGCTGCTTCAGCTGCCCGCGCAGCACCTTGTGATAGTCCCGTCCCAGGGCATACCGGGATACATAGCCACGCGCCGGATCGGCCAGCACGGCATCCGCGGCGGCGGCATCCTCCGGAAGGTAGTTCATGCGCACGCAGATGGCGCGCACGCTGCCCGGGACAAGCTCGGCCGGACGGCTGCGCCGCACGCCATGGCGCGCCATGTAGTGCATGTCGCCGTGCCAGCCCTCATCCAGCCAGCGCAGCAGGTGCTGCTCATCCGGCGCGAGGTCCAGCTGCGCGACGCCCAGGGCGTCAAAACCCAGTTGCTGGGCGAGGATTTGAAGCTGGGCGCGGATCGCCGCCAGCTCAGGGGGTGCAAAGTTGGTCGGGCCGGCCATGGCGGCCCAGTATAATGAGGCCATGGCACTGCCAATCGCCGTTTATTCCGCCGAGCAGGTGCGCGCGCTGGACCAGCGCGCCATCGAGTCGCTGCCCGTTTCCGGCTACACATTGATGAAGCGGGCCGGCGAGGCGGCGCTGCGATATCTGCGGGCGCGCTGGCCGATGGTCAACCGCATCGTGATCGTGTGCGGCGCTGGCAACAACGGCGGGGATGGCTATGTGCTGGCGCGCTTCGCCCAGGCCGCGGGGCTTGAAGTCAGCGTCATTGCCAGCGCGCCGGTTGCGGACCTGAAGGGCGATGCCCGGCAGGCGCATGCGGATTTCCTGGCCAGCGGTGGCGCGGCCCGGCCGCTGAGCATGGCGTTGCTGCGCGAAGGCGAAGTCATCATCGATGCGGTGCTGGGCACGGGTGCGACGCACACCGTGCGTGGCGCCGCCGCCGAGGCCATCGGCGCCATCAATTCCGCCAGCCGTCCGGTATTTGCCATCGATATCCCGTCAGGCCTGGACAGCGACAGCGGGATGCCGCTGGGGGAATCGGTCCGCGCCGACTCGACAGTGACCTTCGTGGGACTGAAGACCGGGCTGTTCCTGGGCGAGGGCCCGGAGCGGGCGGGTAGGATATTTTTCGACGATCTGGAGGTTCCGGTTCCGGACATTCCCCAGTTCAGCCCGCGACTGCAGCGCATCACCGAAGCGTGCGTGGTGCAGGCCCTGCCACGGCGTCCGCGCCAGGCGCACAAGGGCGACTTCGGCCGCGTGCTCATCATCGGCGGCGGGGTCGGCATGCCCGGCGCCGCACGGCTGTGCGGCGAGGCCTGCCTGCGTGCCGGTGCGGGGCTGGTGACCGTGGCCACGGCCGCGGAGAACCTGGTGGCGATCGTCGCCGGCCGGCCGGAGCTGATCTGTCTGCCCTTGGGCAGCCCGGCCGAACTGATACCGGCGCTGGAGCGCGCCGATGTCGTGGCCATCGGTCCGGGTCTGGGGCGCAGTGCCTGGGCCCAGGAGCTGGTCCGGCTGACGCTTGCCTGTGCCAAGCCCCTGGTAGTGGATGCTGATGCCCTGAACATCATTGCCGAATCCGGCAAGCGCCAGCGCGACAATTGGATCCTGACGCCGCATCCGGGCGAGGCGGCACGGTTGCTGGGGGTGGAGACGGCTGAAGTCCAGAGCGATCGTCTGGCGGCGCTGGCCGCGCTGGTGCGCGAGTTCGGCGGCACGATCGCGCTCAAGGGTGCGGGCACTCTGGTCGGACGTCAGGGCAAGGCGCCGGGACTTTGCGAGCGCGGCAATCCCGGCATGGCCAGTGCCGGCATGGGCGATGTGCTCACCGGCGCCATCGCCGGCGTGCTGGCCCAGTGTGAGGAGCCCTGGCTGGCCACGCGAGCGGCGGTCATGGCCCATGCGATGGCGGGCGACGCAGCCGCCCGCCAGGGTGAGCGCGGGCTGCTGGCCAGCGACGTCGTGCGTGAACTGCAGGCGTGCGTCAATCCTTGACCAGGACCGGCACTTGAGGCTGATCGCGGCGACTGCCGAGGACACCGAAGCCTGCGGGGCACGCCTGGCTCAGGCACTGCCGCTGGCGTATCCGCAGTGGCTGCAGTTGCAGCTGCACGGTGAGCTCGGGGCCGGCAAGACCACCCTGGCGCGCGGCTTTCTGCGCGCCCTGGGCCACGGTGGGCCGGTGCGCAGTCCCACCTACACCCTGGTGGAAACCTATGCACTGGGCGCCATCACCGTGGTGCATGCCGATCTGTACCGGCTCCAGGACCCCGAAGAGTTTCACGCCCTGGGCCTGCGCGATCTGGCGATCGGCGGGCATGTGTGGCTCATCGAATGGCCGCAGCGCGCCGGTCCTGGGCTTGCCGGGGCGGATGTGGCTGTCACCCTGGAAGCGCACCCGGGCTTTCACAGCATCGACCTGCAGGCCCGAACGCCGGCGGGGGTGCAGTGGCTGGCGCCTCTGAAGGCTTGAATTGCCGCGCTGCGAGTCGTAGATTACGCGGCAGATGTACTTTCGAAGTCTATGAAAATACGCGCCTTTATGGTGCTGTTGCTGGGGATGGGGCTGACCCTGGCATGGCCCGGCGCGCCGCTTATGGCGGCACCTGCGGGCCAGTTGCGAGCGCTGGCGGTCACCACGGATGAGTCCGGCATCGCCCTGTCACTGACCTTGAGCACCAAGGTTGCCTACCGTTTGGTGAAGGCCGCCAAGCCCGCGCGCATCGCCCTGACTCTGCGCCACACGCGCGGCGCGGCTGGCCTGGTGATGCCGGCGCCCCAGGGCCCGGTCACGGGAGTCAGTGCCCAGCAGCAGTCCAACGGCGACCTGCGCCTGACCATCTTCCTGGCCCGCTCACTGCCGGTACATCTGGCCTGGGACATCCCCGGGGCCGCGGGCGCCCCGCACGCCGTGGCGGTGGCGCACGCGCCGCGCGAGTCCGGGCGCGATATCGTCATCGCCGTGGATGCAGGCCATGGCGGTGAGGATCCGGGCGCCACCGGCCATGCGGGCATTCGCGAAAAAGACGTGGTGCTCGCCATCGCGCGCGCGCTGGCAGGCCGGATCAACTCCGAGCCCGGGATGCGCGCGGTGCTGACGCGCGATCATGATGAATTCCTGACGCTGCGCGAACGTATCCGGCGCGCCAGGGAGGCGAAGGCGGATCTGTTCGTGTCCATACATGCCGACTCGGTCCTCAACAGCGCGGTCACCGGCTCCTCGGTATATGTGCTCTCCGAGCGTGGCGCGACCAATGAGGCGGCGCGCTGGCTGGCCGAGCGCGAGAATGCCGCCGACCTCATGGGCGGCGTGTCGCTGGCCGATAAGGGCAATAGGCTGGCCTCGGTGCTGCTGGACCTGTCACAGTCGGCGAATATCGGCGCCAGCATGTCGGCGGCCCAGAATGTGATCGGCGCGCTGCAGGGCGTGGGCCTGGTGCGCAAGGCCCAGGTGCAGCAGGCCGGATTCGTGGTGCTCAAGTCGCCCGACATTCCCTCGATGCTGGTTGAGACCGCCTATATTTCCAATCCGGCCGAGGAGCGGCGCTTGCGCAATCCGGCGCAGCAGGCGGCCCTGGCCGACGCCATCTTCACCGGTCTGCGCAGCTATTTCGCGGGCAATCCACCGGCCGGGACACGCTTCGCGCTGGCGCGCGGGCCGCATCCGGCCCCGGACCTCGCCGGCACGGGGGCAGCACCCGGCGCCTGAGCGAGTCCGGTGTCGAACAGGCATACTTTGGCCCCCATGCCTATTCGGATCCTGCCAGACGAACTCATCGACCAGATCGCCGCCGGCGAGGTGATCGAACGCCCGGCCTCGGTGGTGAAGGAACTGGTCGAGAACAGCCTCGACGCCGGCGCGCGCCGCATCGGCATCGATATCGAGCGCGGCGGGATCGGTCTGATCCGTGTCCACGATGACGGCTCCGGCATGGCGGCCGATGAGGTGAGCCTCGCCCTGCAGCGGCACGCGACCAGCAAGATCGGCTCGATGGAAGATCTGCAGTCGGTGGCGACCCTGGGATTTCGCGGCGAGGCCATGCCCTCGATCGCTTCGGTGTCGCGGCTGCGCCTGGTGACGCGCACCGCGCTGGCCGAACATGCGGTGGAGATCCAGGCCGAAGGCGGCACGCGCTCGATACTGCGTCCCGCCGCGCAGGTGGTGGGCACCACCATCGAGGTGCGGGATCTGTTCTTCAATGTGCCGGCGCGACGCAAGTTCGTGCGCAGCGAAGCCACCGAAACCGGTCACATCGTGCGGCTCATGGAGCGCCTGGCGCTGTCGCGGCCGGACATCGGTTTTCAGCTGCGCAACGGGGAGCGGGTGCTGCTTCAGGCGCAGGCCACGGCGACCGAGGCCGCCAGCGAGCCGGTCGCGGCGCGGGTCCAGGCCATCCTCGGCAACGATTTCCTGGAGCAGGCGCTGCCCTTCGAGCATATGGCGGGGCCGGTGCGGGTCGGCGGTTGGCTGGGGTTGCCCACGGCATCGCGCGCTGCGGCGGACCAGCAGTTCTGGTTCGTCAACGGCCGCAGCGTGCGTGACCGGCTGCTGATGAACGCGGTACGCCTGGGGTATCGCGACGTGTTGTTCCATGGCCGCTACCCGGCATACGTCCTGTACCTGACGCTCGATCCGGCCATGGTCGACGTCAACGCGCATCCCACCAAGCTTGAAGTGCGCTTCCGCGATTCCCGCCAGGTTCACGACTTTGTCTTCCGCGCCATTGCCGAGGCGCTGGCGCAGACCCGTCCCGGGGTAGCCGAGCCGCAGGCAGGTCATTCCTGGCCCGCGCCGGACGCCGCGGCGCAGGCGGGGGCCGCGCCCCCACCGGCGCCGCATTACCAGACGGGTCGTGATCCGTGGCAGCTCGTCACGCGCCTGGAGGAGGCCGCGCCGCGCGCCTATGCGCTGGACCTGCCAACGACTGACCCGGAACCGGTCGATGCCGCGGCAGAGCGGCCCCTGGGTACGCCGCTGGCGCAGATCCGGGGCACCTACATCCTCTCGCAGACCGAGCAGGGCGTGGTGCTGGTGGACATGCACGCCGGGCACGAGCGTGTGCTGTATGAACAGTTGAAGAGCCAGTACGCCAGCGGCATGCCCTCGCAGGCCTTGCTCGAGCCATTGGTCGTGGACCTGGCCGCGCATGAGCTGGAGGCTTTGCTCGAGGACCGCGCGGCGTGGGAGCGCGCCGGTTTTGAACTCGATGCCCTGGGCCATACGCGTCTGGCGCTACGCCGGGTGCCCGTGCTGCTCTCGGAGGCGAAGATCACCCAGATCGTGCGCGAGGTGGCCCGCGATTTGGATAATCCGGTGGCCGCGCATCATATCGAGGACGCCTCCGACCGTTTCCTGGCCACGCTCGCCTGCCGCACCTCGGTGCACGCCAATCGGCGGCTCACAGTGCCGGAGATGGATGCGCTGCTGCGGCAGATGGAACAGACCTTGCGCGCCAATCAGTGCAACCACGGCCGACCGACCTGGGTGCGCTTGAGCTGGATGGAAATGGACCGGCTGTTCCTGCGCGGCCGCTAGGGCCGGCAGCAATGACGGGCGCTACGGCACCGGTCCTGATCCTGACCGGACCGACCGGCAGCGGCAAAAGCGAGTGGGCCATGCGGCTGGCAGGTCAGTGGCCGGTGGAAATCATTTCCGTGGATTCCGCCCAGGTTTTTCGCGGCATGGACATCGGTACCGCCAAGCCTGGTGCCGCGGCACGCGCGGCCGTCGCGCATCATCTGATCGATATCCTGGATCCGGCGCAGACGTACTCGGCCGGACAGTTCGCCCAGGATGCGGTGGCGCTCATCAGCCAGATCCGCGGCCGCGGGCATATTCCGCTGCTGGTGGGTGGCACGATGCTCTACCTGCGCGCGCTGCGGCAGGGGCTGGCGCAGCTACCGCATGGCTCCCCGGCGATTCGCCAGGCCATTGATGCGGCGGCGGCGCAGCGCGGCTGGCCCGTGCTGCATGCGGAGCTGGCGCGCATTGATCCGCTGGCTGCAAGCAGGATTCATCCCAATGATGCACAGCGAATCCAGCGTGCACTGGAAGTGTGCCGGCTCACCGGCCAGACTTTGAGCGCGCTTCAGGCGCACAGCCCTGCTGCGTTGCAGGAGCCTGCACCGATCTGGGCGCTGGTGCCCGAGCCGCGCGCGCTGCTCCACGAGCGCCTCGCAATCCGCTTCAAGCAGATGATGGCGCAGGGATTTCTAGAGGAGGTGAGGGCGCTGCACGGCCGTGGCGATCTGCGCGCCGGACACGCATCGATGCGCGCCGTGGGATACCGGCAGCTGTGGCAGCACTGCGACGGTCACATGACCTTGGCCGAAGCGGCCGAACAGGCCGTCGCCGCGACGCGACAGTTGGCGAAACGCCAGCTCACCTGGCTGCGTGGCGACAGCAGTATCCGCATCGTGGATCCCGAGGCGCGTGAGGCCTTCGCGGCTTGGAGCTTGGAGGTGGGCGTGGCACTGAGCGCTTTTATCCGCTGATCGGCCCCGTGGTAGAATGAGGCCGACGCCTTGCAGTGCGGGGAGTCGAATATGCTTGCTGACAGGCAGGTTACCGCCACGGGCCTGCCCCGCCGAACCGAACAACTAGAAGCGCCAGAGAATAAGGAGAACCCCGATGGCCAAAGGCCAATCGCTGCAGGACCCATTTTTGAATGCATTGCGTAAAGAGCGCGTTCCGGTCTCCATTTATCTGGTCAACGGAATCAAACTTCAGGGACAGATCGACTCATTCGATCAATTTGTGGTGCTGCTGAAGAACAGCGTCAGTCAGATGGTCTACAAACATGCGATCTCCACGGTCGTGCCGGCCCGCAATGTGCGTCTGGCCACCGATGAAAACGGCACGCCGACCACCACCGTTGAACCGGCCGCCGAATAGGTACGCGATTGGAAGCCACGTTCTTGCGAAACCGTGATCGAACGCCCACGAACGGGTGAGCGCGCGGTGCTGGTGCGCCTCGGACTGGGTGCACCGATCGATCCGGAGGACCTGGAGGAGTTCACGCAACTGGCGACCTCGGCGGGCGCGGTGCCCGTGGCCACGATCACCGCCCGGCGCGAACGTCCGGATTCGAAATTCTTTGTCGGCTCCGGCAAGGCCGATGAGTTGCGTGATGCCGCGGCCGCCACCGATGCGGACGTGATCCTCATCGACCATGCGCTCTCACCCAGCCAGGAGCGCAACCTTGAGGAGCACACCGGGCGCCGGGTACTGGATCGCAACGGTCTCATCCTCGACATCTTCGCGCAGCGCGCCCGCAGTCTTGAGGGCAAGCTCGAGGTGGAACTGGCACAGCTGAAGCATCTGGCCAGCCGCCTGGTGCGCGGCTGGACCCACCTGGAACGCCAGAAGGGCGGTATCGGCATGCGCGGTCCGGGTGAAACCCAGCTGGAAACCGATCGGCGCCTGCTGGGCCAGCGGGTCAAGGTACTGGGCAAGCGACTGGAGCGCATCCAGCTGCAGCGTGAGACCGGGCGGCGCACGCGCATGCAGATCCCGGTGCCGACGCTGGCGCTGGTGGGTTACACGAACGCGGGCAAATCCACCTTGTTTCGCGCGCTGACCGGGGCACCGGCCTATGTGGCCGATCAGCTGTTCGCCACCCTGGATCCGACGGTGCGGCGCATCCGTCTGCCGGGCGGCACGGCGGCGGTGGTGGCGGACACCGTGGGCTTCATTCGCGATCTGCCGCATGAGCTGGTCGCTGCCTTTCGTTCCACGCTGACCGAGGCGCGTGAGGCCACGGTGCTGCTGCACGTGGTGGATGCGAGTGATCCGCGACGCGCGGAGCGCATCGATCAGGTCAATGCGGTGCTCGGACAGATCGACGCTGGAGAGATCCCCCAGATCATGGTCTACAACAAGATCGATCGACTGCAGACGACACCACGCATCGAACGCGATGCCGATGGGCGTGTCACCTCGGTGTGGATTTGCGCGACACAGTCCATCGGCATACCGCTGCTGGCGGAGGCCATCACCGAACGCATTGCGCGCACCGTGCATGCCTCTCGGATACGGATTCCGCCCAGCGCCGGGCAGCTGCGCTCGCGGTTGTACGCGCGCGGCATCGTCAGGCAGGAAGTGGTGCTCGAGGACGGACATATCGAGCTGCTGCTGGAACTGCCCACCGTCGACCTGCTGGAACTGGCGCGCGCACCCGGCGTCATCGTGGTCGAGGTCCCCGGTGCCAACGCGCCTTGTACACCCGCATCGGGCTACCTACAATCTGCGCCTCCTGCGAGCGCGGCAAAGCTGTCCTGACGGCGCCTGCACGGTAGTCACAAGGTCATTCGTCGTGCCTCACATATTGTCCGATCTTGGCGCCGCGCTGGCGCTGCTCTTCGTGCTGGAAGGTATTTTTCCGTTTCTGTCGCCCGCGGGCACCAAGCGCGCGCTGGCGCGGATTCTATCGTTCGGTGATCGCGAAATTCGCATCGCCGGGCTTGGCAGCATGCTCGTGGGAGTCGTGCTGCTGTTCCTCATCAACTGAGTAGGCATCATGGGAAAGTTCGTCATCGTCATCGGCACCCAATGGGGAGATGAAGGCAAGGGCAAGGTCGTGGACCTGCTTGCCGACCGCGCACGCGCGGTGGCAAGATTTCAAGGAGGGCACAACGCGGGCCACACCCTGGTCATTGACGGCCGCAAGACCGTGCTGTCGCTGATTCCCTCCGGCATCCTGCGTGAGCAGGTGCGCTGCTTCATCGGCAACGGCGTGGTGCTGTCGCTGGAGGCGCTGACCACCGAGGCCGCGAAGCTCATCGACCACGGTGTGCCGGTATACGATCGGCTGCGGATCTCGCCAAACTGCCCGCTGATCCTGCCCTCGCACGTCGCCCTTGACCGCGCCCGCGAGCACGCCAGTGGCGCCAACGCCATCGGCACCACGGGTCGGGGCATCGGGCCGGCCTATGAGGACAAGGTGGCACGACGAGCGCTGCGGGTTGCGGACCTGTTCCAACGCGAGCGTTTCGCCGCCAAGCTCGGCCAAGTGCTCGACTTCCATAACTTCGTGCTGCAGAACTATTTCCGCCAGCAGCCGGTGGATTTCCAGAAGACCCTGGATGAGCAGCTGGCACTGGGAGAACGCGTCAAGGGTTGTGTGGCCGACGTGAGCCGGGCTCTGACCCAGCTGCGCGCTGAGAATGAGAACGTCCTGTTTGAGGGCGCGCAGGCCGCGATGCTCGATGTCGACCTGGGTACCTATCCTTATGTAACCTCCTCGAACACCACGGCCGGCTACGCCGCCACGGGAACCGGCGTGGGCCCACGCGTGTTCGACGAAGTGCTCGGCATCGTCAAGGCCTATACCACGCGGGTGGGCGCGGGTCCCTTCCCGACCGAATTGTTCGACAGCGACGGCGAACATCTGGCGCGGGTCGGCCATGAGTTCGGCTCGGTGACCGGTCGCAAGCGCCGCTGCGGCTGGTTCGACGCGGTGGTGCTACGGCGCTGCGTGGCGCAGTCCAGCGTCACCGGCCTGTGCGTCACCAAGCTCGACGTGCTGGATCAGCTGGAAACCATCCGCATCTGCGTGGGTTATCGCAGCGGCGACCAGGTCCTGGAGGAGATGCCTTTGTTCATCGATGCCTATTCGGAAGTGGTTCCGGTGTACGAAGAGATGCCGGGATGGCGTCAGTCCACCGTCGGCACGGTGCGTTTCGAGGACCTGCCGCTTAATGCGCGTCACTACCTGGATCGCATCCAGGAGCTGGCGGGGGTGCCCATCGACATGATTTCAACCGGGCCGGATCGTGACCAGACCATCATCAGGCGCAACCCTTTTGTAAGCTGAACGGGAGCTGTCTTCATTTGCCGACGAATGAATACAAGGTGCGCGCAACTTCACGGAAATTGTAACGACGCTTTACTGGGCGCTTAAGCCGGCTTAATTTTGTCGTTGATGGGTCAACGATAGGTAACCTGGGCCGCTGTGCACGGCGTAGACTGTGATGGATTGGGAATCTGCTTCATTTACAGTCGGTTACAAGTCATTCAACCCATGTTCTGGAGAAGTGCATTCATGAAGTCGACCATTCAGCGCGTAGTGTTGGCCCTGGCGGTGGCCACACTCGGCGCAGGTGCGGTGGGTACGGCCAGTGCTCAGTCCACGTCTTCTGCGCCGGGCGCAGCCGCGCCCAATGGCGCGCATCACGGCCATTTCCGTCACTTCGGTCACGGCGGGCGATTCGTCGGAGCGCTGTTGCGCGCGACCAAGCAACTGAACTTGTCGCCCGAACAGCAGTCAACCATCAAGACGATTTTGAGCAGCGCGAGGCACAACCATCAGCCTGGCGCTGAGCATCCTGATCTGACGGTGCTGGGCAATCCCAGCGATCCGGGCTTCGCCTCGGCCGTGCAAGGTGCCGCGGCGAACGCCAGCAATTCGGTTCAGAAGGATTCGGTGCTGGCGGGGCAGATCTACGCTGTGTTGAATACGGCGCAAAAACAGCAGCTGCATTCGGTGCTGGCCTCGATTCAGGCCCAGCAACAGGCGCGCCGCGCGGCCTGGGCGGCCAAGCGCGCCGCTGGTAACGGCTGAAGGAGTGACGGTGCGGGCAGCGTTTTATAGCTTTTCTCTCGCGTGCCTGCTGGTCCAGGGCGTCCCGCATACCGCGCGGGCAGCCCTGGGCGGCAGCTCAGATTCTGTTGAATCCGATCGGGTGGTCATGAAGGGGCTGGCCCGTCCGGTGGCGGCCGGAGCCTTGCAGAAGCAGGAACTGCAACTGCCCTCCGGCACCATCGTCACCGAGTATCTCAACGGCACAGGCAGCGTCTATGCCGTGGCCTGGCACGGCCCGAGCCTGCCCAACCTGCGCCAGGTGCTGGGCACGTATTTTATTCGCTACCAGACCGCGGCGCAGACGCCAGTAGTGCGCCACCGCCTGGTTCGTTTGAGCAGCCCGGACATCGTCATCGAGTCCAGTGGCAGGATGCGGGCCTTCGTGGGCCGCGCGTGGGTGCCGGCACTGTTGCCATCTGGCGTCAGCACCGCGGATATTCACTAAACCTGCGACGCCGGCCTATACCTGGGCCGGATTTCACGCCGTAGTATTGCCAGGCTTGCCCCGTGGCACCTGTGGAGAAGCATACTTGCGAAGTCTTTTTGCCAGTCTGATTTGCGTATCCTTGCTGCTGGCGGGTTGCGGCGGTGGCGGCGGTAGCGTGGCCAGCAGCTCCGGCAGCGGCAGCTCCGGCAGCGGCAGCTCCGGCAGCGGAGGTTCCGGTTCCGGAGGTTCCGGTTCCGGAGGTTCAGGCTCGGGTGGCTCGGGTTCCGGCGGCTCCGGGTCCACGGCGTACAACGTGGTAAACGCCATCGTTGATCAGGGGCCATCAGGGCTGACCAGCGCCAATATCGTAGCCACGAACATCATGTACGTGAACGTGACCGTGTGTGCGCCCGGCAGCACCACCACCTGCCAGACGATAGACCATGTGCAGGTCGACACCGGCTCACAGGGGCTGCGCATCCTCAGCTCGGTGCTCAATTCGACCATGACGAATGCCCTGAAGCCCGTGAGCCTCAACGGCGGCGCTTTGGCGGAATGCCTGGAGTTCGTGGACGGCTATAGCTGGGGACCGGTGGTAACGGCCGATCTGCATATCGGCGGCTCCGATACCGCCACCACGGGGGAAAGTGCACCGGGAATTCCGGTGCAGATCATTGGCACCAGCACCTATCCGGTGCCCGCGGACTGTTCCAACAACGCCATCAATCCCACGCCGGAAAACACCGTGGTCGAATTCGGTGCCAACGGCATTATTGGTGTCGGCCTGTTCGACGAGGATTGCGGTACTGTGTGCGCGCCGGGCACCGGCACCGCCGGTGTCGAAAACGGTGACAACTACTTCACCTGCACCAGCGCCGGCTGTTCTGAGGCGCTGGTTCCCATTGCCGATCAGATGATCAATCCTGTGAATGCACTGACAGCCGTCAATGGCATCACCGACAACAACGGGGTGATCATAGAACTGCCGGCGGTGGGTGCCGCCGGTGCTGCGACCGTGACGGGAACCATGATATTCGGGATCAGTACCCAGTCAAACAACACCTTGTCGCCCAGCGCCACCGTGATGACTGCGCAGTCCTACACCGGCTATGTGACGACCAACGTCAGCAGCCTGAGCCAGACGGATGCGGACAGTTATCTGGATAGCGGCTCGAATGCCATCTATTTCAATGACAGCAACATCCCGGACTGCGGCAGCTCCTCCGCGGCGCCTGATTTCTTCTGTCCGGCCAGTACCGTGAATCTGTCGGCCACCATCACCGGCATCAACAATCAGGTGGCCATGGTGAATTTTTCGGTCGCCAATGCCAATACGCTGTTTACGGCCAATGACGACTTCGCCGCCTTCAGCAACGTGGCGGCACCCAGTGGTACCACGGTGCTGGAAGAGGCGACCTTCGACTGGGGACTGCCGCTGTTCTACGGCCACAATGTCTACTTCGCGATGGAGAACAAGGACGCCGGCGGAACCACGGGTCCGTACTACGCCTTCTGATTCGCGGCGTAAGCCCGGGTATGCGCCCAGGTCTGAAGCCCGACCGCTGCCAGCACGACGGGCAGTCCGATCAGCAGCTGCGCTGAAAACCGCTCATGACCCAGCCACCAGCCGACGAACAGGGCCACCGGCGGATTCACATAGGCGTAACTGGTGGCGAGGGTCGCCGAGACCCGCTCCACCAGGAAGCGAAACGCTGAGAATCCGATCAGCGAACCGAACACCACCAGGTAGCTCCAGGCAGCCCAGGGCCGAAGCGCGCTGGAGAATGCCCACGATTCGCGGGCCAGGGCGCTGACGATGAAACCGGCGATGCCGGCGCAGAGCATCTCGGCGCCAAATCCCGTCGCACCGGGCGGCAGGGCCACACGCCGCGCCAGTACCGTGCCCAGGGACCAGCACATGCTGCCGCCCAGCACGACGGCGACGCCCAAAGGGCTGGCACGCAGGTCATGGCCCAGCAGCATGATGGCGATGCCGACGGTGCCCACGGCCATGGCCAGCCATTCCAGTCGCGCCGTTCGCTCGCCGAACAGGCACGACCAGGCGGCCGTCGTCAGCGGCACACTGCTGACCAGCGCGACTGCGGCTCCCGAGCTCACCCAATGCTCGCCCATCGCCACCGTGCCATTGCCGGCCAGGAGCAACAGGCAGCCGATCAGTGCGGCGCCGCCCCACTGCGCAAGGGTGGGCAGCGGCGCTCCGCGCGCAAACTGCCACAGCAGAATCAGACCGCCCGCAACCACGAAGCGTGTGCCCACGAAGAAGAAGGTTGAGAAGCCGGTGATGGCGACCTTGATGGCGTAGTAGGTCGTACCCCACAGAATGTAGACGGCCACCAGGCAGGCGATGACGGGCGCCAGGGCGGGCCGTGAATGGGCGGGAGGGGAGGCGGGCACCAAGTCGTCGCTGCCGGGACGGCTACGGCGGTGCAGTGCAGGTTGCGTTCGGCTTCATGACCTCGGTGAAGACCTTGCGCGTGAACGGCAGGGTCTGGGCGGGCCAGGTCGTCTTGTCGATGGTGATGGCCGGCAGCGTGATGGTGCCCGTTGTCATGGTGTCGACCAGGGCATCCGAAGTCGGTACGCCCGGCTGCCAGCTGCTGTCGTGGCGCTCCTCGAACCGCATCTCGGCGAGACTGCCGGCGTCGCTGGACTGGGTTGCTGTCTTCAGCTTCATCGTCACGTCCAGATTGCCCTTGTCGGTGTGCCCACTGACCACCACCGAGTCGCCATCCAGATGGGCGTGCACCCCGCGCGGGGTCCGCAGTCGCAGATCCAGCGGCCCCACCGCGACACCGATGAAGATGTCATGGAAGGGGTAGTAGGCCAGCTTGGGTGGCCCATTGCTGCCATTGCAGTTGACCTGGATGTACTGCGCATCCGGTGCGCTGATCTGCTGGTAGCTCCAGAAACCCACCGTGCATCCGGACAGCGCCAGGGTTGGCACCATCAGCAGCGCCAGGCGCACGATCACGACCGGACGCAGGCGGCGCGGTTTGTGCGACGCGATGACCGGAGCGGGTTGCCGAGGGCAGGGCGATTCAGACGACATGGCGTATGGCAAAGTCGAGGCCTTAAGCCAGCATCCTGCCATGACCGGCTCGCAGGCGCGAATCCCGCCGCAGGGCGGTCAGGATGCGCGCGAATTCGGTGCAGTGGCCATGGTTGCGCACAGGCAGCCGCGGGATAGTTCAGCAGGCGTCATGATAGTTTTCTCCGCTGCGAGAAGATGAGTCAGTCGGCGCTGTCGAGCGGCGTGATGCGGTGCGATAAGGCGCCAGCAGTTTTCCAATCCGGCAATCCAGCTCCCTATACTATGGGCCCCCAATCATTCAGAGGGTCGCCCATATGGCCACGGTTTCGATTCATCCCGCGGTGGACCACGGTATCAAGCCCGCGGCCAAGGACTTCGCCGGCGGCACGCTGCTGTGCAAGTGCAGCCAGAATCCGGTCGAGGTTTCCGTCGGCGCACAATCGGCGCATAACCACGCCTGCGGTTGCACCAAGTGCTGGAAGCCCAAGGGCGCTCTATTCTCCGTCGTGGCGGTGGTGCCACGCGATAAGCTCAAGGTCACCAAGAACGGCGACAAGCTCGCCATCGTCGATGCGAGCGCAACCATCCAGCGCTACGCCTGCAAGGCCTGCGGCACTCATATGTATGGGCGCATCGAAAAGAACCCGCATCCGCTGCACGGCCTGGATTTCATCCACACCGAGCTGTCGCCGCAGAGCGGCTGGTCGCCGCCGGAATTCGCAGCCTTCGTGTCCTCCATCATCGAAGCGGGCGCGGATCCGGCCAACATGGGTGCCGTGCGCGCGCGCCTGCGGGAGCTGAAGCTCGAGCCGTACGATTGTCTGTCACCGCCGCTCATGGATTACATCGCGACCTTCGTGGCCAAACAGTCCGGTGTCCTGAAGGGTTGATGACATGGATGTCAGAGCAGCCGTGGCGTTCGAGGCAGGCAAGCCACTCACCATCGAGACGGTGCAGCTGGACGGGCCGAAGGCCGGTGAGGTATTGATCGAGGTCAAGGCGACCGGAATCTGCCACACCGACAAATACACCCTCTCCGGTGCCGATCCGGAGGGCCTGTTCCCGTCCATTCTCGGTCACGAGGGAGCCGGCATTGTCGTGGATGTGGGACCTGGCGTGCGCTCGCTGAAGAAGGGGGACCACGTCATTCCGCTCTACACGCCAGAATGCCGGGAGTGCAAGAGCTGCACCTCGCGCAAGACCAATCTGTGTACGGCCATCCGTGCGACCCAGGGCAAGGGCCTCATGCCCGATGGCGCCAGCCGCTTCTCGTTCAAGGGCAAACCGATCTACCACTACATGGGTTGCTCAACGTTTTCCAACTACACGGTGCTGCCGGAGATCGCCGCGGCGAAGATTCGTGAGGACGCACCGTTCGACAAGGCCTGCTACATCGGCTGCGGCGTCACCACCGGCATCGGCGCCGTCATCTTCACCGCCAAGGTGGAGCCGGGCGCAAACGTGGTGGTGTTCGGCCTGGGCGGCATCGGACTCAATGTGGTGCAGGGGGCGCGGATTGCCGGTGCCGACATGATCGTTGGCGTGGATACCAATCCGGGGCGCGAGAAGCTGGCACGGCAGTTTGGCATGACGCACTTCGTGAATCCGAAGGATCTGAAGGGTGATCTGGTGGCGCACCTGGTTGAACTGACCAAGGGTGGCGCGGATTACTCCTTCGAGTGCATCGGCAATACCCAGGTGATGCGCCAGGCGCTGGAATGCTGTCACCGCGGCTGGGGTCAGAGCATCATCATCGGCGTGGCGGCTGCCGGTCAGGAGATCGCTACCCGTCCCTTCCAGCTGGTGACCGGCAGGGTGTGGCGGGGCACGGCATTCGGTGGTGCCCGTGGCCGCACCGACGTGCCCAGGATCGTGGACTGGTACATGGACCACAAGATCAACATCGATGATCTGATCACGCACACGATGCCGTTGGAACGCATCAACGATGCCTTCGACCTGATGACCCGCGGCGAGTCGATCCGCAGCGTCGTGGTGTATTGAAAGCCCACCTTGAAAATTGAAACCTTAAGCGAACAGCGCAGCTTCGAGGGTATTCAGGGCTTCTATCGCCACGACTCGCAGGTCATCGGTCTGCCGATGCGCTTTGCCGTGTACCGACCGCCGCAGGCCGCAACACGGCCGGTGCCCGTGCTGTTCTACCTCGCCGGGCTGACCTGCACCGAGGAGACCGCGGCCATCAAGGCCGGGGCCCAGCGCAGCGCAGCCGAACTCGGATTGATGCTGGTCACCTGCGACACCAGTCCACGCAATACCGGCATCCCCGGCGAAGCGGACGACTGGGAGTTCGGTGCCGGTGCGGGTTTCTACCTGAACGCGACCCAGCAGCCCTGGGCGAAGTTCTATCGCATGTACGACTACGTGCGCGATGAGCTGCGCGCGACGGTGCTGGCCAATTTTGCGGCAGACTCAGCTCGGGTGGGGATTTTCGGTCACTCCATGGGTGGTCATGGGGCGCTGGTGCTGGCACTGCGCAACCCGCAGCTGTTCAAATCCGTATCGGCCTTTGCCCCCATCTGTTCCCCGACGCGCTGCCCCTGGGGCCAGAAGGCATTGCCCCGCTACCTTGGCGACAACCGCAGCGCCTGGAATGCCTACGATGCGGTCGAACTGGTGAAGGCGGCGGGCAAGGCGCTGTTGCCTGAGATCCTGGTGGATCAGGGTCTGGGCGACAAGTTTCTGCATCAGTCGCAGCTGCTGCCGGAGTTGCTCGAAGCGGCCTGCGTGGCGGCCGGCCAGCCGTTGCGGCTGCGTCGTCACGAGGGCTACGACCACGGTTACTACTTCATCTCGACATTCATCGAGGACCATCTGCGGTTTCACGCCGCGCAACTGCAGGCAGTCCACAAGCTGGCTTGACCCGACTCTTACCCGTCGGTAACATCATTACCGAAGAGTAATATCATCCTGTCAAATGGGGGTTCCTGTGGCATCGCCGCCACCCCTGCGTTTCGTCAGCGCCGCCTCCCTGTTCGACGGGCATGACGCGGCGATCAACATGATCCGGCGCTTGCTGCAGGCCGCCGGCGCGGAGGTCGTGCACCTGGGGCATAACCGCTCGGTCGCCGACATCGTGCGTGCCGCCATCGACGAGGACGCCGACGCCGTCGCCGTCAGCTCCTACCAGGGCGGCCACAATGAATATTTCACCTACATGGTGGACATGCTGCGCGCCGCGGACGCCGGGCATATCCGTGTGATCGTGGGGGGCGGTGGCACGATTGCGCCGGCAGAGATCGTTGCGCTGGAGAAGTACGGCGTGGAGAAGATCTATACGCCGGAGGATGGCCGCCGGCTGGGCCTCAACGGCATGATCACGGATGTGGTGCAGCGGGTGCGTGCGGTTACCCGACCCGGCTACGAGTTCGGACCTCTGAACCCGCGCGACCATCGGCAGCTCGCGCGTGCGATCACGGCCCTGGAGGAGGGGGCCGAAGGTGTCGAGCGCATTCGCCACGCCATCGCCGGCAATCCCCGGCGCGCGCCGGTGGTGGGTATTACCGGCACCGGCGGGGCCGGCAAATCCTCGCTGACCGATGAACTGTTGCAGCGTTTCGTGCGGCACCATCCCGACCGGCACATCGCGGTAGTGGCGGTGGATCCGACGCGCCGCCGGGGCGGCGGCGCCCTGCTGGGCGATCGCATACGCATGAACAGCCTGAGCGCCGAGAACCTGTACATGCGCTCACTTGCCACCCGCCGCCAGAACCTCGCCACCTCGGCGGTGCTCAAGGAGGTGATCGGGCTGTACCAGCTGGCCGGTTTCGATCTGATACTGGTCGAGACCGCCGGTACCGGGCAGAGCGATTCGGAAATCGTGGATCTGGTGGACCTGGCGGTCTACGTCATGACCAGCGACTATGGGGCCGCGAGCCAGCTCGAGAAGATCGACATGCTGGACTTTGCGACCTGCATCGCCCTCAACAAATTCGAGAAGCGCGGCGCACAGGACGCACTGCGGGACGTGCGCAAGCAATGGCGCCGCAATCATCCCGACAAACTGAAGGTCCCCGACAGCCAAGTGCCGGTGTATCCGACCATTGCCAGTCGTTTCAACGACCCGGGCGTCAATCACCTGTTCGCCGTGATCGCTCAGCATCTGGACGAGAAGGCGGTCAGCGCCCTCAAATGGAGTGTGGCAGACAGCGGCCCCACGCAATTCACGAGCCAGGCGCCGCTGATTCCCGGTTCACGCAGCCGCTACCTGGCGCAGATCGCCAGCCTCGGACGCCAGGCGAAGGAACGCCATCAGCTTCAGGCACAATCCGCGCAGCGTGCCTGCGGCCTGTATGGCGCCCTGCGGGGGCTTCAGGACGCGGCCTTGCCCGCGGCGCTTGATCCCTATCCCCAAGGCGCGCTCAGCGCCGCCGATGCGGATGCCACCCGCCTCGCCCTGCGCGCGGCCTACAACCAGGCATTGACCGACATCGGACCCGAAGGGGTTGCGGCCCTCAAGGCGTGGCCGGCGCGAGTGGCCTCGGTCACCCAGGAACGCTATGCCTACTCGGTGCGCGGACGGGAGGTCTCGGGCGAGAATTACAGCGAGACCTTGAGCCACAGCCGCATTCCGAAGCTCGCGGCCCCGAATTTTCGCGATTGGGGCGAGATCCTGCAGTTCATTCTCAGTGAGAACCTGCCCGGCGGCTATCCCTATACCGGGGGCGTGTACCCCTATCGCCGCGAAGAGGAAGACCCGATCCGCATGTTTGCCGGGGAGGGTCCTCCGGAGCGGACCAACCGGCGCTTTCACTATCTGGCGCGCGGGCACAGCGCCACGCGGCTCTCGACGGCGTTCGATTCAACGACGCTGTATGGCGAAGATCCGGATCCGCGGCCCGACATTTATGGTCGCACCGGTAATTCAGGTGTCTCGATCGCGACCGTGGATGACATGAAGAAGCTGTATTCAGGCTTCGATCTGTGTGATCCGACAACCTCGGTTTCCATGACCATCAACGGGCCCGCGCCGATGCTGCTGGCGATGTTCATGAACACGGCCATCGATCAGCGCATCGAGCGCTTTGTGAAAGCCCAGGGACGCTGGCCGGCAGCACAGCAGCGCCTGGTTGAAATTCGCTCCAGGATGGCGACGGTGCCGGTCTACAAAGGTGAGCTGCCCGAAGGTCACGACGGGTCCGGTCTGGCACTGCTTGGAATCAGCGGTCACGCGCTGGTGGCTCCCGGGGTGCTGAGCGAGGCCGAATACGCCAGGCTGCGCGCCGAGGCGCTGTCCCTGGTGCGCGGCACGGTGCAGGCCGACATCCTCAAGGAGGATCAGGCGCAGAACACCTGCATATTCTCCACCGAATTTGCGATGCGCATGATGGGCGATGTGCAGCAGTATTTCATCGATCACGCGGTCCGCAACTTCTACTCGGTGTCGATCTCCGGCTACCACATTGCCGAAGCGGGCGCGAACCCGGTCAGCCAGCTCGCTTTTACCTTGGCGAACGGCTTCACCATTGTCGAGTACTACCTGTCACGTGGCATGAAGATCGATGACTTCGCGCCCAATCTGTCCTTTTTCTTCTCCAACGGCATGGATGCCGAATATGCCGTCATCGGCCGCGTTGCCCGGCGCATCTGGGCGCAGGCCATGCGCGAGCTGTACGCGGCCGGTCCGCGCAGCCAGATGCTCAAGTATCACATCCAGACCTCGGGTCGCTCGCTGCATGCGCAGGAAATACAGTTCAACGATATCCGCACGACACTGCAGGCGCTGTATGCGCTGTTCGACAACTGCAATTCCCTGCACACCAATGCCTTTGATGAGGCCTTGACCACGCCCACCGAGCAGAGCGTGCGGCGCGCGGTGGCCATACAGCTGATCATCAACCAGGAACTGGGTCTGAACAAGAATCAGAACCCGTGGCAGGGTTCATTTCTGCTGGAGGAGCTCACCGACAGCCTCGAAGAGGCCGTCTACCGTGAGTTTGAATCCATCAGCGAGCGCGGCGGTGTGCTGGGCGCGATGGAGACCATGTATCAGCGGGGCAAGATTCAGGAGGAAAGCCTGTACTACGAGACCGCCAAGCACGATGGCACGCTGCCCATTATCGGCGTCAATACCTTCCTGTCCGCGCAGGACAGTAGCGAGGCCAGGGCGGGTGCCGCCTTGATCCGCTCCACCGAGCAGGAGAAGCAGGACCAGGTGGCCGCGGTTCAGGCCTTCCAGCTTCGCAATGCCGCCGCCGCCCCCGCGGCGCTGCAGGCGCTGCAGCAGGTGGCGGCGGCGGGCGACAATGTATTCGCAGCGCTGCTGGATGCGGTGCAGGTGTGTTCTCTGGGGCAGATATCACGCGCCCTGTACCAGGTCGGTGGCCAGTACCGCCGCAATGTCTAGCGCGGCGTCAGGGTGTTTTCGAACACCTGTCCGAAGGCTTCTCCCACCTCGGCTGGATTGAGCGAGGCGTCCTTGTGATACCAGTGGCTGATCCAGTTCAGGGCACCGGCGATGGCAAAGGCGGTCATTTTCGGATCGCAGGGTTGCACCGAACCGTCCTTGATGCCCTCCTTGATCAGGTTCCTGATGCGCTGGTCGATTTCTGACTTCAACGCGCGGATGCGCCCGCTCATGGCGGGACTGAGATCCTGATCCTCCGCGCGCACCATGCACCAGCCGAATTCCCCGGCGATTGCGCCGCCGTAGTGCCGGATCAGCATCAGCAGCTTCGCCCGTGCGCACTGCTTCGAGGCGCCCAGTTCGCCGAACACCGACTTGATCTGATCAAGCCCTGCGCGAAAGCACTCAAACAGAATCTCCTCCTTGTTGGCCACGTAGTAATAGATCGTCGGCTTGGTCACGTTCAGTGCCGTGGCGACGTCCTCCAAGGAGGTGTTGTGGTAGCCGCGCTCGCGAAAGGCGCGGGCGGCCGCGAGAATGACAGCCTCGCGCTTCAGCTGCCGCGACTTCTCCCGCGAGGCACTCCATGGCGACTGGTTTACCGCGCTGGGTCGGGGCGCCGATTTTTTCACCGCGTGATTATGGACCGGTATGAAACTTACCGGCAAGTAGGTTGCGGGCTGTTGCGGCGCTGGACACAAGCGTGCTGCCCGACGTTTACTAGGCCCGGTAGCCAACGGGAGAGCGGATTCATGTGGCGCACGGTTCTGCTTGTCGGCGGTCTTGGAATGCAATGGGGCGCCTCGTTTGCGAGCGCGCCCAGCGACTGCATGGATTCCTGTGCAGTCCTCAGATCCGATGCCGCCCGTCTCGCCTGTTTCGATCAGGAACTGGAGCGCCGTAAGACCCCGACCCCGGGTCGGGTTTGCGCGGTGCCCGCGCCCGCAGCGCCGGCCGCGACCGCGCCGTTGCCAAGCCCCGCAACCAGCGCTGCGGCCAATCCGGCCACAAAACCCATTCCGCCCCCGCCACCGCTGGCCGCGAGCGAGCGGCCACCGCGCCCGCAGCCCATCAGTGCACAGGTCGTCGCCATCGCCGACGCATCAGCCGGAAAGGTCGCGATCACGCTGGACAACGGGGAGGTCTGGGAACAGGTCGAAACACGCGAAGGCTTCAGGGTGTTGCTGCACCACGGCGTAACCATCACACCGGGGCTGTTCGGGTCCTACCTGCTGACAACCGATGACCACCGGACGGCGCGGGTGCGTCGGATCCGCTAGGCGGGCCGCGCGCCCGGCGGGGCGTGAATTGAAACGGCGTTGCACTCGGGCTTAGAATCAAAGCATGCTTTGCAACCGGATTGGCCCGTGACAGTCACTGCCGAGGTGCTCGGCAACGGCTTTGTGGCGCAAGTTCAGGGGGTGGATTTCTCCAGACCCGTGACGCCGGCGACACAGCGTGAGATTGCCCACTTCCTGGATCTGTACGGAGTGGTGGTCTTCAGGGCCACCGGACTTGACGATGCAGGGCATATCGCCTTCAGCCGCCTGTTCGGCGAACTTGAGCTTTCTCCGAGGCTCTTCGGCAAGAGCAGTCGCTTCGATCATCCGGAGCTGTTCGATGCCGGCAACGTCGACCGGGAGGGGCGGATCTTAAGCGATGAGCGCCGCCGTATGTACAACAAGGGCAACGCCCTGTGGCACACCGACTCTTCGTTCAACGCGCACCGCGCCGCCTATTCGCTGCTGCTCGCGCATCAGGTGCCTCCAGCCGGCGGCGACACTGATTTCGCCGACATGCGGGCCGCCTATGCGGCGCTGCCGTCGGAGACGCAGACCAGGATCGAAGGCTGCACGGTCGAGCACTGGCTGTGGCATTCGCGCATGCTGGCGGGCTATCCGGAGCCCACGCCGCAGGAGCGCGCCGCCAAGCCCCCGGCACAACACCGCCTGGTTCAGCTTCATCGAACCTCGGGGCGCAAGACCTTGTATATTGCAGCGCACGCCTCGCAGATTGTGGGCTGGCCCGAGGAGCAGGGACGCCAGCTGCTGGAGGAGCTGATGCGCTTCGCCACCCAACCGCAGTTCACCTGCGCGGTGCAGTGGCGACAACGCGGAGACCTCGTCATCTGGGACAATCGCTGCACCATGCACCGCGCGACGCCCTTCGCCGACACGCTGTATCCACGGGACATGCGGCGTACCACCGTGTATGACTCCATCACCTGATACGGCAGCGCTAGGGTTGCCGCTGGCGCCGGACGTGGCGCTTGGCGAACCCGGCCTGCTGCGGACCGCCGCGCCGCCCGCGCCGGTTGATGTCTCGGCCATCATCGAAACGCAGCGCCTGAACGGCTTTGTCATTCGCCTGGTCGTCATCTCCTGGCTGGTTACGTTTCTGGATGGGTTCGATCTCAATGCCATCGCCTTCGTGGCGCCTTATCTGAAGTCGGTATACGGCTTCGACAATCCGAGCCTGGGGGCGCTGCTGGCGAGCGCTGGTGCCGGCGCGTTGCTGGGCGGGGTGCTCTTTGGCTTTCTCGGCGACCGGGTGGGGCGGCGCCGCGCCATCATCGTTTCGGTGGGTCTGTTCGGCCTGCTCACGCTGCTGCTGGCGCTGGCCGATCGCTACTGGGAACTGATGTTCATGCGGTTCATCGGCGGGATTGCGCTCGGGGGCGCCCTGCCGCTCATCTGGGCGCTGAGCATCGAATATGTGCCGGTGCGTTACCGCGCTACCGTGGTGACGCTGATCATGCTGGGCTACGGATTGGGCGTGTCGGTGGCGGGACCGGTGTCGGTGGCGCTGATCCCCCGCTTCGGGTGGCAGTCGGTATTCATCTGCGGCGGTGGCATATCGCTGGCCGCGGCGCTGCTCGTGTATCTGAAGCTTCCCGAATCCCTGCGCTTTCTGGCGCATCGTGGCGATGACCCCGAGCGCATCCTGCGCATCGTGCGGCGCCTTATCCCGAACCAGCGCATCGAAGCCTCGCAGCTGGTCATGGCACCAGCTGCGGCGGCGCCACGTTCGCGTGGTCCGGCGGTGCTATTCGAAGGCTACCTGCGCTGGCTCACGCCGCTGCTGTGGATGGTATTCGCCGCCAGTTCCCTCACCATGTACTTCTTCGCCACATGGGGTCCCATCGTGCTCGAACAGATGGGTCTGAGCCGCACCGGTGCGGCCTTGTCGATTTCCGCGAATTCCATCGCCAGCGCAATTGGCGGCGTCGCCGTGATGCGTTTCACCGACCGGCTGGGAGCGGCGAGCCTCGCGGTCATGCCCGCCATCGCCGTGCCGCTGCTGATCATGACGGGGCTGATACATCTGAGCGTCGGTCTGGTCATGGCGCTGACCACCGCGATGTATCTGCTGCTGGGCGGCAACCATTATGGTGTGCAGAGCATCCTGGGTCTGTACTACCCAACGGCAGAGCGCGCGCGTGGTGCAGGCTGGGCCTCGAGCATCGGCAAGGTGGGCGGTGTTGCCGGGCCCTTGCTCGGTGGCTGGCTGCTCGCTTCCCATCTCACCAGCCGCTCCCCGTTCCTGGTGCTGGCGGTCTTTCCCGCGCTGGTCTGCGTGGGCGTGCTGGGCATCGCGGCAATCGCACGCCGCGGCAATCTGCGCGACGCCTGAGCCTGTCGCATCGGGCGCGGCGCCAATGCGCCATAGCGTACAAAGAGATGATTGGTAGCAATCAATCAAAGATCCCGCTATCTCTGGTCCAGTGCCGATGAGCATGCGATGATGCAAAAATAAGGGGCATCGGGCCGGAGGGGGTGCGCATGGCGCGGCGGAACAAGAAAAAACATAAGACGGTCCGCAAATCACCAGCGGCTGCACCGAAAAAGCGTCACACAGTTCGTTGGATGCCGGACGTCACCCAGAGCGGGGAGCTGGTTTTGCGCCGCACTCAGCCCACCACGCAGCCACAGAGCGGGGACATGAATTACCCGTTCTCGCAGGGCCTGACCTTCGTGGCACGACGCTGGCGCAACCTGATGAATGATGAGCTGCGCGCGGCGGGCCAGAGCCAGGCGCGGTGGGGAACGCTGTACTGGATCACGGTTTTTGGCGATACCGTCAACCAGACCGAACTGGCGGGGCGCATCGGGGTGGAGCAGCAGACCCTCGGGCGCGTGTTGCGCGACCTGGAATCCGCAGGTGTCATCACGCGCGTTTCCGGTGATGGCGACCGGCGCGCCAAAGTCATCAGGTTGACCGCTGCGGCCGAGCCTTTGATGCGCAAGATCAATGCCATTCAGGATCGGGTGCGTGCACAGTTGTTGAACGGGATATCGCGCCGCGAACTCGAAGCCTGCATGGGCGTCTTCGCCAAAATACTCTCCAATATCGATCGCCACTGAATCGCGGCGCATCGCGGCGACGTCCACGACGCTCGGTTCTGCACTGCAGCATCCTGCCGGTGCACGCCATTGCCTGCCTGCCGACTTTCCCTGCCGCGCCCACAGGCCATTGACTGGTCAACACAGTGTTGACGGCCGTTGACCCATTCGGCCAATCGGAAGCATACTTTGGATTATGGAAGGTTACCTTCTTAGTCTGGCGTGTCATAGGGCCGCACTTCCAGCCTGGTCTTGGCCTGGGGCGCAGCGGCGACGCCTGTCACATTCACGATTGGGTCGTTCTTGGGAGGCGGCCGGTCCCAACATTTCAGGGGGTTCGAGTCAGATAACCGTCTGACGCACCGGACAGTTAGGGCGCCCGACGTGCGCCCAGTCAGCTAAACAACCGTAAAAAGATGAGCCCAGGGGGGTAGAAGTCATGACCACTCGCAAGGTGACGGGGACGTCACGGCCGGTTTCTGGAAAAGTTTCCCGTCAGTATCTGATTTCAGTAGCGGTGGCGGCAGCCATCACCGTCAGCATGGCGCCGCGGCATGCATTTGCAGCGGACGCATCGACCGACGGCCCAGCGCCGGCCCAGCAGGATCAGGCCGTTACCGAAGTGGTCGTCACCGGATCGCGTATCGCGCGCAGTCGCGACCTGGACGCGCCCAGCCCGATTTCAACGATCAGCAGCGAGACGCTCGAGAATTCCTCGGCGACCAGCGTGGAAGCGATCCTGAACCAGCAACCGCAGTTCGTGCCGCAAAACACGCAATTTACCTCCGGTGTCCAATCCTCACCGACACAGACGCCCGGCGCGGCAACGGTCAGCCTGCGCGGGTTGGGGTCCAACCGTAACCTGGTGCTGGTCGATGGACAGCGGTGGCAGCCGACCAATGCGACGCTGGCGGTGGATCTCAACACCATTCCCATGGCCGCGGTGGAAAGCGTGGAGACGATCACCGGCGGTGCCTCGGCCGTGTACGGTCCGGATGCCATGGCGGGTGTGGTGAACTTCGTGCTCAAAAAGGACTTCCAGGGCCTGGATGTCGACATCCAGCGCGGCGAGACCGCCAAGGGTGATGGCGGCGAGACGCGCGCCAGCGTCCTGATGGGTATGAACGGAGCGGACAACAAGGGCAACATCATGCTCGGTCTGGACTGGACCAAGCGTGATCCGGTCTACCAGGACAATCGCAGCTTCTACTCCGACGGCTGGATCGATCCAGGCAATCCCAGTGGCGGCTTCATCTATGCGCCATCCTACGCTCCGGCGAGCGATACCTCCCTGCCGACCCAGGCGGCCCTCAACGCGGCGTTTCCAACGGCACCACCGGGGACCGTCACACCCGGCACTCAGGTGTACTTCAATGCGAATGGCACGCCCTTCGTGTCGATAGACGGTGGCCTGGGCTACAACGGACCGCTGAACTCTCTGGCGCCAGGCCGCTACTCGGCCATCACGCTGCTCAACGGCCAGACCTCCTCGCCCAACAATTTGAGTCAGTCCTACACCGGCGGGTATGTCTCGACGCCGCTGGAGCGGCACTCGCTGTTCGGTCATGGAACGTTCAATTTCAATGACTATGTCAGTGCGTACGGGCAGATCAACTACAGCAACATCCAGGTGGAAACGCAGGGTGCGGGCCCATCGCCCGCCATCACCATCTGGGCGACCTCGATTCCGCGCTACAACACGCCGGGCTCGCCAACCCAGGATTCCGCCTGGCTGCCCGCATCGCTGCTGGCGTTGCTGAATTCACGTTCCAATCCGAACGCAAACTGGACCTTGTATCAGTCGACGGATTACCTGGGCGGAGAATTCGTCAACAACACCACGGATGTGTGGCAGGGGACCGCGGGCCTGAAGGGCAAACTGCCCTTCCGCGACTGGACCTGGGACATCTACGGCTCCCAGGGTCAAACCCACGATGAGGCCGATTACACCGGTCTGCCCTCGCTGCAGCGCCTGGCGTACCTCGATGCGCTGCCGGACTTCGGCAAGGGCGCCAGCATTTCCTCACCGCCCGGAACTCCCTTTGGCTACGGCGAAAGCTGCACCAGCGGACTGCCGGTGTTCCAGGACTTCACGCCGTCAACGGACTGCGTGCAGAGCATCACGGATCCGCTGAAGAACGAGTCCAACCTGAAGCAGACTATCGTTGAAGGCTATATACAGGGCCTGCTATGGCCATTGCCCGCCGGTGAAGCGCGCTTTGACCTGGGCGCGACCTACCGCGGCGACGAGTACTCCTTCAGCCCGGGAAATCCGGTGGGCCAGATCGCCGACAATCCGGTTGGCGTCTTTCCCTCGAACTACACCGGGGGCGACATCAGCGTGCGAGAGGAATACACCGAGTTGCTGGTGCCCATCCTCAAGCGGCTTGAATTGGAGCTTGGTTTTCGCGAATCGGACTTCAATACCGCCGGTGACCGCAGTACCTGGAAGACCATGTTCACCTGGAAGGCCTTGGACCAGCTGAGCTTCCGCGGCGGCTTCCAGGATGCAACGCGCGCACCCAATGTGGCGGAGCTGTACACGGGTGCGACGCAGAACGTCGTGGCATTCCCGATGGAGGACCCCTGTTCGGCCTCGACACTGTCGTCCTGGGGCAACGTGCCCACCAATCCGAATCGCGGCAAGGTCCAGGCGTTGTGCGAGGCGTTGATCGGCAATACGACCTCGCAGTTCAACACCCAGACCTACAATGCATCCACGTATGGCGTGGGACCGGATGGCTGGACGCGCCAGAGCCCGACGTTCTTCCCGCTGGAGATCGAGAACACCGAGGGCAATCCGAATGTGAAGCCGGAGGCGGGCAGAACCATCACCCTGGGCGCGGTGATAACCGAACCCTTCGGCGTGAGTGGACTGACCTCCACGGTGGATTACTACCACATCAGGATCACCGACACGATTGCGCCGGAGTCCTCGATCACGGTTTACAACAATTGCTTCAACTACAACGGGGTCAGCAATCCGACCTATTCGGTCACCAACCCGTCCTGCCAGCTGATACAGCGCAACCCGATCACGGGTGACCGCGCATCGGTCACGGCGTTGTATTCCAACCTGGGCACCCTGAAGACCCAGGGCGTCGACCTGGCCATCAACTGGGCCCACGACCTGGGACCGGGCACGCTGGGGATTGGTACTTCCATGAACTACCTGAGCGAGTTCGAGTACCAGACTCAGCCCGGGTCTCCCTACGTGGATGCCAAAGGGACACTGGATCCGGTGGGCGGCGCGGCGGGGCTTGGCGGCCTGTTCGATTTCCGCTCCATTACGCATATCCAGTACACCCTGCAGGGGCTGACCGTAGGCCTGGGTTGGGAGCACCTGTCCAGCATCAAGGACGCTTCGGCCTCGACCGATCCGGCCACCAAGGTTCTGCCCGTGCCGGCCTACGACCTGTTCAACCTGTACAGCAGCTACAACTTCGGCAGGGTTACGGTGCGGTTCGGTATCGACAACCTGTTCAACAAGCAACCGCTGGTGGTTGGCGATGATCCGGGAGTGACCGACAGTTCCAACGTGACCAATCCCGGACTCTACGATCCGCTGGGCATTCGCTTCTACCTCGGCGTCAAGGCAACCCTATAGCGGACCCTTAAGATGGCGGCGGCCTGAGTGCAGGGGCGGTGAACCGCGAGGTTCACCGCCCTTTGTGTTTTGTGCACCTGAATCATAAGCTTCCGCTGATGTCACAGACGACTCCGCAATCGCCGCTTGCCCAGGCGGCACAACACGACGCCGCCGGGCGCCATCACGACGCCATCGACGCCCTGGCGCGAGGCACCAGCGCCGGGGATCTGGCGTGCATGACGCAGCTTGGCAAGCGCCTGTTGGTGGGCGATCGGGCTCCAGCGCTGGCCACGGAGGGGGCGCGGTTTTTGCTGGAGGCCGCCATGAAGGGCGAGGCTGAAGCGGCCGCGCGGATGGCAGCCCTGAGCGCGCTGGGCGTGTGCTGCAGGCAAAGCTGGACCCAGGCGCTGCACTGGCTGGCCGTTGCCGCCGAGCGCCGGTGGCAACCGGCCCGGGAGCAGCTGCAGATCCTGGCCGAGGGTGCCGCGGACGCGCGCATCGACCTTGCCGGATGGTGGGTCAGTCCGCCGGCCCAGGAGCTGAGCGCTGATCCGCGCGTGCGGTTCCTGGATTCCTTCATCACCGCCGCGGGCTGCGAGTGGCTCATCTCGCGGGCGCGTAACCGCCTGACCCGTGCCCGCGTCTATGATCCGGTGAATCGCCAGGATGTCATCGGCCAGACGCGCACGAATTCGGTGGCCAACTTCGGCCTCACGGAGGTGGAACTGCTGGACGTGCTGCTGCAGGCGAAAATGTCCAGCGCCTGCGGGGTGCCGATGAATCAGATGGAGGCGCCGGCGGTACTGCACTACGCGGTGGGCGAGGAGGCTGTCAATCACTACGATTTCGTGAATCCCGCCGCACCCGACTATGCGGGTGAAATCGCCCGTAACGGCCAGCGGATCGTGACTTTCCTGGTCTATCTCAACGATGACTACGAGGGTGGCGAAACCAGCTTTCCGACCCTGGGATTCAGTCACAAGGGCCGCCGCGGCCAGGGACTCTTCTTCGTCAACGCCCATGCCGACATGCAGCCGGATCGGCGCATGCTGCATGCCGGACGGCCGCCGAGACGCGGCGAGAAATGGATCGTTTCGCAGTTCATACGCAGCCGCGCCACGCTCATGGCGGCGCCGCCCCCGCCACCGCAGAAGTGATATCGTGATGGCAGCGATGGAGGCGCAGCAATGATCATAGAGCGCGAAGACCAGGTGACCGAGGCGGTGCTGAGCGAGACATGGCGCATAGAGGACCCGCGCCTCAAGCAGATCATTCAGTCGCTGATCAGGCATCTGCACGGATTTGCGCGGGAAGTGCGCCTGACCGAACAGGAATTCAATGCGGCAATCAATCTGGTGAGCGCCCTGGGAAAGCTCACGACCGATAGCCACAATGAGACACGACTCATCGCGGGTTCGCTGGGGCTGTCGACGCTGGTATGCATGATGAACAATGCCGGCACGACGGCCAACCTGCTCGGACCGTTCTGGCGCAAGGATGCGCCGTTCGTCGAGAACGGGGGCTCGATCGTGCGCTCGCCAACGCCCGGCCATCCACTGTTCTTTACCGGCCATGTGGTGGACACTGATGGCAAGCCCATCGCCGGTGCGCATGTGGATGTCTGGCATGCCTCCACCAAGGGACTGTATGAGAACCAGGATCCAAGTCAGGCGGACTGGAATCTGCGCGGTCGCTTTACCACCGATGAGACGGGTACCTTCAACTACCGCACCATCAAACCTTCCGGGTACCCGGTGCCTGCCGGCGGCCCCACCGAGAAGCTGCTGAACGTGCAGCACCGTCACCCCTTCCGGCCTGCACATCTGCACGCGCTGGTCTACAAGGAAGGCTTCAAGACAATCGCCTCCCAGGTGTACTGCGATGACGATGAGAACCTGGCGACCGATGCCCAGTTCGGCGTGATCGCCAACGCGATCGGACATTGTGTCCGGCACGAGGAGCGCGCCGCGGATCGGGATGTTCAGGGCCCCTGGTACAGCATGGCCTACACTTTTGTCCTCATGCACGGTGACTCCTGGCTGCCCACGCCGCCCGTTTCGGCCAAAAGCAATGTGGCGGCCGCCTCGATGGGGACGGCATGATGTCCGCGGACGAGGCTGCCGGGGGCCTGAGCTGGGAGGTCATGGAGGCCCGGATCCGGCGCTATTTCGAGGATTGCAATTCAGGCGATGCCGAGCGGGTGGCCGCCCATTTCGAACCTCATGCCGTGCACTATTTTCCACCGGGCACCTATGAGGGACCGTTCCAAGGTGCCCGCACCATCGGTGCAAAGTGGAGTGCCGCGGTCAAGAATCTGGGCTCGTATTGGACTGTGGATCAGGTGCTGTGCGATCCACGCACGCGTCGCGCCGTCATCGAGTGGACCCACTTCAAGCGTTTGTCCGGGATCGTGCTGCGCGGTGATGAGTGGTATGCATTCAGCGCCCGAGGGCTTATCGAAGAGATCCGGGCATACTACGCCTCCCCGCAGGACCCCTCGCTGAAGCAGCTGGAGCTGGGTGGTTTCGACTATGCCGGGCGCGGCTATCCGCTCAGGGCGCCTTGAACACGGTGGTGCGCGAAACCCGTCGCATTGTGCTCGACGGTGGCGTCGTGGAGATGCAGCGCCACGGCAACAGGTTGGTCGCACCGGATGGCCGGCAAATTGATTGTGATGCAGCGGTGCACTTGCCGCCGGTTGAGCCAAGCAAGATCCTCTGCGCGCACCTGAACTACCGCAACCGGGTGGAGGAGCTGAAGACTACCGCAGCTCCGGCGCCGAACTACTTCTACAAGCCACCCTCCTGCCTGGTTGGGCACCGCAGCGCGGTCATCCGCCCGCGTGGCTGCAGGTTTTTGAACTATGAAGGCGAAGTGGCCATCGTCGTCGGGCGTACAGCCCGCAACATACGTCGGGCGGAGGCGCAGGACTACATCGCCGGCTACACCCTGGCCAACGACTACGCGCTGCACGACTTTCGCGATGCGGATCGCGGCTCGATGGTCAGAGTGAAGGGGGCGGACACGCTCGGCCTGGTCGGGCCCGGACTGGTGCGTGGTTGGCAACCGGCCGCACAGATTCTTCGAACCTACGTCAACGGGCGCATCGTCCAGGAGTCGAGCCTGGAGGGAATGATTTGGGATATGAGCTATTTGCTCACGGATCTGGCCCGCATGATGACGCTGCTTCCGGGGGACCTGATTATGACCGGTACGCCCGCGAATTCACGACCCGTCAATCCCGGAGATATCGTAGCGGTGGAGGTTGAAGGACTCGGTCGGCTTGAGAACACCATTGTGGAAGGTGAATCGGTAGTCTCAGCCGAGGCCGGATGGCCCCCCGCGGCGTCGGAGAAAGTGCTGGGCGTCGCCCTGGGTGAGAAACTAAGAGAGTAGCGCTAGGGTGCCGAAGCGCGCAGGGCGCGGCAGGTTGCAATTGGTAGCAAGCGCAGATACCGGCGGCCGGATACGGTAAGATCGGCTACGTACTCGCTGACGCAACCATTTCCCACTCAAACCAAAGCGCGAGACCTCGAATGACCCCAATACAGCTTATCGTGGCGCTGGTCACGGATCCGCGTCGCGCCTTCACCGAACTGGAGAAGAATCCGCGGTTTGCGGTGCCGATGCTATTGCTGCTGGTGGCCAATATCGGCGTGATCATCTGGTTCTACACAACCATCGATATCGACGCATTCATCAATCAGGTCGTGACCGCGCAGGGACTCAATGGCGCGCAGCGTGCCCAGGCCGCCGCCTTCATGTCACGCACCACACTGATGGGTAGTGCGGTGATCGGCGGCGTCCTCGGCCTGTTCATGATCCAGCTCGTGGAAGCCTTCTACTTGTTTTTCATCTACGAGTTTCTTGACGTACGACGGTCTTTCCGGCAATGGTTTGCCCTCACCTGGTGGTGCAGTCTGCCGGGTTTGATTACCGCGGTGGCGGCGGCGGTCATGATTTTGTTCAGTCATTCCTCCGGTTCGGTCGGCGTTCTATCGCCATTTTCCCTGAACCAGTTGTTCTATCACTTCGACCCTCAGGACAGCGGCTACACGCTGTTGAACAGTATTACGCTGGTGCAACCGCTGACCATCCTGTTGACGGTGATCGGTGCGCACACATGGTCTGAGCGCTCTTGGGGGCTGAACGCTGTAGTCGTCATCCTGCCCCGGCTGCTGTTCTATGGCGCCTGGGGTTGGTTCGTGTTCCTCAGGTGAGCTGGGGAGTCGTCCCCCGACATCCATCGACTCTGCTGCGAAGCAGCACGGTGGGGCCCCATTCGTGACCGGCCGGTGGCGACAGCGGTTGGCGATAGAACCGCGTCAACGCCGTGAGGTTGTCGTCGTTACAACCGTGGCAATCAGGCGTGACGTTCATGTGCCGGATTGAGTGGGGAGTTCTCCAAGCTCAGAAGGGACGTCACTGCGGTGGCAGAGGACGGAATGTAACGGTCTGATGCCCGGCACGCGGGTTTGCGCATTGCAAATTCGCGCCGGGCTCCTAGGAGCGTGCCATGAAAAAGATCGGCGAGAAGATTCTGTTGATCTATTCCGCGATTGTAAGCACCGCATTCGTGGTCACTTTTTTGACGGGCGCCGCGTCCCTCAGCCGACCCACTTTCGATGAGATTCGGGTGCACCGAATGGACATTGTTGAACCCGACGGAACGTTGCGGATGGTTCTTTCTAACAGCAAGCGGCTTCCCGGCGTAATCGTCAAAGGAAAAGAACAACCGCCAAACGATCGACCTCAGGCGGGTATGCTTTTCTACAACGATGAAGGCTCTGAAACCGGCGGCCTGATCTTCGGAGGCCGCAAGAATTCCGATGGCCAGGTCGTGGATTGCTGCGGAAGTCTATCCTTCGACCGCTATGGCGCCAATCAGATTATCCAGCTCGCAGGCGTGGATGACGTCACGGATCAATTTACCGGAGTCTCCGTCCGGGATTCAAAGCAGCGAATCTGGGTCGGACGAAAGGCGGATGGCGCCGCGGCGATTTCACTGATGGATGGATCGGGCAGGCCGCGCATTGTCATGAGTGCTCCTGCGTCCGGGAACCCGACCCTCGAGTTCTTGGATGAGAGTGGCAAGGTTGTCCAGAAGCTGGTGACCGAGGCGAAATAGGAGATGGCTCCTGAGGTAGACGGATGCAGATTGCCCTTGGATACTTGAGCGGCAGCTCTTGGAACTGCACAATCAGGATCGCCACAGGACATTCGGACCCAGATCATGGCTAAGGGATATTGGATTTCCGCGTACCGTGCGATACGTGACGAAGCGGCGCTGGCAGCGTATGCCAAGCTCGCGGCGCCTGCGCTGCAGGCAGCCGGTGGCCGTTTCCTGGCGCGCGGCCTACCGGCGCGCGTTTATGAAAAGGGGCTCGCTCAGCGCACCGTGCTCATCGAGTTCGATAGCGTCGCGCAAGCCATTGCCGCGCATGACAGTCCCGGGTATCAGCAGGCGCTGCGCGCACTGGGAAACGGGGCCGATCGTGATTTGCGCATTGTCGAGGGGATGGAATGACCATCGCTCCAGCTAGCGCCGCTGCAACTGTCGGTCAGTAGCAGAATCACAGCACCTCAGAGCAGCGCTCGCAAAGCCGCCGTTGCAGCGCGGCACATCGAATTGTCGGTGCGTGACTGCGCGCCCATAATGACAATGTTTGCGCGACAAGACGAGGATTGGCTGGTGAAGAACCGGTTTCGTACATCAATGGGGTTGGCGCTGCTTTTCATGGTTGCCGCGGCACAGGCACACCACGCCTTCTCGATGTTCGACATGACCAAGACGCTGACTCTGATGGGCACCGTAAAGGAATTCCAGTGGAACAACCCCCACTCCTTCATTCAGCTCCTGGTGCCCGTGGATGGTGCGATGCAAGAATGGAGCATAGAGATGGGGAGCCCAATGAATTTGATGCGTATTGGCTGGAAGCCCACGTCACTGCGTGCGGGTGACAAGGTCACGGTCGTCATTCATCCGGCACGCGAGGTGACCAACAGCGGCAGCTTCATATCTGGCATGGCCTCTGATGGGAAGCGGTTGGGGAACTGAGTTGAGGGATAGGCAGTCATGAACCAACTTCGCGGAGCAATCGTGGCTTTGCTGGTGATGGCGGCCTTGGCCCCAACCGCTCAGGCGGCGTTGCCCAACTGGTCCGGGCTTTGGGAAGGTGTGGGCCTGATACCTGCTGCGTCCGGGGGATTCGCGACGCCCGTTCCTGACATCATCAGGGATTTCGGCAGCCCGCCACCGTATACGCCGGCGGAGAAAACCAAGTTTCAGGCGCACCTCAAGGCATTTGATGCTGAGTTCTATTCGGACCGTAATCCCTTGAAGCCGCTGTGCATCTTTGGCTTTCCAACCAACATGCTTTTCCCCATTCAGTACTTCGAGATTCTGGTTACGAGGCAGGAAACGGCAATCATCCATTCCGGGATAGAAATTCGCCACATCTATACGGATGGGCGCGCGCAGCCGCCGCGCGAGGAGCTGTGGCCGACGCATTGGGGCAGTTCGGTTGGCCGCTGGGAAGGGAGCACTCTGGTCGTCGATACGATTAGTGCCGGGGGGAACTTCGCTGCCAATGTTCTCAAACCCGGTGAGAATCTTGTCTGGATCCTCGCGCCCGGACCCCAGATACTTGCCATATTGGATGACCAGGCACACTACGTGGAGAGAATCCGGATGGTGGAACCCGGCGTGCTCGAAGATCAGATGACGATCTATGATTCCACCCAATTTATGGCGCCTTGGAAGATCACCCGCCGCTATCAGCACGTCAAGGGTGTGAGTCGGATGGTCCACGAGGACTGTGAAGGCAACGACCGCAATCCGATCGTCAACGGACGATTCACGCTGAAATAGTCCCGACGGGGTCGCGGCATTGCAGCGACCCTGGCCTGAGCGTAGCCTCAAGACATGTGGCGTCTCGTCAGCAGCGGACTCGCGCTTCTATTGGTCGCCCAGTCGGGTGCCGCCCACCATTCGGGCGCGATGTTCGACAGCCAGAAATCGCTCACCCTGCAGGGAACTGTGAAATTGTTTCAGTGGACCAATCCGCACTGCTGGATTCAGCTGCTTGTTCAAGCTCCGGCGCCAGCGGCGGAATGGAGCATCGAGATGGGATCCACGGGCAACCTGTATCGCAACGGCTGGCGCAGCAGTACGCTGACAGCAGGTGAGAAGATCACGGTTACCCTACATCCGGTCCGCGATGGTACGGCGGCTGGACAATTCATTTCGGCGACCGCGGCGGACGGCTCGTCCCTTGGGCGGCCTTCGCGGACGGCGCCTCCATGAGATGGGCTGCCATAGTGTGGCTCAGTGCAGTCCTCGGCGCCTCTGCCGCTGCAGCGGCCCTGAATTCGTCGCAGCGCGTGCGCGCCTTTGCGGCTCTGCCGGATTGGACCGGATTGTGGCAAACGGAAGCTGCGCGGGCCTTCAACAGCCTGAGCGGAAAAGCCGCTGGCAACGAGTATGAGGCGATCAACAGGTACGTGCAGCTCGTCGGTCCCGCCCCGTACACCGAGGCGTGGGGCAAGAAGCTACGGGCCGACCTCGCCACTCCAGCGGCGGCCGCAGGCGCGAGCAATGCCAAGCTTTGCACCTATGGATTCCCGATCATCATGGACGTGTTCCAACTCTTTCAGGCGGTCGTCACGCCGGAGGAAACACTATTCGTGTTCGACGACGGCGAGGTACGCCACATTTACACGGACGGCCGGCGACATCCCGCAAAGGACGACCTGTGGCCGACTGCGATGGGCGACTCGGTGGGACACTGGCAGGGTGACACGCTCATTGTCGACACTGTGGCACGAACTGCGGGGTCTCTCGGAATTGGGCCGAACACACTCAGCGCTCAAGCGCATTTCACCGAGCGTGTACGGCGACTCGACAAGAATGACCTCGAGGATCAGATGACGATCGAGGACCCAACTGCCTTCACGCATCCTTGGAAACTGACCATCCATTACACGCGTGCCGCCGACCTTGACCGCATGCTGCCCTGGGATTGTGCCAACGACCGCAATCCGGTCGTGAACGGAAAAATATCAGTTGCTCCTCCTTGAGTCTGCGCCCTACGCGCTCTTGAGCGCCATTGGCGGGGCTGACCGGTGCGAGGCGGGCTCATATGCCTGTGAGCCGGGTTTCGACCGCCGCGCAACTCTCGGCGCAGAAATCTAGGAATGCCTCAACCGCCGCGGGTGGCAGACGGCGGGATGGCCGAACGGCGTAGAGCGGAAATGTTTCGCCGGGCCAATCCGCAAATAATTCGATCAAGTCGCCGTTAGCGATCAGCGGTTCAACGCCGAGTGCCAGGACCTGCGCAATGCCGGCGCCGGCAAGGCAGGCGCCCACCATGGTATCGACGTCCGTCAGTGTCAGACGGCCGGATGTTTCGACGCGCACGATTTCCCTGCCGCGATGAAATTCCCATTGGAAGGGTTTCCCGCGCTGCGGATCGATGAACTGGATGCAGTCGTGTTCGGCGAGCTTCTCCGGTCGCTTGGGGCGGGAATGCCTTTTGAGATAGGAGGGGGACGCCACGGTCAGCACGCGGGTTTCCAGCAGCCGCCTGGTCGTCATGCTTGATGTTGGCTGTGGTCCGAAGCGCACTGCGACATCTATACCTTCCGCAACGAGGTTGCCCGCATCGGGCAGCAGCACCGATATCAGTTGGAGTTCAGGGTAGCGTTCCTTGAATTCCGGCAATCGCGGGGCCAGCACATGGCGGGAGAAGAGCGGATTGAGGCTCACTCGTAAGGCACCGCGAGCCGTCACCGCCGCCCCCGAAACCACATTGGCGGCTTCCTCAATGCCGGAAAGATGCGGCGCGGCCAACTCGTAGAGCCGGGCGCCTTCCCCGGTGAGATGAAGCGCCCGGGTCGTGCGATCCAGCAGCCGCAGTCCCATGCGCTTTTCCAGGCGCGAGACGGCCCGGCTCACCCCAGAGGCGGACAGCCCCAATGCATCACCGGCCCGGGTGAAGCTACCGGTCTCAACCACGGCCGCCAATACGCTCATGCCCGAAAGCAGCCTGCCATCGAAGCTCATCGTGCGTTCCTTTGACTTTTAGCAACAATGAATTGCGTACCACCATCTTAATCAAAAATGAATAGGAATCTACCTTAGCCACATCGGCCCGCCAGCAGTCAATCCAAAGGAGCACGCCATGTCTGACACCGCCCGCACCCTCTTCAAGGGCGGCACCATCGTGACGATGGATGCCAACATCCCCAATCTCGCGACCGGTGATGTCCTGGTCGAAGGTGATCGCATCGTGGCCGTCGCGGCCAACGTGGCCGCCGCGGGCGCCCAGGTGATTGATGCCGCGGGCAACATCGTGCTGCCGGGTCTGATCGATGCGCACCATCACGCCTGGCTCGGGGTGATGCGCCGCCTCATGCCCGATGTTGACGATTTATTCGCCTACATCGATGTGGTCGCGGAAAAGCTCGGGGCGCATTACCGCCCGATCGACATGTACGTGAGCACCAAGCTCACGGCGGCCGCCTGCCTCGATGCGGGCATCACGACGATCATCGATGCATGCCACAGCTCGCGCAGCCCTGACCACACCGATGCGGCCCTCGAGTCCTTGGAATCAGTGGGTATCCGGGCGCTGCACATGGTCGGAGCGGCCATGGACAAAGCGGCACCTACCGAGCATCTGCCGCGCGATCTCGAACGCCTGGCGCTGGACTGGAACACATCCAATAGCCTGGTGCGTGTCGGCCTGTTCGGCCAACTCAAGCTTGACTGGTGGAAGGTCGCCCGCGGCCTGGATATGCAGATTCTGACCGAGTTCATCGGCGATCTCGCCAAGCTCGGCCCGCAATTTGCAGAACCTGGAGTTCTGGGGCCGCACAACATCTTCAATCACTGCACGCGCGTGCCTGAGGATACCTGGAAGCTGTTCGCGGACGCGGGCGTCAATATCACCGTCAATCCCCGCTCGGACGCGCTGTTCGGATTCGACGATGATGGCTTTGCGTATCAAAAAGCGATTGACCACGGATTGATGCCGGCACTCGGCATCGACTTGGACACCGCTTTCGGCAGCGACATGTTCGGCGAGATGCACGCGCTGTTCGGCCAGCAGCGCGCGGCGATGCGTTATCGCCGCTTCCGCGGGCAGGCTGGAACACCCGCTCCAATCCTGGTGGAGGACGTGCTGCGGGCTGCCACTGTCCACGGCGCGTCCGCCGCGGGGCTGAATAGCTCAATCGGTACGCTAACACCGGGTAAGCAGGCCGACATCATCATGCTGCGGACCAACGGAGTCGCCGTATTCCCGGTGAGCAACGCCATCGGCACCATCGTCCAGGCGGTCGAGCGCTCCGATGTGGATACCGTCATGGTCGCGGGCCGGCTCCGGAAGCGGGGTGGCCGGTTGATCGGCATAGATACCGAAAAACTCAACGCCGAAGCGGTCGCCTCGCGCGACTATCTGCTCGATGCCAGCGGCTACCGCGCCAGCCTATTCGGGAAATCCTCTGCTGCGGCTGTTCTGTGAACGCACACCGGGAGCTCGTCATGTCAACAACACTCATCGGAACGGTAGGGCAGGCCAATGCGACGCCAACCTATCTATCCCGGCCAGCCTTAACGGTAATCGCAGCAATTTTCTGCGGGTATCTCGCGGTGGGCCTGCCGTTGCCCATCATTCCACTGTTCGTGCACGAGAAGCTAGGCTTCAGCAACTTCACTGTCGGAGTCGTGATTGGCATACAGTTCTTTGCCACCGTGCTGACCCGCAGCTACGCCGGGCGCATAACCGATCACCATGGTGGTAAGCGGGCGGCCCTGCAGGGTGCGGGGTTTTCCGCCCTTGGGGGAGCGCTCTACATGATCGCGGCACTGCCTGAGCTCTCGCCCGCTATCAGCCTTGGCGTCGTGGTGGCAGGCCGACTGGCCGCGGGCCTGGGAGAAAGCCAATTCGTTACCGGTTGCGTTTCGTGGTCAATCGCCTCAGTGGGGCCAAAGCGCGCCGGCATGTCCATGTCTTGGACCGGCATTGCCATGTTTGCGGCACTGGCGATCGGTGCTCCGGTGGGCATGACGCTCTATCATCAATGGGGCCTTCAGGCCGCCATGGTGGCCTGCGTCATCTCCCCAATGCTGGCAATCGTCATCGCGCTGGGTGCGACCTCCTATTTGTCCCCGGCTGGTCAGCGGTTGCCGTTTCATCGCGTGATTGGACAGATCTGGCGCGAAGGGCTCGCATTGATGATGCAAGGTGTCGGGCTCTCGGGACTCACCGCGTTTGCCTCGCTGTACTTCCTCGCACGAGGCTGGACCCATGCCGGCTTGGTCATGACCGCATTCGGTGTTGGATTCATCCTGGTGCGGGTGGTATGGGGACACTTGCCCGATAGAGTCGGTGGGTTTCGTGTTGCCTTGTACTCCCTCGTCATTGAGGCCATCGGCCAGGCGATGTTGTGGCGTGCGCCAAATGAGTGGGTGGCATTAAGCGGAGCGCTGGTCACCGGGCTGGGATGCGCGCTGGTGTTCCCGGCGCTGGGCGTTGAGCTGCTCAAGCGCGTGCTACCCGCCAATCGCGGCAGTGCAATGGGTGGCTTTGTAGCTTTCCTGGACATCGCCTATGGGCTGGCTGGTCCAGGGGCAGGCCTGGTCGCCGGCCAGTTCGGCTATGCCGGCGTTTATCTGCTGGGCGCCGCCAGTGCGCTGCTGGGTGCGGCGCTTGTTAGCGCCAGGCGCTCCACCTCAGCCTGACTGTCACATTCCCAATGTATTCAGGAGCACTCATATGTCACGCATCTTCATTTCCGGGTCGTCCACAGGTCTTGGCCTCATGGTGGGCGAACTGCTTGTTCAGCAGGGCCATGAGGTGGTCCTGCATGCCCGCAACGCGGCGCGCGCCGAAGACGCACGCCGCGCGCTGCCCCAGGCGGAGTCGGTGGTCGAGGGCGACCTCGACACCATTGCCGGGTCCAAGGCGCTCGCGGATCGCGTCAACGCATGGGGCCGCTTCGATGCGGTAGTTCACAATGCCGCGGTGGGATATCGTGAGAGTCACGTCCTCACCAAGGACGGTCTTCCGCATGTCTTCGCCATCAATACGCTCTCCGCATACATCCTGACCGCACTGATCGAACGCCCAAAGCGGCTGGTCTATCTCAGCTCCGGGATGCACCATCATGTGGACGCCAACCTTGAGGATATTCTCTGGAAGAAGCGCCGCTGGGATGGCTCGGCCGCCTACGCAGAAAGCAAGCTCCACGATGCGATGCTGGCCTTCGCCGTTGCGCGACGCTGGTCCAATGTTTCGTCAAATGCGCTGGAACCCGGCTGGGTACCGACCAAAATGGGTGGCCGCGGCGCACCCGATGACATGGGACAGGCGCACCTCACTCAGGCTTGGCTTGCTTCCGGGGACGACCCAAAGTCGCAGGTAACCGGGAAATATTTCTATCACCTGAAACGCATGGAGGCGAACTCTCAGGCGCATGATCCTGTACTGCAAGATCGCCTCATCGCGATCTGCGCCGAGCTCTCGGGCGTAACGCTACCCACTTGAGCTCTCATGGTCGCCTCCTGCCCGGGGACTCCCGGCCCCGATGGCGACTTTGTGCTCAGGTGCGGGAGGGATGCTCTTGGCTGCGCCAATCGACGCATGGAGCCATAAAGAACTATAGTAGCCCGCTTACGACAGCCGTACAGGAAACTGCCGACGGAGTGCTTCAGGGCGTGGACATCCAGAAGGACAAGGTGGTCACGGATGCCATGATCTGGCTGGCGCGAATTGAGCGTGGGCTGGAGGCGCAGGAGGCCTCACAGCTTCGCCAGTGGCTGCTGCAGCCGGCCCATCGGGATGAGATCGTGAACGCAGCGAAGCTTTGGCACGGCCCTGATATCGCCGCCGTGCTCGCGGAGCTGGTGCCGGTGGGCTTTGGCAGCCGTCCACCCCCCATGCCCAGGATCTCTCGTACCTTCCCCATCCTTGTCGGTGCGATCCTGGCTCTATTCATGGCAGCGTCGATTCTCTTGCCGCGTCTGTCCCTTAGGGGGCGGGAAGCATCCGTATTGCGGGATGAAGAAATCTATAGCACCGGAGTCGGCGAAACGCGAGCCATCAAACTACCCGATGGCAGTCACCTCGTCATGAACGGACGTTCAACGCTGTATGTCCTGTACACCGCATCGACACGGGAGGCGACCGTGGCCCAGGGTGAGGTCATTTTCGAGGTGCGCAAAGGCCCCAGCCCGTTCAGGATATTTGCCGGCCAGCGCCACTTCGAAGTGCCGGCGGCGCGGCTTGATGTGCAAGTGATCGGCCCGAAAACCGTCAACCTCACGGTGCTGGAAGGGGGTGTGACCGTGAAGGGTTTGCCGTATAGGCAGCCTGAGTCACCCGCCGAGGCCCGGAACTTTGATCCGAGAGTCTTCGCCGATGCCAGCATCGGGCCCCTGCAATCTGAACTGCTCGACGATGAAACCCTCATCCAACGCCCGGTGACTGCGGCCGATGCGCATCGGCAGTTGAGGTGGGAACCCCAAAGCCCAGTCTATGTCAGCCTCTGAGGGCTCAGCAGGTTCCTAAGAGTCGCCGATTTAGGAATTCACCCAACACTTGGCGAGCGCGCCCACCCACGGATGCGTGACCCGCCTCAGTGCAGGCGATAGGGCTCGGGCGGTGCTGGCGCGAGATCCGGAAGCTTCGGGCCATCGATTGCCACTGCAGCCTGCAGGCCTCTGCCGGTTACGTTATGAGTGGCCAGGAGCGGCCCGCTGTAGCCTGTCACATGAATGTTATGGATCTCGGCGTGGCGGATATTCGCCAGCGAGATTCCAGCGCCACAATCTCCCGAGACATTGACCAGCGAAAACCCATCCAAGGGTTTCTGCGGATGAATACCCATGCCGTCGACCAGCCTGGGGCACTCTCTCACGTGCACATTGGAGAACTGGAAATGGCGCGCGGCGGGGATGCCGGCAACTCCCGGGACCGGATCCTGATCCTGAATACCACTTCCGAGCAGATTCAAGCGCAGGAAGCCTTCCCCGCTGCCGGACACATCCAAATCATCGGCCACGATGTCCTCGATGAAAGCGCCGCGACCGACGCGCGATTTGATGTAGATGGCGTAGGTCTTCGCCGCTGTGAACTTGCAGTGTTCAATACGGACATTGCGGATTCCACCGGAGGTTTCGCTGCCGATGCCGATGCAGGCAAAAATCGAATCCGCCAGCGTGCAGCGCGAAATAATGATGTCCTCGCAAGTCTGCAGCAGTCGGTAGGCTTCACTGCCGCGGCCAGATTTGATCGCGATGCAGTCATCGCCGGTCGCGATGTCGCAATCCTCGATGCGTACCCCCCGGCATGAATCCAGGTCGATCCCGTCGCCATTGCCTCCCGTGCTGCGGATGGTCAGGCCGCGGATGGTCACATCCTCGCAGTTCGTCGGGTGAATCGACCACATGAGCTGGTAGTGGGTGGAGAAGTCCTCCATGCGGACATTCCGGCAGCCAATCATCTCGATGAGTGCCGGATGACGCAGCGGACTCTGCGCCGTCGGGCGCCCGCCGAGCGCCGGATTGCCCTCTATGCGCCCCGGTCCGACGATACCGATGTTGCTGGCATCGATTGCGTACAGCAGACCCACCCGGCCCGCAATCCACTTGCCCTCCCAGCGCACTTGTGTCACCGGATAGTCCGCGAATTCCCCGCTGCCGCTGATGACGGCATTTTCCTGCAGGCGCAGCAGGGTATTGGAACGCAGTGCCAGCGCACCGGTGCGGTAGGTGCCGGCCGGGAGCAGCACTTCACCTCCGCCCAATACCCAGCAGCGATCCAGCGCCTGTTGTATTGCAACGGTATCGTTGGTCGTACCATCACCCATCGCCCCGAAATCCCGAACGTTGAGCTGTACATTGTCGGGCTTTGCAGGCGCTCTTGGCACTCTCATGGGGGTACTGGCACGCGCCCCGGGCGGTAACGCAAGCATGGCCAGCGAGCGGAAGATCACCTGACGGCGGTTCATTTGCACCATTCCTGACGGCGTCCGCCGCGGAAAGTATCATATTAAAAACCGAGTCGGTGTGGCTGCACCAGAGCGGGGGGTGAAGAAGATGAGATTCCACGTGGCACGGCTCGCATTGCTGTTGATTGTCCATCCGGTGTGGTCCCAGACATCCCCAATAACTGGCCCGGATCTGGCAGAAATCCCCATTCCGGTCATCCACACGAACGCGGACGTGATGCCCGGTATCGACGCGCTGCCGGTGCGCAAAGCCCTGCCGGACGTGCTGGTCATGAATGACGGCACCCGGGTCACGACCCCTAAGCAATGGCGGAAGCGCCGCGAGGAAATGCGGCGAATTCTGAGCTACTACGCAGTGGGCCAGATGCCGCCGGCGCCTGGCAACCTCAAAGGCGTCGAAGGTGCCTCAGAGCTCGTGCTGGACGGCACCGTAAAATATCGCCAGGTTCGCCTGATCTTCGGACCTTCCAGGAAACTTGCGCTCGACATCGGCATCTTTGCGCCGCTAACGGGCGCCCCCTTTCCAGCCATCATTCTGCAGTCGGGATCGGTACCGGGGGCGCCGATGCTGCCGCGCCTACCCCAGGGCGCCAACCAGGGGCGTGGCCAGGATGTGTTGCTCATCGTCGCGCCCGAGCAGGCGACGCCGGTCATGCCGGCAGGCCAAGGCCAAAGCCCGACCGCTAGAGAGATGGCATCGGAGCACGCCGAGGTGTTCCGCAGAGGCTATGCACTTGTGGTCTACAACCCCAACGACTGTGCCGAAGACACCACGCTACGCAATCCAGATGGCAGCTGGGCGTTTCGCGATACGCGCTTCTTTCCCGCCTATCCGGGCTACGACTGGGGAATTCTCGCGGCCTGGGCATGGGGAGCATCACGCGTTGCAGATTACCTGGAGCAGGATCGCAGCATCGACAGCACCCGGCTCATCATCACCGGTGCCTCGCGCAACGGGAAATCCTCGATGATTGCGGCAGCCTTTGACGAGCGCCTGGCCGCTGCGCCGGTGGTGACCGGCGGTGGTGGCATCGGTGCCTATCGGCTGGCCGGGCCGCGCAACAGCGAAACCCTGGATATCATGCAGAAAAAGTACCCGAACTGGTTTTCGCCCAACCTGCATCAGTTCTGGGGTCAGGTGGATAAGCTGCCGTTTGATGAGCACTGGTTCCTGGCGCTGGCCGCACCGCGTCCCTTCATTGCGCTGGAAGGAACCACCGACACCATTTCCCTGCCCGAAGCGGTGAAGGCATCGATTCTTGCCGCGCGGCCGGCCTACAGTCTATTGGGCGTTGCGGACCGGCTTGGCGTTCACTATTCAGATCACGGCCATGCGTTCACCAACGAGGACTGGACGGCGATGTTGGATTTCTTTGATAAGACGTTGCGCGGCAGGACCGTCGCACAGACTTTCGATCATTTCGGCCCCGACACGCAATGACACCGCTCAGAGGGCTGCCAATATCACACCCCGGCGGTGGGTCCTTGGCAACAGGCTGACGACAATGTAGCGCGCATCTCCGACGCGGAGCAACTGGCGCACCGGCATCTGCGCCCCGATCGCGCTCGAAGAGTGGGTCGCAGCGATGTCTCAGCCGTCGACCTGCTGAAGCCGTGTCCTCCAGTTCTCGACGGATCCCAGGCATGGGCCTTTCAAAGAGATCGAGGCAGATTGTCTGGCAGCGGGATGAATTCCGTCTCTCCCGGAACCTTTCCGAACCGCTGCAGGTTCCAATCATCGGCCGCGCGCTGCAGGCGGGACTTGCTCGATGACACAAAATTCCAGACAACGTATCGCGGACCGTCCAGGGGCGCGCCGCCGATCACCACGACGGTGCAATCCTCGTTGGCTTCAAGCCGGCAGCTTTGGCCGGCATCGAGAACGGCCATGGTATGTACGCCCAGCGATGCGCCATCGATCGTGATGCCGCAGTCTATGGGGTATACCGCCAGTTCCGCGCACAGTGCGGGCAGCACGAAGGACTTGTTTGCCCTCAGCCGCAGGGCCAGGAATACCGTCGGCGAAGCTGACTTCACGGGCGAGCGCCGGCCGAAGGCTTCACCGACCAACAGGCGCACCTCAGCGTCCTGGGCCGCAAAGGGAGCCAGAGGGGCGGCCGGGGTGTGTGCAAAGCCAGGGTCGCTTTCTTCAAGGGCTTGGGGCAGTCCGACCCAGAGTTGGATGCCATGCATTCGGTGCCGGACCGAGCGAAGCTCGGGCGGTGTGCGCTCTGAGTGAACAATGCCGCGCCCTGCGTTCATCCAGTTGATGGCGCCCGGCTCGATGCGTTGCACCGAGCCCAGGCTGTCACGATGCATGAGCGCGCCCTCGAACAGATAGGTGACGGTGGCGAGCCCGATATGTGGGTGGGGGCGCACGTCGACATTCATGCCAGGTTCAAAATCCATCGGCCCAAAATGATCAAGGAACACAAATGGACCGACCGTGCGTCGCTCGAATGCGGGAAGCAGCCGAGTCACCTTCAGCCCGCCACCCAGATCCTTTTCCTGCCCGGTCAGCTTCAGCGGCATGTGAATGCCTCCTCGTAACGTCACGGTTTGTCCGAGCTGCTCATTGAAACGGAAACAGTCACATTTCGCGAGTCTTCGCTGCGGCTTAGGCGCGCAAGCTCTTCGAGAGTGCGGAGCAACCGGGACTCGAACCTTTAGGTCAGCCCCGAAGTTACCCCATTTCCGAGCTGCTTGAGGTTCTCAACCGTGCTGGTGGCGAAACCTCGCAGGTGAGCAACCCATGCGACGGGAGAAGGCGGCCGCCAGATGGCTCGAGCTACTGAACCCTAGTTTCCGCGCGATTCCCTCAATGGGCAGATTGGGGTAAGCAAGCAGCAGGTCGCGCGCGGCGGCCACGCGCCGTTCCAAAACGTACCTGTGGGGTGGCACGCCCAGACTCTGGCGGAATGCGCGCTCGAAGTGACGTACGCTTACGCACGCCAGGCTGGCAAGTTCGTGCAATGCGATCGGATTGCCGAGGTTGTCCTCGATGTAATCCCTGACGAGTTTCAGGCGGTGCGCAGGCAACCCGCCAAGAGGTCGCGCTGGCTTCTTCGACAGCGTCGAATGCCTCTGGACGAGATGATGGGTCAGGAACTCGCAGGCGCTTTCCGCATAGAGCAAACCGGATGGGGAGTGGTTTCTCGCTTCGACCGCAAGCTGCGTCACGACGGATTCGATCACTGGATCCCGAACAAGAAATTGCGGAACGATCTCGACGCTCCGAGGATCGGCCCCCCAATTCTCGAGGATCACGCGCGCCAGGAGCGATTCGCGCAGGAACACCACGATGGCTTGAGAGGAGCCATCCGCTTCCCAGCTCGCGTGGAAATTGGCGGGACTGAGATTTACGGTCCCCGGATCGGACCAACCCTCAAGCAGTCGACGGCCCTGGCGCCGCCTGACACGATGTCGGCCCGCTGTATACAGCCCCAAGCCAGTCTCCGTGAAGGTACCGGATGCTTCGCGCGGCGTGCCATTGACCACATGCCCACTGAAGTACTTCGAAGTTGCCGACTCAATGTGCTCGGGGGGGAATAGATCCACAAACTGGGTTGGCGAAATGAAGGATCGTTGCACAGGCGCAATCTCAAACAGTCCCGCAACAGCGCACTATTGACGCTATCACAATTGCGACATTTCCGACAAATACCGCGCAAGAACTTTGCGGTGCGCGGCTAAGCCGTTGCGCGTTGGATAGCGGAGTCAGTACAACGAGACCCGGGCTTTGTCACTTGGTTTTGCAGGCGGGACACTTGATGTCGAAAAATGAACCCACCGCATGAACAGTGTGGTCGCGCCAGATTTTGTCCGAGCCATCCTTGAATGGCGGTGGACTTGGCCCCTGGCGCGTTTTGCGCTGGTTGCGACCTTCCTGGCTTCTGGGTTCAGCAAGATCGCCAATTTTTCTGGTGCGGTCAGCGAAATGGTGGAAGCCGGAATGCCGGCGCCGGCGGTTATGGCGCTCCTGAGCATCTTCGTCGAACTTGTCGGCTCGGTCCTGGTTTTGATCGCTCGCTGGACCTGGCTGGGGGCCGGCATGCTGGGCGTCTTCACGGCCATTGGCGCCGTAACCGCGCACGCGTTCTGGAAGGTGTCCGGCCCCGCAAGGAAGGAGGCGATCGCCGTATTTCTCATGCACTTTGGGCTGATCGCCGCTCTTACGCTCGATGCCCTGCTCGCGCAGCGCGTGGTGGGCGGATGAAATGTCGCATCGACAATTGAACCAAGAGGGAGAATTGCAATGACCAGCAGGACCGGACTTGACGCATTGCTTGCGCCGGAGCGCAGCATTCTTCTGCTTATCGACCATCAGCCCTTTCAATTTTCAAACCTGCATAGCCATGATCCGACGCTGATCATTAACAACGTGGTGGGACTCGCCAAAGCGGCGAAGGCGTTCAAGGTTCCCACGATTCTGACTACCGTCACCGAGGAGCGCGGTGGGCATATCCTCAAGGGCCTTCAGGACGTCTTTCCGAGTCAAAAGCCCATCAATCGGACTTTCATCAACACATGGGAGGATCAGCGTGTCGTGGAGGCGGTGAAGAAGACTGCCCGGAAGCAACTCATCATCGCGGCGCTGTGGACGGATATTTGCCTGGCGATGCCGGTAATCCAGAGCCTGGCCGATGGCTATGACGTCTTTTTCGTCACCGATGCCTCCGGTGCTGTATCACGGGAGGCGCATGACATGGCGGTTCTGCGGATGGTGCAGGCAGGGGCCGTTCCACTCACCTGGATCGCGGTTATGAGCGAGTGGCAGCGCGACTGGGCGCGCGAGGCAACGCTCCCGGCCGTCGCTGAGATCACCGTTGCCCACGGCGGTGCTTCGGGAGTGGCGTTCGCCTGGGAACAGCAGCTACTTAGCTCCGGCCAGAGGTAACCTCCACAGTATCGAACCCCACAGCGTGGCAGCGATAGGTCCCAAGCTCAGGGGATGTGAATGCTTCTTGAGGGCATCGGGGCGCAGAACAACGGCATGGTGTCGGCGCTTAAGGGAAGGATCCCGAGGCTGCCAACAAGGTCGGACAGCCCCCTGAGGGCACGATACGGGAGTCAGGTGACGGCCCTTTCGCGGCGTGTGGCACCGCCGTCGATCTTTGCCTCAGACAGTTACCGCAAAAGTTGCTCTGAATGTTCGCAACCCTCAAGTCGGTGCTAACTCTAAAAATTGACTGATGAGACATCGCCTTGTCCAGGACAGATTGATCTTGGAACCTGATCTTGGCATTTCGGTGCCACCTCGGGACGGCGAAGTTCCTTACATTCCTTAGGCGACGCACGCACCGGCATCGGGTACGCCAACTCGCCCGGCATTGCGGTCTGATCGGCCCTTTTGGCCTTTGACAATCACACTGGTTGTCGCGTCCCGGCGGCATATGTAGCAGCCAGTTATTACCTCGCACGTAATTGCCGCCAATCTTGGAGTCACTAAGCTGGATCCACCGGGCCTCCCATCGAGGCCCCTCACAAATGCAGTCATCGGAGGCCCAATGGATCCCTTCAACCTCAACCGTCGGCAATTGCTTGTCGGTTCTGCCACGGCTGCCGCGGCACTGTCTTTCAATCACCATGCTGCAGCTCTTTCTAATGAACCCATGGATACGGAGACACGCATGACCTCACACACTTTTACCAAGACCGCCCCGCCGGCGTGGCTGCTCGATTTCTGGAAGGAAATAGACGACAAGACATGGGGCAAAGGCTTTGATTGCTTCGCGCCGAACGCGATCGCCAATCTTGGCGTCAGCGACTGGCACGGGCGCGAGGCGATCCGGGAGAACCTGCGCGCCTTTGTCGATAAGGGGTTTACGGCGCACCATGATGTCGTCGAATTCTGGGATGGCGGATTTCTCAAGGTGTTTCGCGGGTTTGTTACCATGACACCCAATGACCCGGCCCAAAAGCCGGTACGGCCGGCGATGACCCATTTCTTTTACATGGACGAAAAGGATCCTTCGAAAGTCGCCCACTGGTATGGATCGGTGGGGCCGGTGCAGTTCTGAGACAGATGCCTGGCAGGCAATCGTTGCATCCTGTGGATGATGGCGCGGGCGGGCAGTCCGCTCGCGCTTTTTTGGCGTCCCCGGAACAAGCCTGGATCCGGTTCATTCCCCGTGATGGAGCCCCGAAACCATGGAACCACGTCCACTGAATCGCGCTCCGGCATCCCGCGAGTTGGGCGCGATGCTTCGGCATTGGCGGGATCTGCGTGGTACGAGCCAACTTGAGCTCTCGAGCCACTCGGGCGTGTCGCAACGCCACATCAGTTTCATTGAAAGCGGACGCAGTAGCCCGGGTCGCCAGACCTTGTTGGACATTGCAGAAGCATTGGATGTGCCGTTGCGTGATCGCAATTCGCTACTTTTGGCAGCCGGCTATGCCCCGGTCTATTCGGATGCCCCCTGGAATGCCGCCGAGATGCAAGGGGTAACACGGGCGCTTGAACGGATGTTGCGCCAGCATGAACCCTTTCCCGCCGTCGTCATGGACCGCTATTGGAACGTCCTTGTAACAAATGAGGCAGCTCCACGCTTTTTCAATTGCTTTATCGACATGAAGAAGCGCCCCAGTCCGCGCAACATGTTGCACCTGATGTTCGATCCCGACGGCATGCGACCCCACGTCGCCGACTGGCATCAAGTCGCACCCACGCTGATCCACCGGATAGTTCGAGAATCGGTGGGCCATTTCACGGACTCGGGGACTCAGGAGTTGATCGGGGCACTTCTGAGTTATCCGGGTACGAAAGCCGAATGGAACACCTCGACGGCCGTTCCGACGACGACCACATTGCCGGTGATTCCCCTCGGGTTCATTTACAACGGCGCAACGTTGAAATATTTCTCCATGGTCACCACTGTCGGGACACCGCAAACAATCGCGGCACAGGAGCTTCGGATCGAGTGCCTATTCCCGGTGGACGAGTCCACCGAGGCGCTTCACCTCGAATTGATGAACCGTGCCTCCCTCCAGGACCACCAGCCGTGATCGCGACTTTCTACAGCTAAGTGTTAGTCCACTATTGGTATGAACGTCGCCTTCGACGAATTCATGCCACCGTCCAGTGTCTTCCCGGCGCAGGTCATCCGGCGCCGCTCATGGCAAGGGGGTAACCGGGGATCCCATTGTTTGAGTTACCCCAGTTCGTCGATGCGGCCCCGCGAGCGACTTGGAAGATCGGTGGCTTAGGGAAGCAAAGGTATGATTTCGAGTCCCCTGCTCGTGACTTGTAAGTATATGAATTACCAGTGAAAGCTGTGAAGGGCGCCCGCCACATGGGCTTGGCGGGTCGGTACCTGACGGGCAGGTCAGGAAGCCGTGGCTGATAACGATTGAGCGCGGCGGCCCGGCGGTTCAGGTGAACCGGCGGCGTGAAGTTGAACTGGCGCGGGGCACCCAAGGCGTGCTGTCGACTTGATCGCAGACCGCGTCTGCGGTCAGTGGTAGGGTGTGTTCCACACTCATCCCCTGAGCGAAGGGCCCGGCGCCCACATTCCGATGCCTGACGGTACTGCTACCTCGCACCTTTACCGACCGAAGCTGGCAACCGTGCTGGGCGAGGGCTACAGCCTTGAAGTCCTGCGCAAGGACGCTTTGGCGGCTCTGACCGTCGCTATTGTGGCGGTACCACTTTCAATGGCGATCGCGGTTGCATCCGGGGTCTCGCCGGCGCGCGGTCTATACACGGCTGTCGTGGGTGGCTTTTGCGTGTCTGCGCTGGGCGGGAGCCGATTTCAGATTGGTGGTCCTGCCGGAGCATTTATCGTGCTCGTGGCTGCGACGGTCGCAAAGTTCGGCCTCAATGGCCTGCTGCTCACCGTTCTGCTGTCCGGGCTGATGTTGACTCTGTTGGGTCTGCTTCGGCTGGGCTCGCTGATCAAACACATTCCGCACGCGGTGACCGTCGGCTTCACTTGCGGTATCGCTGTCACGATTCTCGCCAGCCAGTTGAAGGATCTCGGCGGGTTGCGGCTTCCTGGCGCGGAGCCGGGTCCGCTCATTCCAAAACTGGCGGCGCTGGTCCATGCGCTGCCCACTGTAGATCCGATGACGCTGGCCATGGGCGTTGGATCCGTGGCCGTGATTTTTGTGATCAAGCGTTATCGCCCGAACTGGCCTGGCATGCTGATCGTAGTTGCGGCAGGCGCCATTTTGGCCGCAGTGTTTCGACTCTCGGTTGACACCATCGGTAGCCGGTTCGGAGGTGTCCCACAAGGTCTCCCGGCGCCGCACCTGCCGCCGATAAGCCTGCAACTAGTAGGGCGGGTTTTGCCTGCTGCACTGTCCTTTACACTTCTTGGCGGGATTGAGAGTCTCTTGTCGGCCAAAGTGGCCGATGGCATGACCGGCCGTAAGCACCGCTCGAACATGGAGTTGGTCGCCCAAGGCGTAGCCAATATCGCCTCCGCTTTGTTCGGTGGGATCAGCGTCACTGGAACGATCGCGCGCACCGCGACCAATATTCGCGCCGGCGCGCGCAGCCCTTTTTCCGGGATGATGCATGCGGGATTCATTTTGCTTTTTATGGTGGTGGCCGCGCCCCTGGCCCGCTTCATTCCTCTCTCAGCTTTGGCTGCCGTGCTCGTGGTCGTGTGCTGGAATATGGCGGAAAAGGTGGAGTTCGCGCGTCTGTTGCGGCACCGGAGACTGGCGAGCGTCCTACTGACGACATTTGGATTGACGCTGGTAAAGGATCTGACGTTCGGAATCGTTGCCGGATGCCTGATGGCTACGCTGCTGGCCATCGCGAGTCGCTTGACGGCGGCTGACTAGGGCAATTTTCCGGGCGACGCCGCTAAAGGTTAAGCCTACGCTCGCAGGTCATTGAATACTGACCGAAGTGTCGGAGCCTCGCGCGATACCCACCGGTGATCGCGAAGCAGACAACACGGGGACGACATCGCGCAGCCCGGTAACGCTTAGGATGGACTCAGGCCTGTTGAGTGGGGCGGGGCATTGCGGGTTTCCGCAATAGTACTCCAAGACCCTGGGCGCCTAGACTCCCAAATTGTCGACGGGAGTCATCAAAGGAGTGGTGCAGTGCACCGCCTCGCTTTTCCAGCTATCGATATTCTCACGAGTTTTGCAGCTCTCCTGGGCCGGCGCTGCACTTCGGATGGGGCGCGATAGGCGGTAATTTTGGCTTTCCCGAGTGAACCCCCAATTCGCGCGCCTTCTTGAGTCAAGAACATGCAGGCTCGGATTCTCATAGTCGATGACAATGCGACAAATTTGAAACTCGCGGCGGCTACTCTGCGGTATGAGGGTCACGAGGTCATTACCGCCGTCGATGCGGAGTCCGCCCATTCATTGATCAGCGTCAGCCCGGAATTCGACTTGATCCTGATGGACGTATCGCTACCCGGTATGGACGGCCTAACGCTCACGAAGTTGCTCAAGGCAGACCCCCGCACGGCGCATGTACCCATTGTGATTCTGACAGCCTCGGCCATGCGCGGTGATGAACTGAACGCACGTACGGCGGGAGCGGATGGATTCATTGCCAAGCCCATCAGCGTCGGAACTTTCCCGCAACTCATTGCAGAGCACCTCAAGCAGCGTGGCTGAATGGGCGCGCGTCGGATTTGCGGATTGATCCGCGCCGCTCAGCGGGTACCCCGCAAACACAAAGCGACCTCAATCTTCGGGGCCGGACGGTGGTCCAATTCCTGGTCACCCCGGTGTCGTCCTGGTTTCCGGCCCTGTTGAGAATTGGGCCCTTCTCATCCCTCAATGTCGATTGCCGCGAAGCGCGAGCGGCAGCGGAGCGATTCGCCCATTGTTCCGTCTAATTTGCTGCCGGTGGCTACTCAGTTGGCACGGAGCACAGAGACCCCATCGATGCCGCGATCATGCAAGATGCTCCGCCTTACCGACGGCGCTGCGTAGCTGCACGTCGCTCGGCCTTCCGGGCGGCCGACGGAGGCGGTTCGCACCACTTCCGCATGAGTGTTATAAGGACTGCAACGCAGTCCTACGTCGGCGCGTGCAGGACAGAAATCCATGACAGATCGCCGCCTAGACCCTTCCGACGCGCCAAAGGGACACGTCGAGCCCAAACTGCAACTCAGCGAGGAACGATTCCATCTCCTTTTGGATAGTGTCAGTGGCTACGCCCTGTTCATGATGGACCCGAGCGGAATCATTTCGAGCTGGAATGCAGGAGCCGAGCGCCTCAAGGGATATCGGTCAGAGGAGATTATCGGACGCCATTTCTCGTGTTTTTATACTCCTGAGGACATTGCGCGAGGGCATCCCGCATTCGAACTGTCCCAAGCCGTCGAACAGGGTAAGTACGAGGAGGAGGGTTGGCGCGTCCGCAAAGACGGGTCTCGCTTTTTCGCTCATGTGCTGATTTCGGCAATGCGCGGCGGGAATGGGGAAGCGGTGGGCTTCGTAAAATTGACACGGGACGTGTCGGCGACTCGGGAGCTAAACGAAGCCCTGCGAACCCAGGCCAAGATCCTCGATCTTGCCAATGACGCCATTTGTGTGCGTGACATGGATGATCGGATCACATACTGGAATCAAGCTGCAGGTCGAGTATATGGTTGGACTGCCGAGGAGGCGCTTGGAAGGGTCACCCACGAGTTGCTGAAGACAAGTTTCCCGAAACCGTTCTTGGCGATTGCGGAGGAGGTCCGTCTGCAGGGGCGATGGGAAGGCGAACTCGGGCACACGCGCCGAGACGGTGCGCGGCTCGTTGTGGAAAGTCGCTGGACAGTCATGGTTGATGACAATGGGCAGCCCTCCGGTGTGATTGAAGTGAACCACGACATCACGGAACGGGAACGGCTGGCGGTGGCCCTGAAAGCGACCAATCTCGAGTTGCAAAAGGCGCTTGAAGCCAAGGATGCCTTCCTGGCGATGATGTCGCACGAGTTGCGCACACCACTGAACGGAATAATTGGCTTCTCTGAGCTATTGTATCGCGGCCGGCCGGGGCCGCTCAATGAGCAGCAGCGAGAGTTCGTCGGGGATGTATTGGAAAGTGGCAATCATCTGCTCACACTCATCAATGACATCCTTGATCTGTCCAAGATCGGGGCCGGCAAAATGGAGCTAAGGCTGAGCGATTTTTCGATCAAAGCGTCCGTACGCCAAGTCTGCAGCGCGGTTCAGCCACTGGCTGACAAGAAACGTATCGTAATTACTCAACACCTGGAGGCTGCGCCCGAAAGCGTTGTTTTGGACGAAACGCGATTCCGGCAGGTCGTTTGGAATCTGCTGTCCAATGCCATTAAATTCACTGAATCCGGCGGTGAAATTGCGGTGGACGCAGGTTGCGCAAGCGATGGGAGATTCACCGTCACGGTGCGTGACTCGGGAATCGGCATTGCACCGGAGAACATGCATCGGTTGTTCAAGTCATTTGAGCAACTGGATGACGGACTCAATCGACGGTATGAAGGGACGGGCCTCGGCCTGGCCTTGACCCGCAGCCTGGTAGAAATGCAAGGGGGCACAATTGCTGCTACGAGCCAGAAAGGCGTTGGCTCGGTTTTTACGGTAGAGCTGCCGAACAAACTCGAGGATCCGTTGGGAATTTAGGGTTGAGCGCCCGGGTCAAATCCGGCATTCATGGCCATTCTAGCCAGCTGGGCGAGCGAGCGAGTACCCAATTTCCCCATGATTCTCGCGCGGTGCAGTTCGATCGTTCGCAGGCTGAGATTCAGATCCGACGCCAATGCCTTATTCGTTCCTCCGGCAAGCAGTCGCTGCAGCACCTGGCGTTCGCGCGGTGTGAGTGAGCGGAAGCGCCGGGCGATCGTTTCTTGAGAACGTAGTTGCCTTCGCGTCTCACCATCTGCCTCCAGAGCGGCTTTTACGGTTTTCAGAAGCGCATCATTGGACACTGGCTTCTCCAGAAATCCAAAAGCACCCTCCTGCAATGCCTCCACACACAGAGGAATATTGGCATGGGCGGTGACAAAGATGACCGGAATGACGGCGCCGATCCGGTTGAGGTGTTGTTGCAACTCCGGGCCGGACATCATGGGTAATTGCACGTCCAGAAGTACACAGCCGGGCTGCATCGGGTCGTAAGTGTCGAGGAAGTCCTTTGCCGTGTGCAATGCTTCAGAGGCGATCTGCTCCGTCGCCAACACCGCTTTGAAGTAGCGGCAGGTTGTCGCATCGTCATCGACGATGAATACCGTAGAAGCCAAGTCGTTCAAGCCACACTCCGCGATTCACCACTGTGTTCTACAGTAACGATAACTTCACAGGGATACCAAGGCCGCTGGCCGCATGGATGCTGCGACGCGGCAAAGCCGAGCGCGACTCCGCGATATCACTGCTGCGGATAGGTATTCAATGTGAGCCACGACGCGCCAATCGACTGACGAAGGCGTTACTCCGGCGGCGGGACAGGGCCGACACGGCGCCAAGAATGGACCCTTCGCAGTCAGGGAACGGAAAGGGAGGGTCCGCGGTCGCGGCAGGTCTGCAACATTACCAAGTGCCCCAGAACTGCCATGCGACGCCTCTACGGCGTGTTCCGGAGGGGTATCGGGGTTAAAGTGCACTGAGACGTGGTGCCTGATTGACTTAGGCCATGGGCAGTACACTCCACGTCATTGATATCGGTCCCGTCATTCTCAAACCGGCCTCTGAAGCGTCGCCGGCTGGCGGGCATGCTGAGATCTGCCGTGAGGGTGCCGAGCAGCTACCGAGCCAGCTCGTCACGCAAATGTCGGAACTGCTTGTGATGGATGCTGCATTACTTCGACTGGCTGGGTTGGAGCTGATCCATCGGCTCAAGGCTGATCCACGCTGTCGCAATCCTCACGTGTTCCCGTTGAACGATTCGGCGTTCAAAGAGCACCAGTCTCGCACCTGGAACGACACGCGCACTGCGTATTTTGCCAAGACCGGCGAATCTCGCAGCTCATCGGCGCAGGTCATGCGCGAGTTAGGGGCGGCGCCGGGGTCGCCAACCACGTGAGTGGCGACACCCATATTCTGGTTGTTGACGACAATGCGACCAATCGCAAGCTGGTCGCAACGCTGTTGCGGCATGAAGAGTATCCGGTGAGGGAAGCCGTGGACGGCGCCGAGGGGCTGGCAATCGCCCGTGCCGGCGGTGTGCGGCTCGTCATCTCCGACATTCTCATGCCCTCCATGGATGGCTACGAGTTCGTTCGCCAGTTACGCTCGGACACCGCGACCGCGTCGATTCCCGTGATCTTCTACACCGCGAATTATCACGAGCTCGAGGCGACCTCCCTGGCGCGTCAGTGCGGCGTCGCAAGCGTGCTCGTCAAACCTTGTCCAGCGGCCCTGTTCCTGCGATCGGTCGCCGAAGTGCTCGCGGGTACTGCAGCCATACCGCCGCCGTCAGTGCCAGACTCCGCATTCAATGCGGAACATCTGCGGTTGCTGAGTGATAAATTGTCGCAAAAGGCGGATGCCCTGGGCGCAGCAAACAGCCGCCTCTCGGCGCTGACCGAGCTCAATCTGCAGATGGCCTCGGAGCGCGACTCCCAGCGAATGCTGGGCAACGTATGTGTCAATGCGCGCGAACTGCTCGGCGCACGATTTGCGGTTCTCACCGTAGTGGGAAAGTATCAACCGCGTGACATGGCGGTATTCGTGAGCGGGCTGGGAGCGTTGGCCACTGAAAATATCAAAGATCCTCGTGAGGACCCCGGCGTTTTGGGCAAGGTATTTGCGGAGAATGGGGTGCTGCGGCTGACAGCCATCGACGAGACGGTCCTTGATCTGGGCCTGCCACCGGAGTTTCCGGCCGTGAGGGCCGCGATCGCCGTGCCCGTGTGCTCGCTCACCCGCACTTACGGGTGGCTTTGCCTTGGTGAAAAACTCGGGGCTCACGCTTTCAACAGCGAGGATGAGAGACTGCTCACCATTCTCGGCGCACAGGTCGGCCGCATCTACGAGAATGGCAGCCTGTATCAGGAGATCCAGGCCCAGGCCACCCAACTGCTGGTCGAAGTGGACGAGCGGGCGCGCGCCGCGGCGCAGCTGCGGGCCAGTGAGGAGCTGTTTCGCCAGTTGGCGGAGAACATCCAAGACGTGTTCTTCGTGTGTTCGCCAGATCTCGCGCAGATCACTTATATCAGTCCCGGATTTGAGCGAGTTTGGGGAAGACCGATCGATCCGGCGTTTCTCGCCGACGGAAAATGGCTTGAGGCGGTTTCCCCGGACGATCAGCGGCGCGTTGCCGCCGCAATGTCGCAGATCGTCCAGTCGTTTCCCGCGCATGGGGAGGTGGAGTTTCGCATCCTCCATCCAGACGGTTCGACACGCTGGCTGCAGACGCGAATCTTTCCGATTCTTGATGACAGCGGCGTCGTACGCGCGGTGGGCGTGACGACGGATATTACCGAACGCAAGGTCGCAGAAATCCGCATCGTCAGGCTTAATCGAACCTATGCTGTACTCAGCGGCATCAATGCCCTGATCGTGCGCGCCACCGATCGCACCGGACTGTTGCGCGACGCTTGCCAATTGGCGGTGGAGCTTGGAGGGTTTCGGGTGGCCTGGTGCGGACTTCTTGATGAACCCACCAATACGCTGCGGCCCACAGCGTTCGCGGGCGATGCGGACGATCTTGCGCCTGTCGTGAACTTCAAATTGGATGATGAGACTGCAAAAGCCAGTGTCGTAGTCGAATCGCTGCGCACGCGGCTTCCGCAGGTCTGCAACGATCTGACTCTGGAGGACGCCAAATCGATATACCGGCGGGAGTTCGTGACACGGGGTTACCGATCGATGGTTGGGCTGCCGCTGGTCGTTGCGGAGCAGGTCATGGGTTGCTTTGTCCTGCTGACAGATGCTTGTGGCTACTTTGACGAGGAGGAGATGCGGCTGCTGACGGAACTCGCTCAGGACATTTCCTTCGCCCTGGATCATATCGGCAAGTCTGAGCGGCTCCTGTACCTGGCCTCCTTTGATCCACTGACCGGGCTTCTGAACCGCAGCGCGTTCGTGGCACGCATCAGTCAGTACCTGGGCATGGCCATGCATGCGCAAGCGCAATTCATCGTGGCCATTGCGGATCCGGAGCGCTTCGAGTTGCTGAATAACGCTCTGGGCCGCGCAGGAGGAGATGAGCTACTGAAGCAGGCGGCGGCGCGGTTTGCCGCCGCGGCTGGAGGCAGCGATGTCGTCGCGCATATGGGTTCGGACAAGTTTGCGGCCATCATTCCTGGATCAGACAGCCTCGATGCGTCCCGTGTGCTGGAGGAGTTCTGGCGTAAGTGGCTCGCCGAGCCCTTCAGCGTCGCCGGCCAATCCGTGGAACTCACGGCCAAGGCGGGTATTGCCATGTTCCCGGCGGACGGTGAGTCTGCCAATGTGCTCTTGTCAAACGCGGAGGCCGCGCTACGTGAGGCCAAGGAAAGCGGCAAGACCTTCGGCTTCTACACTCCGCACTTGAGTGAACGATTCGTCGAGCGCGTTGCACTGGAGAAAAGCCTGCGCAAGGCGCTTGAGAACGAGGAGTTCGTGCTCTATTACCAGCCGAAAGTCGATCTTGTCGAGCGCCGATTGAAGGGGGTGGAGGCGCTGCTTCGCTGGCGCCGTCCGGAACACGGACTGGTCCCGCCAGCCGCGTTCATCCCGCTGCTGGAGGAGAATGGCATGATCGTGGAGGTCGGTGACTGGGCACTGCGCCAGGCCAGTCTGGATCGCAGCCGTTGGCTCGAGCGCGGACTTGCTGCACCACGCGTGGCCGTCAATGTCTCCGCCGTGCAGCTGCGTCGTGAGGACTTTGTCCGAAATGTCAGTCACATCATAAAAATGGCCGGCAGTCAGGCGGGACTGGACATGGAGGTCACCGAGACGCTGTTGCTGTCGGATGTGTCGGAGAATCTGATCAAGCTCAAAGCCATACGCGCGCTTGGCGTCGGCATTGCGCTGGATGACTTCGGAACCGGCTACTCCTCGTTAGGGTATTTGGCGAAACTACCGGTGCAGACGCTCAAGATCGACCGCTCGTTCGTATCCGCCATGCTGGATGACCCAGGCGCGATGACCTTGGTTTCGACCATCATTTCCCTGGCACGCTCGATGAAGCTGGAGACGGTGGCAGAGGGCGTGGAATCAGAAGAACAGGCGAAGATTCTGCGTCTGATCGGTTGTGACCAGATGCAAGGTTATCTGATCAGCAAGCCGGTGCCCTTTGATGAGTTGACGACGTTACTCACACGAAGTTGAAGCTGCTTCGACGTTGGAAAGGAGCGGGGCCTTGCGGCGCTGGTGGATGAGAAAAGCCGCAGCCTCAACCGCGGGCCGCCCGGCGCTGCTCACCGCGTGGGGGTAACCGACGCTTTGAGTTACCCCATTTCCTCGCTGCTGCACCCGGAGCAAGTTGGGAATGCAGTGGCCCAGAGAACCCGAGCGATAGTTTCGAGTCCCTGGTTTCCACCTGTAAGTCTATGAATCACAAGTGAAATTTGTGACTGGTGCCCAGGAGAGGACTCGAACCTCCACGGTGTTACCCGCTAGTACCTGAAACTAGTGCGTCTACCAATTCCGCCACCTGGGCTTAGGAGCCGGACATCCCACGAAGCATAGGGCCGAGGGAGCGGCGCAATTTACGCACGGCCCGGGGAGCTGTCAATTAACTATCACTGCTGCGGCAAAGTATGCTCCAGGCGACAGTGCCGTATGATGCGTGGCCATGAGCAGGACCCTGTCGATGACGTTGCCGGCACTTGTGGCCGCGTTCATCGCGTCCGGCGCGTTGAACGCGCAGGGGCTCGGCGATCCTCGCATCGGCTCCTGGGACGAACAGAAAACCTCCACCGACTACGATTCGCTGCGGCGCGTGTTCGTGAGTGCGGCCAATGGCATGACGCGCATGATCATCAATGCGAAACTACTGCAGGCCAATCAGCTGCACGTTGATTTCAACTGCGATGGCAGTGCGTACCGGGTGCTCACCCAGGACGGGCGGTTTTCCGGGCTCACTTATTCATGCCGGCACACCGCAGCACGCAGCTTCGATTTTTCCTCGAAGCGTGGGCCAGCCGATGCCGGCGTCACGCTCGCGCACGGCACCTCCGGTGACTGGGTCACGGCCAGCGGCACCGAGACGGTGTCGGCAGATGGCAGGACCTACGAGACGACGGCAGTTCTGCGGTTCCCAGACGGTCACACGAGGCAGAGCCAAAGGCAGTTTGTGCTTCGAGGGCCTTGAGTCCGGTTGCCCCTCCCGATTCCGCCCTATGCCGCCGCTGCTGGTGGCAACATCCAGAATTTCACCACAGGAAATCCATCGATTGAGTACCCGCAGAGGACAGTTCGGAAAGCGCAAGACGCATGGCAAGCCCAAGGCCATTGCCAGCGCCAGCCACGGTAGCCGCCAGGGCCGCAGCGACAGCAGTGGCGGCGCTCATCGCGACGCCCGTGGCACGAGCGCCACGAAATACCGGGCCGGGGACAGTGCCGAGGGCACCGTCAGTGCGCACCGTGCCGGGTATGGCTTCGTGCGCGTGGACGGACTGAAGGACAGCGTGTTCCTGCCTCCGGGGCAGATGCGTGGCGTCATGCACGGTGATCGGGTGCGGGTGCGGCTGGCGCGCGATTCCAGCAACCGTTGGCTGGGGGAGGTGCAGGACATCCTCGAGCGCGGGGTGAAGGCCTTTCTCGGTACGGTGGAGATTCAGGGGCGTCAGGCGGCGATTGTCGCGGCCGACCGGCGCCTGCAGTTGCGCTGCATGGCATCGCTGAACGAACTCGACGGCGCACGCGATGGGGATTGGGTGATTGCCCACATCGTGCGCCACGCCACGGCCAGCTCGATGCCGGTGGCGAGAGTGGCGCGGCGCCTCGATCCGGAGCGACCGGTGGAGATGGCGACGGAGTCCGCCATTGCACGCTTTGATCTGCCCAGTGATTTTCCGGCCGAGGTCACGGCCGAGGCTGACGCCTATGGCGATCAGGTGGATGCCAATGAAAGCGCACGGCGCATCGACCTGCGCCCGCTGCCGTTGGTCACCATCGATGGTGAGAGCGCACGTGACTTCGATGATGCGGTGTATGCCGAACCCCATCCTGAGGGCTTCCGGCTCATCGTCGCCATTGCCGATGTGAGTTTCTATGTGCGCCGGGGCACGGCGCTGGATGCCGAGGCGCTGCGACGCGGCACCTCGGTGTACTTCCCGACCCGCGTCATTCCCATGCTGCCGCCGGGACTGTCGGATCATCTGTGCTCGCTCGCACCGCATGTGGACCGGTTGTGTTTCGCCGCCGACATGATCGTCACCCGGCATGGTGCCCTGAAGTCATCACGTTTCTATCCCGCCGTCATGCGCTCGGCGGCGCGCCTCACCTACACCCAGGCGCAGGAAGCACTGTTGGATGCGAAGCCCGAGGCCCGTGCGCAGCTCGGTGCGCTGGTGGAGCGGCTCATGCCGCTGGTGGACGTCTACCGCGTGCTGATCAAAGCGCGTCGGGCGCGCGGTGCGCTCGATTTCGATGCGCCCGAGGCGGGATTCGACATCGACGCCAATCAGCGCATCCATGCGGTCACGCTTCACGACCGGGTGGATGCCCACAAACTGATCGAGGAGTGCATGATCCTGGCCAATGTGGCGGTGGCGCGCGAGCTTGGCCAGACCAAGACAGCGACGCTGTACCGGGTACACGGCAAGCCCGAACAGGAGAAACTCGACAAGCTGCTCGCGACCCTGACGGTGCTGGGCATCGAGGCGCAGATTCCCGAGAACGTTGCGCCGCGCGATATCCAGGCCATAACGCGGCGCCTGAAGGGTTCCGCAGAACTGCCCTTCGTGGAATCCCTGGTGGTGCGCTCCATGCCGCAGGCCGTATACCAGCCCACCAATATCGGGCACTTCGGCCTGGCGCTCGGGGAGTACGGGCACTTCACCTCACCCATCCGGCGCTATCCGGACCTGGTGGTGCACCGTACGCTCAAGGCATTGGTGCGCTCAGCCGATGGCAGTGGCGTCGAATACGAGCCGGATGCCCTCTCGATGCAGGGAGAGGAGCTGTCACGGCTGGAGAAGCGCGCCGACGAATCGGATCGCTATGTCTCGACCTTCCTCAAATGCGTCTGGCTGCGTGAGCGCATCGGCCAGACCTTCCGTGGCCTCATCACCACGGTGGTGGAGTTCGGCTGCTTCGTGCAGCTGATGGATGTCGCGGTCGATGGGCTGCTGCACCTGGACAGCCTGCGTGATGATGAGTACCTGATGGAGGATCACGGTCATGCCTGGCGCGCCGTGAGCAGCGGGCGCAGCCTGCGCATCGGCACCGAGGTGCGCGTGATCGTCACCTCGGTAAATCCCATCGAAGGCCTGATCGACCTGGACCTGGTACCCGAGGGAGTCGTGGAGACCAAGGACGCCAAGGAAGGGCGCAAGGCCAAGGGATCGGAGCGCCGGAGCGGCCGATGAGCACTCCTGAGCTGATCTACGGGCTGCATGCCGTGCAGTCGCTGCTGAAACGACATCCGGAGCGTGTCCTGGAACTGCGCCTGGCCGAACGCCGGGATGATCCGCGGATGCGCGCCATCGAGACCCTGGCGCGTGAACACGGCACGAAGGTGGTGCGGGTGCAGGCCCAGGCCCTGCACCAGGCGTTGGGAGAAGTGGCTCACCAGGGTGTGGCGGCCGAGGTTCTGCCGCTGGCGCCCTGGTCGGAAGATGACCTGGTGAGCGCCCTTGGGGAGGTTCACAGTCCGCTGGTGTTGGCGCTGGATGGCGTGCAGGACCCCCACAACCTCGGAGCGTGCCTGCGCAGCGCCGATGCCTGCGGCGCCCTGGCGGTGGTGGTGCCCAAGGACCGCGCGGCCCATCTGACCCCGGTGGTGCGCAAGGTCGCGGCCGGCGCCGCCGAGTCCGTACCCCTGGTGACGGTGACCAACCTGGTTCGTACCCTCAAGTTGCTGAAGGAAGGCGACTTATGGGTGACCGGCGCCGATGCCGACGCCGAGAAAACCGCGGCCGAAGTCGACTTTACGGGCGGAACGGTGCTGGTCATGGGCGCCGAGGGCAGCGGGCTGCGCCAGCTGACCCGCCAGACCTGCGACCACATGGTGCGGCTGCCGCAGCTGGGGTCGGTACAGAGCCTGAACGTGTCCGTGGCGGCCGGGATGCTGCTCTACGAGGCGGTGCGGCAGCGCAGCAAAAAGTAGCGGCGCTGATTGCGGCCCGGACGCGCTTTCAGTATATTGCGCGACCCCCAAAGTATGGGGACCGCTCCTTGCCACACCGGCATGCCTTGACCGGGTGGCTTAAGTCCAGAAGGAGGACTCATGAGGCATTACGAGATTGTGTTCCTGGTTCATCCGGACCAGAGCGAACAGGTTCCGGCGATGGTCGAACGCTATAAGTCGATGATCGCCAATGGCAATGGCAATGTGCACCGCTTTGAGGATTGGGGCCGCCGGCAGCTGGCCTTCCCGATCGCCAAGGTCCACAAGGCGCACTATGTGCTGCTCAACATCGAATGTGACCAGAAGACGCTGAACGAGCTGACCGGCGCGTTCCGCTTCAGCGACGCGGTGCTGCGTCACCTGGTCGTGCAGATGGACAAGGCCGTCACTGAGCCTTCGCCGATGGCGCGGGGCGAGGACGAGGAAGGTGGCGGTCGCCGCGAGCGCGGTCGCGATGATTCCGGTTCGGACGATGATGACTCGCCGGCCGTAGGGGAGAGCGCATCATGATCGGTGCTGGCAATGGTGGCAGCCGCGATGGCGGTAGCCGCGATGGTGGTGGTTACGGCGGTGGTGGCGGCGGCTACGGCGGAGGCGGTGGCGGCGGTTACGGTGGCGGTGGCAGCGGCGGCAGCGGTGGCAGCGGCGGCGGGGGTGGCGGAAGCCGCTTTTCGCGTCGCAAGAAGTTCTGCCGTTTCACGGCGGACAATGTCGAGTCCATCGACTACAAGGATCTGGCCACGCTCAAGGGCTATGTCACTGAGACCGGCAAGATTGTTCCCAGCCGCATCACGGGCACGAAGTCGTTCTACCAGCGCCAGCTCGCCACGGCGATCAAGCGCGCACGCTTCCTGTCCCTGCTGCCCTACACCGATCAGCACTGAGAGCCGCCATGGATGTCATTCTTCTTGAGAAGGTTGCCAACCTCGGCACCATCGGCGACCGGGTAAAGGTCAAGTCAGGCTACGGCCGCAACTACCTGCTGCCCAAGGGCAAGGCCACCCTGGCCACGGCCGCCAATGTCGCCCGTTTCGAAGCCCGCCGCGCCGAGCTTGAAAAGCACGCCGCGGACCAGCTCGCCAGCGCCCAGGGGCGCGCCGAGAAGCTCAAGGACTTCAAGCTTACGATCGCCGCCAAGGCGGGAACCGAAGGCAAGCTGTTCGGCTCCATCGGCACCAGCGATATCGCCGAAGCGGCCACCAAGGCGGGCCACACGGTGGCGCGCAGTGAAGTGCGCCTGCCGACCGGTCCGCTGCGCATGATCGGCGAATACGCCGTCGAGCTGCACCTGCATGCCGACGTTGATGTCGCCCTGCCGGTGGTCATCGTCCCTGAGGAGTAACCGCACGGGGGGTCGCGCAGTACAGTGGCTCAGATAGCCAAATCGCGCCGCGATTCCGACCGTGAGGCCGCAGACGTCCGCACGCCCCCACATTCCCTGGAGGCGGAGCAGGCGGTGCTCGGCGGGCTGCTACTGGATGCCGCTGCCTGGTTCAACGTTTCTGACGTGGTCCGGGCAGAGGATTTCTACCGCCCCGATCACCGCACCATCTTCGATGCCATCCGCGCTCTGGCCACCAACCAGAAGCCGACCGATGCGGTGACCGTTGCCGAACATCTGGAGCGCCATGGCCTGGCGGCCGATGTCGGGGGGCTGGCCTACCTTGGCACACTGGCCCGTGACACGCCCACCGCGGCCAATGTCCGCGCCTATGCCGAGATCGTTCATGAGCGCTCGCTGCTGCGGCAGCTGATCAAGACCGGCACCGAGATCGCCGCATCCGCCTACAACACCGAAGGGGAAACGGCGCGCGAGCTGGTGGACAAGGCCGAGCAGGGCGTATTCGCCATCGCCGAGGCCGGTGCAAGGGCCGGTGGCGGCGCACGGTCCGTCGCCGAGATGCTGCCCGCGGTGATCGACCAGATCGATGAATGGCACAGCAATCCGGACAAGATGCGCGGGCTTGCCACCGGATTCGCCGATTTCGACAAGATGACGGGTGGCCTTCGCGCTGGCGATCTGGTCATCGTTGCGGGCCGGCCCTCCATGGGCAAATCGACTCTCGCCGTGAACATGGCCGAGTACGCCGCAATCAATCCCAGTATCCGCGCGCCGGTGGCCATATTCAGCATGGAAATGCCCTCCGACCAGATCATCACCCGCATGCTGGCGTCCATCGGTGGCGTGCCGTTGAGCAGTCTGCGTTCGGGTCGGATTGCAGATGAGGACTGGGCGCGCATCACCAGCGCCACCAGCCAGCTTTCCGAAGCAAAGATCTTTATTGATGAGACGCCGGCTCTCACGCCTACCGACCTGCGCGCGCGTGCGCGCCGCCTGAAGCGCGAACATGGACTGGGTCTGGTGGTGGTCGACTACCTGCAGCTGATGCAGGTGCCGGGCAACAAGGAAAATCGCGCCACGGAGATTGCGGAGATCTCGCGGGGCCTCAAAGTATTGGCCAAAGAGCTCGCCGTACCGGTAATTGCCTTATCGCAATTAAATCGCAGCGTCGAACAGCGCGAACACAAGAAGCCGGTGATGTCCGATCTTCGCGAGTGCGTCACGGGAGATACCCTCGTTTGTCTGACCGATGGACGCCGGGCGCCTATTCGCGAACTGGTGGGCCAGGAACCGGAAGTCTGGGCGCTGGATGAACAGCAGCGATTGATCGCAGCCCGTTCCGACAAGGTTTGGAGCGTGGGCAAGAAGAAAGTCTACCAAGTGCACTTGGCAAGCGGGCGCACGATGAGGGCAACGGCCGAGCATCGACTGCTGGCCGGAAAAGGCTGGTCGACAGTGTCGCAGCTGCAGGCGGGAGATAGGTTGGCGCTGGCGCGTCGCACTCCAGAGCCGCAGCACTGCCAACGCTGGCCGGAACACTGGCTGGTGCTCCTGGGACATCTGGTGGGCGACGGCAGTTATCTGAAACATCAGCCCCTGCGTTATGCCTCGGCCTCCGAATGGAATCTCACGGTGGTCGCCCAGGCGGCGGCCGCATTCGGTTCAACCGTCAGGCGCTATGCTGGACGGGGCGCATGGCAGCAACTTCTCATCTCGGGCAATGGTAATCGCTGGCAGGCGGCGGGAGTTGCGGGCTGGCTGAAGGAGTTGGGGATCTTCGGTCAGCGCTCGCATGAGAAGCGGCTGCCTGCCGGGGTGTTCACGCTGGCCAATGACCAGATCGCCTTACTGCTAAGCCATCTTTGGGCCACGGATGGCTGTATTTCGCTTCCCAAATCGGCAAAGGGCGGAGCGCCCCGGGTCTACTTTGCAAGTTCCAGCATGGGGCTGGTACAGGACGTAGCTGCCCTGCTGCTGAGACTGGGCATCATCGGGCGCATCCGCACCGTGCATACCGAGGACTATCGGCCCTGTCACACCGTCGATGTCAGTGGAGGCGAGGCCCAGGCGCGGTTCGTCGGCCTCGTCGGTGGCGTGGGACCGCGGCAACGCCCGGCCGAGGAGCTTGCTTTGGCCTTGGCTCATCGGACCACGAATACGAACGTCGATACATTACCGGCCGAAGCTGTTGCGCACGTCCGCCAGCAACTGCGGGCCCGCGGGGTCACAAGCGGTGCGATGGCCCAAATGCGCGGTACGTCCTATGGCGGCTCGAGTCATTTCAGGTTCGCGCCGAGCCGCGCTGTGATGGCGGAGTGTTCCGCGTTGCTGCAGTCGCCTGAACTGGAGCGTTGGGCCGATTCAGATATTTTCTGGGATCGGGTTGTCTGCGTGACTGCGAACGGAGAAGAAGAAGTTTTCGATCTGACCGTTCCAGGGCCGGCCAACTGGTTGGCAGACGGAATCGTGAGTCACAATTCGGGAGCTATTGAGCAGGACGCAGACATGATCCTGCTCATCTATCGCGACGAAGTGTACGACAAGAACACCACGAAAAAAGGCATCGCGGAGATCGAGCTCGTCAAGCATCGCAATGGTGAGATCGGCCAGTTCTATCTCACCTTCCAGGGCCAGTTCACCCGCTTCGCAAACTACGCGCCCGACTCCTATGCCGAGGGCATCCTGCGGTGATGCCGCTGATTCGCGCGGTGATCGACACCGCCGCGCTGCGTGCCAATCTGGAGACTGTCCGCGCCCGCGCTCCCGGCTCAAAGGTCATGGCGGTCGTGAAGGCGAATGCCTATGGTCATGGACTGGTGATGACGGCGGTGGGATTGCCGCAGGCCGATGCCCTCGCCGTGGCGCGGCTCGAAGAAGGCATCCTGCTGCGCGAGGCCGGAATCACCCGGCCCATCATCCTGCTCGAGGGGGTGTTCAACGCCGAGCAGTTGATCGAGGCCGCCGTGCATCGCTTCGAGGTGGTGGTGCACGATCCGCTGCAGATCGCGCTGCAGGAGGCGTTCCGCGGCTCGTTTCGTTTCACCGCGTGGCTGAAGATCGACACCGGCATCAATCGCCTGGGCTTCAGGCCCGAGGATTTTCCGGCGGCGCTGGCGCGCATGCGCGCGCTGAGCACACCGCTGCGCGAGCTGCGGGTGCTGACCCACCTGGCGCGCGCGGATGAACGTAACGTACCGACCACGCCCGAGCAGGTGCAGCGCTTCCGCGCCGTCACCGGCACGCTCGGGCTTGCCACCAGCATTGGCAATTCGGCCGGCATCTTCGGCTGGCCGGATGCCGCCGGTGACTGGGTGCGACCCGGGCTGGCGCTGTACGGCGTCTCGCCGTTCGCGGATATGCGAGGTGCGGCGCTGGGATTGAAGCCGGTCATGACTCTCGAGTCCGCCATCATCGGCCTGCGACGCGTGCCGCGCGGTGAATCGGTGGGCTATGCGGGCGCCTGGACGGCCCATCGGGATTCGCGCATCGCGATCATCGCCGGGGGCTACGGCGATGGCATGCTGCGCAGTCTCCAAGGCGGTTCGCCGGTGCTGGTCGACGGCCGGCGCGCACCGCTGGTGGGTCGGGTGTCCATGGACATGATCGCGGTGGACGTCACCGAACTGCCCGAGCCCCACATCGGCACACGCTGCCTGCTGTGGGGGCCGGGACTGCCGGTGGAGGAGGTGGCCGCCCATGCCGGGACCATTTCCTACGAAATGCTCTGCGGCGTGCGGCAGCGAGTGCCGCACGAGGCGATCTGATCAGCCCTCGAAGAACCCCATCTTCACCCCGGCGAGCTGGATGACATCGTTGTCGTTGAGCCGGGTGGCCTGCGCACCGATCGGATTGCCGTTGAGCAGCGGGAAGTCATTGGCCTTCTCGCTGTCCACATGGACGATGAAATACCCGTCCTGACGGTGGGTGATGGCGGCGACCTGGATGCCCGGGCGTCCGAGCGTCGTCAGCGCCTTGTTCAATTCCAGTTCGCGGCCGGCGAAGGCACCGGAGAGCACCTGCAGTTTGGCCTTCTTGATCTGGGTGCCGTTGCCTATGGCCTTGCGTGAAGCGGTGGCCGAGACATCCGGTGCTGCATTGGTGACGACCTCGCGCACATGGCGGATCTTGTCCACCGGGCGCTGCGAGGGCTGTATCACCATGGTCTTTTCGAATTCGTCCTGCGCTTCGTCGTCCTCGGCGAAGCGCAGCTGGTGATGTCCGACCGTGATGACATCGCCATGCTGCAAGGCATGCTTCTTGATGAGCTTGCCGTTGACGTAGGTGCCGTTGGTGCTGTTCAGGTCCTCAAGGAACGAGTCATTGAGAATGTTGATGATCAGCGAGTGATGCCCGCTGACAGCCCCATTATCGATGCGGATGTCATTGTCAGGGAGACGGCCAATCGTGTACCGCTCCTTGTTCATGTTGTATTCCGCCATCACCTGGCTATCCAGGCTCAGTATCAACCTTGCCATGCGTGCCTCTTAACGAAGGATCAGCCCAGCCAGCCCAGGATTCGGTCGAGAACACCCTTGTTTGCCGGGAAGGTCTCGGCCACGTGTGCCATGAGAACGGAGACGTTATCACGTCCGCCGTTATCATTCGTCAACTGAATCAACTGCTTAGCGACAGTCTCAAGATTAGCACCAAAGGTGCTGATCGTTAAGTGAATATCGTCATCTTCCACCATGTCGGACAGACCGTCCGAACACAGGACGTAATAGTCACCCTTCTGCGTGGGTACTTCCTGGATTTCGACATCGACGGTCGCCTCGACCCCCAGCGCGCGGGTGACATAGTTCTTGTTGGCGGCCCGCTGGGCTTCCTCAGGGGAGTAGAACCCCCGGTCGACCAGCTCCTGCAGCAACGAATGGTCCATGGTCACCTGTTCGAATTTCTCGCCGCGCAGGCGATACATGCGGGAATCGCCCACATGCGCCACGGCGATCTTGTTGTCGAACATCAAGGCGGCGACCACCGTCGTGCCCATGCCCTCGCACTGCGGCTGGGCCCGGGCCGTTTGATAAATGATCTTGTTGGCACGATGGATGGCGTCACGCAGGATGATACTGGCCCGGGACATGCCCGTGGCCTGGTCCGCAATCCTCAGGTCCTCGCGCTCGACCGACTCGCGTACCAGGTTGACGATGGTCTTTACGGCAATGCCGCTGGCGACCTCGCCCGCGTTATAGCCGCCCATGCCATCGGCCAGCACCAGCAGGCCGATATCGGCGTCGAAGGCGATCGTGTCCTCGTTGTGTTCCCGGACCTTGCCGGTGTCGGTCTGGCCGACAAAACGCAACTTTCCGCGCAGACTCATCGCCTCGCGTCCCCGTAAAACCCGCCAAAAATAACTGTGACGCCGGTCACGCTTTGCGCACCGCACGCCCGCCGCCGACGCTGCAAGACGCGCGACGGAAATGATCTGGACGCTTCGACAAGACCTGTTCCTCTTATGGCCGCAGTCCGGCATGAGCCGGGCCGTAGCTCGCCTCGAAGTTGCATAAGCTAACATTGTCCGCAACATAGTCCGAGTGTCTGATCACAAACCGGTGCTCCAGGGCATCCGCGGGTGTCCATGAAGTCAACAATCGCGTTCTACTGCACGGCCTGTGAGGGGCAGACGGCGAAGTGGGTCGGACAATGCCCGGGCTGTGGCGAATGGAACACACTGGTGCGGCGCGATGCCGCCCGCATCCCCGGACTGCCACGCCCACGGACGGCCTCCGCCGCGCTCCCGGGTCCTGCGCCGCAGGCTCTCGGGCAGCCAGCGCCGGATGCCACGCAGCGGCTGTCCACGGGCCTGGCCGAACTCGACCGGGCGCTCGGTGGCGGCCTGGTCCCCGGTTCGGTGGCCCTGCTGGGCGGGGACCCTGGCATCGGCAAGTCGACGCTGCTGCTGCAGGCCGCCGCGGCGCTGAGCGGCGGCCAACCGGTCCTGTATGCCAGTGGCGAGGAGTCGGTGGCGCAGATCGGGCTGCGCGCCCAGCGCCTGCAACTGCGGGCACCCGGGCTGAGCCTGGTGGCCGAGAGTGACCTGGCGGCCATTCTCGATCATGCCGGCGCGCAGCGTGCCGCGGTGCTGGTGGTGGACTCGATCCAGACGCTCTCATCCGGCGAGGTGGCCGCCAGCGCCGGCGCGGTCTCGCAGCTGCGCGAATGTACCGCGGCCCTGGTGCGCTTTGCCAAGGCCACGGCCACCGCCGTGTTCATCGTCGGACATGTCACGAAGGAGGGTGCCATCGCCGGTCCACGCGTGCTGGAGCATCTGGTGGATACGGTGCTGTACTTTGAAAGCGAAGCCGGCAGCCGTTTTCGAATCATACGGGCGGTGAAGAACCGGTTCGGGGCGGCGCACGAGCTGGGGTTTTTCGCCATGACCGGAAGCGGCCTGGCGGAGGTGCGCAATCCGGCCGCGATCTTCCTGGCGCGCGCTCCGGAACCTGCCGCGGGCAGCATCGTCACGGTGACCCACGAAGGCGGCCGCCCCCTGCTGATTGAGCTGCAGGCACTGGTTGATCGCATGCGCTTTGGTGCGCCGCGACGCATCGCCCAGGGCCTGGATGCCAACCGTGTGGCCATGTTGCTGGCGGTGATGAACCGTCATGCAAGCCTGTCGCTTCAGGAGCACGACGTGTTCGTGAACGTGGTTGGCGGCATGCAGATCAGCGAGACCGGCTGGGACCTTCCGGTGGTATTGGCACTGGCTTCGAGCCTCGCTGATCGGGCATTGCCCAGGCAGCTTGCGGTGTTCGGCGAAGTGGGTCTGACGGGTGAAGTGCGCCCGGTGGCCTATGGCGAGGAGCGCTTGAAGGAGGCCCAGAAACAGGGGTTCGAGCGGGTGATCGTGGCGCGCGAGAACGCGCCGCGCAAACCCATTGCCGGACTTACCGTCATCCCGGTCTCGCGGGTGGACGCGGCGGTCGAGCTGGCCTTCGGCTAGGCGGACTTGGGCCCGACCTGGGCGCGCACCGTGCGGATGGCATTGTCGGCAATCTGCAGGACTTCGAACAGATAGTCCCCGACCTTCAGTGCCGTACCGGGCGGCGGGATGGTTTCCAGCTGTTCGAGCAGCAGGCCATTGATGGTCTTGGGCCCATCGGTGGGCAGATGCCATTGCAGCGCACGGTTCAGGGCGCGGATGGTGGCGCTGGCGTTGAGGATGAAGACCCCGGGCTTTTCGATGTGCACGTCCTTGTGCGCGATCGTGGCGGCGTCGGTGGTGAACTCACCGACGATTTCCTCGAGGATATCCTCCAGGGTCACCAGGCCATCGATGTCGCCGTATTCGTTGACCACGAAGGCGAATCGGCGCTGGTTGCGCTGGAAGTTCGTCAGCTGCAGCGTCAGAGGCGTGCCTTCGGGCACGAAGTAGGGCTCGCGGCCACGCGCGATCTCGATCAGACGCTCACGGGTCAGGCTCTCGCGCGCCAGTTCCTGCACGATCCGTTTCATGTGCAGTACGCCCAGGATGTTGTCCAGTTCGCCCTCGTACACCGGCAGCCGGGTATGCAGGGTCTGACGCAACTGGTCAAGGATGTCTTCCCAGGGCGCCGTGGCATCGATGCCGGTGATCTCCTGGCGCGGGATCATGATGTCGTTGACCGTGATGCCGCCCAGATCAAGGATGGACAGCAACATCTGCCGGTGCCGCGCGGGCACCAGCGGGCCGGCCTCCGCCACCACCGTACGCAGCTCATCGGTACTCAGGGACTGGGTGTCGCGGCGCGACCGCACCACTCCGAACAGGCGCAGGAAGCCATAGGCGCAGCGGCTCGTCACCCACAGCACCGGCCGCGCCACGACTACCAGTGCGCTGTAGACGTAGGCGGAGCTCAAGGCGACACGCTCGGCGTAGGTCGCCCCGAAGATCTTCGGGGCGAGTTCCCCGAACACGATCATCACGACGGTGAGGATGGCACCGGCGATCGGCACGGCCTGATGCCAGCCGGAACGCAGGGCGAGAATGGTGGCGGCCTGCGAAGCGAACACGCTGGCCGCGGCCAGGATGACGAGATTGACGCCCAGCCAGTCATCCGGACGCTGCATCAGCTTCTCGAGCAGCCGTGCGGCGCGCTGACCGGACTTGGCCCGGTGTCGCAGGCGGTAACGGTTCACCGACAGCATCGCCACTTCCGTCCCCGAGGAGAAGGCGATGACCATGAGCAGGCCCACCAGCAGCAACAGCAGCAGGTCGGTGCGGGCGTCGTTCAAGTCGGACAATCTCCGTCCAGGGCAGTTACCCCTATAATGGCCTAATGTTTGACAGCCTGACATCGCGGCTCAGCCGCACCGTGGATGCCCTGCGCGGGCGTGGCCGCATCACCGAGGACAATGTGGCCGAGGTGCTGCGCGAGGTCCGGGTCGCGCTGCTGGAAGCGGACGTGGCGCTGCCGGTCATCAAGCAGTTCATCGATCAGGTCAAGACGCAGGCGCTGGGCACCGAGGTCGCCTCGAGCCTGACCCCGGGCCAGGTCTTTGTCAGCATCCTGCACAAGGAACTGGTGGCGCTGATGGGGGGTGCGCGCGCCGGCTTCAGCCTGCGGGCGCAGCCCCCGATCGTGGTGCTCCTGGCCGGTCTGCAAGGCGCTGGCAAGACCACCACTGCGGCGAAGCTGGCGCGCTGGCTGATCGAGACCGAGCGCAAGCGGGTGCTGCTGGTGAGCACCGATGTGCGCCGCCCGGCCGCCATGCTGCAGCTGGAGCGCCTCGCGCAACAGGTGGGGGCGGACTACTTTGCGGCCGATGCCACCAGGGCGCCGCGCGACATCGCGGTGCAGGCCCTGGATCAGGCGCGGCGCGCCGTGTTTGACATCCTGATCGTCGATACCGCCGGTCGGCTGCATGTCGATGAAGCCATGATGCAGGAAGTGCGGGACATCGACGCCGCCGTCTCGCCCACGGAACGCCTGTTCGTGGTGGATGCCATGGCGGGTCAGGATGCCGTGAACGCCGCCAAGGCCTTCGGCGCGGCACTGAACCTCACGGGCGTGATCCTGACCAAGGCCGATGGCGATGCCCGCGGTGGCGCGGCGCTGTCGGTGCGCCAGATCACCGGCCAGCCCATCGTGTTTCTCGGCACCGGCGAGAAGATCGACGCCCTCACGCCCTTCGATCCGGAGCGCATGGCCTCCAGGATCCTCGGCATGGGCGATGTCGTGGCCCTGGTCGAACAGGTCCAGCGCAATGTCGATGCCGGCGAGGCGCAGCGCCTGGCCCGCAAGGTGGCCTCGGGCAAGGGCTTCGACATGTCCGACCTGAAAAGCCAGCTGGAACAGTTGCAGAAGATGGGGGGCGTGAGCGCGCTGCTCGACAAGCTGCCCAGCGCCGCCGCCCATAAGGGTGCGGTCTCCCCGGATGCCGGCGACCAGCAGGTGCGCCGCCAGATCGCCATCATCAACTCCATGACCCCGCGGGAACGACGCCAGCCGGCCGTAATCGATGGCTCACGGCGCCGGCGCATCGCCAAGGGCTCCGGGGTCCAGGTCCAGGACGTCAATCGACTTCTCAAGCAGTTCATGGACATGCAGCGGATGATGAAGAGCATGAAGGGCGGAAAGCTGCGCCGCATGCTGGGGGCCTTCAAGGGGGGCATGCCGCCGGGGTTCCCGGGGGCTTAGAAACCTTGAAAACCAATAGATAATTGGCGCTTCATTGCGTAGAATCCGCGCTCTTTTTGGGACGGGGCCGATTCCCCCGCGGAGATCCAATGGTAACGATTCGTCTGACGCGCCGTGGCGCGCGGAATCAGCCCTTTTATCACGTTGTCGTGACCGACAGCCGCAAACGCCAGGGCAGCGCGAGCCTCGAACAGGTCGGATATTTCAATCCGATCGCCCGCAAGGGTGAGCCAAAGCTCAAGCTTGACCTTGGGCGTATCGAGTACTGGGTGAGCAAGGGCGCGCAGCAGTCCGACCGGGTTCGCCACCTGGTTACGACCTTCCGCAAGCAGGCCACGGCCGCAGCGGCCTGAACGGGCCCGCAGCGGCCTTGCGAGGGCCGCCTCAAGGGCGGCACGCGCATGGAATGGGTTGAACTCGGGCGCATCGGCAGCCCGTACGGAGTGCTGGGCTGGATGCATATCCAGTCCTTTACGGACCCCCTGGAAGGAATTCTCGACTATCCCCTGTGGAGCCTGCGGCAGGGCCCGGGCCCGCCAACCGGCTACCGGCTGGTGGAAGGTCGGATTCAGGGACGCGGCCTGGTGGCGCGCCTGGAAGGAGTGGTGGACCGGGAGGCCGCGGCACTGTTGCGCGGCGCCATGATCGAAGTGCGCCGGAGCGCGTTGCCGCCGCCCGGCAAGCGCGAGTACTACCGGGGCGATCTGCTCGGGTTCACCGTACGGAACCTGGAAGGGGTGGAGCTGGGCAAGCTTGACCACTTCGTGGAGGGGCCCGGCAACGCCATGATGGTGGTGGCCGGAAGGGCCGAGTACTGGATCCCGGCGATACCCCAGTACTTGCGCAAGGTGGACCTGGAGGAGCGGGGTTTGAGTGTGGACTGGCCCGCCGATGCGGATTGAAGTCGTCACGCTGTTCCCGGAGCTGATTGCCGGTGGTTTGAAGTTTGGGGTATTGGGCCGCGCCATCGAGCGCGGGTTGCTGGCGGTGGGGACCGAGGACCCGCGCGCCCATGCGACGGATGTGCATCGCACGGTGGATGACCGGCCGTACGGGGGCGGTCCGGGCATGGTGCTCAAGCCCGGACCGATGCTGGCCGCGATCGGTGCGGCGCAGGGGCGGCTGCCGCCAGGCAGTGTACGGATCGCGCTCTCGGCGCAGGGCGAGCGACTCACCCAGGAGCGGGTGCGTGACCTCGCGGTGCTGCCGGGCATGGTGCTGATCGCGGGACGCTACGAGGGACTGGACGAGCGCATCGTCACCCTGGGCGTCGATCGCGAGCTGTCGGTGGGGGATTTTGTGGTGAGCGGCGGAGAACTGCCGGCGCTCACGTTGATTGATGCGGTGGCGCGACTGCTGCCCGGGGCGCTCGGTGATGAGCGTTCCAGCGTCGAGGAGTCCTTTGACCAGGGGCTGCTTGATTGGCCGCACTACACGCGACCGGAAGTGTTTGCAGGGTTGGGCGTGCCGGAGGTGTTGTCCTCGGGGAACCATGCCGAGATTCGCCGCTGGCGCCTGCGCCAGGCGGTGGTTCGGACCTGGCAGCGTCGACCCGACCTGATACTCGCGCACGGGCTCACGCCCGAGGCGAGTGGGTTGTTGGATGAGTATCTCGCCACGCGCAAGGTGGCGGCGACAGGCGATAAAGGTGAAGGCCATGAGCAAGATCGTTCAGGAAATTGAAAGAAGCCGCATGACACGCAAGCTGCCGGACTTCAGTCCCGGCGACACCGTGGTCGTGCAGGTCAAGGTCGTCGAAGGCGATCGCGAGCGGGTGCAGGCGTACGAGGGGGTGGTCATTGCCAAGAGCAATCGCGGCCTGAACTCCTCGTTCACGGTGCGCAAGATCTCGCACGGCGAGGGCGTGGAACGCGTGTTCCAGACCCACAGCCCCGCCATCAGCGACCTGTCGGTGAAGCGCCGCGGAAGTGTCCGGCGCGCCAAGCTCTACTATCTGCGCGATCTGTCCGGCAAGGCCGCGCGCATCGAAGAGAAGGTCTGAGACTGCTGCGATCGATATTGTCGGGGCTGTGGCGCGGCCTCGACTTCCTGCGACGCTTCCTGCACCTGGTGGTGCTGCTGCTGATCGCAGGTTTCGTGCTGGGCGCGCTGCACAGCTCGGTGCCCCGCATTCCTGAGCAGGCCGCGCTGGTGGTCGCGCCCACCGGCACGCTGGTCGAACAGCTCAGCGGCGATCCGCTGTCGCGCGCCGTCGAGCAGGCGCGCGGTCAGGAACACGCCGAGACTTTGTTGTGGGATCTCACCGATGCGATTCGCGCCGCCGCCAAGGACGCGCGGATCCGGGTGCTGGTGCTGAATTTCGACCAGATGGACGGCGTCGCCGGCCAGCCGACCATGTACGAGCTGGCGCAGGCGATCCGGGATTTCAAGACCTCGGGCAAGAAGGTCATTGCCTATGGCGGGTCGTATCAGCGTGACGGCTACTACCTGGCCGCGCTCGCCGATGAGATCTACGTGGATCCGACCGGCTATGTGCTGCTGGAGGGCTACAGCCGCTACCGGCTCTATTACAAGGAACTGCTGGACAAGTTCAACGTCGACATCAACATCTTCCGGGTTGGCAAGTACAAAAGCGCGATCGAGGACTACACACGCACCGAGATGTCCCCGGAGGACCGCGAGGAGAGCCAGGCCTATCTGAACGCGCTGTGGCTCGGCTATCAGAGCGCGGTGGACGCTGATCGCAAACTACCCGCCGGCAGCGTGGCCAATTACATCAATTCATTGCCGCAGGCGGCCGCGGCCAAGGACTCGGGCGCACAGATCGCCCAGAAGGCCCACCTGGTCAGCGCTGCCAAGGCGCCGATGGACGTCGAGCACCGCATCGCCGAGATCACCGGGGCGGATGAGAACGGCAGCTTCCATCAGGTCTCGGTTGAGGACTATGCGCGCGTGGTGCACGCGGACAACGCCCTGGGCAGACGCGACCAGACCCGGGTGGCGGTGATCGTGGCCGAAGGTGAGATCCTGGATGGCAACCAGTCGCCCGGCACGATTGGCGGGGACTCCACCAGCCGGCTGCTGCGCCAGGCGCGCGATGACAGCAAGATCAAGGCAGTGGTACTGCGGGTGGACAGTCCCGGCGGCAGCGTCACGGCCTCGGAGCAGATCTACCGCGCGGTCCAGGCGGTGCGCGCGGCCGGCAAACCGGTCGTGGTGTCGATGGCTAATTATGCCGCCTCCGGTGGCTACTACATCTCCGCGCCCGCCGATGAGATCTGGGCCCACCCGGCGACCATTACCGGCTCCATCGGCATCTTTGCCGAAGTCCCGATCATCAACCGCACGCTGGCGAAGTTCGGCGTCGGGGTGGACGGCCTGCGCACCACGCCGCTGGATGGCATGATGCAGCGCGTGGAGGTGCCCATGACCGACGCCGCCCGCTCGCTGATCCAGGCCAATGTCGATGAGGGCTACCGGCAATTCGTCGATCGGGTCTCCAACGGCCGGCGCAAGACGCCCGAGCAGGTCGATGAGATCGGTCAGGGACGGGTCTGGGCCGGGGTCGATGCGCAGTCGCGTGGCCTGGTCGATCACCTGGGCTCATTCCAGGATGCGGTCCAGGCGGCCGCCAAGCGCGCCCATGTCAGCGACTACAAGCTGCAGTTCATCGAGCCGGAGATGTCCTGGGCGCAAAGTCTCGCGATGTCCGTCAGGGTGCGCGTCGTGCGGGCCTTGGCCAGCACCGGACTTGCGGACCTGAGCGGAACACCGCTGGGTGGCCTCACGCAGCTGGCCGAGGCGACACCGTTGGCGCGCGAAGCCCAGCGTCTCAGCCGCTTCAACCAGGCCCGTCGGCTCTACGCCTACTGCTTCTGCAGCGCCCAGTAACCCCCGTTGGCGGTCGTGGCGACTATACTGGCGCAATGCCCAGGCCAGCCGAGGCGCCCGCAGCCGATGAACCCATGCGGATCGACCGCTGGCTGTTCTTCGTACGCCTGTTCAAGTCGCGCAGCCTGGCAAGCGAAGCGGTCAGCGGCGGTCGGGTTCATCTCAATGCCGAGCGGGTGAAACCCGCGCACGTGGTGCGCATCGGCGATCAGATCGCCTTCAGCCGCGGCACGGTGATCTTCGATTGTCAGGTGATCGGCCTGCCGTTGCGACGCGGGCCGGCACCGCAGGCCGCGGCCTGCTACCGTGAGTCCGAGGCCAGCGTCGCGCGCCGGGCGCAGTTCGCGCAGCGCATGCGCACGGCCAGCGCCTTCGCGCCGCGCCCGGACTCCCGACCGGACAAGCACGAGCGCCGCGAGTTGCGGCGCATCCGGGGGCGGGATTGAAGAATTTCAAATATTACGATCTGATCCTGGGCGCCTACGTCTGTGTACTGCTGTGCGCCAACCTGATCGGACCGGGTAAATTCACCACGCTGCATCTGCCGCTCATCGGGTCGGTGACTTTTCTGGCCGGTGTGCTGTTCTTTCCGATTTCGTATTTCTTCGGTGACGTGCTCACCGAAGTCTATGGCTATGCGCGCGACCGGCGGGTGGTGTGGGCAGGCTTTGCCGCGCTGCTGTTCGCCTCCCTGATGTCGGTGGCCATCGTGCACCTGCCGCCCGCGGATTCCTGGCGCGGCAATCAGGCGGCGATCGAGACGATTTTCGGCAGTACGCCGCGCATCATTGCCGCTTCTGTCATTGCCTTCTGGTGCGGATCCTTCGTGAACAGCTTCGTGCTGGCGAAGATGAAAATCCTGACGCAGGGACGCTGGCTGTGGACGCGTACCATCGGTTCGACGCTGTGCGGGGAACTGGTGGATTCTTCGTTGTTCCTGTTCATCGCCTTTGCCGGAACCACGCCGCGCCAGGAGCTGCTCGCGGCGCTGCTGACCCAGTACGTCATGAAGTCCAGCTGGGAGATCATCTCCACGCCCCTCACCTACAAGCTGGTGAACTTCCTGAAGCGCGCCGAACACGAGGATTATTACGACCACAACACGAATTTCACTCCCTTCTCCCTGCGCGTATCCGATGGACGCGGCAGCGCCGCCTGAGCCGCGCTTTGTGGCGGCCGCGCAGGCACTGAACTGCGCGCTGGGCGATGCTGTGAATGCCCAGTTCCTGGCCCCCGAGGAGCAGGCCGTGCGGCAACTGTGCGAGCGCGCCCGCCTGCCGCCGGCGCAGCGCGCGGCGGTGCAGGAACGGGCCTTACAGCTGGTGTTGGGGGTGCGAGGCGCGCGTTCGCGAGGGGGCGGCCTGGATGCCCTGCTGCGGCAGTACCACCTGGCCTCGGCCGAGGGCGTGGTGCTGATGTGTCTGGCCGAAGCGCTGCTGCGCATTCCGGATGCGCTGACCGCGGACCGGCTGATCGCCGATAAGCTGTCCGAAGGCGACTGGGAGCGGCACCTCGGGGACAGCGATTCGCTGCTGGTGAATGCCTCGACCTGGGGCCTGATGCTCACCGGGCGTCTGGTGGAACTGGACCGGGGCGAGGTCGGCTCGCTGCGCGGCTGGTTCGGACGCCTGGCCGCGCGCCTGAGTGAACCGGTGGCCCGGGCGGCATTGCGCCAGGCGATGCGGGTGCTGGGGCACCAGTTCGTCATGGGGCGCGACATCGCCGAGGCTCTGGAGCGCACGCGCGGCAGCAGCGAAAGCCGCTACGCCTACTCTTTTGACATGCTGGGTGAGGCGGCCATCACCGCAGCCGATGCGCAGCGCTACTTCGAGAAGTATCGGGATGCCATCAGTGAGGTCGGAAGCCATGCGAGCGCGCGTGAGCCCGCCGCGGCTCGTCCGGGCATCTCGGTCAAGCTCTCGGCACTGCATCCGCGCTATGAATACCTGCAGCGCGAGCGGGTGGTGCGCGAGCTGGCGCCAAGACTGCTGGAGCTGGTGCGACAGGCACGCGCGGCCGGCATCGCGCTGACGGTGGATGCCGAGGAAGCCGATCGGCTGGAGCTTTCCCTGCAGCTGATCGATATCGTGCTGGCCAGCGAGGTGACCGAGGGCTATGGCGGCTTCGGCCTGGCGGTGCAGGCGTATCAGAAGCGCGCCTACGGGTTGCTGCAATGGCTGATCCGGCAAACTCGCGAGCGGCGCCGGCAGCTCACCGTGCGGCTGGTCAAGGGAGCCTACTGGGACACGGAAATCAAGCGGGCACAGGAACGCGGCCTTGCGGGTTTTCCGGTCTTCACCCGCAAGATGAATACCGATGTCTCATACCTCGCCTGTGCGCGCCTGCTGGCCGAGCACGTGGCCGTGATCTATCCGCAGTTTGCGACCCATAACGCCCATACCGTGGCCTATGTGTCCCAGATCATGGCCGGGGTCGGCCCGGGCCGCTTCGAGTTTCAGCGTCTGCACGGCATGGGTGAGGAACTGTACGAGCAGGTCATCGCCGAGGGGCCCGCCTGCCGGGTGTATGCGCCGGTCGGGCCGCACGAGGACCTGCTGCCCTACCTGGTGCGGCGCTTGCTGGAGAACGGGGCCAATACCTCCTTTGTGAACCGGATTCTGGATGAACGGTTGCCGCCCGAGCAGATCATCATGGATCCGGTGGCGGAGGCGGACCAGACGCATCCGGCCGCCGAGCCGCGCATTGCGCAGCCCGAACAGCTGTTTGGCACGACGCGGCCCAATTCGCGCGGCGTGAATCTGGCCGATGGCGCCGAACTTCGCACCCTGCTCGCCGGTTGCGCCCAGGCCGGCGCGATACAGCCGGTTGAGCCAGCCTCGCCCCCGGACATCGAACGGGCGCTGGTGATTGCCACTGCGGCACAGCCAGCCTGGAGCCAGCGCGGTGTCACGCAGCGGGCCGAGATACTGGAGCGCGCGGCCGACCTTTTTGAGGCGCAGCGTGCCGAGCTCATCGCCCGCTGTGTGCTGGAGGCGGGGCGTACCGTGCCTGACAGCGTCTCCGAAGTGCGGGAGGCCATCGATTTTCTGCGCTACTACGCGCTGCAGGCGCGCTCGCTGGGCGCGGCGGTCCGGCTCGAGGGCCCAACCGGTGAGCGCAATACCCTAAGAGTGCGCGGGCGCGGTGTGTTTGCCTGCATCAGCCCGTGGAATTTTCCGGTGTCGATCTTCACCGGACAGGTGAGCGCGGCGCTGGTGACGGGCAATACCGTGCTCGCCAAGCCCGCCGAACAGACCCCGCTGACCGCCGCACTGGCGGTTGACCTGCTGCATCGCGCGGGAATTCCCAAGGAGGTGCTGCAGCTGCTGCCGGGCGGCCCGCCGGTCGGTGAGGCGCTGACCTCGGATGCGCGGGTCTGCGGGGTGGTCTTCACCGGGTCCACCCAGACCGCCCGCAGCATCGACAGGACCCTTGCGGCACGAACCGGCGCCATCGCGACCCTGATCGCCGAGACCGGCGGCATCAATGCCATGATTGTGGACAGTTCCGCATTGCCCGAACAGGTGGTGCTGGACAGCATCACTTCGGCATTCAACAGCGCCGGTCAGCGCTGCTCGGCGCTGCGTGTGCTGCTGCTGCAGGAGGAGATCGCACCGCGCGTGCTGGAGTTGCTGGCCGGACAGATGGACGAGCTGGTGATAGGGCCGGCGTGGCAGTTGAATACGGATGTCGGACCGGTCATCGATGATGAGGCGCTCGCCAGCCTCGATGAGTATGCGGCACGCATCGTTACCGGCACCCGCTGGCAGCATCGGGCACGCTTGCCGGCAATGATGGCGGGCGGACGCTATTTCGCGCCTCTGGCGGTGGAAGTGGCGAGCCTCGCCGCGGTGGAACGCGAAGTCTTTGGCCCGGTGCTGCACATCGTTCGTTATCGGGCCAGTGACCTCGAGGCGGTGGTCGATGCCATCAATCGCATGGGTTATGGTCTCACGCTGGGTATTCACACGCGCATCGACAGCGCCGCCCAGGCCATCGCCGATCGGGTGCAGGTCGGCAATGTCTATGTGAACCGCAATATGATCGGCGCCGTGGTGGGTGTTCAGCCCTTCGGCGGCTGCGGCCTGTCCGGCACCGGCCCGAAGGCCGGTGGCCCGCATTACCTGATGCGGTTCATGAGCGAACAGACGCTGACGATCAATACCGCCGCTCTGGGCGGCAATGCCAGTCTGCTATCAATGTAATACCATCAAACCATGCCAGCGCACGAGAACCCAGCGCCCACGTCGGTAGAGCGCATCCAGATCGGGCCGATCACAGTCCAGGACTCCGAGCCCTTGTTTCGCTGGTTCAACGATCCGCAGGCAGCGCGCCTGGACTATGCCTGGCGGCCCGTGGATGGCATGAGTCACCAGAAATGGATCAGCAGCGTGGGCACCGACGCCAGCCAGATATGGTTTGCCATCCGCAGGCACGGTCATCCGGCGATAATCGGCTTCGCCATTTTGCGCAATATTTCCGCGGTGCATCGGTCCGCAGAGTTCGGTCTGCGCATCGGCGAGGAGGCCGATCGCGGCCGCGGCTTCGGCAAGCAGGCCGCCTCGCAGGTGCTGCAGTTCGCCTGGGCGGCGCTGAACCTGAATCGTATCCAGGTATCCGTGTTTGCCGGCAATGAACGCGCGCTGCGGCTGTATGCGGCGTTGGGCTTCAAGCGCGAGGGGGTCCTGCGGCGGGCGCAGTTCATCGACGGCGCCTGGACCAACATCATCATCATGGCGGCCCTGCGACCCCGAGCGACGGTACGCGCGCAGTCATGAAGCGGCCCGGGATCGCACTGTTGGCTGTGGCAGCGGCGCTGGGGTCCGCGGGCGCACAGGCCGGCGAGTGTGAGAATCTTGCCGCCCGGACCAGCTCCCAGGTCCAGATCATCCTGGCGCAGACGGTCAAGGCCGGGACCTTCCTGCCGCCCGGTGGCGCAGCAGCCTTGCCGCGGCTGCCGCGGTTCTGCCGCATTGTTCTCAGATTGCGGCCCACGCCGGACTCGGACATCGGCACGGAGATCTGGCTGCCGGCGCAATGGAATACCAAGCTGCTGGCCATCGGCAACGGCGGCTGGGGTGGGCCGGTCGACTTCGAGGCCATGGCCGCGGGCTTGCGACGCGGCTATGCGGTCAGCGCTACTGATGACGGACATGGACAGCGCGACGGCGCCCGTTTCGCCTTGGGCCACCCTGAGAAACTCATCGACTTCGCCTATCGCGCCGAGCATGAATCCACGCTCCAGGCCAAAGCACTGATCAAGGTGCTCTATGGCCGCGAATCCAGTCACTCCTATTGGCAGGGCTGCTCCGGCGGCGGCCGCGAAGGGCTCATCCAGGCGTATCGCTACCCGGATGAATTCGACGGCATCATTGCCGGGGATCCGGCCAACATTCGCCGCAATGCCTGGGCAATGTGGCTGGCGGTGCGCGCGCTGAATGATCCGGCGTCCTATATTCCGCCGGCCAAGTATCCGATGCTGCACGAAGCGGTACTGGCCGCCTGCGATGCCAACGACGGCCTGCAGGATGGGCTCATTTCAGAACCGCAGCGCTGTCAGGTGGATTTTGCGGCCCTGCAATGCAAGGGGGAGGACGGTCCGCAATGCCTGACACCGCCGCAGGTCAAGACCGCACAGTCCATCCTCAGTCCGGCGACCACGCCGGCCGGCGTGGTCCTGTTCCCGCGTTTGGAGCCGGGAACCGAACTGCGCTGGGGGCGCCTGGTGGGCGGCCCCGCACCGGTGGATCTGTTCCTCGACGAATTCCGGTACCTGGTCTACCAGGATCCGAATTGGGACTGGCACAGCTTCGACCTGGAGCGTGATGCCGCGAAGGCCGAGGCCATCGACCGGACTTTGGACGTGATGGACCCGCATCTGGCCGCCTACGCGAACCATGGCGGCAAGCTGCTGCTCTATCACGGCTGGGCCGATCAACAGGTTGCGCCGGGATCCACCGTGGAGTTCTATGAGGATGTGCGCAGCTTGAGTCCGGATCCGCAGCATGCCGATGACTGGGTCCGTCTGTTCATGGCACCCGGGATGGCTCACTGCAGCGGGGGCGAGGGACCGAACAGCTTCGACAGCCTCACGGCCCTCGAGCACTGGGTGGAACAGGGCCAGGCTCCGCGGCGGATCCTCGCCGAGCATCGTACCGCAGGACTCGTGGATCGCACCCGGCCGCTATGCCCCTATCCGCAGGTGGCGCGCTACAGCGGCAAAGGCAGCATCGATGCGGCCGTGAATTTCACTTGCGCGGCGGCGAAGTGAGCGGCATCCCCCACGCCGGTTCCGCGGGTGTGATCTTGGCGCCCAGGTTGCGCACCTCCACCAGCGCCGAATAGACCGTATCGTCGATCTGGAAACTCAGTGCCCGCTTGGGCGGATTGCTGGTCAACCAGGATGCGCTGGTGCAACCCACGAACTGCGCATCGAGCTTCATGCGCATGGGGGCGCCCTGCTGGGCGTCGCAGATCTCATTCGCGGCGGCCAGGATCTTGCGCGCGATCGCATAGTGCCGCGGGTTGGCACTGCGCAGACTGTCGAGCTGGTCCTGGCTGTCGAGTCTTTCGTGCTTGAGCGGTTTGAGCGGCCCCGGATCGGCCCCAGGCAGCAGCGTCGGGGGTTCGGCGGCAGCGGATGCCGCGGCCAAGATACAGGTGGCTATTCCAATCGCAAAAACCAGCGTAAGAATTCGCATGATTCGCAACTCCTGGCCTAGCGGGGCTTGATTGCCCCCTTGCAGATTCGTTCCAGCAGCGTCGGAAAATCTATGCCCGCGGCGCGCGCGGCCTGCGGCAGCAGGCTGGTGGCCGTCATACCCGGGAGCGAGTTTGCCTCAAGGCACCAGAATTGTCCCGCGGCATCGCGGCGAAAGTCGATGCGGCTGTAGGCACCGAGTTTCAGCGCCCGGTGGGCCTGCAGGGCGTGGTCCTGCAGCCGCGCTGATTCCTCCTGCGGCAGCTGCGCCGGAAACAGTTCCCGGGCGCCACCCTGCTGGTACTTGGACTGATAGTCGAAGATCTCCCCGGGCGGGAAAATCTCACCCACCGGCAGCGCCTGGCCATCCAGGATCCCCACCGTGAACTCCCGCCCGGGAATGAACCTCTCCACCATCACCTCATCGTCGAAGGCGTAGGCGCTGTGTAGCGCCGCGGCCAGCTGCTCGGCGCCGCGCACCACGGTGAGCCCAACGGTCGAGCCTTGCTTGCTGGGCTTCACCACCACTGGCCATCCCAGCTGGCGATCGACTTCCCCGGCCACCACCGGTGCCATCAGCCAATCGGCGGTGGGGACCCCGGCGGACCTGAACAGTCGTTTTGCCAGATCCTTGTCCATGGCGACGGCGCTGGCGATGTGGTTGCTGCCGGTATAGGGCATGCCAGCCAGGTCCAGCAGCCCCTGCACGCGGCCGTCTTCTCCGGCACCGCCGTGCAGGGCGAGAAAGACAACATCGGTGTGCCGGATGTCGAAGTGCGCCGGCGACAAAGCCACGGCGCGGGCGCGCACCTGCTCAATCGCAGTGCTGGATGGGGGCAGCGGGGCAACCCGGCTGGCCAGCAGTCGCCGTTCCTCGGCAGGCGGCAGCTGGCCCGTGGCGGTATCGATCGCATGGACCTCGTGGCCCAGAGCGCGCAGCGCCGGAATGATCTGCGCGGCGCTGGCGATGGATACATCACGCTCCTCGCTGGTACCGCCAAACAGTACGGCAATTCTCATGGCGCGATCATAATGGCGGGGTGGATCGGCAGACATGAAGACAGCTCCCACTTTGACGTTCGAATGGCTCGATGAAGCTCACGCTGAAGGCCTGTACGAGGGGTTCAGCGACGAGCAGGTGAGTCGCTGGACCGCTGAAAAGCTGCCCGGGTCCCTCGAGGACCTGCGTCGCGAATTCGCGGCCTTCAATGCCGGGCCGCCGGCCGACCGTCCGGAGATCTGGATGAACTGGGTCATCCGGGACAGCGGTTCTGCGGAACTGCTCGGCACCCTGCAGGCCACCGTCTTCGCCGATGGCAGCCTGTGGATCGGGTACAAGCTGGTGCGCTCGGCCTGGGGACGCGGCATCGCCACGGCGGCCGTGCAGTGGCTGCTGCAGGAACTGGCGGCCCATTACCCGGGGAGGGTGGTGCTGGCCGCGGTGGACACCCGCAATCTCGCCTCGCAACGGGTGCTGCAGAAATGCGGGTTTGGCTATCTGCGCTCCGAACCTGCCGAGATCCGCGGCGAGGCCACCCTGGATTACGTATATCAGTACACGCTCACGCATGCTGCTCGTACCAGTCGAGCCGGCGTGTCAGCACCATGACGGTGGCAAGGAGCGCAAACAAGGCGATGGCGCCGGCGAGCAGGGCGTAGCTCTCGGAGGTCACCAGCAGATACAGGAGGGCGTAGGTGCCACCCAGTACCCCGGCGGCGGCCGCTCCGGCGCGGGCGCTGCGCAAGGCGCCGGCCAGGTACACACCCATCAGTGCGCACAGCGCCGTCGCTGCAAGCACATAGGCCCACAGGAATCCCAGATGCTCGGAGAACGCGAGCAGCAGCAGATAGAAGACGCTCAGGGCCAGTCCCATGAGACCGTACTGGATGGGATGCACCGGCCGCCGCTGCAGGGCTTCCACCAGGAACAGCGTCAGGAAACTCAAGGCAATGAACAGGCCACCATATTTCACCGCACGGGTGGCGCGCTGATAGATGTCGACGGGCTGCACCAGTTCAATCCCGAAGCCGCTGTCCAGCATGGTTGCCGCGGGCGTCGCATCCTGAAACCAGCGATCGCCATAGGAGCGATTGAAGTTCAGCACCTGCCAGCGGGCCGTGAAGCCATTGGCATCGATGCGGCGTTCGATGGGCAGGAATCCGGCGGTGAAGCCCGGATCACGCCAGTTGCCGCGGCTATGTACCTGCATGGTGCGGGCCAGCGGCAGAAATTGCAGTGACTGAGTGCCGGCGAGATTGAACGACAGATCAAAAGGGTGTCGCCCCGCGGTCAGATCAGTTCCGGCGATGAGCGTGGCGGCGAGGGTCGGAAGGGGAAAACCCGTGGTGGGCTCGAAGTTCTGGAAGGCGTCGCTGGTCGGATCGAGGTCGCGCAATCCCCGCAGATCGTTGATGGGCAACAGCAGCCGCGCCTGTTCGAGGTGAACGTGCAGCGCCGGGCTGGCGCGGGTCAGCCGGGCGATCTCCCGCGCGACATCGAATTCACCCTTGGCGCGCACCCGTGCGACATAAACCGGTACGGCATATGATCCCACGCTGCGGGGCGCGTCCTGGACCTGCAGATCCACGTTGAGGTCCAGGGTGTCAGGCAGCACGTACCAATCCCGAGGATGGTCGGCATCCGCATCGGTGGTGACCGGAATGGCGATCAGCGGGCCGGCGAGCCACTGGCGCTCGCCCCAGCCGCGCGCGACCGCCTCTACGGCGGCATCGCGCTCGTGGACCCGATCGCTGACCAGATTCTGCAGCAGCATCAGGGGAATCAGCAGCAGCAGGGCAATGGCGGTGAGTACGGCGGCCTTGGTGGAATTCGAGCGGGTCGTTGCTGGCATGTCTGCCTCCTGTTTGCGCCGTAGCTTTGCGCTGCAGAGTGATCGCCCGGTGACGCAATCATGGCGAAATAAGGCAGGCTGCCGGCAGCTTATACTGGGCAGTGGGGAATAAATCGGTGGGGTCCGGAGTCTTAACCAGATGGTGAGGGACGACAGGCGCGGCCGCTTCGAAGCGCAGGTGTTGCAGCATCTGGACGCCGCGTACCGCTATGCGCGCTGGCTTTGCCGATCCGCCACCGATGCGGATGATGTCTTGCAGGAGGCGACCTTGCGGGCCTACCGCAGCTTCGAGAGTTTGCGCGGGTCGGACGCCAAGGCCTGGCTGCTGACCATCGTCCGCAATTGCCATTTGACGGCCATCGGGCAGCGCCAGCGCCACAAGCTGGTGCCGCTGCCCGAAGAGCATGACGAGTGCGGCAATGAGCTGGTGGCCAGTACGCCAGGTCCCGAAGCCCTCGCCATGGACCGCGATCAGCAGCGCGCGTTGCAGCGGGTGCTGGCGGGGCTGCCCGAAGAACACCGTGAAGTCCTGGTCCTGAGGGAAGTGGAGGACATGGATTACCGCGAAATCGCCACCATCACGAGCCTGCCCATCGGAACCGTGATGTCACGCCTGGCTCGTGCGCGCGCATCACTGCGCACGCGTTGGCTGCAAGAGGCCGCAGGAGACGCCCATGGCATGCCTTGAATCCACACGCCTCCCGGAATACTTCGATGGCGAGGTCGACAGTGCCGCGGCGCTGCTGCTTGAACGGCACCTGCAGACCTGCGCCGAATGTCAGGGGCAGCTGGCCGCACTCCAGGAGGTCCGCGGCCTGCTGCGCGGCCCGGCGAGGCGGCTCATCGTACCGGCCGCGCTTCGGGGTCGGATCACCGACGCCCTGGATCAAGAACCCACCCGGCCTGCGCGTGGCAGGCGGGCGGAGCCGTCGCGACCCTTCTGGTTCGGCGTGCTCAGCGGCATCGGTGGCAGTGCCGTCGCTGCGGCGCTCGGGTTCGTGTTCCTGCTGCCGCTGCTGACCAATCCGCTGCCCGCGGAACTGGTCGCCGATCACACCCATTCGCTGCTGTCCTCGCACCTGATCGATGTGGTGTCCACCGACCAGCACACGGTCAAACCCTGGTTTGCCGGCCGTACCGATGTGTCCCCGGAGGTGGCCGACTTCGCTGCGCAGGGGTATCGCCTGCTGGGCGGGCGCGTCGAGGTCCTGGATCAGCAGCGCGCGGCGGTGCTGGTGTACCAGCATGGCGCGCATTTCATCAATGTGTACACCTGGGCGGCCGGCAGCGGCGGCGTGCCGCAGGACACGACACGCCGCGGCTACCACCTGGCGTTCTGGAAACAGGGCGATCTGCAGTACTGTGCCGTCTCGGACGCCGGCTGGACCGAACTGAAAGTCCTGGCAGGCCTGATTCAGGGCCAAGCCGCACGCGACCAGCCCCATTGAACACCCTTCGCCAGGGCCGGGAATAAATCCGGCGCGCTCGCAGTCTGTACTCCCGAACCCCTTCATAGCGGAGACAGACATGACCGATGATCAAGTCCTGCGCGGGCGGCGCAACGCGCTCAGGTGCATGGCCTATGGCGGCGCCGGCACGCTGTTCGTGCTATCCGCGGGTATCTTCACACCCATCGACCTGGCGGCCGCCGCGGATGCCAAGGTGCCCGTGGCCCGGCTTGGCAAGCCGCTGTTCGTCCAGATAAGTGATACCCACATAGGATTCGCCAAGGATGCCAATCCGGACGTCACTGGCACCTTGAATCACGCCATCGATCTGGTGAACGGGATGGCGGAACAGCCGGCGCTCATCATCCACACCGGCGACATCACCCATCTGTCAAAGCCGGCGGAGTTCGATCTGGCCCAGCAGCTGCTGTCACGCCTGCGAACCACCGAACTGCACACGACTCCGGGCGAACACGACACCGCCGATGCGGCCGTCACGGAGTACTTCGCGCGCTTCGGCAGCGCCTCGCAGAACCGCGGCTATTACAGTTTTGATCACGCCGGAGTGCATTTCGTTTCGCTGATCAATGTCCTGAACTTCAAAGCCGGGGGTCTGGGGTCCCTGGGCGCCGAGCAGCTGGCGTGGGTCACCGAGGATCTCAAGTCGCGCTCGTCGAGTACGCCGATCGTGGTGTTTGCGCACCTGCCGCTGTGGACCATCTATGAGCCCTGGGGCTGGGGAACCGGGGATGCAGCTCAGCTGATGGAGCAGCTGCGCCGGTTCGGCTCGGTCACCGTCCTCAACGGGCATATCCACCAGATCGTGCAGAAGGTCGAAGGCAACATCACCTTCCATACCGCCCGTTCCACCGCCTATCCCCAGCCGGCGCCCGGCACGGCCCCGGGTCCGGGGCCATTGAAGGTTCCCGCCGAGCAGTTGTCCTCCATGCTGGGGGTGACCAGCGTGGCGCAGGTGCGCCATCCGCGGTCGCTGGCACTGAGTGATGCGACGCTATGAGGTCATCAGTGAAGCGCGCAATTGCGGTGGCCCTGATGGCGCTGTGGCTGGCCTCCGACGCCACCGCGGCTGATGCGCCACCGGCTGGCATGCGGATCGAGATCAAGGACTTCATGTTCGCACCCATGGAGTTCAGGACCACTGTCGGGGTGGCTGTGACCTGGGTGAATCAGGATGATGAGCCCCACACCATCGTCAGCGACACGGGACTGTTTCGTTCCGGGGCTCTGGACACCGGCGATGAGTTCACGTTCAGGTTCGACAAGCCCGGAACCTATCATGTGTTCTGTTCCATTCATCCGCAGATGAAGGCCACGATCGTGGTCCAATAGGCGCGTCGGTCAGCCCGAGGCGATGGTCTCCACCACCAGTTGCCCGATCTGCCTGAGAATCCCGGCGCGCTTGCTTTCAGGGCCCCTGCACTGGGTGATGTAGGCCGTGACGATGACGGCAGGCCGGGCGGGAGGCCAGAAAATGGCGATGTCGTTGGTGGTGTGCTGACCGTTGCTGCCGGTCTTGTCCGCAGCACGCCAACCACTGGGCAGGTTGGCACGCAGCCGGTCAAGACCGGTCACGCTGGCTTGCATCCAGGCGGTCAATTGGCTTCGTGACGCCGGCGTGAGTACCGAACCCAGCAGCAGCAACTTCATATCACCGGCCATGGCCGCGGGCGTCGTGGTGTCGCGCGGATCATTCGCCAGGGCCTCATTCAATGCCAGTTCGGTCCGGTCGAGGCGGGTTTCCCCATCGCCGATGGAGCGTGAGAATTCAGTGATGCCAGCGGGGCCGCCGAGGGTGCCCAGCAGCAGGTTGGCGGCGGTATTATCGCTGTGAGTGAGCACCGCGTGACACAACGCCTCGATGCTCATGCTTGCCCCGGCGTGCGCCTGCGTGAGCGGTGAGTGACTCAGCAGCGGCAGTGCGGGGATGGCCAGGGCGCGTTGCAGACTCTCCCGGCCATGATCGACCCGCTGCAGTACCGCCCCGGCGAGCAGGAACTTGAAGGTACTGCACATCGGGAAGCGCTCGTGCTGACGGTGCGATGCAAAGCCGCCCGTGGCCGTATCGAGCATGGTCACGCCGATGCGACCACCGTTGAGCTTCTCAAGCTGCTCGAGCCGGCCGCGCACATCCGCGGCGCCACGGTAGGCGGCGCATCCCAGCCCGGGGATGGCGAGGCCACTGAAGCCCACGAAGGTTCGGCGCGTCAGCACGGTGCCTGACCCGCTATGGTCCGGGGGGCGGTCCCCGGAAGGACCGGGGCGCATCCGCTGGCGGTGCGCCTGCGGGTGCCGAGCGTGGCCCGTAGTGCGGCAATGGCCGCCCCAGCTCGTAGGCGCCGAGGTCAGGGGCCTTGCCGGTGAATCCATCAGTGATGCTGGGCAGCTCAACGCCGGCATCGATTGCGGCCGAACCGGGCTTCAGGCGAAAGTCCAGGTCCTCCGGGTCATACAGATGCTGCGGATCGTCGCGTTCCGGCATGGGAACATGGTTGAAGATGGCGTAGTCGACCGCGACGCTGTGCGCTTCATTGCCCGTGCCGGCGCGAAATTCCTCCAATGTCTTGAAATGATGCACTTCCAGCTTGCCCTGATAATCGGTGCGCAAGCCTGCGGCCGGGGAGTCCCAGTCGAAGGAAACCTCGGCGCCGGGCGTGGTGCGAAAGCCGTTGTAGTCTGAATCCGAATAGCTGCTGTAGGTCTTCAGCGCGAACAGCATCGTCGTCCAGCCGTCGGCCAGGATCAGGTTGTTGCGGAAGTGGATATTGGAGGCAGGCCCGGAGTAGCGGGCCTGCCCGATGAGCGTGTTCTGATAGATGAGCACGCCCGCTGGCGTGTCGACCAGCTTCAGGTAGCCGCCGGTGGTCTGAGCGTAGACCAGGTTCTGAAAGAAGTAGAGCGGGCCGCCGAATATCGGCTGGGCGCTCAAGGCACCGCCGGTGGAATTGAAGCAGCGGTTCTGGAACACCCGGATGTTGTGTGCACCGCCGTCGGCCTCGATGCAGTTGTCATCGGTGTTGTACATGTCGTTGTTGTTGATGTCGATGGCCACCGGAACCCGGTCGCGAAGCTCCTTCGGCGTGCCATCCGGATCGCCGTAGGTGTCCACATCGATGCCGTCGTGCCAATTGGCGACGTAGTTGTATTCAATGACATGGCCCTGGCCGTACACCTTGATGGCGTACTCGGATTTGATCAGGGCCGGATAGCCGGGAAACTTGGCCCACACCTCCGGGGTGAACCAGCTTTGCAGCTTGACGGGATCGTGGCGTCCGATGAAGACGTTGTCGGCGATGTAGAAATCCTTGGATCCGGACCAGCCTGCCTCGATCACGCGTCCGACGTCATAGACCCGACTGTGCTTGAGAGTGAAGCCGCTGGAACCTGCAATGTTCTTGATGCCCAGTTTGAAGGCCACCTGGGTATTACGCACCGTGATGCCTTCGAAATAGTTGTAGTTGCCACCCATGAGGTTGAACAGGTTGTCGCAGCCGTCGCCATCGAAGATCACCTCGCCGTCGCCGGCGGCCTTGATGACGATGGGCTTGTCCGGGGTTCCGTTCTGCGTCAGGTAGTAGGTGCCGTCAAACGGGGTGCCGTAGGCGGCGATGCTGCGGTCAAAGCCGCTGTATACGAAGCGGTTGTCCTTGTAGACACCGGCATGTACCAGGATGGTGTCGCCCGGTTGCACGCGCGGGGGCATCTCCCGGGAGTGGTCGGACTGGTCCGATCCCAGGTAGTACGCCGCCAGCAACCCGGTAAAGCCGGGCTGCTGCCGGGCGCCCTTATAGTCGAAGGGATACACGTGGTAGACATGCCCGCCGGCGGCCGGTTGGGGTTCACCGCGGGTGCGCACGCTGAGGGTGCGAACCTTGATGCCCCGCACTCCATCCGGGTCGGACAGCACCAGGCGCGCCTCATACTCGGTGTCCGGTTGCAGATTGAGGATGCTGCCCGCGAACATGTTGGGCGCCACATAGCGATTGAAATGCTGGCCGTCCCCATCGCGCGGCAGCCCGCCCATCACCAGTTCATTCTGCAGACGAAACAGGGGCAGGGCCCTGTGCCACAGCGGCTCGCCTTTTTTGCGATAGCTGACCTGGACCGTCGCATTGCGGTTGTCATCGCCGGCTATGCGCCACTCGAAGCCCAGCGATCGCAAGGTCGCAGGTTCAACCCAGAAGTCTCCCGAAACGGTCTGGCGCATGGCCGAGGCCGACGTTGCGGCCTGGCCTTGCGTCACGCTGATCATGAGCAGCGCCAGTGCCGCAAGCCAAAGATGCGACCGCGGACGGAGCGTATCAGGACCGGTTGTCGTGCCCACTGTGCCTGCTCTGGTGATTTCCCCCGCGGCAGTATACGGCCGATCGCTGTCTGGCCGGGAGGCGGCTACTGCTGGGACTCGACCTGTATGCGGCCGTTCTCGATCCTAACCTTGAAGGTCCGCGCGGGTTCGTAGGCAGGCGGGCTCAGCGCCTCACCGGTTTTCAGGCAGAAGCGCGCGAAATGGCGCGGACAGATGATCTCGCACTCCTCCACATCGGCGGCGGCGAAGGATTCGCCATCGTGGGTACAGCGATCCTCCATGGCGTAGAACTCATTGCCGCAGCGGGCAATGATGATGGGACAGCCATCGACCTCGGCGCTGAAGGCGCGATCCTCGCGCACCTTGTCGGCCGCGCCGACATCCACCCAGCGCGCCGCCATCAGAACATTCCGGTCTGCAGGCGTGCGGCTTCGGACATCATCGACTGGTTCCAGGGTGGATCGAACACCAGTTCGACCTTGGCCTCGCTCACCGTCGGGATCTGTTTGATCTTATCCGTCGCATCGTCCACAAGGATGTCGCCCATGCCGCAGCCGGGGGCCGTCAGGGTCATCTTGATGTCAACCTGACGGGTGCCGTCCGCCTTCGGCTGCACCGTGCAGTCATAGACCAGACCCAGCTCCACGATATTGATCGGGATCTCAGGATCAAAGCAGGTGCGCAGCTGTGCCCATACGGCCTCCAGCACGTCGTTTTCACTGGCATTGGGTGGCAGCTGGGGAATCCGCAACACCTCTTTGCCGATGGCATCCGCATCCGTCCCGGCCAGCCGATACAGATTGCCATCGATATAGACGGTGAAACTGCCGCCCAGTGCCTGGGTGATGTACCCGGCCTGGCCCGGTTTGAGGGTGACTTCCTGGCCAGCGGGCACCACGACCGCCTGCACTTCGCGGTAGATGACCACCGGTTCGTTCTCATGCGACCTCATCGGGTACCCTCCGAGGAGGATTCATTGCCGGCTTCGGTCGAAATCGTGCCGCCCTCATCCAGCGCCGCATTGAGCGTGTGCCAGCACAGGCTTGCGCACTTCACCCGCGAGGGGAATTCGCGCACGCCGGATAAGGCGGCGAGCTTCCCCAGCGAATCGGTTACCGGCGCCTCAGGCTGGGTGAGCAGGGCATGTACCTGAGTGAAAAGCTGGTGAACGGCGCGGCGGTCGCGGCCCTTCACCGCCTCGCTCATCAGGGAGGCCGACGCCGTGGATATGGCGCAGCCCTTGCCCTCGAAACGGATGTCCGTGATCGTGTCCCCGGACAGGCGCAGCGACAGGCTCAGACGGTCGCCGCACAGGGGATTGTGGCCGTCGGCCGTCGCATCCGCCGGATCCAGCCGCCCGAAATTGCGCGGCTGCCGGTTGTGATCCAGGATCACGTCGCGGTACAGGTCCTTCAACTCCATCAGCCGAAAACCTCCTGCGCCCGGCGCAGTGCGGCTGCCAGCTGCTGCACTTCCGCCAGGGTGTTGTAACAGGCGAACGAGGCGCGGGCCGTCGCCGGAATGCCGAAAAAATCCATCACCGGCTGGGCGCAGTGATGGCCGGTACGCACCGCCACCCCTTCGGCATCCAGGATGGTTCCCAGATCATGGGGATGGATACCCTGCATTACAAAGGACATCACCGAAGCCTTGTGCCGGGCGGTGCCGATCAGGGTGAGGCCAGGAATGCTGCCAAGGGCGGCGCTGGCGGCTTCCAGCAGCGTGTGCTCATGAGCCGCGATGGCTTCGATTCCCAGCGCCTCGAGGTAGTCGATGGCGGCCGCAAGACCCACCGCGCCGGACATGTTCGGGGTGCCGGCCTCGAACTTGTAGGGCAGCTCGTTGTAGGTGGTGCGCTCGAAGGTCACATTCAGGATCATGTCGCCGCCGCCCTGCCAGGGGGGCATGGAAGCCAGCAGCTCCTCGCGGCCGTAGAGCACGCCGATGCCGGTGGGGCCATAAACCTTATGGCCGGAGAAGGCGTAGAAGTCCGCGCCCAGCCCCTGCACGTCCACGCGGGTGTGCGGCACCGCCTGCGCGCCGTCGATCAGCACCGGGACGCGGCGCGCATGCGCGGCGGCAATGATCTGTGCGACCGGAAGAATGGTTCCCAGGGCATTGGAGACATGCGCGACCGCCACGAGGCGGGTGCGCGGCGTCAGCAGCCGGTGGAATTCCTCCATGATCAGTTCGCCGCTGCGGTCGATGGGCGCCACCACCAGGGAGCAGCCGGTGGCATCGCGCACCAGCTGCCAGGGCACGATGTTCGCGTGATGCTCGAGCGCGGTTATCAGGATCTCATCGCCCGGCCCCAGCCGCGCGCGGCCGAAGGACTGGGCCACCAGGTTGATGGACTCGGTGGTGCCGCGCGTGAAGATGATTTCACGCGTGGAGCGCGCATTGAGGAAGCGCCGCACGCGCTCGCGCGCGCCCTCATAGGCCGCCGTGGCCTCCTGGCTCAGGGCATGCACGCCGCGGTGCACGTTGGCATGGGTATGGCTCTCGTAGTCATCGACGGCGCGGATCACGGCCAGGGGACGCTGCGAGGAGGCGGCACTGTCCAGATAGACCAGTGGTTTGCCGTGAACGGTCCGCGACAGAATCGGGAAGTCGCGGCGCACGCGCTCGACGTCATAGCCACTGCCGGTGGCGGCCCGCAGGGGTGTGGCGCTCATGACAACAGATCCTCCAGGCTGCGGGCATCCTGCATACGGCTGGCAAGGCTGCGCTGCACATGGGTGCGCAGCGCCGGAACATCGATATTGGCCACCACGTCGGTGATGAACGCCCACTTGAGCAGGCGCTGTGCAACCGCAGGTTCGATGCCGCGGGTCAGAAGATAAAACAGCATGGCCTCATCGAGCTTGCCGGTGGTGGCGCCGTGGCTGCAGCGCACCTCGTCGGTGTGGATCTGAAGCTGCGGCCGCAGGTCGATCTCGGCGTCGTTGCCGGCGAGCAATCCCTTCAGTGACTGCGCCGAGTCGGCGTGGTGGGCGTCCTGGCGCACGATGATCATGCCATTGAATCCGATGCGGGCGCGAGCCGCGGCGATGCCCCGGAAATTCTCCTCGGTGCGGGTATGCGCGGCCCGATGCTCCACGACAAACAAATGGTCATGCACCTGCTGGGCACCGGCCAGCGATACGGTGTCGATCCGGGTGCGCGCCGCCGGACCTGCCAGCTGGATATCGGCCGTGGTGCGCGCGCTCAGGGCGCCGACCTGCAGCAGGTGCAGGCGGTAGCTGGCATCGCGGGCGACGGTGGCACGCAGGGTGTCGTTCCAGGTGGCCGCGGCATCAACCTCCTGCAGCCGGTAGTGACTGAACTCGGCGCCGTCGGCGACTTCCACCTGCACTACCGAGTTGATGAACTGCGCGCCCGCACCCGAGCCCACATGGCGCTCGATCAGCCGCAGTCGCGCCTGCGGCGCGAGGTGCACCCGCAATCGCGGATAGGCGGCGCCGGGGCAGGCACTGTAGAACAGCAGCTCGATGGCGGCCGCCGCACCAGCGGCTGCGACCTGGAGGTCGGCGCCGTCGGACGCGAAGGCTTCATTCAACAGGGCGAACCCCTGATCGTGGCTGGGCAATGCGCCTTGCAGTCGGGTCAGGAGGGCGGCACCGCTGGCGCCGGGTGCGGCCGACAAATGCGCAGCGAACGCACCGTCGATGAAAACGAAGCGCGCGAAACCTTCAAATGGTGCGGGCAGGTCCGCGGCGCTGGGCGTGGCAGCGGCCGTCGCGGGCATGAAGCTCGCCTTCTCCAGCGTGCGCAAGTTGGCGTAGCGCCAGTTTTCATCACGGGTCGTGGGCAGGCCACGCTCCAGGAGTCGCTCAAGGGCCGCGCGGCGCCGGGCGCGGCTCTCCGGCGGCGCTGCTTGGGCGCTAAGCGCGGCGTCGTGTTCGGCCGCGATGCGGGTGAGGAGGGGGCTGTTCATGATGGCTTGGCCTGGGCCCTCAGGCCGCCTCGCTGGTCACCCAGTCATAGCCACGGCGCTCCAGCTCCTGGGCCAGGGTGTGATCACCGCTGCGCAGAATCCGCCCGCCCGCCAGTACGTGCACCTGGTCCGGTACGATGTGCTCGAGCAGGCGCTGATAATGGGTGACCAGGACGAAGGAGCGGGTGGCGTCGCGCAGGCTGTTCACGCCGGTGGCGACGACCTTCAGCGCATCGATATCCAAGCCGGAGTCGGTCTCATCCAGGATGGCCAGGCGTGGCTCCAGCACCAGCATCTGCAGAATCTCATTGCGTTTCTTTTCGCCGCCGGAGAAGCCCTCGTTGACGCCTCGCGACAGGAACGTCTCCGGCATCTGCATGAGCTTCATCTTCTCGCGCACCAGCCCCAGAAACTCGAAGGCATCCACTTCCTGCAGCCCGCGCTGCTTGCGCGCGGCGTTCAGGGCGGCCTTGAGCAGGTAGACATTGTTCACACCCGGAATCTCCACCGGGTACTGGAACCCTAAGAACACCCCGGCGCGCGCCCGCTCTTCGGGTGCGAGCGCCAACAGGTCCTGGCCGTCATAGGTCACCGAGCCTGCCGTCACGGTGTATCCCGGTCGGCCCGCCAGAACATACGACAGGGTGCTTTTCCCTGAACCATTGGGGCCCATGATGGCGTGCACCTGGCCGGTCGGTACGGTGAGGTCAAGGCCCTTCAATACCGCGGTGGTGCCCACGCTGACGTGCAGATCTTTGACTATTAACATGCTGGGATCGTCCGAATATTGTTCCGATGACTATCAGCCGACAGCCCCTTCCAGGCTGACGGCGAGCAGGTTCTGGGCTTCGACGGCGAATTCCATCGGCAGCTCCTTGAAGACCGATTTGCAGAAGCCGCTGACGATCATGTTCACCGCATCCTCGGTGCCGACGCCGCGCTGCTGGCAGTAGAACAACTGGTCCTCGCTGATCTTCGAGGTGCTGGCCTCGTGCTCCACGGTGGCGGTCGGATTCTTGACCTCAACGTACGGAAAGGTGTGCGCGCCGCAGTTGCCGCCCATCAGCAGCGAGTCGCACTGCGTGAAATTGCGGGCCCCGTGCGCGCTGGGCAGGATCTTCACCAGGCCGCGGTAGGAGTTCTGACCGTGGCCGGCTGATATGCCCTTGGAGACGATGGTGCTGCGCGTGTCCTTGCCGATATGGATCATCTTGGTGCCGGTGTCGGCCTGCTGATAGTTGTTGACCGTCGCCACCGAGTAGAACTCGCCGATCGAGCCATCCCCGCGCAGCACGCAGCTGGGGTACTTCCAGGTGATGGCCGACCCGGTCTCCACCTGCGTCCAGGAGATATGCGAGTTGCGGCCGCGGCACTCGCCGCGCTTGGTCACGAAATTGTAGATGCCACCCACCCCGCGCTCATCGCCCGGATACCAGTTCTGCACCGTCGAGTACTTGATGTAGGCGTTCTCGAGCGCCACCAGTTCCACGACCGCGGCATGCAGCTGATTTTCATCGCGCATCGGGGCCGTGCAGTTGTGAACGGCAAAGCCCTTCACCAGATAGGAATGCGGTTCCGCGACCGTCTCAAAGTTATAGACAAAGCCCTGATGCGCTGTACGGTCGATGCTGAGCACCGGCACCAGGAACATGTCCCCATGCCGGAGCGCGCGCCGGCTGCGCGCGCCTTCGCAGTGGTGCAGCACCCAGGCATCGCGATGCTGGATCGTGTGCCCGTCCGACAAGGTTTGCGCATACGCCTTGCGCTCGTGAATGCACACGAAGACGCCGTTGCGCGACCACAGCTCCTGCAGCTGGAATGCGAGCCGGCGTGACACCGTGACGGTGCGTGTGCTGCGCAACCTGCCAGGATCGCCGAGTTCGCCGCTGCGCGGCGTGGCGATTTGCTCGCCGATGCTGCCGTCGCCAAGATAATAGGTCGTGATCGCCAGTTTCTGTCTTGCCGGCGGCAGATCCATCACGGCTTTGCTGAAGCGCTTGTCGTGAGCGTACTTGCCGCCGTGCGTTTCCATGAGGAAGCACAGTTCCCTCGAACAGGTAACGACGTGCAGTCCGTTCTTGCGCCGATCATGCGCGACGGAAGGGCGCTCGCCCGAGAGCCTCCCGACCAGTTGGCAGACATCCTCAACCAATTCGGGTTCATGAGCGCCGAACGACCATTCGACGGCGGGACAGCCGTTGAATTGCGTGACACAGCCTTCGGCCACGTAGTAGCCGAGCAGGCGCAGGAAGTCATCGCTCAGGGTGGGATCGTCGCGCTCCACTTTATTGATCGGGTAGCACAGCAGGTCACCGACCTTAAGCTCGCCGGCGGGGATGAACTGCGCAGTGGCACTGGCGAGCTTGGACGCATCAAGGTCCGCCAGTCGACCGGGCCCGCGTGCGCCGGTCTGCACCGCAGCTCGTGGAATCACTAGCACCGGGTGTTCGGGGGTCACCGAGAAGCGGTTGGCTGGGCTACGCGGGGTAATGGCAATGAGATCGCCGGTGTACCCGCGGCGCATGATCTTGGCGACCGGCGCCTCCTCGCCGAGTGAATTGAGCACGGTGTCGCCAATCGCCACGTCGCGCACACAGCGCAGCTCATCGCCGTAGCTGACTTCCTCCTCGCCGGGCAGACAGCCCTCGAGGTAGCTCACGTAGGCGCCATCATCCGCAATCACGAGCGTGCGTTCGAACTGTCCGGTGTTGGCCGCATTGATGCGGAAGTAGGTGGACAGTTCCATGGGGCAACGCACGCCCTTGGGCACGTAGACGAATGAGCCGTCGGAGAACACCGCCGAATTCAGCGCCGCATAGAAGTTGTCCGCGACCGGCACGACACTGCCCAGATATTGCTCGATGAGTGCCGGGTGGTTGCGCACTGCCTCGGAGAAGGAACAGAAGATGACGCCCGCATCGTGCAGCCGTGCCTTGAACGTGGTGGCCACCGAAACGCTGTCGAATACCGCGTCCACCGCAACGCCCGCCAGCCGCGCGCGCTCGTGCAGCGGCACGCCGAGCTTGGCATAGGTCTCAAGCAGCTTCGGGTCGACTTCCGCGAGGCTCTTCGGGCCGTCCGTCTTCGCCTTGGGCGCCGAATAATAGGAGATCGACTGGTAGTCGATGGCGGGATAGCGCGCCTGCGCCCAGTGCGGCTCACGCAGCGTGAACCAGTGCCGCAGGGCCTTCAGCCGCCACTGCAGCAGGAACTCCGGCTCGCCCTTCTTGCGCGAAATCAGCCGCACCACATCCTCGTCCAGGCCCGGCGGCACGGTCTCGGACTCGATGTCGGTGACGAAGCCGTGCTGGTACTGACGGCTGACGAGCTGTTCCAGGTCGCTGGTATCAGTCATGGCGCGCCGCCACCTTGATTTCATGTTCCAGGATGGGCAGGCGCGGCTGCACGGAGTCCACTCCGGCCAGCTCCGCCAACGTTACATCGCTCAGGGCGCGGCGCAGCGCGAGGTTCAGGCGCTGCCACACCGAGGCCACCCGGCAGTGGTGCTCGATTCCGCACTGGCCCTGGCCGCCGGAGCAGTCGGTGAGGCTGACCGGGCCCTCCAGGGCATCGAGGATGGCGGCAACCGTGATCTGGGCCGGAGGGCGGGCCAGCTGGTAGCCCCCATGAAGGCCCCGCACCGAGGTCAGAAGCCCCGCCCGGTGCAGCTGCTTGAGCAGCTTGCTCACCGTCGGGGCCGCGATGTGGGTGCGGCCGGCCAGCGCCGCGGCCGTGCGCAGCTGTTCGGGCTGCTCGGCCAGCGCGGCCAGGACGACGGTCGCGTAGTCGGTCAATTTGCTGATGCGTAGCATGGGTACGGCTGCCGTGAGGGGTGCGGGCTAACTAGGACTATTTTAGTACTCTTTATGGTCCAATGCCAGTCGCCGCGGCGCAGCATGTCTCGGGGCGCCATGCCGATTTGCTATTCTTCCGGGCTCATTCCCGCTCAATCAAAAGTGCCTAAGGGGGTACGCGACGATGAATCTCAGCGATCTGGAACAAGTCGCCCGCACCATGGTGGCAAAGGGCAAGGGTCTGCTGGCCGCGGATGAGAGCTCGAGCACCATCAAGAAGCGTTTCGACGGCATCAAGCTGGACTCGACCGAAGAACATCGCCGCACCTACCGCGACATGCTGCTGACCGCCCCCGGGGCCCAGGAGTGGGTGAGCGGGGTCATCCTCTACGATGAAACCATCCGCCAAAAGACCTCCAGCGGCGTGAATTTCGCCGACTATCTCAAAAGCATCGGCGTGCTGCCCGGCATCAAGGTGGATCTGGGCGCCAAGCCCATGGCGGGATTTCCCGGCGAGACCATCACTGAGGGCCTGGATGGCCTGCGTGAACGTCTGCAGGAGTACTACAAGCTCGGTGCGCGCTTTGCCAAGTGGCGCGCCGTCATCGATATCGCCCAGGACATCCCCAGCGCCTATGCGATCGAGGCCAATGCGCAGGCGCTGGCGCGCTATGCGGCGCTGTGTCAGGAACAACAGATAGTGCCCATTGTCGAACCCGAAGTATTGATGGACGGGGATCATTCCATCGAACGCTGCGAGGCGGTCACCAATGACACCCTGCAGGTGGTCTTTGATCAACTGTACAAGCATCGAATTTATCTGGAAGGCATGGTGCTCAAGCCGAATATGGTGATCTCCGGCAAGAGGGCCGCGAATCGCGCCTCGCCCGAGCAGGTCGCAACCGCGACGCTGCGTTGCCTGAAGCGCCATGTGCCCAGCGCCGTACCGGGAATTGCCTTCCTCTCAGGCGGCCAGGCCTCGCAGGAAGCCACGCTGCATCTGTCCTTGATGAACCAGGTGGCGGAGCTGCCGTGGCATCTGACCTTCAGTTATGGTCGTGCCCTGCAGGATGCGGCGCTCAAGGGCTGGGGTGGTACCCCGGCCGGTTACGCCGTGGGGCAGAAGGAATATCTGAAGCGGGCGCGTCTGAACGGACTCGCCAGCGCCGGACGCTACACCCCGGACCTGGAAAACAAGGCCGCCTGAGGCACTCTAAAAGCACGTGACGGAACAAATAATCGTGGACGTCCGGGATGCGTGCTATTCGGTGCGTGGCCGGGCGATTTTCTCGGGCCTGTCACTGCAGGCGATGAAGGGCCAGATCACGGCCGTCATGGGGCCAAGCGGCACCGGCAAGACCACGCTGCTGCGGCTGATGACGGCGCAGATCTATGCCGACAGCGGCGAGGTGCGGGTATTTGGCCAGAACCTTGCAGATCTTGGCTCGCGACAGATCTTCGCGCTGCGCAAGCGCATGGGCATGCTGTTCCAGAACAGCGCGCTGCTGAGCGACTTCGATGTCTTCGAGAACGTCGCCTTTCCGCTGCGCGAGCACACCGACCTGACCGAGGCACTGATCCGCAGCCTGGTGCTCACCAAGCTGAACGCCGTGGGTCTGCGTGGCGCCGCGCAGCTGATGCCGGAGGAACTCTCCGGCGGCATGGCCCGACGCGTGGCGCTGGCCCGCGCCGTGGTCATGGATCCGGAGCTGCTGATCTACGATGAGCCGTTTGTCGGACTGGACCCGATTGCGCTGGGCGTGATCCTGCGTCTGATACAGCAGTTGAACCAGGCATTGGGCATCACCAGCATCATCGTGTCGCACGATGTCCATGAGCTTTCGAGCATTGCCCATCGCACCTATCTGATGGCGGAGGGCAGGATCGTGGCCTCCGGAACGCCCGAGGACCTGGCCCGCAGCAACGAACCGATCGTGCATCAGTTCATGAGCGGTGATCCTGACGGTCCGGCGCCGTTTCACTATCCGGCCCCAGAGCTCACCACCGAGCTGCTCGCGGATGGGCCGCCATGAACAGCGCGGTGGTTCAGGACGGCTTTGTGCTGCGCAGCCTCGGCCGCATCGGCCGGATGACCATTTTCTTCCTGCAGATGTTCCTGCAGTGCGGGCGGGTGCTGGCCCGGCCCGGCCTCGTCATCAACCAGATCTACAACGCCGGTGGGCGCTCGCTGGTCATCATCATTCTCTCGGGGTTGTTCACCGGCATGGTGCTGGCGCTGCTGGGCTTCAACCTGCTGCAGCGGTTCGGTTCGGAGGAGGCGCTGGGATTCGCGACCGCCCTGGCGCTGGTCAAGGAGCTGGGGCCGGTGCTCACGGCGCTGCTGTTCGCCGGCCGTGCCGGCACCGCCCTGACCTCGGAAATCGGTCTGATGCGCGCCACTGATCAGCTCACGGCGATGCAGATGATGGCGGTGGACCCGTTGCGCTTCGTGGTCGCGCCGCGCTTTCTCGGCGGTTTGATTTCGATGCCGTTGCTGAACGCGGTGTACGTCGTAATCGGCCTGTTCGGTGCCCATCTGGTGGGCGTACGCATGATGGGCGTCGACAATGGTTCGTTCTGGTCACAGATGCAAAGTTCGGTGAGTCTGCACGATGTCAATGAAGGCATCGTCAAGAGCCTGGTGTTCGGTTTCATCTGCAGCCTGATCGCCGTTTATGAGGGTTATCACGCGGAGCCGACCGCCGAGGGCGTGGGCCTGGCCACGACCCGCACCGTGGTGGCCTCATCCGTACTGATACTGTTGCTGGATTACATGTTGACGGCCGCGTTCCTCTAGGACTTCGCGGCCAGCATTGATTGAGGGGTCCCATGCGCTCGAATCGCGGAATAGAAATCGGTACCGGCCTGTTCGTGGTGCTGGGATTCATCGCACTGCTGTTTCTGACAACGCAGCTGCCGTCAAGCGGACTGAAGCTCGCCAGCACGAAGGCGGGATACCACATCAGCGCCGCATTCGACAATGTGGGGGATCTGAAGGTGGGCTCGCCGGTGACCATGGCGGGTGTAAACCTCGGCGAGGTTGAAAGCATCCGCATTGACTGGACGACTTACAAAGCCAACGTCAGCATGCGCATCGATCCGCAGTACAATAAGATTCCGGATGACAGTGACGCCAGTATCCAGACCCAGGGCCTTCTGGGCGGCAAGTACGTGGGGATCGGCGCCGGTGGTTCGAACACCTTTCTCAAGGAAGGCAGCCAGATCACCCTGACCCAATCGGCGCTGGTGCTGGAGAATCTGATCAACAAATTCTTCACCAGCCAGGCCAGCAAGGGCGCGGACTCCGGCAGTTCCGGCAGTACCGGTGGCGATACCGGCTCCTCGGCGCCGAAGAAGGAGAGCGCAAAATGAACACCACAGTTCCTGTGAAGATCGCGCTGGGCGCACTGGTCGTCATGGCACTCAGCGGCGTGATGGCGGCCCGCGCGGCCCCCCCAGCGCCGGCAGCGGCTCCGGCCGCCGCAGTCAACGCGCAGGATCCGACCCAGCTCGTTCAGGATGTCGCTTCGAACATCCTCAAGGCGCTCGATGCCAACCGGGCCGCCTATGCCAACAATCCGAAAATGGTGCGCGAGCTGGCCGACAAGTACCTGCTGCCGTACTTCGACACGCAATATGCCGCGCAGCTGGTGCTGGGCCGCTACTGGCGTAGCGCGACCGAGGATCAGCGCATGCGTTTCATCGAGGCGTTCAAGGATTCGATGCTGCAGAACTACGGCAATGCGTTGGTGAACTTCACCGCCAATCGGCTCAAGGTGCAGCCGGGCCGGGTGGATCCGGCTTCGGATCTGGCCACCGTCAGCACCACCATCTCTCGGGATGATGGTTCGACCGTGCCGGTGCTGTACGTGCTGCACAAGACCCCCGATGGCTGGAAGGCCTGGGATGTGAAGATCGAAGGCATCAGCTACGTCAAGAGCTTCCGCGACGACTTCGCCGCGCAGATCGAACAGAAGGGCCTGGAGGCGGTGATCACGCGCCTTCAGTCCGGTGAACGGCCGGCGGGGCTGCCTGCGGCCAGCAAATGACGCACCCGGATCCACAGGTCAGCATCGCAGCACCGGGTCGTATTGCGATCAGCGCCGTGCTGACGTTCGCGACCGCGCGGCGTGTGTGCGCGGCCGGCATTGAGTGCTTCGTGCGCGACGGCAGTGCCGCGCTGATCGTGGACTGTGCCGGGGTTCCAAATGCCGACAGCGCCGGCCTCGCGGTGCTGATCGAGTGGCGCCGCTGGGCCCACCAGCACAACCGCCATCTCACCTTCGTCAATCTGCCGGTGCAGATCAGTGCCATCGCCCACCTGAGCGAAGTCACCGCCGTACTGGCCGACGCGGCGGCCTGAAGGCCTGCTATTTGCTGTTCGGAGCCGGGCTGTTCGGGGCCGGCGTGGCCGGCGCCGGTGCCGAATCATCCTGCAGCGATTTTTGCAGCTGCAGTTCCTCCTGGTCGACCCCGCCGCTGTCGCCGTGCACCTGGAACTCGCGCCGCTGCAGGTAGGCATTGCGCGCAAACGCATAGCGATCGAAGGCATTCTGCTGATCGAGCAGCTGGTAGGTGGGCAGCAGCGATTCGGAGAAGGTGTTCAGCAGGTCGAGCGAATAGACACCGTAGAACACTTCCTTGTTGCGGATGTAGTTCTGGGGCACCGCGAACTGGTCGACGAGCTTGGCCAGGCCATCGCGCGTATCCGAGGGACCGTAGAACGGCAGCACCAGGTACGGTCCCGTGGGCACACCCCAGGTTCCAAGCGTGCGCCCGAAATCATTGTCGCCCTTGGGCAGGCCGACCCCGGTGGCCGGATCCAGCAGTCCGCCCAGACCCAGGGTGCTGTTGAGCACCAGCCGCGTCGTTTCCTGGCCAAAGCCTATGAATTTGGCCTGCAGCAGATCATTCACCATGATCACCGGCGTATGGGCATTCTCAAAAACATTGGCGATGCCGCGGCGGACGAAAGTCGGCGTCACCGCCCGATAACCGTGCGCGATGGGCAGGGCGACCTTGTGGGCCAGGAAGTCATCAAACTTGAATGTCGTGCGATTGAGGCGCTCGAACGGATCGTGAGGATCACGGACGGAGCCTGGCGGCAGCGTGGCGCAAGCGCTCATCATGATCAGCAAAAGGAGCGCGCCGCAGAGCCCGAGCGGCCGTAGTTGTCTTTGCATGTGAAGCCAATGCTGGAGGAACTACCCGGTAGTGTAGCAAGTGCGACCGGGCAACTCAGCGTCGATCAGCCACCCGCACCGCCATTGTTGCCGGTACCCGGGGCGCGGCCGCCATGCTCGCGCCGGTCCTCCAGGATGGCTTCCCGGACTTCCTTCAGCCGCGCCTGAAAGCGCTTGCGCTGTACGGCAGTGAGCTCCGGAGTGGACAGCGCCAGCTCCAGTTGCTGCGTGGCCAGCTGGAACTCGCCGTTGGCGATGTTGTATTCGCCCATGTAGTAGTAGGCGTCCCCGGCATCCCCGGCGCTGCTGGCCGCGAGCGCCGTGAGACGGATTTCCGAAGGGGTGGGCGGTTCATTGTTGAACAGGTCGAGCAGCACCTGGTGGGCCTTGAACGCCTGGTTGGCCGTGATCAGGGCCTCGCCATAGTGCACGGTGAGGGGGATGTTGCGCGGAAACAGGGCCTCGGCACGTTCAAAGGTGGCCAGACCCTCCTTGATCTGCCCGGCCGCGATCTGCGCCTGGCCGAGCAGGGTATGCAGCATGATGACGCCTTGATACTGGGCCACCAGGGGTTGCAGGATCGGGATGGCGTCGGCCGGGTGATTGCGCTGCACGAGCGCCAGGGCCTGCCCGTACCGGGCCGCCAGCGGCGGATCGCTCATATTGACGCGGCCCGCGTAATAACCACGCAGATCAAACTCATCAGTCGCGGTCAGCACCCGCAGCCGCTCCTTGATCAGCCCGAAACTCACGCTGTCCTCGACATGCTTCGGCCGTTCCATCTGCGCGGCGCGATTGCGCGCCTCGGCGATACGGTCGCTGGTGACCGGATGGTCGATGAGCATGCGCGGCACGTTCGATTCGCCATACCCGTAGGTGCGGCTGAGGACTTCGAAGAAATTCGGCATGCCCAACGGGTCAAAGCCGGCGTGCGACAGGTAG
>DATHMK010000059.1:0-9982 GCA_035487155.1 Steroidobacteraceae bacterium
GTCCACCGGTTGCAGCTACTTCTTCTTCGCTGCTTTCTTCTTGGCCTTCTTTTTCGCCTTAGCCATGATAGATCTCCAGTTAGGGTTAGTCCGAGGTCGGAGTATACGCACGCGAATTGAAATTACAAGCAAGAAGGAGTAGGCGCGCGAGACGCAATGCTCACTTTGTGCGGTTCAGACCATCGAAGTGATGAACTTCCAATGCTCCGCGGCGACCGGCATCACCGATAAACGAATGCCCGGACGCAGCAGCACCATTCCCGCGAGCTGCTGCTTCGCATGCTTGCGCAGTTCATCCAGGGTGATCACGCGCGGCAGTCTGCGGATGAGTTTCACGTCCACCACATACCAGCGCGGATTCTTCGGATCACTGTCCGGGTCATGGTGATGGTGCTTGGCATCGAAGGCCGTGGCATCCGGATAGCCCGGCTTCACCACCTCTACGATGCCGGTAATTCCAGGGATTTCGCAGCTGGAGTGATACAGGAAGGCCTGGTCGCCGCGCTGCATCTGGTCGCGCAGCATGTTGCGGGCCTGGTAGTTGCGTACCCCATCCCAGGCGGTGGTCTTGCGCGGGGCGCGCTGCAGGTCATCGATGCCGAAGCTCTCCGGTTCGGTCTTCAGTAGCCAGAATTGCACTTGATGGGTCCTTTCTCGGTGATGACGGTACTCAGTCGCACATCGTGCGAGGCACCCTGGATGCTTGGCACCTGCTGGAACGAATAGGCCAGTCCGATGAGCCGGGGGTGCAGCCAATGGCTTCGATGGCGCAGAAAGTGGAAGGCACGGTCGTAGTAGCCGGCACCCATTCCCAGGCGCTCACCCTTGGCATCGAAGCCCACCAGGGGTACGAACACCAGATCCAGACGACGTGCCGACAGGTATCGCAGATGAATGGGCTCGAGGATGCCCAGCTGATTGCGCCGCATGGGGCCGGTGGCCGCGACGAAACGCATGCGCCGCCGCCGCAGGTCCGTGAGTCGCGGCAGGTAGATGCGGCATTGATGATGCCGGGCCAGTTCGACCACCGGGCCGCAGTCCAGCTCCGAGGGCAGGGGGGCGTAGACCGCAATGCGCATACCGGGACGAAGATGGACGCTGCGGCGCAGGTGTCGGGCGACGGCGATGGCGGCGGCGCGGCGTTGGGCCGGTGGCACGGCCCGCCGCAACTGCTTGAGGCGCTGGCGCAGGGCCGCCCGGCCGTGGACCGAAGAATTCAAGACGTCACCCGCAAGTGCCGGTACGAACCGTTGCTCTCGAACCAGAGCAACAAAGTGGGACAAGCTGAGGGAGGTAAGGCTTTCCGCTCACGAAGTCGGACCTGCACAATTCTGCCCACGAGCCCTATCCCTGGGTGTTTAAATTAAGGTCGAGAGGTAACCCGGCACGAAATCGAACACCGCAGGCGACGCGGGATGGATTTTACCACGATGTGGGGTGGCGGCGAGTCGGGTAGGAAATACTGGGCTACAGTTCCAGTTGCTGGTTGCGCGCCAGCGCCGCTTCGGCGCGCTCACGGGTTGCACGCACCCGGGTCACGGTGGCGGTGGTGAGCTTGGATTCCTGGTCACGAATGCGCAGCAACTCATTGGCGAGATTCAAGGCGGCCATCACCGCCACCCGGTCCAGCCCCACTACCTTGCCCGAGTCGCGGATCTCGCGCATGCGTGCGGTGAGGTACTCGGCGGCATCCAGCAGTGCGGCACGCTCATCATGAGGGCATGCGACAAAATACTCTTTTTCCAATATCCGTACGCTGACCCGCGCCGGCTCGGTATTGCTCATGCACCGTGCTCCAGAGTCTTCAGTCGACCAATCATGGCTTCGACACGCCCACGCACCTGCTCATTCTTGTTCAGCAGTGAGCCGCGCTCGTTGACCAGGGTATCGTGACGCTGTCGCAGTGCACGATTCTCTTCCTGCAATTGCGCGACCTGGGTGGCGAGTTCGTCGACCCGGGATTCAAGGCGGGTGAGCTCGAGATCGAGCTCCGTATTCACTGGGGTGCTCATGGCATTGACTATAGGCATAATCCATTAGGATGCAAGCCGCCGACTATGAGCAGATCCAGCAGGTGCTGATCCAGGCGCATTCTCTGACCGACGCCGCCGAGGCGCACGGCACCCTGGCCGGCTGCCTGTGCTCCACCGTGGCCTACCGGTTCGAGGACTGGATGCTGGAAATCCTGCCCGAGGGAACCGCGGATTCGGCCACCACCGGGGTGCTGTTCGAACTTTATCGCAGCACCAGCGTGGACCTCGGCGAGGCGCAGATGCAGTTCGCCCCCCTGCTGCCGGATGATGCAGAGCCCATCGAGGCCCGCGCCTCGGCGCTTGGCGCCTGGTGTCAGGGGTTCCTCTATGGTCTGGGCACCAGTTCGCTGCGTGATGCGACGCAACTGCCGGGCGATGTGGGCGAGGTGGTGCGTGACCTCACGGAGATCACGCACGTCGCCGCCGACAGCGCCGAGAGCCTCGAATCCAATGAAGGGGCCTACGCCGAACTCGTGGAATTCGTACGCGCCGGAGTGCAGCTGCTGTTCGATGAACTCGAACCGCTGCGCCGGGAAACAAGCCGACCCGAAGGGCTATTACACTGACATGTCACGCCAAACGTCAAATTCTCCCGCCAGGTCCCGGGCCCATTCCCGGCTGATACCGCCCAGCGCGCCGCCGCTCAAACCCAAGGTGATCAGTCGCGACGAGTTCGCACGGCGGCGGCGCCAGCTCATGCGGCTGATGGGACGCGACTCCATCGCCATCATCCCGGCAGCGCCGGTGCGCCATCGCAGCAACGATGTCGAGTATCCGTACCGCCAGGACAGTGACTTCCAGTATCTGACCGGCTTTGGGGAACCGGAGTCGGTGGCGGTACTGGTGCCGGGGCGCGAACAGGCGCAGTACGTGCTGTTCGTTCGCGACCGCGACCCGGTGCGCGAGACCTGGGACGGACGGCGCGCCGGCACCGAAGGGGCCACGCGCAGCTATGGCGCCGATGATGCCTTCCCCATCACCGACATCGATGAAATCCTACCCGGACTGATGGAGAACCGGACGCGGGTCTTCTATGCCATGGGCACGCATCCGGAATTCGACCAGCGCGTGGTGGGCTGGCTCAATGGCCTGCGCACCCAGGCGCGTCATGGCAAGCATCCCCCCCAGGAATTCGTGACTCTGGATTATGTGCTGCACGACATGCGGCTGACCAAGTCACGGGCGGAGCTGGACGTGATGCGCGAAGCGGCGCGCATCGGCGCCGGTGCCCACATCCGCGCCATGCAGACCTGCCGCCCGGGCGGCAGTGAATACGGCATCATGGCCGAGATCCTGCACGAGTTCCGGCGCCATAACGCCGATACCTCCTATGAACCCATCGTCGGGGGCGGCGCCAATTCCTGCATCCTGCACTACCGCGAGAACAACCAGCCGCTCAAGAGCGGGGAGCTGCTGCTGATCGATGCGGGCTGCGAGTACGAGTACTACGCCTCGGACATCACGCGCACCTTCCCCGTGAACGGCCGCTTCTCCGCCGCGCAGCGCGCGGTCTATGAGGTGGTGCTGGCGGCGAATGAGGCCGCCATCAAGGCGGTCAGGCCCGGGGCGTCCTGGAATGATCCCCATGAGACCGCGGTTCACGTCGTGACCCAGGGTCTGGTGAAGCTCGGGCTTCTGAAAGGGACGGTCGCCAAGCTGGTGAAGGAGGAAGCCTATCGCCGCTTCTTCATGCATCGCACCGGTCACTGGCTGGGCATGGACGTGCATGACGTGGGTGACTACAAGCTCGGCGACCAATGGCGCGTGCTCGAACCGGGCATGGCGCTGACCATCGAACCGGGCATCTACATCCCCGCCGGCACCCGGGGCGTGCCGCGACGCTTCGACAACATCGGCATCCGTATCGAAGATGATGTGGTGGTAACCCGCGATGGCGTTGAGGTTCTCACCGCCGGTGCGCCCAAGGATCCGGACGCCATCGAGGCGCTGATGGCCGCTGCCTAGTGGAAGAGTTCGACATCGCCATCATCGGCGGCGGCATGGTCGGGGCCAGCCTTGCTCTGGCCCTGGCGCAGGCGGGCCGACGTATCGTGCTCATCGAGGGTGTCGCGCCGGACTCCAGCGCCCAGCAGAGCTTCGATGAACGCACTACGGCGCTGGGCAATGCCAGCCGGCGCATTTTCGAGGCGCTCGGGGTGTGGAGCAGCCTGGCGGATCAGTGCGGCGTGATCCGCAACATTCACGTCTCCGATGCCGGCCGGCTGGCGTTTGCGCGCTTGTCGGCCGCGCAGCAGGGTATCGAGGCCTTCGGCTTCGTGGTGCCGAACCGGGTACTGGGCACGGTACTGTGGGCACACATCCGGGACCACGAGCGGATCAGCGTGCGCATGCCCTGCAGCGTCGCCGCCGTATGCGCCGATGCCACGGGCGTCACCCTGGCGCTCGCGGGCCAGGATGCCGCGGCTGGCCCGACACTGCGCGCACGCCTGGCGGTGGCCGCCGATGGGGCTCACTCGGTGATCCGCCGCGAGGCGGGCATCACGAGCACCGAGGCGGACTACCATCAGGTCGGTATTGTGGCCAACGTCGCCACCGACATCGCGCACGATGGCACCGCGTACGAACGCTTTACGGCCGCGGGTCCTCTGGCGCTGCTGCCGCTGCGTGATGGCAGCTACACGGTGGTTTGGGCGCGCACCCCGCAGGATGCCGCCGCAACACTTGCGGCCGGGGAGGCGGAATTCCTGGCCCTGCTGCAGCAGCACTTCGGCTGGCGTGTCGGCAGGTTCGTCCGAGCCGGGCGTCGCGCCAGCTACCCCCTGAAGCTCACGCGCGCGGATGAGTCGGTGGCGCAGCGCACCGTACTGATCGGCAATGCCGCGCAGTCGCTGCATCCGGTGGCCGGCCAGGGATTCAACCTCGCGCTGCGCGATGTGGCGGCACTGGCCGAACTGCTCGCCGCTGACGGCGATCCGGGCGCGGCTGAGTTGCTGGAGCGCTTTGCGCAGGGTCGTGAACTGGACCGTCGCGGGGTCACGCGCTTCACCGATGGCCTGATCCGCCTGTTCGGCGATTCGCGAGCGCCGGTGCGGCTGGCCCGCGATGCCGGCCTGCTGCTGTTCGATCTGCTGCCACCGGCCAAGCGGGCGCTGGCGCGAGTGAGCCTGGGGTTCGGAGGTCGCACGCCGCGCATGGCGCGGGGCCTGCCACTGCGATGAGCGCGTCCCTGGATGTGCTGGTCGTCGGCGGCGGTCCGGTGGGCGCGGCGGTGGGCGCGCTGCTGGCGCGCGCCGGCCAAGCTGGCACGGCATGGCGCGTGGGTCTGCTGCAGGCGCCGCAAACAGCGCCGGATGGACGCGTCATCGCGCTCTCGCGCGCCAGCGAAAGAATCCTGGATGCCGCAGGCGCCTGGCCCGCCCTGCGGCCGCACGCCTGGGCGTATGAGCACATGCGTGTCTGGCACCACAGCGTCGCTGCGCAAAGTGATGAGGTGTTGCAATTTGATGCAGCGCAGGCCGGTGAACCCAATCTTGGCTACATCATCCAGACGCGCCGGGTCACGACGGCCCTGATGGATGCGTTTGTCGCCGCCGGTGGCCAGGTGCTTGACGGCGAACTGCAGGCCCTCACGCCCTCCGCGGCTGCCGGTCCAGTGCGCGCGCAGACCTCGGCGGGCGAACTTTCAGCGCAGCTGATCGTGGGTGCCGACGGCGCGCGTTCGGCCGTACGCAGCGCCCTGGGCATCGAGGCGCGCACGGCGAGCTATGAGCAGCTGGCGCTCGTGGCACGCGTCGTTCCCGAACATTCACATCGCAACACGGCGTGGCAGCGCTTCGTGGATGGCGGCACGCTCGCGCTGCTGCCGCTGGCGGACGGCAGTGTCTCCATCGTCTGGTCGGTGCGCGAGGCGCAGGGGCGCGCGCTGCTCGCCGCCACCTCGGCCGACTTCGAGGCGCAGCTGTTTGAGCACACCGATGCGGTGCTGGGTCGGCTGACCCTGGCCGGCGAGCGAGCAGCCTTCCCCGTGCTGCGCCTGAGCGCGGATCGCTACGTCGCGGCGCATTGCGCACTGGTGGGTGATGCGGCCCATGTGGTGCATCCGCTGGCCGGGCAGGGCGTGAACCTGGGTCTGCTGGATGCCGCCACCCTGGCCCAACTGACGGTGCAGGCCTGCTCCTCGGGGGAGCTGCTGGGTGCCCAGCGCACGCTTCGTGCCTATGAACGCTGGCGCAAGGGCGAGAATCAGCTCATGGAGTTTGCGATCGATGCCTTCAACCGGGTGCTCGCGCAGGGCGCGGGCCCGGTATCAGTGCTGGCGCGGCGCGCGCTGGCGCTCACCAACCGCAGCGCACTGCTGAAGCGCTTCTTCATCGGCCAAGCCTTGGGACAGGCGCCCGCGCTCACAGCCTGGGAATCTGATCGATCTTCGCTGCGCAGATGAAGTCGTTCTCGGACAGGCCGCCGATGGCGTGGGTGCTGTAGCGCACCCGGCAGACGCTGTAACCGACCTCGAGGTCCGGGTGATGATCCTCGATGTTGGCCACATGCGCCACGGCATTCACGAAGCTCATGGTGCGATAGAAATCGCGGAACGTGAACTCCCGACGCACGCTGGCGGCGTTCTCATCCAAGGTCCAGGCGGGGTCAAGCCGCAGCAGCAGCTCATCGGCGGCGGCACGCGTCAGGGGCGCCACGCCGCCTTCGCATGGCTCACAGCGCCGGTCGGCCAAATCACTCATGACACCCCATCACGAAGCCTGCTTGGGCACGAACTTGCGTGCCACATACTGTTCCACCAGTTCCTGGAATTCTTCGGCGATGCGCTCGCCCTTCAGGGTCACCGTCTTTTCCCCATCCTCATAGACGGGCGCCACGGGACGCTCACCGGTACCCGGCAGACTGATGCCCAGGCTTGCATGCTTGCTCTCACCGGGTCCGTTGACCACGCAGCCCATGACCGCGACCGTCATGTCCTCCACGCCGTCGTAGGCGCGGCGCCATTCGGGCATGCGATGCCGGATATGCGACTGGATCTGCTGCGCCAGTTCCTGGAAATAGGTGCTGGTGGTACGCCCGCAGCCCGGGCAGGCGATCACCATGGGAGTGAAGGAACGCAGGCCCATGGTCTGCAGGATCTCCTGCGCGACGATCACTTCGTTGGTCCGGTCACCATTGGGCTCGGGTGTCAGGGAGACGCGGATGGTGTCACCGATGCCCTGCTGCAGCAGCACTGACATGCCGGCGGTGGAGGCCACGATACCCTTGGACCCCATTCCGGCCTCGGTGAGACCCAGATGCAACGGGAACTCGCAGCGCGCGGCCAGATCCGTATAGATGGCGATGAGATCCTGGACCCCGGAGACCTTGGCCGAGAGGATGATGCGCTCCTTGGGCAGGCCCAGCTCCATGGCGCGCTCGGCGCTGGACAGCGCCGAGGCCGCGACCGCCTTGCGCATGACTTCGCGCGCATCCAGCGGCTCGGGCAAGGCGTTGTTCTCGTCCATCATCCTGGTCAGCAGGTCCTGATCCAGGCTGCCCCAGTTGACGCCGATGCGCACCGGCTTTTCATGGCGACAGGCCATCTCAATCATTTCCGCGAACTGTGGGTCGCGCTTGGTGCCGCGGCCGACATTGCCGGGGTTGATGCGGTACTTGGCCAGTGCCGTCGCGCAACCCGGATATTCGCGCAGCAGCTTATGTCCATTGAAATGGAAGTCCCCGATCAGCGGCACCGTGACGCCCAGCTGATCCAGGCGTTCCCGGATCGGGGCCACGGCGGCGGCGGCTTCCGCGGAGTTCACGGTGACGCGCACCAGTTCCGAGCCGGCCCGGGCCAGGGCCCTGACCTGTTCCACGGTTCCGGCGACATCCGCCGTGTCCGTGTTGGTCATGGACTGCACGACAATGGGGTTGGGGCCGCCGACGCGGATACCCCCAACGGTGGTTACGAGCGATTTGCGACGTGGATGCGACATGGACGCATTGTACCGCTTAACATGAGGTCAAAATAACCGTCAGGAAGTCCATGTCCTCCCCCGAAACGATGCCACGCGAGAAACCGCGGGGCCTGACGCGCATCCTCAGGGCCGCGCAGGCCAGCTGGAAAGGCCTGCTGGGGGCCTACCGCGAGGAGGCCGCGTTTCGCCAGGAACTGGGTCTGAGCGTCCTGGTCATACCCCTGGGCCTGTGGCTGGGGCGAACCGGCGTGGAGCGCGCCTTGCTGGTGGCGCCCATGCTGCTGGTGCTCATTGTTGAACTGCTGAACAGCGCCGTGGAGGCCACGGTTGATCGTATCGGCCTGGAACGGCATGTGCTGGCGGGCCTCGCCAAGGACATTGGTTCTGCCGCGGTGTTCCTGTCATTGGTATTGTTGGGGGTGGTGTGGCTGCTGATACTGTTAGGTCATCAATGACAAACGTACGATTTGCCCTGGCCTGTCTGTGGCTGCTTCCGGCACTGGCGCAGGCCGCCACCGATACCAAACCCGATCCGCACAGCACGCCGGCGGCGCAGCCCGCGACCCTTGCCCAGCAGGCGACGGCGGCGGAGGGCAATCCGGATTGGTCGGGCACTCTCGAGCGCATCGTCGGCAGCGTCGTTGCCATCAACATCGACGAGACCCGCGCCTTTGATACGGAATGGAATGCGACCGCCCAGGCCACCGGCTTCGTGGTGGATGCCGAGCGCGGCCTGATCCTGACCAACCGGCATGTGGTGACGCCCGGGCCGGTGACGGCCGAGGCCACGTTCCTGAACCGCGAGGAAGTGCAGCTGTATCCGGTGTACCGCGATCCGGTCCATGACTTCGGCCTGTATCACTATGACCCGTCGAAGCTTCATTTCATCAAGCCCAAGGCACTGCCGCTGTATCCCGAAGGCGCCAAGGTCGGCACGGAGATCCGAGTCATCGGCAACAATGCCGGCGAACAGCTGTCGATTCTGGCCGGGACCCTGGCGCGCCTCGACCGCGATGCGCCGGTGTACGGGCTGTACAAGTACAACGACTTCAATACTTTCTATCTGCAGGCGGCGTCGGGCACCTCCGGCGGCTCCTCCGGATCCCCGGTGGTCGACATCCGCGGCCGGGTCATCGCCCTGAACGCGGGGGGCGCCAACGGCGCCGCCTCCAGCTTCTATCTGCCGCTGGGGCGCGTGCGGCGTGCGCTGGAACTGGTTCAGCAGGGCAAGCCGGTGACGCGCGGGACCCTGTCCACGGACTTCAGCTACCTGCCCTACGATGAGCTGGAACGCCTTGGGCTCGCCGCCCAGACCGAGACGGACGTGCGCGGGGCCTTTCCGGCCCTGACCGGCATGCTGGTGGTGAGCAAGGTGCTTCCGGGTTCGCCCAGCAGCGGTGTGCTGCAGCCCGGGGACATCCTGGTGCGCCTCAATGGCCACTATGTCACGCAGTTCGAGCCGCTCGAGGCGCTGCTGGATGACAACGTCGGCGGTACCGTGGAGCTGTCGCTGGAACGCGGTGGCCGCAGCCTCACGGCGAAGCTGCCCATCACGGACCTGAACGCCATCACGCCGGATTCCTATCTCGAGTTCGGCGACGGTGTGCTCAACAACCTCTCCTACGAACTGGCCCGGCAGTTCAACGTCCCCGTGAAGGGCGTATACGTGGCCAACCCCGGCTATGCATTCGGGGCGGCGGGCATCGCCCGCGGCACGGTCATCGTGGCGATGAACTCGAAACCGGTGAACAATCTCGAGGACCTGCAGAAGATCCTGGACACCCTGGGCGATGGCGCGCGCGCCACGGTGCGCTACTTCTCGCTGGATGATCCGCGCAGCACGCAACTGCGCTCCTTCCGCATGGACCGTCGCTGGTTCCTGTCGGGACGCTGTCGCCGCGACGATCATGTGGGCCTGTGGAATTGCGTGGACCTGCCGGACGTGGCGCCCGCAGCGCCGCCGGCCCCCGCGGCCACCCGGCTGCCGGTCTATGCGGACCCGCAGCTGAAGAAACTGACCCCCTCGCTGGT
>DATHMK010000060.1:0-15227 GCA_035487155.1 Steroidobacteraceae bacterium
CGATGGACCGCTCTACGGATTTCTGTCCGGTCGAGTGATCCAAACCCCATGCGGGCGGCCTGCACGATCTGTCCCGACATCGAATGAGTGGACCCCGGCGTAAGTCCCACCTTGCGTTGGCGACCCGCCTCGGCCAGCGCGGAAACGTCGATCCCGCTTTTGAACTCAACCCAGATCGCCAACCCGCCGGCTGAAAGCGTGAATTCCACATCATCCCCGAAGGAATCTCTAAGACAATCGGCCAGCACCGTCCGACGCTCGGCGTAGCACTTGAGCACGTGACGCGTATGGCGCTTGACGGCTCCCGTTTCCATCAGTTCGGCGACGGCGGCCTCGGTCGCGGGATCACCTTGCCGGTCGATAACCATGATTTCCGCTGCCGCCCGATCGATTACCGAGGTCGAGGCGTGCATATAACCAACGCGCAGGCTCGGCGTGAGGAGTTTGGACATCGAGCCGATGTAGACGACTTTGTGTCCCTGATCCCCGCTGGCGAGCGGCAGCATGGGCCGGTGGTCGAACTGAAACTCATGATCGTAATCGTCCTCGATCAGTGCCAGGCCGAATTGCTCCGCCAATAGCATGAGATAAAGGCGGCGCTCCGGCCTAAGCACCACCGTGGTCGGAAACTGATGATGTGGTGTGATGTAGACGGCCCGTACCCTGCGTTTGCGGCAGAGGCGTTCAAGCTCATCCAACCTCAGACCCTGCGCGTCGACGCCCACGCAGGCGATCTCAGCTCCAGCGGCAATGAACGCCTCGCGGGCCGGCGGATAACTCAATGACTCCATAACCACCACATCGCCGGGACGGACCAGCAGGCGTGCAGCGAGGTAGATGCCCATCTGACTGCCGCGAACGAGACAAATATTTTCAGGTGTGCAGCTTAAACCCCTATCCATATGCAGCATGGTTGCCACTGCCTGGCGCAATCGAAGGGATCCTCTGGGGTCACCGTAGCCCAGACGGTTGGTCTTCACTGCCTCCAGGAGGGCCCGGCGATAGGCGCGCGCCAGTACTTCAATGGGAGCCAGACGGGTGTCGGGCAAACCGTCATCGAAGCACAGCATGCCCTTTGTTGGCGCAACGAAGTCAAGATTTGGTGTACGACGGTGCAATGGAAAGTCCGGTTGCGCCACCACGCGCTCCGTGCGACCGCGGGCCCCCGCAGGCGGTTGATCCATCACCGGAAACTCCCCGGATACGAATGTCGCCCGAGTCGCATCTGCCGTGAGCCAGCCCTGTGCGATCAGTTCCTCATAGACCTGAACGATCGTTTTGCGGTTCACCTTCAGCTGCTCGGCGAGTTTGCGGCTGCCGGGCAGTGCCGAGCCGGGCACCAGGCGGCCGCTGCGGATCTCCTCGATCAGTGCGTGGACGATTTGCTGGTGCACGGAGGCATCAGCCTTACGACGGATGATGATGTTCGGAGCCCAGGGTCGCAGCATTCCATCGTCTCCCAAGACTGGACCAGCAAGAATTGCAAAAACTGGCGGTTCTAAGCAGCCAGCTGCGACTGTATCAATGGCACCCAAGGACCGGTAGTCCTCCATAAGAAATCAGAAGACAGGAATGACCGGGCGGGAACTTATTGTCCAACCACGGTGTGCACAGAAAGGACTCACAACATGTCGAAGGCAACACTCAAGACAAATTGTCTAGGATTCGGGGAGCTGCTCGCGCAAAGCGTGGCACTGATCTCCCCGACCATGACTGCGGCACTCATCATCCCGGTCATGTATTCCAATACCGGAAGCTGGAGCTGGCTGCCCTATCTGATCGGGACGGCCATGTTGTTATTCGTGGCGTTGAACTTAAATCAATTCGCCCGCCGGTCGACGTGCTCGGGCTCGATGTACGCTTATATCTCGCGTGGTCTGGGCTTGACCGCCGGCGGCATTGGCGGCTGGGCGCTCATCTGGGCCTATCTTGGGATAGCAATGGCGGGCGTCACTGGCTTCTCTATCTTCGCCGGCAAGCTGCTGTTGATGGTCGGAATCGACTGCCCACCAGTCGTCCTGTTCGCGGTTTGCGTCGGCGCCGCATGGTTCTGTGCCTGGAAGAATGTCCAGCTGTCGGCCATGCTGATGCTGGTCTTCGAAGGCGTTTCCATGGCGCTGATTTTCATTCTGTGCCTGATTACCCTCGGTCAGCATGGCTTTCAGGTCGATCACAGCCAATTCGCCGTCAGCACGCTGCCCTGGTCGAAAGTGGGTCTTGGCGTGGTCGTGGCGATATTCAGCCTGGTCGGCTTCGAGTGCGCCACTGCCTTCGGCGATGAAGCCAAAAACTCATTGCGCTCGATTCCCCGTGCAGTCTGGATGAGTCTGCTGATCTCGGGCGGGTTCTTCGTCTTTGTCACCTACGTGATGGTGCAGGCGACACAAGGCTATAAGACTTCGCTGGACCAGATCGATGCTCCGCTGAATGTCATGGCCGTACTGGCTCACATGCCGTCGCTTCAGGCGCCACTCTCGGCTGGCGCGATGATCAGCTTCTTTGCTCTATGCCTCTCGTGCATCAACGCCGGCGCTCGAGTGATCTTTGCCATGGGCCGCCACGGGATTTTTCATTCTTCAACGGCAGACGCGCATTCCCGGAATGCGACCCCTCACATCGCAGTCACGCTCATGAGTGCCATCGCGCTCGCCGTGCCCTGCGTGCTCGTGTTCCTGCACAACGCTCCTCTGGATATCTTTAACTGGGTCGGAACGCTTGCGGCCTTCGGCTTCATCGTCCCTTACTTCATGATCAGCCTGGCCGCCCCGGCCTACCTCAAGCAGCTTGGGCAGCTCAAGACCAGGGACGTGGGGCTTTGCGTCGCATCGCTGGTGATGCTGGTCATTCCGGCGGTCGGCAGCGTTTACCCATTGCCCCCCGCGCCGGTCCTGTACTTCCCGTATCTGTTCCTCGCTTACCTCGCGGCAGGGGTGGCCTGGATCATCGTCTTCCATCGCACCAAGCCGAGCGCGCAAGTGCGTATACGCCAGGATCTTGACCTGGTCCATGCGCGGCACCAGCCGGCCCAGCCAGTGACCTAGCGAGCCCGGGGCGACCAAGACCTTTGGTCGCCCCAATCCGCTATGTCTTGGTCATCGACCATAACCATGAATCAGTTGCCGATGCATGAGGATTCCGCCGCGGCGAATCGCTTTGAGGCTGCGGTCCAGCGCCTGGACCGCCTTGCCGCTGATGTCACCCGCTTGGTGCTCGCTCCGCCGCCCCAGGCAAGGTTTCGCTATCGACCCGGGCAGTTCCTGAGCTTAATTCTCGCTGACGGTCAGCGACGCAGTTTTTCGATGGCAAACGCCTGCGGAATCGACCGGCCGATTGAGCTTCACATCCGTCGGCGACCCGGCGGCCGTTTCTCAGAAACTGCGCTCAGCCGACTGAAGGTGGACGACAAGCTGACGTTTGAGGGCCCCTTCGGACAGGTCAATTGGCGCGAGGGTAGGGGCACGGCGATCCTGATGGGTACCGGCACGGGGCTCGCTCCGCTTAAGGCGTTACTTGAACACGGCCTTGCAGCCGGCGGTCATCGTCCGATCCGACTTTACTGGGGTGGGCGTTTGCCTCACGACTTGTACCTAAACGAGCACCTTTGTCAGCTGGCGCTCGAGCACACTCGCTTCAGCTTCATACCCGTTCTTTCGATGCCGCCCGCCAGCTGGGCGGGACGTTGCGGCTACGTGCAGGACGCCGTCACTGAGGACTTTGCCGATCTGCACCATGCGGACCTGTACGCCTGCGGCTCAGGCGCGATGATCGATGCCGCGCGCGCGCGGCTTGGTCAGTTGCCTGGTTTTCACGAGGATAGATTTCTGACTGATGCGTTTGAGCCGGCTGCGCCCGTCGTTCGCAGCAGCGGTCTCCCATCGGTCCAGCTCTTCGTCAATGTTCACGGGACCATCCGCGCCATTCGCGGACCTCTCGGCGCCACGCTCTTGTCCGCGCTCCGTGAAGCTGGCGCCCCCATTCTCAGTGTCTGTGGCGGCAAGGCTTCTTGTGGCACCTGCAAAATCACGGTCGCCGAACCCTGGCGGGATCGGCTGCGCCAACCGGCGCGAACTGAGCGGCGCCTACTCGCCAACCTCGATGATATTGGTCCCGGCGATCGCCTGGCCTGCCAAATCCCCCTGACCCAGGAAACCGATGGTTTGGCCATCAGCCTGGTCTGCCATGCGACGGCCAAATGGCCGGCGTGATTCCTCTACATCAACTGGAGAGAGTGAATGAGTGAGCTTGCAATGAAGACTGATCTGGCTGTGACGACGGATCTGGAGGCGGTTGGCGCGGCGTTCAACGAAGAACAAATGCTCTTCGTGCGCAAACGCACCCGTGATGCGATTCATGAAATTGCCTCACGTGTGAAGCCTGGCATGGTGGAGGAGGACGCAGTCGAGATGGCCAAGGACTTGCTTGCCGGTTTGGGCATGCTGAAGGGCTGGCACGACGTCTACGTTCGTTTTGGCACGAATACCTTGAAGACCTTCGGCGCCGCCTCCGATCCGGGTGTGATTCTCGGCGAGAATGACATGTTCTTCATTGATATCGGCCCGGTCTGGAAGGACTGGGAGGGTGATGGTGGCGACACCTTTGTGGTCGGACAGCAAAGCGAGATGCAGCGCTGTGCCACGAGCGCACGCAAGCTCTTCCACATAGTGCGGCGCAAGTGGGCGACGTCGGGTGTGAGCGGCAAGGCGCTCTATGACTTTGCCATAGTTGAGGCCCGAAAGATGGGCTGGGAGCTGAATATGGATTTGTCGGGGCATCGGATCTCGGACTTTCCTCATGAGGCGATCTACAAGGGCCCCTTGGCCGAGGTAGAGTTCAAGCCGAAGCCATTACTGTGGGTGTTGGAAATCCACATCCGCGATCCTCAGAATCGGTTCGGCGCTTTCTATGAAGATATGCTGCTGGCCGACAGCTACTTTCAGGCTTGAACGGAAAAGGATCCATGAAGTCCGCCATTGTCATCCGGCATGTTCATTTCGAGGATCTGGGCGTTTTCGCTCCCGTCTTGGAAGGTCGTGGATACCACGTTGCCTATCTCGACATTGGCGTTGACCAAATGGTTGCAGATCTGCTGGACAAAGCCGATCTGCTGGTTGTCCTCGGCGGCCCCATCGGGGCCTACGAGGACGACCTATATCCCTTCCTTCTGGAGGAACTTGCTGCCATCCAGCGCCGTCTGGCAAGCCGGAAACCGCTGCTTGGTATTTGTCTGGGCGCCCAGCTGATTGCCCGTGCCATGGGAGCCCGGGTGTACCCGGCCCCGGCCAAGGAGATCGGATGGTCGGCCGTGACCCTGACTGATGCCGGATGTCGCGGGGCGCTGGCGGCATTGGAAGGCATTCCGGTGCTGCATTGGCACGGGGATACCTTCGACTTGCCTGTCGGCGCGGTACGCCTTGCCTCAACGGGTATCTGCGCCAACCAGGCGTTTTCCGTCGGCCGGCAGGTCTTGGCTTTCCAGTTCCATCCCGAGGCCGCAGGTGCGGGGTTCGAGCGTTGGCTAATCGGACATGCCTGCGAGATCGCGGTCACGCCGGGCGTCAGCGTTACGGAGCTGAGGCAGCAGTCTCACGCGATGGCGGAGGCCGGCGCGGCATGCGGTCGCCGCTGCCTCGAAATGTGGCTCGACAGACTCGCCGAGGCGGCAGCTGCGTGACGGCGTGAATGCGCTGACGCTCTACGGGCTGCTTGCCGTCTCCGCCATGTTGATTTGCTACGCACTCGAGAGCCGCGGCCGGATCTGGATTCTGGCCTTTGCCGGATCCTGCCTCCTGGGTTCCTCCTACGGTTTCCTGCAAGGGGCGTGGCCATTTGGCGCTGTGGAGGCGGTTTGGGCGGCGGTAGCTTTGCGGCGGTGGCAGGTAGCCGGATGAGCCTGGCGAGGTCTGGTCGGATCGGCAGTAGGTAGCCGGATCCCCGAAGAATTGGGCGGCCGCGTCTTGAATCTAGCGCCTACGCGAGTCCTGCCTCCACTGCCAGCCCGAATTTGGCTGTCTGGCGCGGCAGACGCCGCAGTTGTGCCAAAGGAATCTCCAATGCGTCCGCTATTCGCACAAGCTCTGCCAATGAGTGCGCTTCCATCTTCCGCAGCACATTGGTCCGTTGGATCTGTAGGGTAATTTCGCTGATGCCGAGATGTGCCGCGGCTTGCTTGTTCAGCAGGCCGCTAACCACCAGTGGCAGGACCTCGTGTTCACGCGGCGTCAACGACTTGAAGCGTCGCGGCAGGCCGTCCAGTTCGGTTTGCCTGGCGCGACGCTGAAAATCCAGACTGAGCGCGGCACGGACCAGGCGCAGCAGATCTTCCGTGTGGCACGGCTTCGTCAGAAAATCGAGTGCCCCGGCCTTTTGGGCGGCGCTTAGATGCAATCAGTGCGTTCCTGTGCAAGAGGGCGCACGCGCGGGTTGTCATTGTTCCGTTGCAGATGGCAATCATGTCAGGCAGAGATTCACGGCGACAGAAGGTACTTTGTGCCATGGGCCGCAATTGTCGACCTTGAGGTCCCACTCAACTCAAGGTGCGGTTCTTGGAGCGTGGCCGCGCCGACATCCGCTTGCCGTTGCACTTCTAGAGCCACCACCACTACTGGAAGGATAACGTCATGGACTTCGTATTCGTACTGCTAGTCATTGGACTCTACTCCGTGACGCACTGGCTGGTGTGGGCGATTGATCGCTTGAGGAGTGCGAAATGACCGTGATTTACGTGACCAGCGGCCTGCTCTGTATCATGCTCGTTGGCTATTTGCTGTCCGCGCTGATCAAGCCGGAGCGATTCTAATGACTGCCTCAACTGCAACATCGTTGGTGGTCTTCTTGGGACTGGTGCTTCTGTGCGTCAAGCCGTTGGGACTGTATATGGCGGGCGTGATGAACGGCGACTCTATGTGGCCGTTGCGCGCAGGCGCGCCGATCGAACGTTTCGCCTACCGTATTGGCGGTGTCGATCCGGCCGCAGAAATGGACTGGAAGCGCTACAGCTTTGCGTTGCTCGTCTTCAATACCATCGGGGTATTGGTCGTCTACGCACTGCAGCGTCTGCAACTGTGGCTGCCCCTGAACCCCCAGAGCTTTGCCAACGTCTCATCGGACTCTTCCTTCAATACCGCGCTGAGTTTCGTTACCAACACCAACTGGCAGGGATATTCGGGCGAATCGACGATGAGCTACCTGACCCAGATGGCGGGCCTGGCGGTACAGAATTTTGTCTCGGCGGCGACGGGAATTGCAGTGGCGTTCGCCCTAATTCGGGGCCTTGCACGGCATAGTTCCACCACCATCGGTAATTTCTGGGTGGACCTGACGCGCACCACACTATTCGTGCTGCTGCCGATTGCCGTCGTTTTGGCATTGGCCCTGGCATCCCAAGGAGTGGTTCAGACTTTCAGTGCCTATAAGGATGTGACAACACTGGAGGCGCTGACGTACCAGCAGCCCAAGGTGGATGCCCAGGGCAATCCGGTCAAGGATGCCGCAGGCAATGCCGTGCAGGAGACCGTTACTACCCGTACCCAGACGCTACCCATGGGGCCTGTCGCCTCCCAGGAAAGCATCAAAGAGCTGGGCACGAATGGCGGTGGTTTCATGAATGCGAACTCTGCCCACCCTTATGAAAATCCCAATGCGACGACGAACTTCCTGGAAATGTTTGCGATCATGCTCATACCAGCGGCCTTGACGTACACCTTCGGACGCTGCGTGGGAGATGTCCGGCAGGGGTGGGCGGTGCTCGCGGCCATGGTCATCCTGTTGTTGCCGCTGGTGGGGCTGGTGGAGTACAGCGAGCAGGCCGGTAATCCACTCACTGCCCATCTGGGCGTCGACCAGAGCGCCAGCGCCCTGCAATCCGGTGGCAACATGGAGGGTAAGGAAGCCCGCTTTGGCATCGGCGCTTCAGCCCTATTTGCCAGCGTGGCCACTGCCACTTCCACCGGCGCAGTCAATTCTGCCCACGATTCCTACACTCCACTGGGTGGCTTCGTCCCACTATTCCTGATGCAACTGGGTGAGGTCGTGTTTGGCGGCGTTGGCTCGGGCCTGTACTCCATCCTGGTGTTTGCCATCGTCGGGGTCTTTATCGCGGGGCTGATGATAGGACGCACGCCGGAATACCTGGGAAAGAAGATCGAGGCCTTCGAGATGAAGATGACTTCCATCGCGATCCTCGTCATGCCGGTCCTGGTCCTCCTGGGTACCGCGGTTGCCGTATCGCTGGCCGCGGGGCAGGCCGGTGTTGCCAATCCCGGCGCCCATGGATTTTCAGAAATTCTTTATGCATTTACCTCGGCGTCCAATAACAACGGCAGTGCCTTCGGCGGCCTGTCTGCCAATACACCCTTCTACAACGTGGCGCTGGGCCTGGCGGTCTGGTTTGGGCGTTTCTGGCCGATCGTTGCGGTACTGGCCGTCGCCGGTTCGTTGGCGGCCAAGAAGCGCGTGCCGGTCACCTCCGGAACCATGCCCACGCATGGCCCGACCTTTGTGGTGTTGCTGATCGGCACCATTCTCCTGGTTGGCGCGCTGACCTTTGTTCCGGCGCTGGCCCTGGGACCGGTCGTTGAGCACCTGATGCTCTGGCACTGACCGCTCGATTTGAAGGCAACATCATGACGCATCCAAGACTCTCCATGTTCGACCGGTCATTACTGGGGCCCGCGATGATGGACAGCGTTACGAAACTGGACCCACGCACGCAGTGGCGCAATCCAGTGATGTTCGTGGTCTACATCGGAGCGATCCTGACCACGGTGCTGGGTGTCCAGGCGCTGGTGAGCCGTGGAGAGGCTCCAGCCTGGTTCATCATCAATGTGGCGATCTGGTTGTGGTTTACGCTACTGTTCGCAAATTTTGCCGAAGCGCTGGCCGAGGGGCGCAGCAAGGCGCAGGCGTCGGCACTGCGCGGCCTGAAGCAGGCGGCGGCGGCCAAGAAACTCGCAGATGCCGCGGACCGCTCGCAAGTGACCCAGGTTTTGGTCAGGCAATTACGGCGCGGCGACGTGGTGCTCGTCGAGGCGGGCGACCTGGTGCCGGCGGACGGGGAGATCATTGAAGGAGCCGCATCGGTGGATGAAAGCGCCATCACCGGTGAGTCCGCGCCGGTCATCCGCGAATCAGGTGGTGACTTCTCGGCGGTGACCGGCGGCACCCGGGTACTGTCGGATTGGATCGTCGTGCGCGTCACCGTCAATCCGGGTGAGACGTTCATTGACCGCATGATCGCGATGGTGGAGAACGCCAAACGGCAAAAGACGCCGAACGAGATCGCGCTGACCATTCTGCTGGTGGCGTTGACCCTGGTATTCCTGTTCGCAACCGCAACCCTCCTGCCGTATTCGATATTCAGCGTGGCGGTCGCGAAGCTCGGCACACCAGTGACTATTACCGCGCTGGTGGCGCTGCTGGTTTGTCTGATTCCCACCACGATCGGAGCGCTGCTTTCTGCCATCGGCGTGGCTGGCATGAGTCGCATGATGCAGGCCAACGTGATTGCCACCTCCGGACGGGCGGTGGAGGCCGCCGGGGATGTCGATGTACTGCTGCTGGACAAGACTGGCACGATTACCCTCGGCAACCGGCAGGCCGCGGCCTTCATACCGGCTGGCGGGGTAAGCGAGGAGGAGCTTGCCAGCGCCGCTCAGCTCGCGTCGCTGGCAGATGAAACCCCTGAGGGGCGCAGCATCGTGGTGCTGGCCAAGCAGCGCTTCAACCTGCGCGAGCGCGATCTGGGTGCGCTGGGCGCGACCTTCATCGCCTTTTCTGCGCACACACGCATGAGCGGCGTGGATATTGGAGCGCGCCAGATCCGCAAAGGTGCCGCCGATGCGATCATGACGCATGTGGAGGCGACTGGCAGTGTGTTCCCGAAGGGAATTCAGGCCACCGTGCAGGACGTGGCCCGCCGCGGCAGTACGCCACTGCTGGTTGCCGATGGCGGGCGGGTGCTCGGCATTATCGAGCTCAAGGATATCGTCAAGGGCGGAATCAGGGAACGGTTCGGCGAGCTGCGGCGGATGGGCATCGAGACCATCATGATCACCGGTGACAACAAACTCACCGCGGCCGCCATTGCGGCCGAGGCGGGCGTGGATGACTTCCTGGCCGAGGCCACGCCAGAGGCGAAATTGGCTCTGATCCGCGATCATCAGGCCCAGGGTCGGCTGGTTGCCATGACCGGCGACGGCACCAATGACGCGCCAGCCCTGGCGCAGGCCGACGTCGCGGTGGCCATGAACACCGGCACCCAGGCCGCGAAAGAAGCGGGCAACATGGTGGACCTGGACTCCAATCCCACCAAGCTCATCGAAGTGGTCGAAACCGGCAAGCAGATGCTCATGACCCGAGGGTCACTGACCACCTTCAGCATCGCCAATGATGTGGCCAAATACTTTGCGATCATTCCTGCAGCCTTCGCGACCACCTATCCGCAGTTGAATGCCCTCAACGTCATGCATCTGGCAAGTCCCTTCTCGGCGATCCTGTCCGCCGTGATTTTCAACGCTCTGATCATCATCTTGCTCATTCCTCTGGCGCTGAAGGGGGTCAGGTATCGGGCCCTGGGCGCGGCGATACTGCTGCGGCGCAATTTGCTGCTCTATGGTGTCGGAGGGGTGCTCGTGCCCTTCGTCGGAATCAAGATCATTGATGTTGGGCTCACACTCCTCCACCTGACCTGAGGTCGCGGCATGCGTTCATTACTACGTCCCGCACTTGTACTGTTTGCGTTTTTTACCTTACTGACGGGGATTCTCTACCCGCTCGCGATCACCGCAATCGCCCAGGTGGCATTCGCTCAGGAGGCCTCGGGCAGCCTGGTGTGGCGCCACGGCAGGCCTATCGCCTCATCCCTGATCGGTCAGAACTTCAGTGATCCAAAGTACTTCTGGAGCCGTCCGTCCGCCACCACCCCTCAGCCCTATGCAGGTACCGCCTCTGGCGGCTCGAACCTGGGTCCCTTGAACCCAGCCTTGACGGACGGGATCAAGGCGCATATCCAGACGCTGCGGGCCGCCGATCCGGGCAATACGGCCCCCATCCCGGTGGATCTGGTCACGGCATCGGCGAGCGGTCTGGACCCGGAGGAGAGTGTTGCCGCGGCGCTTTACCAGGCGCCACGCGTGGCGCGTGCCCGCGGCCTGGACCTGCAGACCGTTCGCGCCCTGATTTCCGCCCAGGTGCGAAGTCGCTGGCTGGGGGTGTTCGGTGAACCGCGGGTGAATGTTCTTGCGCTTAATCTCGCACTTGATGATCTCGTCCGGACACCGGGCAGCCGGTAGCCCTGGCTTCAGGATGGTGACCCATTCGGGTTCGGGACTTGGTCCCGCCTTGTGGTACTCGAATGGGCCGAATGGCAGTGTCTGCGCCTCTGTTGGCAGGGCGCTAACGTTCCAGCCAATACCGAGCGCACGGATTCGCGAGATGGCAGCTTGAAGTTGCCGGACCTGCGCGTCGATCCCGATGCTTTGTTGGGCAAGCGCCTGCACCTGCGCGACCAACACACTCAGGAAGGTGCCGAGTCCCTCCTGATAGAGGCGGGTTGGGATCGAAAGAGCCCGTTCCGCCTCGTCACCGGCGGCGTGCTGCTGCGTCACCTCGGTTGCAAGACGTTGTGTGAGACTAAGTCCGTCTTCTACCTCAAGGAAGGCTGCCAGGACGGTTGCGCGATATTGGTCGCGCGTCTGGGCGTAGCGCGACCACGACCGTTGCATCTTCGCGCGCGGTAACCGGCCCTCGAAGAGCGGCGTCATTGCGCCGGCCCCGATCGACCACAGACTGTTGGGTAGGCTCAAGAGATTGAACCCCGGGTCTTGCAGCCCGCCTGCAAGACTGAATGTCACGTTCGGGTAAAAGGCAGCGCGATACTCCGATCGCGGCATTCGCGGCCGCCATCTGGCGCTCGGCGCTGATGATGTCCGGACGTCGCTCCAATGGCTCAGAGGGGAGTCCGGGGGGAATATTCGGGGGAGCCGCCCGAATTGGGGTGCGGGCGCGATCGCGAACGGGCTCGGCATCTCTCCGATGAGCACCGCGATCGCATGCGGAAGCGGGTCACGTTGCAGTTCGGTGTCAGTCTCCTGCGACTGTGCGGAATGCAGCTGGCTGAGGGCCCGAGCAAGATCCAACGCTGAAGCTATGGCACCTAGAGCTCGAAGCTGCGTTACTTGGACTGCCTTCCCATAGGAAACGATCGCGGCGCGTACAACCTCAAGTTCGGCATCCAGGCCGCGGATGGCAACATAGGCGCTTTCAGGGCTATGAAGACCGTCGCGTTCATTTGAGGACTGTCGGCGGATCAATGCCGATCGGACGCAGCCGCTTCCTGAACCACCGTAGCCGCTGGTTAGGATTCGAGGGCATGAACATCAGTAAGTGGCCGCAGTGGAGCTGCCCTTGCCGCGGAAAACTCGATAACTGATGGCGGTGTAGAGCAGCATCAGAGGTAAAACAAAGAGACCTTCTCCCCAGAACATGAAGGTGAGACTGCTCTGCGGTGCCGCGGCCTCCTTGATCGTGACCGAAAATGGAATCATGTAAGGCCAGAACGATACGGCAAGCGAACCGAACGCCGCCGCGAACAGCGCCGCCACCAGATAGAATGGCTCCCGTTCCCGTCGCCGGCGAATGCTCAATGCCAGTGTGATGCTGGCGATGATGCCAATTGCCGGAAAGACGAACAAATACGGCCGCTCGAGCCATCGGGTCAGGACCTGCAGATTTTCGTTCAGTGCAATGAGCAACACCGCGGCGAGAACCGCCAGCGACGCGAACGACAGGGCCGGGATCAGCCGAAAGGCGCGGGCTTGAACGTTTCCGTCCGACTTGCGTACCAGCCAACACGCACCAAGAAGTGCGTATCCAAGGCACAGGCCGGCGCCGCAAAGTATCGCGAACGGACTTAGCCAGCTGAACTCGTCACCCTGATAATTGCCGTTCAGCAGCGGAAGTCCTCGAACGAGAGCGCCGATCATGGACCCTTGCATGAAGGCCGCAACGAGTGATCCTCCAGCGAAGGCCACATCCCAGACCCATGGCAGATGCCGCGCCTTGTTGCGAAATTCGAAGGCCACTCCACGCAGGATCAGGCCTGAAAGCAAGAACAGCAGCGGCAGATAAAACGCCGAAAACAACGTTGCATAGACAGTCGGAAACGCGCCCCAGAGTACGACGCCGGAAACCACCAGCCAGGTCTCATTGCCGTCCCAAACCGGCGCGACCGCGCCCATCATGGCGCGCCGTTGCCCATCATCGCGGGCAAAGCCGTAGAGAATCCCGACGCCGAGATCGAAGCCATCGAGCAGCACGTACAGCAGAATGCTCAAGGCGAGTACCGACACCCAGAAGGTGATCATGGCAACTCCTGACCCGCGACAAGGTCACTGGCGAGGGACATTGGTCGACGGGGAAAGGCGAGAGGTGGCACAGCCATTGCTCCACCGGGCCCCCGGCGCAACATGCGGAATATGAATAGAATCCCGAATGCGCCGATCACTGCGTAGACTGCGCAGTACACCAGAAGCGATATCAAGGCGGCGTTAGTCGTCAAAATCGGCGTCACGGCGTCCGCCGTGCGCAGAAGCCCATAGACCGTCCATGGTTGTCGACCGACCTCTGCAGTGAACCAGCCGGTCAAAATGGCGATGAAGGGCAACGGAAAACTCAGGAATGTGACCCACATCAAGGCCTTGTTCTGCTCGAGCCGCTGTTTGCGGCTCAGATACGTTCCGACCCATGCCACGAGAAGCATGGCAATCCCACAACCAACCATGATCCTAAAGGCGAAAAATGGAACGAGCATCGGTGGCCAATCTGCACGTGGGAAGTCGGTCAGGCCAATTTCTTTGGAATGAAGGCTCAGGCTCCCGATAAGGCTGCCCAGCACGGGGACCTTGATCTCATAGCGGTTGGTATGACTGGCGGGGTCTGGAAGCGCTATCAGGACTTCGCCGGCGGGCTGCTCGTCATGCCAGCGTGCTTCAATGGCGGCAAACTTGACTGGCTGGCGATCGTGCACGTAGTCACCCACCAGGTGTCCGAAGAAAAGCTGGACGGGTATGAGCAGGGCTGCCAGATACAGTCCCATGTGCAGCATTACGCGCGCCTCGGCATTGAATTGCCGGCGAAGTACATACCAGGCGCCGGTCGCTGCCACACAGAACGTCCCGGTAAGGTAGGAGGCAAACAACATGTGGGGGAAACGCACCCCGACCACGGAATTGAAGAGAATTCGGGGCCAGTCTACGGGTATGAAGGCGCCATGCGCGGCGAGGTAGCCGGTGGGTACCTGCATCCAGCTGTTATTTACCATGATCCAATAGGCGGACAGCGTGGTGCCCAGAGCCACCATGGCGGTTGATAGCAGATAGAACCACGGCGGGACGCGGGCCCGGCCAAAAAGCAGTATTCCGAAGAAGCTTGCCTCCAGGAAGAAGGCGGTGAAGGTCTCATATGAGATCAGGGGACCTTGAATTGGCCCGAACAGGCGAGCAAGCACGCTCCAATTCGTTCCGAATTGAAAGGCCATGACAATTCCCGTCACCACGCCGATTCCAAACGCCACGGCGAAGATCTTCAGCCAGAACTCGAAGACCACCCGGTAAGTCGGGCGTCCAGTCGCCTGATACAGCACTTCGAGAAACGTCAGCCATGCCGCCACGCCGATGGTGAAGGACGGAAAGATGATGTGAAATGAGATGGTGAAGGCGAATTGCAGCCGAGACAGTAAGAGTGCCGTGATATGCATGATAGGTCTCCCGCTAACGCCACTGATTCGACCGGGCGAGGTCCGTGAATCGCGTCATACCGCGACGATGCACTCCACTTCCACGAGCGCCCCACCGGCAAGTGCCGCTACACCGACGGCGCCGCGCGCCGGGTAAGGCTCGCGGAAGTACTCCGACATGATTTTGTTCAGGAGCGCAGAGTGCGAGAGGTCCGTCAAATACGCATTGACCTTCACAACGGCGTCGAAAGTAGCGCCGGCGGCCGTGACGACTGCTTTGAGATTCTCGAAGACCCGCCTGATCTGCGTCTCGGGATCGCGCTCGACCAATTTGTTGGTTTTCGGATCCAATGGAATTTGGCCGGATAACCAGAGGGTGCCGCCGACCCTGACGGCCTGAGAGTAAATGCCGATGGCGGCGGGCGCGTTGGCGGTCGACACGATTTGCTTGTTCATACGTCTCCAATGATGACGTGGGGTGGGGAACTTTCGATTG
>DATHMK010000061.1:0-52041 GCA_035487155.1 Steroidobacteraceae bacterium
CTGCTTAGGGCCCGTCAACACTTGAGATATTACCCAAGAACTACTTGATTGAGTTTCGCCATTCCGGACGTTCGTCACTGCCCGGGGTGGACCGAATGCACCAAAAACTCGCTCCCGAAACCGTTCCGCCTGGCGCGCCCCCGAATGTCGGCTATGCCGATAGTGCAGCGCAATGGCGGGTTACGGGCAAGATAAGCAGTCATTGGCTGAATTGCATTGGCAGCAATTCTGTTAACAGGAAACGCCAAATCTCGGTGCCAGAACGGCCGCTCACCTCGCCCAGAAGCAGACATTGAGAATCGCTTTCGGCCCGGAGCCGACGGTGGCTCCCGAAGACTCGTTGCCACTTAGCTGCCACTCGCAGCCTACGGTAAGCTAACTCCCATGTCTTACACTTCATGCCGACGTTTCTCTCGCGGAATTGGTAGTTAAACGTCGTGGCAACCTTACTACGCTGGCTTTCTGTGCAGCGACCGTGGCGGATCCTAGGAGCGGTTCTTCTAGTGTCGATTATGACGGCTCCCTTCGCGGCCTCCGAAAACCATCCTCTGCTCGTACTCCTGGCCGGAGTGCTTGGTATGCTGATTCTGTTCGGATTCCCATTACTCATAATCTTCGGAATTCCGGAGCCCTATTCGACGGTCCTGCGGCGCCGAATCACAATAGTGTCGATCACATTCTTGGGCATTGCGATTCTCTCAGCCTCTGTGCCAGTTCTTGGCCGGCCAGTCGCAATACCGGACTGGGCACGGATTACCATCGGATTGCCTCTAATCGCCCTAATCTATGCCCCGTTCTTCATTGCTACCAGTGTGCTCGGCGACGCGCGTCGTGCAATTGGGCAATACAAGTTCGGAGATTGCATCGGAACTTGGATCTGTGTTTTTTCCTACTGGGCGTTCGGCGTATTCTTCGTTCAGGAATCAGTCGCGAAGACGCTAGCGGCACTGGATGTAGGGCGCCCGGCTATCGGAGAAAACCCGAGTGTGGTCTAAATAAGGTGACGACATGCGGGCAGCCGTCTTATTGAGTGGTCTCATTCTGGTTTGCGGTGTTGCCGCGCTCTTTGGGGTTCCCGCCGTTTATGTAGGCGACCACGTGGTCTTGGGCATCAGGGGCCTGGTCGTCGCTCTGGCAGGTGCAGCCGTGCCGCCAGTTGTCGTATTTGGGTGGCGCAAGATGTCTGGAAAGTGAAGGTCCATAGTCGGCCAGGTCTTCCTGCCCGCTAACTATTGGTTGAAAGTCGCATGAACGACATCCGGTGGCACCAGCCTCTCCCGAACTGGGCACGCGTGGCTTGCGTCGTATTCGGCATTGCAAATATGGGCGGGGCAATTGCGCAGTGGTCTGCCCTAACGATTCCAGGCATTGTCGTCGGCGGGGTTTGGGCTGTATTTGGCTGGAAAGGGATCCCGTTAATTCCGTCGGTGTCGGGAACGAGCCGACCGCAGAAAAACGAAATCGTTGCAGGCCGAAGTGCACTCCGGGGACGCCGGCTCTTGGCTTTTGTCGTCCCGCTCGCGTGGCTGCTGCTCGCGGCAATTGTATTTCCAAGGGTACCAAAGCAGCTCTTGGCAACTGCTTTCTTCTTATCGGCTATGCCCATATTCTTCCTGATCTTTCGGTGTTTCTTCAGTGCTTGTCCTCGGTGTGGTCGGCATTTCTTCCTCGATGGTCGGCTATTACGAACGTCGCTGACTAGGTGCGTACACTGTGGACTTTCACTTCGGGGCCGCGACAGTGTCGACCTCTAGCAACCGTTTGAGCGGACGCGCCGTGAATACAGCGCCAGTAGTAATGTTGCGGCACGGTTCAACTTTGGCGCTTGGCAAATGAATAGTGAACGATGCTGGGCCGACGAAAACGAAGTCCAGAAAACGATTGCTGCATTCCTCGCCGAGGCGCACGACGGCAGCGCTGCTTCTGCAGCGATGACCGCGATGTTAATTCATCGCTATCCCGAAGCTGCCCGTGAGGCAGGTGTTCTGACAATGTATCAGGCGCTTCTCCTGCAATCGTTACAGTCCAAGGACCCAGAGCTATTGGCTTGTTTGGCAGAGGAGTTAATCAAAGGGAAGCGCCTTGCCCCAGATGCAGCGGCTGCACAAAGGGCAGCATCGAAGTCAAACGATATATCGGGATTCATGGGCGCCTACGTCATCGGTGTTTTGTGTGCGAAGAGCAAACCGGACTTCGCAATCAGGCAGTTCCGAAAGGGGCGGCAGGCCGGGCATATCCCTTCGATGTTCTTCGAGCATCAGTTGCGCTCCAAAAGAATACCGGTGGTCGGTTTGATCACCAAATGGGGTTACCGGCTCTTCGATATGTTTGTTTTTTGGCGCGCTGCTACATCGAAAGACATGCGAAGGCTATGGCGTGGCGCCGATATGTTCCGCACCAAGAGTCATTTTCTGAGTTTCTTGGGCCCGGATAGGCAAACACCGTTCTCGCGTATTGATTCACTAGTGCCGGTCACGGCGAAATTCAACGAGACGCCTAGGCCTACCGATGACGAGGCCGCCGATAGGCTCAACACAGTGTGATGCTCGCGGGCTTGGTGAAAGGTTGAATCAGCCGATTTCTGATGCCCGGAAGCAGCCGCTCGCGACCGGCAAGTACGGGTCAGAACCGGCATCTCACGGGATATTTCGATGACCGGCAGCTATCAGGAACCGCATCTGGCGCTTCCCGGCCCGAAGCAGTCACTCGACCACACCGACAGGTTGCACTTAGTGGATGTTCGCAGCTCGCGCTAGACGGACGAGTTCACTCTGGACGATACTGGCGGAAGTTAATTCTGTCAGCTGTTTTCGCTCGCCATTTCAGTTTGAGCAAGCAGCTTCTCTTTCAGCGTGCGGCGGTGGACCTTTCCAACAGGGCTCCTGGGCAGTTCCTTAAGGAACAATATTTCTTCAGGGAGTTTGTAGTCCGCCAGCAGTTTCTGAGCGAACTGACGCAGCTCTTGAGGGTCTACAGTTTGACCCTCTCGCAATACGATAGCGGCCACGACGCGTTCGCCATATATCGGATCAGGAATTCCGACCACTCCAGCCTCCAGCACTGCCGGGTGTTTGTACAGGGCCTCCTCCACCTCCTGCGGAGAAATATTGGAACCTGCGCGGATAATGATTTCTTTCTTGCGACCCTTGAACCAGAAGTACCCGTCGGCATCGCGGGATGCTAGATCACCAGTGTGGAACCAACCCGACTCCAACGTTGCGACGGTGGCGACCGGGTCGTTCCAGTAGCCAATGCAAGTCGCTGGGCTGCGAATAGCGATCTCTCCGGTTTCGCCGTCGGCGACGTCTTGACCGTCAGAATCTACGACGCGAATATCGACCCCTTCGATCGGCCGTCCCATTGAGCCCATACGCGGTTCATCGACAGGATTGCAGGCGACAGGATTGCACTCCGTCATCCCGTATCCTTCTACTAACGGAATGCCGAACAGTGCCTTGAAGCGATTTTGCAGCGCCAAGGGAACTGCATCACCTCCCGCCGTCACCAATCGAAGAGAGGAGATATTGCGCGGTTTCCGCGCCTGCTCCTCCACGACAAAGAGCGTCAACGCAGGCAGGCAGGTCATTGCTGAGCAACTGTATCGCTCGATGGCGTCCAGAGCCGCTGCTGGGTCAAACTTTGCCAGCATGGCGACCGGCGTCGCTTGATGCACTGAAGTGATCAAATTGGTCATCCCCGCCATGTGCATTACCGGCAGCGCACAAAGCCGAACCGAAATCTCCAGGTTCCGCGATACCCATGCCGCGTTCCTGGCAGCGTGAAAGAGGGACCGGTGTGTATGCACCACACCCTTGGGGTGCGCCGTCGTACCGGAGGTGTAAATGATCAACGCTGGTTGATCACAACTGACCTCAGGCATAGTAGTGGAATGTTCGTTCGCTCGTTCGAGAGAAGGCAGATGATCGATCACAGAGCAGGCGGCACCGGCTTGCTCTGCCAGTGGAGCTAGTGCCGGTTCGCTAAAGCACAACCGAGTTTCCGAATGATCGAGAACGTAGCGAATCTCGGCCGGCTTCAGCCGTGTGTTGATCGTCACCACGATCACCCCGGCTTTGAAAAGTGCGAAAAAGAGTTGAACAACCTCTATGGAGTTTGACCAGTGTAAAGCCACTCGGTCGCCCGGGCGTAGGCCCTGATCGAGGAACCAGCGTGCCAGGGTCGCCGTTGATTCTTCCAGCGCACTCCAGGTTATCGCCACGTCGCCGCAGTACACGGCAGCCTGATGCGGCCTTCCTTCTGCGTGAAGCCGTAACGACCCGCAGATATCCGAAGGTTCGGCGGTCATTATTTGGCCTCCTGGATGAACTCAGCGTATCAAAATCCGGAGACTAGGTCTGCCTTGCGAGAAGTACCGAGCAATCAGGGCCCTGCCTTGGGGCGGCCGGCAAACCCGTTCAATGATGAGCGGGGCGACTTTCTCAGCCCAATACTGGCCTCGAGGAATCTGAAGTTCTGTAACGGCAGAAGGGGTCAACTTTCGCCATTCGCTGCAGTGCACGACGAGCGGTACGTTGCGAGAACAGTTTCTGGCGCTTTCGGGCCATTACTGTCGAAGAGCTGACTTAAATGATTGCTCTAAAGCTGCAGCTCGCGAGTGAGGCCGGGGCATTGTATTCTGGCTGCAAGACCCGGGGAGAACTCATGAGCAAAGACACAGCTGCGCTCGTTGATTCGATTCGCGCGAGGGAAGCTACACCCCTGAAGAATGCGCTGATAGGTCTTGGCGGGGCCAGTATCGAGTGGTACGACTTCATTCTCTACGGCACGGCGGCGGCCCTCGTGTTTCCGACTGCGTTTTTTCCAGCAACCTTGTCTCCGTTTGTCGCTCTAATCGCTTCCTTTAGCACCTTCGCTGTGGGTTTCGTGGCGCGGCCTTTGGGGGCAGTCTTGTTCGGACACATGGGAGATCGGGTAGGGCGCAAAAACGCGTTCGCCGTGGCTCTTATCGTCATGGGAACTGCGACAACGCTCATAGGCGCCTTGCCCTCCTACCGAATAGCTGGAGTTTTCTCGCCGCTCGCCCTGATATTGCTGCGATTCACGCAGGGTTTAGCCGTAGGTGGTCAGTGGGGCGGTGCGATCTTACTGGCTACAGAGAATGCACCGAAGTCGAATCGCGGCCTGTACGGCAGCATCGCCCAGGGAGGCGTTTCAGTCGGTTTAACACTGGCTAACCTGGCATTCCTCATCGTAAACGGTGCGATGTCACCTGCGGCGTTCATGGCCTACGGTTGGCGCATCCCGTTCCTCATTAGCATAGCCCTCATTGGGCTGGGCCTGTTCATGCGCTATCGTGTTCGGGAGACAGCGGCCTTTCGTGGTCTGCAGCAGGCCACAGCCTCGCCTGTCGACTTATTGGCCAAAAGTGCAACGCCCGCGGCTACCCCTGTGCGCGGACACCGCTCGCCGGTACTTGAGGCCTTGCGCCTTTATCCCAGATCAATCCTCTTGGCCGCAGGAGCGTGGGTCTGGGGCAACTTGGCCTTTTATATAATGATCACGTACGTGATTGCATACGGAACGAGTTCCGCGGGCCTGGGGCTGCCGCGAAGTCTTATGCTTACTGCCGCGCTGTTAGCGCAAGTGGTCGTTCCGCCCACGCTGGTTTTTGCCGGCATGCTTTCTGACCGTTACGGTCGTCGCAGGATCTTCATGACCGGGGTTGTACTCACGGGCATCTGGGCCTTCTTTCTCTTTCCACTGATTGAAACACGCTCGTTGCTGTGGATCACCGTGGCGATTGGTATGGGCAGTAGTACCATGTTGCTGAGTTATGGACCGCTAGCTGCAATGTTCTCGGAACTCTTCACCACTCGTGTTCGCTACTCCGCGGTCTCGCTCGCCTATCAGACTTCGGCAATTGTCGGAGGCGGCGTCGGCCCCATAGTCGCGACCGCCTTATACGCGAGGTACCACACAAATTCTTGGCTGGCGATCTTCATTAGCGCTACCTGTGTCATGTCTTTGGTTTGCGTGAGCGCGCTCAAAGAGACGCGCGGCACAGATCCTGTTGAGCGCCCCGAACCCGCAGTTGCATGAGTCCCGGGGTTGAACGCAGCTACCTGAAAGCTGTTACGCGCGACTGTCAGCAATGGGTTGCGTTCCGGACTTCCGGGGCGACATCGCCAACCGACCAGTAAATTTGGGATTCGCTGGTGACTGCTTCAGGCAGCCAGTTTCAGTTCGGGCTGCAGCCCAGCCCGAGCAGCCAGCGTCAGCAGCATATCCAGGCTGAAATCCTGCCATCTGCCCTTAATGAGCCGCGAAACTCGCGGCTGTGTGATTCCCAAGCGCTTGGCCGCCTCAGCCTGCGTCCAGCCCTGCGTCTTCAGGTGCTGTTCCATGCGGATCATCACCTGGGCGCGCAGTGCCATGACCTTGGCTTCGGCTGGATCGAAACCGAGATCGAGGAATACATTTCCGCTGCTCTTGAGTCGGCGGGTATCGGAGAATCGCGGATCGGCCTTCTTTCTCATGACGTACCTCCGATGAGCCTGTAGCGGGCCTTTGCCAGCTCGACGTCCATCTTTGTTGTCTGCTGCGTCTTCTTATGGAAGGCGTGCAGCACATAGATGGCGGCCTTGAACTTGACCACCTAAATGGCGCGGTACGCGCCCGATACATCGCGAACGCGAATCTCGTGGGCACCCGTGCCTACGGTGGGCATTGGTTTGAAGCTCGAAGGCTCGGCACCAAACCGCACCCGCAACAGCTCCAGGCCGATGCTATGCCGAATGGCAGCGGGCATCGCGCGCAAGTCATCCCGACTGGAACCCAGGAACTCCAGCGGTTTCATACCTCGCGGTGCCGGGGACTTCCTGGGTCTCACGATGAGCAATATATCAATACCTGCATATGTATGCATGTATTAGCATAGCTTTCAGAGACCGCTCAAGAATGCCCAATATGACATCCATAACATTGCCAAGTGTTGGATTAGCCGCTTTCTGATGCCCGACAGCGGACACTCACAACCGTCAGGAAGGGGTGCAAACCGCGAGTCGCCGGGACCGGGCGTCATCAGGGCTTCTAAGATTGAATATATTGACCGCTTTAGCGGTGCCGGACATCCTGTGTCAATGAGGAGCTCTCAGCCGCCTAGTCAGAATGTCGATGCGTTCGATGTCGTTGGGGAGCGCCAGGAGGGGGGCGTAGATTTGATCGTCTCGTGCAGTGGCCCGCTGGATTCCTCGCCAGGGTCGCTCCAGCTGATTGAACGAAAGGTTGGCGCCTACCTGGTCACGATTGCTCATGCCAATTTCGCGCGCACGTATCGTGCGCCAGAACGCGGACCCGTCAGGATCTTTGTATCTTGCGAGCACTTCGTATCTGAGGCAGCTCAAGTGATGATTGACGCACTTGCCGTGAAGGCGGCCAAGCAAGGAGTAGCACTGTTGCTTGTAAAATCGATGGCATCACAATCGAATTGAAGCCCGCCAAGCTGCTGTTCGCGACCGACGGCTTCGCTCTGTCATGATCTGCGACGACGAGCGAGCGCGAATCTCGGTAAAGTGAGGCGCACGGATAATTGCAAGGGGAACACCCACGTGCGAGTGGTGGCGGCTGCTGTAACGGCGTTGCTGGCGGGATGCGTTGATCCGCTGTCTCAGCTTGAAAGGCAGATTTCGCATTACAAGGGCCAGAAGATCGATGCCCTGATAGACCGTATCGGCTATCCGGATAGCCAGAGCCTTATCGCCGGGGGTGTCGTCTACATCTGGACGACGGCCACAAGCCTGCAATTGGAGCCACCGTCGATTCAGACACCTGCGCTGGAGGTTCTGGGTGGTCAGGTGCTTGCGAAAGGTAGCGCACCAGCGCCCGTAGACGTGCACTTCCGCTGCACGCTGCAGGTGGACACGGACGGCGCCGGTACCATCCTTCGACTCTCCTGGAAGGGGAGGCTTGCCGGCTGTACATCGTAGGTGCGCGACGCCGGTGAAAGTTGCAGCGTAGATGCTCGGTGTGATCGTCGTATTCAACACGGTCCAGTTGCTCCTAAGCTGCTACGAAATGGCTGCGGGCGCTGCGGCATGACTCGTGCGCCGGGCTTCAGTAGGATGGCTAGCATGACAATCCGAGATCACTTCAAGCGCACTCAGATGTGGTGTACGTACGGGCTGGCCGCAATCCTCATTGGGACGGCACTGGGTATTCGTTTCTTGCACCCAAAATTGCCGAGACCGGATATTCTGATGGTCGGATTGGGCCTGGCGGCGGTCGCCATCGTGGCGGTCTATTTCGTTACACGCCGCATCTACCGATGCCCACGGTGCGGTGTGGGTCTGAACCAGTTGCGGGCGCAGACCATAGGCGGCCAAAACAAGGACAGGCGAATGTTTTGGGAAATCTGGAATGCCTGCCCGAACTGTCAGCTCAGCTTCGACGCACCGTGGCCCAAGTAGCCCGCTGTACAATCCCGACGCATACCGATAGCCAAGTACATTGCGATTCAACTGCGGGCGATGCACGGCTCGGTGCGCAGGCAAGCATCACCCAGGTAGTGGGGTCCAGCCGTGACGAGTTGACGGATTGACCTTTAGCGCATATTCCGACTAACGTTAATCAGAGCGCAGCATTACTGCGCCGGTATGGGACTCTCATGGCATCGGACAAAACAGATTACAAGCAGGTAGGCCGAGAACTCTATGTAGCGCTCCGGCGCCTGACTGAGCTACTGCGCCTGTACGAATCGAAGCAATGGCCACCGGCGACGCCTGAACAGTTCGACGGCGGGTTGTCGGCAATGGTCACGGACGAAAAGTGGCGGCAGGGCGCCACACTGCGCATACAGGATCAAAGGAAATGCGCGGTCGCGCTGGAGGCGGCCGGTATGTCGGCGATTGCCGCGCAGCGAGTTGCCGGATTCAAGCGCGACAAGAGCGCCTAGCCGGGGCCAAAGAGCGCGCCAGGGCGCGTCAGATCGCCGCGACCATCGCGCAGCAGGGCCACAAATTCCGCAGCCGGCAGCGGCTTGCTGTGCAGGTAGCCCTGGGATTGCGTGCACCCGAAAGCAAGCAGCATGTCGAACTGCTCGCGCGTCTCCACACCCTCCGCCACGGTGTGCATCGAGAACGCCTGCGCCAGGGACACCACGGTCTGCACCAGCGTGATGCCCTGCGCGCTCTGCGGCAGCTTCATTACAAAGCTGCGATCGATTTTCAGGGTATCCACCGGCAGTGATGACAGGCGGCTGAGTGATGAGTAGCCGGTTCCGAAGTCATCGATGGCGATCTTGGCGCCACGGCTGCGCAGCTGTTCCAGGCGGGTAATCTCCTCGCCTGAATCCCCCTGCAGCGCCCCTTCGGTGATCTCGACATCCACGCCGGCATAGACGGTGGCCCAGCTGCCCGTGGCCTCCAGAAACTGGCTGGTGAATTCCGCCTGCCGCAGCTGCAACGGGGAAATATTCACGGCAATCCGTACCGGCGGCAGCCCGGCCTGCAGCCATGCCTGGCAGTCGCGGGCGGCCTGCTCGATGACCCACCTGCCGACCTCGACAATCAGGCCGGTTGACTCCAGAACGGGCAGGAAGGCGCCGGGGGAGATCAGGCCGGCTTGCGGATCCTGCCAGCGCAGCAGCGCCTCGGCGCCGCAGATCTGCCGGGTCTGAAAATCGACCTTGGGCTGGTAATGCAGCACGAACTGCTGGCGCTCCAGTGCCACGCGCAGCTTCTGCTCCAGCGCCAGACGGTTCATCATTTCCGAGTGTTTCTCGGCGCTGTAGTTCAGCTGCCGCGCTCCGGAGGCGCGCGCCTCCTGCAGCGCGAGTTCCGCATGCTGCACCAGGGCATTGGCGTCCCGGCCGTCATTCGGGTGCAGGGCCAGGCCGGATCGCACCGTGACCTGGATTTCCTGCTGCTCGATGACAAAGGGGCGGCCAAACAGGGCCGCGGCATGCGCGCGCATGGCGGCGAGCAGCTCATCGCCGTCGCGGGAACTGGCATCGGCAAACACCGCGAAGGTGCCGCCGCCGAAATGCGCCACACGTTCGCTTCTGCGGAAACGACTGCGCAGACGGTCGGCCACATGCTGCAGCAGCAGATCGCCGATCCTGCGGCCGAAGGAGTCATTGATCAGGCTCATGCGCTCGATGTCAATGACGCTCACGGCAAAGCGTGCCGATTGATTGACCGGGTCGGCCAGTACCCGCGACAGGCGGTCGCAGAACAGCGGCCGCTTGGCAAGCCCGGTGCGCGGATCGAAGTGCGACAGCAGCCGGACCTTGGAATCCTTCTGCAGGTACTGCAGCGCGAATGACAGGTTGCCGGCGATCTCGCGCAGCGTGCGCAGCTCCTCGACACTGACTGCGTCGGATTCACGCGCCGCGAGCAGCAGGGCGCCGATGGGCGTACGGTCGACCACCAGCGGCAAGCCTACGACCACCGACAGCTCTGCCCGCAGCATTGCCTGGCGCAGTTCTTGCGGCAGGCCGCTATGGGCCGGATCGTTGCACAGAAAGACCTTTCCGGTTTTGAAGATCTGGCCGACGATATCGGTGTGCGCATCGGCAGGCTCGGGTAGGGAGTGGCGCAGGATATCCGCGCCGCTCCAGGCAACCGCCGAGAATTTCGCCGCACCGGATATCTTGGCAAAGACCACCGCACTGAGATAGCCGCCGGCCTGGACCGCCAGCCGACAGGTTTCCTGCAACAGCTCCTTGCGGTCCCGGACCCGGACCACCAGCGAGTTGACTCCGCTTAGGATCCCCAGCACCCGTGCCATGCGCGCGATCTGCGCCTCCTGGCGCGCGCGCTCCAGGCGCAGTTCGGCATCGGCGAGCGCACGCTTCACCGCCGGCGCCAGCCGCAGCAGATTGTTCTTCAGCACATAGTCGGCAGCTCCCGCCCGCAAGGCGTCGATGGCGCGCTCCTCACCGATGGTGCCTGAGACGAAAATGAAGGGTGCCTCAGGGTGCAACTCACGGGCGATCCGCAGCGCCGATATCCCGTCAAACTGAGGCAGATTGAAATCCGACAGGATGATGTCGGGGGAAAACTCGCTCAAGTGGCCGCGCAGATCCTCTTCGGTCTCGACCCGGCGCCAGTCAAAGCGCAGGCCGGCACGCTGCAGCTGGTGGATGACCAGCTCCGCTTCATGCGGTACATCTTCCACAAGCAGCACGCGGAACTCCCTGTCCGAGCCCGCCTGCATCAGTTGTCTCCTCCGACGACGAAGAAGAAGGTCGCGCCCTTGCCCGGAGCGCTGTCGGCCCAGATCCGGCCGCCATGGCGTTCGAGAATGCGCCTTGCAATGGACAGGCCGACACCCGTACCGGGGAACTGGTCCTGTGAATGCAGTCGCTGAAATACCCCGAACAGACGGTCCGCATACTGGGTATTGAACCCGGCGCCATTGTCGCGCACGAAGTACACCTGCTGGGCGTCGACGCCGATCCTGGCCAGGTAGCTGCCCACGGCCACCTGCGGTTCGGCGCGGCCGCGCGTGAACTTGAAGGCATTGGACAACAGGTTGGCCATGACCTGCTCGATCAGCCCCGGGTCTCCCAGGCAATCGGGCAGCGGATCGATGCGCACCTCGATCTGGCGGTGCGGATCGGCGGCCCGCAAGTCATCGACCAGGCGGCGCGTGATGCCATCCAGGTCGATGCGGTAGCGGTTCAAGGCCGCGCGACTGAGTCGGCAGAACTTCAGCAGATCCTCGATCATCTGATCCATGCGCTGCGCGCCGCGAACGACATGGTCGAGACGCTGGCGATTGCGCTGCGACAGAGTGGGCGCGGCTTCTTCGAGGTAAACCTGGGTCATGCCGTGGATGGCCCGCAGCGGGGAGCGCAGGTCGTGGGATATGGAGTAGGAAAACGCCTCCAGGTCACGATAGGCCGCCGCCAGCTCCTGGGCCTGCTCGCGCTCCTTGCGTTGCAGCGAGGCATTCTCGATGCGCAGATTGCGGATATCGAGCGCGCGCGCGATCACCGGCAGAATGGCATTGCGCCGGAAGGGCTTGAGCACATAGTCGAAGGCCCCGGTCTGTAGGGCCGATACGGCCGAATCGACGCTGCCGTGCCCGGTCATGATGATGCCGGCAATGTCCGGGTCCGCGGCCCGCGCCGCCCGGAACAGCTCGATGCCATCCATTTCCGGCATCTTCAGATCGGTCAGCAGCAGGTCGCACGAGCCGGTTCGCAGCACCCGCAGTGCCTCGCTGGGTGACTCGAAGCCGTCGACCTTGTAGCCCTCGAAACCCAGGGTGTCGCACAGCGCGCGCATGTGCGCGGCTTCGTCGTCGACGACGATCAGGCGAGCGTTCATCATTGGCTAGCGCCTCTCAGAATGGGCGCGGCCGCCCCGGCTGCTGCAGTGAGCAGAAGTGCCAGACTCGGTCCCGTTTGCCGTGCAAGTTTGGGCATCCAATTCCCAGGCGATTTCGATGGGACCTTAGCATGGGTGACCGCTAAAAATTGTAAACGGAAGTTAATGTGCAAATTCGTGATGCAAAGCAAAACATGCCGCGTACCGTGGATCCATGCTGACAGCGCAGTCATGCCGTGTGGGAATCGTCTGACACAATTGCGTTATCAACAGATGATAGCGATTGGCAGTTCGCCGACTTGTGGCTTATGGCAACCCGCCCCACGGGGGCGGGGGAATTAGACGTCCGTCGCAGTATTGTGGCGCGTGCGGGTGTCTTATGAACCATATGGCGCGAACAGCCGCAAACCCGCTGGGTGGCCGGTGAGCTCATGAAGTCTCCGGCTTCCGCCAGCGTGCTGGTGCTCGGGGACAGTTCCGCCGAGATGGCAGCGCTGGTCGCCGAGCTGAAAAAACACTTCAAACAAGTGGACGCGCTGGTGCCGGATCCGGAAGGTGCCGCGGGATCCGAGCAGCAGGCCGCCGACGTGCTGGTGCTGGCGTTCCAGGAGTTGGAGCAGGCGCAGCCCTACTGCAAGGCCATGGGGGTGATCGAGCCCTCACTGGCTCCACAGCGCTCGGTACTGCTGTGCCGGGCAGAAGAATCCGCCGCGGCCCTGGAGCTGTGCAAGCGCCAGTATTTCGATGACTTTGTGGCCTATTGGCCGCCGCCTCAGGAGCGGACGCGGCTGATTATGAGCGTTTGGCTGGCGGCGCGCGCCGCCCTGGGGTTGCGGCGCAGTGGCGAGGCGGGTGCAAAACTCCTGAACCATGCCAAGCAGCTGGGTGATCTGGACCGCAAAATCACCCATGAAATTGACATGGGGGAACGCCAGGCCGCCACGACTCTTGACTCCATGATCGATCTTGAACACAAGCTCTCCAAGGCCACGGATGAGTTGTCGAATCACCTCATCCAGGGGGGCGCCAATGCGGCCGTGGTGGTCAAGGACTCCGAGGCGCTGAAAAAGGATCTGGCGCGATTCAAGTCCCAGCAGCTTGACCTGGCCCGCGCGGCGCGTGAGCAGGGCGTCAATCCCATGAACAGCTGGGCGCGCCAGCTGCGCGGCAAGGTGGAACCGTCCCTGGCCGAATCACGTGCCTTCGCCACCCAGGTGCGCCAGGCGCGTCCGACCCTGCTCGTGGTTGGTGATGATGAGACCACACGGGGATTGCTGACCCCGTCGCTGCGCACGCTGGGATACGATCCGGTGGTGGCCCGTGATGGCAATCATTTGCTGGCGCAGCTGGCCCGCACACGCCCCAATGCCATTCTCATGGATGTCATCTCCTCCGCATCCGAGGCCGTCAGTCTCACTCGCCAGCTCAAGGCATTGCCTGACATCGCCCATATCCCGATCATCATCGTGAGCGGGGACTCACGGCGCGAAACGCTGCTGAGTACCATTCGTGCCGGGGCCTCTGATTTCATTGCCAAGCCCTTCACGCACGAAATCCTGCGCGCCAAGCTGGTCAAGGTACTGCAGCAGAGCGTGCCGGCCTGAAATCCGCCCCGCTAGGTCAGCGCCGTGGAGGCCTCCGGCTCGCTTTGGGTCGGGGCGGCGGCGCGCGTCAGCTCATCACGGCCGTTGCGCAGCAGGGCGACGAATTCCGCCGCGGGCACCGGCCGGCTGTGCAGATACCCCTGTGATTGAGTGCAGCCGGCAGCCAGCAGGGCGGCGAACTGCTGCGGCGTTTCGACGCCCTCGGCAACGGTGGTCATCGAAAAGGCGCGCGCCAGGGAGATGATGGTCCGAACCAGCGCCCCGCCTTGCGAATTGGCCTCCAACCGCATGACGAAACTGCGGTCGATTTTCAGGGTATCCACCGGCAGCGCGGACAGACGGCTCAACGAGGAGTAGCCGGTGCCGAAATCATCGATGGCGATGCGCGTGCCGTTGGCTCGCAGCTGTTCCAGGCGGCGGATTTCCACGGCCGAGTCCCCCTGCAGGGCGCCTTCGGTGATTTCAATGTCCAGCCCGGCGGCGGCCGTGGACCAGGCCCCGGTGGCGTTGAGGAACTGGGTGGTGAAATCCGCCTGACGCAGCTGTGCCGGGGAGATGTTCACGGCAATCCGGATCGGCGGCAGGCCTGCCCGCTGCCATTCGCAGCAGTCCAGAGCCGCCTGTTCGATGACCCAGGATCCTACCTCGAGAATCATTCCGGTGGATTCCAGCAGCGGCAGAAAGGCCCCGGGCGGCACCAGCCCGTTCTCCGGATCCTGCCAGCGCAGCAAGGCCTCGGCGCCGCAGATGCGATGCGTCTTGAAATCCACTTTGGGCTGATAGTGCAGCACGAACTGCCGGCGCTCCAGCGCGATGCGCAGCTTCTGTTCCAGGGCCAACCGGGCCATCATTTCCGAATGTTTTTCGGCGCTGTAGTTCAGCTGCCGCACCCCGGAGGCGCGCGCTTCCTGCAGTGCCAGCTCGGCGTGCTGTACCAGGGCGTTGGCATCGACCCCATCGGTGGGATGCAGCGCCAGCCCGGAACGCACGGCGACCGAGATTTCGTGCTGCTCGATCACGAAGCTGCGACCGAACAGGGCGGTGGCATGCGCGCGCATCATGGACAGCAGCGCCTCGCCATCCAGGGAGTTGGCATCGGCAAACACCGCAAAGGTACCGCCACCAAAATGCGCCACGCAATCACTGTTGCGAAAGCGGCTGCGCAACCGGTCGGCGACGTGCTCCAGCAGCAGATCGCCGATCCGCCGGCCAAAGGAGTCGTTGATCAGGCTCATGCGTTCGATGTCGATCACGCACACCGCGATGCGGGCGTCTGCTTTTGTCGAATCACCCAGCACGCGCGACAGCCGATCGCAGAACAGTGAGCGTTTGGCGAGCCCGGTGCGCGCATCAAAATGCGACAGCATGCGCACCTTGGAGTCCTTCTGCAGATACTGCAGGGCGAAGGACAGGTTGCCGGCAATTTCGCGCAGTGTCCGCAGCTCCTCCAGGCTCACCGCCTCGGGTTCCCGGGCCGCCACCAGCAATGCACCGATGGGCGTGCGATCTACCACCAGCGGCAGTCCCACGACGGCCGAGAGCTCGCCGCTGAGCATGGCGTCGCGCAGTTGCGGAGGAATGGCGGGGTTCTCGGCATCGATACACAAAAAGACCTTGCCGGTGCGCACGATCCTGCCCACCACATCAGTCTGCACGCTGGCGGGGTCCGGCAAGGACCGGATCAGCGCATCGGTTCCGCTCCAGGCGACGATGGACAGGGTCGGGGTGGCCGGGATCTTCGAATAGATCACCGCGCTGAGATAGCCGCCGATCCCGACGGCCAGTCGGCAGGTCTCGTGCAGCAGTTCCTTGCGATCCCGGACCCGCACCACCAGAGCATTGACCGCGCTCAATATGCCCAGCACCCGATCCAGCCGGGCGATCTGCTGCTCTTGGCGCAGGCGCTCCTGGTGCATTTCCGCATCGGCCAGCGCGCGCTTGATGGCCGGAGCAAGCCGCAGCAGATTGGTTTTCATGACATAGTCACAGGCCCCGCCGCGCAGGGCATCGATGGCGATTTCCTCGCCGATGGTCCCGGAAACGAAAATGAAGGGCACCTCGGCCGCCAACTCGCGTGCCACCTTGAGCGCGGAGATGCCATCGAACTGCGGCAGATGAAAATCCGAGAGGATGATGTTGGGGGAAAATTCCGCAAGGGTGCTGCGCAGAGCCTCCTCGGTTTCCACCCGGCGCCACTCGAATCGCAGACCGTCCCGCTGCAGCTGGTGGATCACCAGCTCCGCCTCATAGGGCATGTCCTCCACCAGCAGCACGCGCAAGGCCTTGTCTTCCACCACTTGCATTATTGCGCCCGTCCCACGACGAAGAAGAAGGTTGCGCCCTGGCCCGGGGTACTCTCGGCCCAGATACGGCCGCCGTGGCGTTCCAGGATGCGCTTGACGATGGAGAGCCCGACGCCGGTGCCGGGGAACTGCTCCTGCGAATGCAGGCGCTGAAAGACGCCGAACAGTTTCTGCGCGTACTTCATGTTGAAGCCCGCGCCATTGTCACGCACGAAATAGACCTGTTCGGTCTCGCCCTCGTGTTCGGCGCGGGTGGTGCCCACTTCGATCAGCGCATCAGCACGCTGGCGCGTGAATTTGAAGGCGTTGGACAGAAGATTCGACAGCACCTGTTCGATAAGACCCGGATCCCCCTCACAGTCGGGCAGCGCGGCGATGCGCAACTCGACGCGGCGGGCGGGCTCGGATACCTGCAGCTGGTTGATGAGGCGGGCCACGATGGCGTTCAGGTCGATGCGTGAACACCCCGGTGAGCCATGGGTGACCCGGCAGAAGCGCAGCAGATCCTCGATCATCTGGTCCATGCGATCGGCGCCGGCGATCACCTGATCCAGGCGCTTGCGGCCGCCTTCGGTCAACGCCGTACCGGTCTCCTCGAGGTAGATCTGCGTCATGCCGCGAATGGCGCGCAGCGGGGAGCGCAGGTCATGGGAAATCGAGTAGGAGAAGGATTCCAGGTCGCGATAGGCGGCGGCAAGTTGCAGCGCCTGCTCGCGCTCGCGACGCTGCAGCGAGGCGTTCTCCAGGCGCAGGCTGCGCAGGTCAAGCGCGCGGGCGAGGACCGGCAGGATGATGTTCAGCCTGAAGGGCTTCAGCACATAGTCCAGCGCGCCGGTCTGCAAGGCGGCGACGGCGGTATCGATGGTGCCATGGCCGGTCATGACGATGGCAGCGATGTCCGGATTCACGGCCCGGGCGGCCTGGATCAGTTCGATGCCGTCCATCTCCGGCATCATCAGGTCGGTCAAGAGCAGGTCGCACTCACTTTCACTCAGGGCCTGCAGCGCCTCGGTGGGCGAATCGAAACCGGTCACCCGATAACCCTCGAAGCCAAGCGTGTCGCACAGCGCGCGCATGTGGCTCACTTCGTCATCGACCACCATCAGTCGGGCGTTTTTCATCGCGTTGCGCCTCCTGCCACTCGCTTCAGGGCATCGCCATGGGTGAGATCCATCAGGGCCGCACGCAGCTCGACCAGGCGCGGTGGCTTGTTCAGCACCCGGTCAACGTAGGGAGGCACATCGCCCTCCGAGACCAGCCTCTGGCCCCAGCCGGTCAGCAGCACCACGGGCGTGCGCGCCGAGGCCTCCTTGACCGCCGCGGCCACCCGTCTGCCATCCACATAGGGCATGCCCAGGTCGGTGATGACGATGGAGAAGGGCTGCGCCGACTTCAAAGCCTCATTGAAGGCATCGATGCCGGCCTGGCCGCCATTGGCGGCGGTGATGTCGTGTCCGTCGGACAGCAGCACCTCCTGCAGCGAGCCCAGCAGCAGCGGATCATCATCGACCAGCAGGATGCGCAAGGGCCGCTGTTCGAGGCTGACCGGCTCCGCGTCCTGCTTCACTTCCAGGGCCCCGGCTGCGGCAAAGATCAGCCGGAAGGTGCTGCCGCGGCCGGGGGTGCTCTCCAGCTGCAGTTCGGCGCTGTGGCGGTTGATCATGCCGTAGACCATCGCCAGTCCCAGACCGCTGCCGCGCTCGCCCTTGGTGGTGAAGAAGGGCTCGAGGCAACGGCGCTGGGTGGCCTCATCCATGCCGACGCCGGTGTCGGCTATTTCGATATGCACCCGTTCGGCCTCCTCGGCGGATGCCGGCTTGACCTTGCGGGTACGGATGGTGAGCGTGCCGCCTTCGGGCATGGCATCCACGGCGTTGAAGATGAGATTGGTCAGGGCATCGCGCATCTCACCCTCGGCGACCATGACGTCGGCGGGTAGCGGCGCCAGATCGGTCTGCACCTCGATCATGATGCCTTTTTGCTGCGGCAGGTCGCTCCAGCGCGCATGGGTGAGCTGCAGCGCCTGTTGGACCGTCTGGTTCAAGTCCACACGCGACAGCGACAGCTGCGGTTCGCGCTGCCGGTAGAACTCACGCATGCGTGCCACGGTGCTGGCGACATCGGCAATGGCACGCTGAATGGTCGTCAGGTAGGAGCGGGCGCGCTCACTGAGATTCGGTTCACGCTCCAGCAGCGATTCTGTATAGAGTGAGACGGGCGAGATGGCATTGTTGATGTCGTGGGCGATGCCGCTGGCGATCTGCCCCAGCGCCCGCAGCCGCTCCTGCTGCATCGTCGTTTGCTGGCTGCGGCGCAGATCATCGTATGCCATCTGCAGCGCGCTGTTCAGCTCTGCCTGACGGGCCGCGAGTGCGACGTGTTCACTGAGCTGCTTGAGGAACTCGCAGTCCGGACTGCTGAAGCCATTGATGTCGTGGCGGGCCGCGATCAGGACACCGAAGAAAGTCGGCTCCGCGATCAGCGGCGCGATCACCACCGAGCCCAGCCCATAGCTCGCCAGGCGCTGCAGCAGGGGCAGGGCCACCTGCTGGGTATCCGACTCGTGTACCAGCTGTCCGTTGACGCAGGCACCGAGCCCGTTTTCATCCAACAGGATCTCCGCACCTTTCTGTAGATCAAGCCGCTCCCCGTAGGCCTGACTGACGATGCCCAGCGTCGTCACGGTGAGTGCCCGGGTGGTGGCATCGTACTGGGCGATACAGCCGAACTGGATGGGCATGCTGCGCTCGAGCGTGGCCACCACGACCTGGGCGATGCTGGCCAGATCCTGGCGCTCACCGATGGCGCGGGTGATCTGCTGCAGCAGATTCAGATGTCCAAGCTGCACGTGCAGCCGCGATTCGGATCTTTGTATGGTCCCCAGCATGTGATTGAAGGCGTCGGTGAGCTGGTCGAGCTCATAGACACCGGCCTTGTCGGCCCGCACCGAGTAGTCATGGCGCGTGGAGATGGCGTCAGCCGTGTGCGCCAATGTCAGGATGGGACTTGAAATGCGGTGCTGCAGGCGCCGCGACAGGGCATAGGCGAGGGCCGCGGAGGCACACACCACCAGCGCCACGATTCCGGCATACAGGCGGATGCGCTCATAGATGGCGCGCAGATCGGATTGCAGGAACAGCGTGCCCATGCGCCGGCTGCCTTCGCTCACCGGCAGCACATCGATCAGGGCGCCGCGTTCGAACCTGAACCCCGTGGCCTCGGCCCGCAGTAGGGGCGGAACGCCGCCGCGCGCCTTGCTGGGATAGACGGCGAACAGCGTGCCGTCGAGCCGGTACAGTGCGGCGTGCACGACGTGCGGGTCGACTTCGAAAGCCGACAGCACGGTGCGCGCGTCATCCGGATTGTCGAAGGCCAGGGCGGCGGTGGAGTTGGCGGCGATGGCGCGGCCCAGGGTGTCAAGCTGGCGCTGACTGGTCTGCCTGAAGGTCACGAAGTCGTAGGCAAACAGCGCGGTCACCGTCAGCAGCAGCACGGCGCCGCTGATCAACAGCACCATCTGTATCAACTGCCGGCGGATGGCTGGAGAGGAGGCGTTCATGCTCACCCCACCGGTATGGTGCCGACGACCTGGGCGGGTCGCAGCAGTTTGGAACTGATGGTGAGGCCGGCGTTGCGGGCATAGTCGACATTGATTCGCAGCCGGATTCTGCGGTCCTCATTGAGGAAGCGGATGATCACATCCGCCGGGGCCGGAACATCGAAATTGCTTACCGTCAAGGTTCCGCTGTGGGCCAGGGAACCGATGACCTGATCGGCAGCGTTGGCCGCTGAGCGATCGATGAACAGGATCTGGCAGGGGCGCAGGTCCGTGGCATCCGCGAAACGCTTCACCACCAGCGGCCGGCCATTGACGGTTTCCCCGCGTACCGCCTCATCGAGCGAGGAGCCGAAGGGATCCCGACCCAGTACCCCGATGATGAAGGGGCTATGCGCATCCCCCAGCGCCTGCGCCGGCCACTCCACGAACTGCGTGAAGTGCAGCAGAAAAACGGCCTCGACCTGGTATTCGTCAGGCGCAGTGGCGCGCACCGCCGTGGCGAGCAGCAGCGCCAGGATCCAACCTGCATGCTTTGCGAACTTGGGCATCCGATCACCCGGTCAGACGCAAAGTGAAGTTATAAGCGGAACTTAATGATTAAACCGTGATCTGCGGCAGATCCCATGGATTAGGGGGTACCTATGCTTGTGACATAGAAAGCAGGGGTCGCAACGGTCCTATTGTCGAGGCGTAGCCAGAGGAAGGCACGTGATCAGATCAGTGATCTGTTCGTCCAGAATGGCCGCCCTGGTCTGGGTGCTTCTGGGTGCTTGGGCGCACGGTGCGCTGGCGCAGTCGGCTGATACCACCACCAGCAATCTGAAATCCCTGAGCCTGGATCAGCTCATGGATGTCGAGGTGACCTCGGTGTCGCGGCATGCGGAGAAGCTGCTGACGACCGCCTCGGCGATCCAGGTCATTACGCGCGAAGACATCCGCCGCTCCGGGGCCACGAGCATTCCCGAGGCGCTGCGTCTTGCCGACAACCTCGAGGTGGCGCAGAAGAACTCGCACGATTGGGCCATCAGCGCCCGCGGCTTCAACACCGCGCTGGCCAATAAGCTCCTGGTCATGATCGATGGCCGCACCGTGTACACGCCACTTTTTTCCGGTGTCTTCTGGGATGTCCAGGATTATCCGCTCGAGGACATCGAGCGCATTGAGGTCATCAGCGGCCCGGGCGGTACCCTGTGGGGCGCCAACGCGGTCAACGGCGTCATCAACATCATCACCCGCAAGTCCAGCGATACCCAGGGCGCATATGTGGAGGGCGGCGGCGGTGGCCAGCCGCAGGAGTTCGGGACGGTGCGCTATGGTGACAGCCTGGGGGAGGCGACGCAGTTTCGCGTCTACGGCAAGTACCTCGACGACGGCGATGAGTCCATCGCCAACGGCAGCGCGGCGCAGGATTCCTGGCACCAGGCGCAAGGCGGCTTCCGCTTGGATTCGATGCTCTCGCCCGAGGACAGCTTGAGCGTGCACGGCGATATCCGCGAAGGTCGCGAGAACGAGGAGGCCGAGGATACCGAACGCACCGGCGGTGGCAATCTGGTGGGGCAATGGACCCATCAGTCCGAGGATGGCTCGCAGATCAGCCTGCAGTCGTACTACGACCGCACTCATCTGGCAGATCCGGTGCCTGAGACCTTCATTGGCGATGTTCCGATTGCACCGGCGGGCTTTCTCAAGGACGACCTGACGACGCTGGACGTGGATTTCCAGGACCAGTTGCAGACCGGATCGGTGCATCACCTCATCTGGGGCGTGGGCTATCGATTCACACACGATGTGGTGCAGAACGCCCCGGGGCTTGGCTTCTTCCCGACGACGCTGAACCAGGATCTGTACAGCGCCTTCCTCCAGGATGAGATCGCGCTGCGCAGTGACGTATCCCTTATCGTGGGCTCCAAGGTCGAGCACAACGACTACACCGGTTTTCAATACGAGCCGAATCTGCGCATGACCTGGAGCGGGTGGCAGAACCAGGCGCTGTGGGGTGCGGTGTCGCGCGCGGTGCGCGACCCTTCGCGAATCGATGAGGACCTCAAGGAAGCCACGCCACCGATGCTGGTCATTCTCGAAGGTGCCGCCGACTTCAGGTCCGAGGAGGTGATCGCCTATGAGCTGGGGTATCGCGCGCAGCTTGATGCCCGCACGGTGCTGACGCTTTCCACCTATTTCAACGACTACAACGATGTGCGCAGCACCAGTTTCACGCCGGCCACCCTGATCCCCTTTTTCTTTCAGAACAATCTGGAAGGGCACACCGCGGGCGCCGAGCTGAGCGGCACCTACCAGGTACTGGACAACTGGTCGCTGCACCTGGGCTACGATCTGCTGCAGGAGCATCTGCACGTGAAGCCCGGACAGTTCGATCTGGATGATGCGCTGAATGAGACGTCCGATCCGCAGCAGCAGGTGGCGCTGCGCTCATCGGCGACGCTGTTCGGCAACCTCGAATTCGACAACGCGCTGCGCTGGGTAGACCGGCTGGTGACCAACAACGGTCCAACCGCCGGCATCGTGCCCAGTTATTTCAGTCTCGACACCCGCCTGGCCTGGCATCTGGGCCGGGGCATCGAGCTGTCGCTGGTGGGCCAGAACCTGCTGCAGCCCCGGCATGTCGAGTACGGCTACCCATCAGCGCTGCGCGAGCAGATCGATCGCAGCCTCTACGCCAAGCTCGCCTGGCGTTTCTAGATTCTGCCAACTGGTGCCGGGTGTCCGGGCAGCCCGGTGCCTATAGTGCGGACCATGCGCGCTTTCGTGACCCCTCTCATGGGCGCTGTGCTCATTTGCTCCCTGCAGGACGCCCGGGGTGGCAGCGCCTGCCCGCAACCGGCCTCCAGTGCCCCCAGCGCCTCAAGCGCTGTCGTCAAATGCAGCAAGGCCCCGGCCCGCAAGGCGGCCCACGCCGCCACCCAGGCCGCCCCGGTGACCCCGAGCGCCGCCCCGGGGCCGGCTGTGACGACCTCATGGAAAGGGGTTCTGGATCCCTTGAGCGCCGGTGGCTGGTCCTTCATTTCCGATGGGCCGCCGGAGAATCCGAGCGCGGTGTATGCCTCCAGCCACAGTGTCATGCGCAACGGCAATGTCGTCAGCGCGTGGATGCGCTGGGAATTCTCCCGTCCCCAGGCGGAGGTCTATCCGCTTCACTACCTGAGCGCCGTGACGCGCGAAGAGCTGGATTGCGATGAGCGCACCTACCGGCGCTCGGCCGTCTTCTACTACCTGCGCAACAATCTGCAGGAGAAAGGGCCTTCCTTCACGGCCTTGCGCGATGACACCACCTGGAAGCAGGCCATTCCCGGCACGGAAGCCGACGCCATGCTCAATTGGGGCTGCACGCCGCCGGCGGCCAAGCTGAGCGAGAAGCCGCTGGCCGCGGCGAAGCCTGCCAAGCTCACCGCCATTGCGGTCGCCGCCTCATCCGCGCCCGCCGCGCCGCCGAGCGGCGCCACCGACGTCCATACCGTGCGCTAGCGGCGGGTCGCGAGCCCTAGAGCTGCGGCAAAGGCACCGCGTAGGCTTTGAACGGACCCGGGTCCTTGCCCTTCAGCCCCGGACTGATCAGGTACAGAATCTTCCCCTCCAGCGCATACACGGTGGTTCCCACCAGCGTCACCGCCGGCGGTGACTGCAGTCCCGCGCGCAGCACCTGGATATTCGCCTGAACCCCGCTGATCGTGACCAGGTCGACGCGACCCGCGTTACCTTCGGCCAGCAAAAAGCGATTGGCGCCGATGTAGCGGAACCCATCCGGGCCGGCGACCGGCTGTGACAACACCATCGGGGTGATCGGGCCGGCACTGCCATCGGCGCGGATGTCGATGATCAGCAGTTGATTGCGGCTGACGTTGTTCAGGTAGAGCACACCATTGCCGCCGAACACCAGGCCATCGATGCCCTTGAGCCGTGGGTCCTCGGCGAACACGGTCAGTGCCCGGGCCCCCTTGGCCAGCCGCAGGATGCGACCGTTCGGTGTGTCGGAGGCATAGACATCCCCGTTGGGCGCCACGGAGATGTCATTGCAGATCGAAGCCGGGGCCGGGAAGGGATAGTTGCCGCGCCGCCGCCCCGTTCTCAGATCGAACGCCATCAGCGATGCGGTGCCGGTCACTGGCGGGGAGCGCAGCGCGCCGGGGTCGGAGCACAGCCACAGGGTGTGCGTGGGTGCATCCACCAGCACCCCGAGCAGGGTCAGGATGCCGTTGGCGGCCGTGGGTTTGATCCATGCCCTCGCCTGGTGCGAGCCTGGTTTGGCGCGGAACACGATGCCCTTCATGCTGCCGATGTACACCGTGCCATCGGGCCCGGAACTCATGCTCTCCGGATACAGATCGGTGCCGTCCATGACGATGTCCGGCAGCGGGCCGGCCGCGCCGTGAGCCTCGCGCGCAACACCGGCTGCTGGTGCGGCAAGGGCGCCCAGGATCAGCGCAGTGGTCAGCATGTTTTTCATGTGGAGACTCCTCGCCAGCGATCCTGTGCCGCAGCGCGCCAGGCACGCACGTTACGCAGCACCTGCTTGCGGATGCGTACGATGAATTTGAGCTTTTCAAACAGCAGCAGCAAGAGCGGAGCCAGCGTCCGCGGCAGGCCGGGCCGGTAGATATGACCGGCTTTGAGCATTCTTTGGCCGCCGAAGCCGGGAAAGCGGGCGAGCACCCCGCGCAGCTCCTCCCCCGGATCCACCCCCATGGCGGCGAGCTTGCGATAAAAGGCGGTGGGCCGCCCATCACCGGTGCGAGTGTGGTCCATGGACACCGCATCCACCACATGCACCGGGTGGTGCCCTTCGAGCAGGCAGCCCCAGGCGATGTCCGTGCCCCAGGTACTGCGAGTCCAGTCGAACGTGGGCAGCAGTTCCAGCAGCGCGGCGGTGGAGAAGCAGGGCGCCATCACCTCCACAAAGCTCAGACGGCGCATCAGACAGGCCGGATTGCGCACCAGCACATTGATGGTGGTGTGCGTAAACCAGTTGAGCGAAGGCTGCGACAGATACGTCCCGTACTGCTCGCACAACTGGAAGAAGCGCGTCAGGGCGCCGGGCCGCAGATAGATGTCATCATCCAGCAGTGCCACATAGCGCCAGGGCCAGGGCTGCGGCCGCACTTTCCAGAACTCCAGGAACCCATCCAGCTTGTTGAACCCGCCGGCGCTGTAGTACTCCGCCCGCTGCTCCGGCAGGGGTGCAACGTACCAGCTGACGCAGCAGTCCCAGTTGCGGTCGGGGTTCTCATCCAGCAGGCGGGTGTGCAGTGACGCGGCACCCGCCCGGATGAACACCAGGTAGGGGCGATGGAAGGAAACTGCAGGCTGGACCATCGGCGTGCATGGTACACGCCGGATCGGCTCGACTTAAGGGTAGGCGAGTACCGCCTGGCGCACGCGTTCGCAGTGCTGCAGGCAACGCCGGTGACCGACCAGCGAGAAGCCGACGTTGGGATCACAGATGCTGGCCACCAGCACCTCGTGGTCGCGGAACTCAACGCACACCCGCTCGCCCTCCGCGAACAAGGTGCCAGGAGTACGCGCCTCGATGGCGCCGGTGCTCTGCCGGCTGATGTTCCAGCCGGCATCGGCTGCGAGCCGCCGAACCGCCCCGAACGCGGTCTCGCGGTCGGTGCTGATGGGAATGGCGGTGTAGCGCAGCCAACGCAGCTGCAGGCGCAGGATCAGGGCTCCGGCGGCACCGGTTGAGACCAGACCGAACAGCCCCGCGGCGGTGATGGCCACGGCGTCACGTACCGTCACCAGGAACGCGGACACCGTGATCAGGGCCAGGCATAGCGCCGCCAGGAAGCCGAAGAACACGACCGGGGCGAAATACTTGGCCCGATCGATGCCCTGGAGCTTGAGAGTGGCGGGAAAAGTCGCACTGTACATGGGCCCAAGTATGCCCGGCTGCCGCCCCAGGTGCGTGCGCCCGATCACGCTCTGGCGTGAAAATCAATATGTTGCATACCGCCACCCTTGAGTTTGGGCGATTCGACTATAATCAGGAGGCATCGCTCACAAGGAGACTTCGATGGCTGACCGCCCCCTACGCTCCGGTAATCCCGGCCTGAACGACAAGACCTTTGCCAACCAGCCGTTGGTGGGGGTGGGCGGCGAGCGCATGTCCGTACAGGGCGCGGTCAACAAGTCCTTCCTGCTGCTGGTGGTGCTGCTGGCCGGCGCCTTGTGGCCCTGGTCGCAGTACCTGACCACCGGGGATGCCGGGACGGTGGCGCTGTTCTTCTACGGCGGCATTTTCGGCGGTTTCATTCTCGCGCTGATCATGATTTTCAAGCCGCCGATGGCGACCTACCTGGCCATTCCCTATGCCGCCCTTGAGGGTATGGCCATGGGTGGGCTGTCGGCGATGTTCGAGCGTCGCTACCCCGGAATCGCGATGGAGGCGGTCGCGGCAACCTTTGCGGTATTCGCCGCCATGCTGCTGGCCTACAAGACCGGCCTGATCCGTGCGACCGAGCGCTTCAAGTCCGTGGTGATTGCCGCCACGGGCGGCATCTTCGTCTTCTACCTGGTGACCATGATCGTGGGCTTCTTCCATGTGAATACCACCGGACTGTTCAACGGTTCGGCCCTGGGGATCGGCATTTCCCTGGTCATCATCGTCGTGGCCGCCCTGAACCTGATCATTGACTTCGATGTCATGGAAACCGGCGCGGCGCGCGGCGCGCCCAAGTACATGGAGTGGTACTCCGCCTTCGGCCTGCTGGTGACCCTGGTATGGCTGTACATGGAGATCCTGCGGCTGCTGGCCAATACCCGCCGCAACTGATCCCGGCATCTGCCGCAGTGTGGTTCCGCAATCTGGTCCTGTACCGGCTGCCGCCGGGCTGGTCGCTGACTGCCTCGCAACTGGAGGACAAGCTCGCCAGCCGGCCGCTCAAGCCCTGCGCCGCATTCGAAATGTTCAGCCGGGGCTGGGTGGCAGCCGCGCCGGATGGGCGCCTGCTGCATACCTTGAACCAGCACCATCTGCTGGCCCTGGGCGTCGAGCAGAAGCTCCTGCCGGCCTCCATCATCCGCCAGGAGGCGTTGCGTCGCGCGCGTCTGAAGGAAGACTCTCAGGGCTTTCCCGTGGGCAAGCGGCAGATGCGGGAATTGAAAATGCGGGTGACCGAGGAGCTGCGCGCACGCGCCCTGGCCCGCCAGCGCAGCACCCGCGCCTGGATTGATCCGCAGGGCGGCTGGTGCGTGGTGGACGCGGCCAGTGCCGGCCGGGCCGAGGAACTGATCGAAACCCTGCGCGATACGCTCGGCAGCTTCGCGGTGCGCTGCGTGCAGACCCGCCACTCGGCCCATGGCAGCATGGCGGCGTGGCTGACGCAGGGTAATGCGCCCGGACAGCTGGCGCTGGATCAGGATCTGACCCTGATGAGCGCGGACGGCAGCCGCTCCAGCGTGCGCTACACCCGTCATGCCCTGGACCTGCGCGAGATCCGTTCACACCTGCAGGCCGGCAAGTACCCCGTGCAATTGGGATTGAGCTGGAATGACCGGGTGGCCTTCATGCTGACCGAGAAACTCGCCCTGAAACGGGTGCAGTTCCTGGACCTTGAGCCGGATGCCGAGCCTGCGGCACCGGCTGATGAGCCCAGCGACCCGCAGGAGAAGTTCGACGCCGACTTCGCGCTGATGACCGGTGAGTTGAAGCGGCTGCTGGATGAAGTGCTGCAGTCACTGGGGGGTGAGACGCAGATCGCGGCCGCTGCGTAGGCTAGCGGCGGCGCACCCAGCCCCATACAGTCGCGGCCAGCGTGCCCATCCCCACGGCGCTGATGATGAGCACCAGCCAGTACAGGCCCAACCAGTCACGGGCCCGCTGCCACCAGGACGCATCCGGCTGCACCCGCAGTCCCAGCAGCTGGTAGACCTGGGCATTGGCCGCGAGGAACCTGGGGTAGTCGGCCGGATCCACATGATCCGAGCGGGCGACGTAGCTGTGCAGGATGTCCAGTCGGCCCGCAGTAAAGCGCACCTCCCGCTGGTAGCGAAACGCCGGATTCTCGATTACGGTCGTGCTGCCCAGCACATGCACATCCGGGGGCACGGTGGCCTGGATGTGCTGCTCGAGTTTGAGGGGCCAGGGCAGGCCCAGGGGCAGACGCCGCGTCAGCTCATCGCGCGGCTGCACCGCATCGGCGAGGCCTTCTGCGAAGAAACTGAAGTACGGATGCTGCGCCTCGCCGAAGGGGCGCGGAATGCTGAAGCGCGCGGTGAGCTGCACCAGCTGGCGGTCCGGCAGGTCCTGAAGCTGTACCGCACCCACGGGGCTGGCGTCCGGATAATCCTGTGCCACACCCTGGATCTGCGTCAGCTGCAATTGCGCCTGAGTTTGCGCCAGCAGGTCGGCGCGCACCGACTGGGCCCAGCCGCCCTGAAACTGTGTCGTCACGGTGAGCGTGCCAGGGCGGCTGTTGCCGGCGCGCAGCTCGAACTGTTGCAGCAGCGAGCGCAGCCGCGAATCAGCCGGAGGCGGGGGCAGCAGCACCACCTTGCCGCCGCTGGCGCCGAGCAGCAGCGCATGGCGCAGATCCGCGGTATCGGTCGTGGGCAGCGCGCTGGCCGGAGCGATGGCCGCCGGATTGATCCAGTAACGCCTGTCACCGGCGCGCACCAGCACCAGCGCCGAATCCAGCACGTAAGGGGAGGGCAGCGAGCGATCCAGCAATGCACCGCGGCGGCTGTCGGCGAGGGCCACCTGCGCATCCACGCCCAGGCGCCGCAGCAGCGACACCAGCAGCCGCGCCAGGTCCCGGCTGTCCCCGAAGCCGCGCTGCAGAAGCGCCGCCGGATCCGCCGGTACATAGGGTCCGTCGCCGGCCACGCTCAACGCATGCACCTTGCTCTGCACCAGCCGCAGCGCATCCAGGATCATGGCAGGCGTCGCCGCGGCGTTGGCTGGCTGCTTAACGATGGGCACGGCGGCGTCATACAGCGGTGCCAGCCGGGTCGCCACTTCGCTCCAGTCGCTGAAGTCGCTCAGCTGTACCTGGTCTTGGCGAGTGAACCAGCGCGGCGTATCGGCCTCGGCGGCGACCGGAACCAGGTTCCGCCACTGGATGTCGAGCTCACCGCTGCCGGTTTGAATCTGCGGCGTGTCGCCGGCGGCGCCCGGGATGAGCCGGTATTGCAGGCTGCGAGCCGGCGGCCACAGCACCCGCAGCCGCTCCCAGTGCAAGGGCTGCTCGGCCCCGCTCGGCCACTGTGCGGCGTAATGGCCGCCGATCACGCCCGCGAAGCGCAGCGCCAGTGAATGCACGGTGTACTCGCACTCCAGGACATCACCCGGCTGCGCATCGGGCAGCTCGAGGCGCAACTGCAGCCGCGGATCCAATTCAAGTTTGTGCGGGTCGGGCTCGGCCGCTTGGGTGCTGATCAGCGCGTGTATCTGCGCCGCGCTGAAGGTGGTGGCGTTGCCGCCCGCGCGGCTCAGCCTGAGAGTGTGAATCACCAGCACCTGGAAGCGTGGGTCCACAGACCAGGACAGCTGCGCGGCGTGCTCGCCGGTCTGTTCGGCCATCAGCGGCAGCAGCGTGCGCTCGTAGCGGTCATCGCCCGCGGCCGTCAGGCGGATCTGCCGATCGTGCAGCGGCGGCGCGGCGTCCGCGGCTGCACCCTGCACCCAGGCCTCACGGGGGGCCACACTCCAGCTCGCCTCGGCCGCGGCATTCACGGGCAGCAGCCCTGCAATGAGGCACCCGGCCAGGAACTGAGGGAGCGCAAGGCATCGCATGTGGGAGACAGCCTACGTTGCCCGTCGTCCGGCGAGCAACTGGAGGGTGCCGATGCGCCATGCTGTAATGCCGGAGAGTTCATCAGGGGGACGGTCAATGCTTGATTGGGGGCGCCGGGCAGCGGCAGGGATGCTGGCCTGCGCGGCGTCGGTGTCAGTGGCCCAGGTGCGGCACGCGCCCAGCGCAGCCGCGCCCGCCGGGGTGATCAGGATTTTCGGCATCGACCAGACTCCCGGCAGCCCGAGCGATGCGAGCTTGAGCAGCCTCGATGGTTCGTTGCGCGATCTGGTGCGCACCGGCGGGGCGAGCGGCAGGCCTACCGCCCAGGCCTTGCGCAATCTGAACCCGGCACTGCACCTGCGCCTGGGGGTGCCCTCGGCGGTGCCCGAAGTGCTGGTGGACGTGAGCAGCAGGGCCGATCCGGCGGCCTTCCAGCAGCGCCTCGAGAGCCTCGGGATGCGCACCACCGCGCGCAGCTCGAATCTGATCGGCGGCTGGCTGCCGGTCTCGGCCCTGGCGCGGGTGGCCCGGCTGCCGGGGCTGAACCAGGTGCGTGCCTCCACGCCCCGGACGCGTGGCGCCAGCGGAGCGGTGGCGCTGCAGGGTGATTTCGTCCAGGGCAGTGCCGCGCTGCGCGCCCAGTATCCCAGCCTCAGCGGCCAGGGTTTCACCGTCGGGGTCATTTCCGACAGTTTCAACTGCTACGCCTATTACGCCGTGCACGGCCCCACGGCGCAGGGCAATGGCTACAACGGCTACGCCACCAACGGCTTCACGGCAACCCAGGCCACGGACGTCGCCAGCGGCGCGCTGCCCGCGAACGTCGATGTGGTGGAGGAGGCCGAGTGCAATAACTACGGCGCCCCACAGCAGCTGCCCTTCAGCGATGAGGGTCGCGCGATGGCGCAGATCGTTCATGTGGTGGCGCCGGGTGCGCAGCTGGACTTTCGCACGGCCTCGAACTCGGAGGCGGATTTCGCCGCCGGCATTACCCAGTTGCAGCAGCTGGGCGCGAAAATCATCGTCGATGACATCGGCTATCCGGATGAGCCCTACTTTCAGGACGGCGTGGTGGCGCAGGCGGTGGCGGCCGCTGCGCAGCAGGGGGTGGCGTATTTCTCGGCCGCCGGCAATGACTGGCGCAATTCCTTCGAGACCACCGCGCCGGTGTTCGTCACCCAAGGATCACGCAACCTGCTGAACTTCGACACCAGCGGCGCGACCACCGCGACCGCGCTGCCCATCACCATTCCGCCGGTGGCACCGGGGGAGTATGTGCTGCTGAGCGTGCAGTGGGATCAGCCCTATGTGACGGGCGCGCCCGGCAGCCCGGGCTCCGCCAATACCCTGAACTTCTGCATCGAGAGCGCGACCCCCGGAGCCGACTGGGTGGCGCAGAGCAATGGCGCGGCCCAGCAGGTCACCTATCCTGTATGTAGCGGCGCCAATGCCGTGGGTGCCGATCCCTTTCTGATTCTGGCCGTCGGCAATCCGGCCAGTGCCACCGCGCCCACGCCCCAGGAAACCCTGACGCTCTCCATCCAACTGGTCAGCGGTGCGACGCCGGGACGCGTGAAGTTCCTGCTCTCGGACAACGGCCTGGGCGCGACCATCAACAGCTTCAGCACCTACAGTCCGACCATTCAGGGCCATCCCAATGCCATGGGCGCCGTCGCGGTGGCTGCGGCCATGTACTACCAGACACCGGCCTGCGGCACCTCCCCGGCGCTGCTCGAGCCTTACTCCTCGTACGGTGACGATCCCATTCTGTTCGACACCAATGGCGTGCTGCTGGCCATGCCGGTGAATCGCGGCAAACCGGACCTGACGGCCCCCGATGCCGTCAATGACACCTTCCTCGGGTTCCAACTGGCCAACAGCACCAATCCGGCACCGCCTTGGAATCCGAACGGCCAGTTCCCGACCGCCATCGCCCAATGCCAGAACAACACCGCCTATCCGAATTTCTTCGGCACCTCGGCGGCCGCACCCCATGTCGCGGGGGCCGCGGCCCTGCTGTGGCAGGCCAATCCGGCGCTCAGTGCCACGCAGATCGCCACGGCGCTCGAGGACACGGCGCTGCCCATGGCCGAAGGGCCGCAGGGGTCAGGGGCCGGATTCGTGCAGGTGGTGGCGGCGCTGGCCGCAATTCCGGTCGGCGCGCCGACCCTGAGCATTTCCCCGAGCGAAGTGACCGCCGGCAGCTCCGCCACACTCACCTGGGCCGCCTATGGCGCCGACAGTTGCACGGCCTCGGGAGACTGGAGCGGAACGCAGGCGACGTCCGGCACGCTGACCCTCACCCCGGCAACGGCCGGTACTTTCAGCTATTCACTGCAGTGCATCGGCAGCGGCGGCACTGGCGCGGCCTCCACGGTGACACTGAGCGTGCAAGCGGCTGCCGGGCACCATGGCGGGGGTGGGCTGGATGCGGCGACGCTGGTGTTGCTGCTGGGCCTGCTGCTGGGGTTCAGGCTGCCCCTGGCGGCTCGCCTAGCTTTTCGCGCGCGCCACTGAACGCATGATGTATTCCTGCGCTTCGGCGGCATCACCCCAGCCCAGGACCTCCACCCATTTGCTGCTCTCAAGGTCCTTGTAGTGCTCGAAGAAGTGCCGGATCTGCTGGCGGGAAATCTCCGGCAGATCGGTGTAGTTGTGCACATTCTCGTAGCGACGGGTGAGGCGGGTGGTCGGGACCGCCACGATTTTCTCATCGCCCCCGGCCTCATCCTGCATTTTCAGAACGCCCACCGGACGTACCGCAATCACCGCGCCGGGCTGGATGCCGCGCTGGTTGCACACCAGCACGTCGCACGGATCGCCATCATCTGAGAGGGTATGGGGAATGAAACCGTAATTGCCGGGGTACCGCATGGAGGTGTACAAAAAGCGATCGACCACCAGCGCGCCGGACTCCTTGTCCATTTCATACTTGATCGGCTCCCCACCCACCGGCACTTCGACCACGACATTCACTTCACGCGGCGGATCGCGGCCTACTGAAATGGCTTCAAGACGCATGGGAACTCCTGGGCAGCGGATGGCCGCAAAACACGGCATGAGCGGGGCATAATAGCCTTTTCGGATTGCCACCTTGTCTGATCCAGTCTATCGCGAACGCGACTTCAGGCTGTTCCTGGGCGTTCGCATCGTCTCCACCCTGGCGGTGATGGTCCAGTCGGTCGCCGTGGGCTGGCAGATCTACGACCTGGAGCACACGCCCCTGGCGCTGGCCTGGGTGGGGCTGGCCGAATTCGTACCCATGTTCCTCTTGTCCCTGCCCGCCGGCGCGGTAGTGGATCACACCGACCAGCGCAGGGTGCTGTCGCTGGCATTTCTGGTGCAGGGCCTCTCGGCCGCACTGCTCATGGCCCTGAGCCTGACGCGGGTGCATGTCGCCTGGCCGTTCTACGCCGGCATTGCCGTGTTCGGTATCGCACGCGGCTTCTACGGACCGGCCGCGCAGTCGCTGCTGGCCTTTCTGGTGCCCCAGGAGCGGCTGCCGAAATCCATAGCCCTGAGCGGGTCGGCCTATCAGGCGGCGGTGATCGCCGGGCCGGCCCTGGGCGGGTTGCTGTATGCGCTGGGGCCGTCGCTGACCTATGGCAGCTGTGTGGTGGCCTATTGCCTGGCGGGGTTGGCCACCGCAACCTACGGCGGCCGTCGCAACAAACCGCAAACCGCGGGACAGATGGGACCGGTCGCAAGAGTGCGCGAGGGGCTGGCATTCGTCTTCGCGCGGCCCATCGTCCTGGGCGCGATCTCCCTGGATCTGTTCGCGGTGCTGCTCGGGGGCGCGACGGCGCTGCTGCCGGTGTTCGCGCGCGACATCCTGCACACCGGCCCGGTGGGACTGGGCGTGCTGCGCAGCGCCTCGGCCATCGGTGCGACCTGCGTGGCACTGCTGCTGGCGCGCAGCCCGATGGTGCGCGACACCGGACGGCGGATGTTCGGCGCGGTCGCCGTGTTCGGCATTGCCACCCTCATCTTCGGTGTGTCGCGCAACATGTATCTGTCCTTGGGCGCCCTCATCATCATGGGTGCGGCCGATCAGGTGAGTGTCTTCGTGCGCTCCTCGCTGATCCAGCTGGCGACCCCGGATGCCATGCGCGGGCGCGTCAGTGCGGTCAACATGCTGTTCGTCGGCGCTTCCAATGAGCTCGGTGAGTTCGAGTCGGGGGTGACGGCCGCGTGGTTCGGCACCGTTCCGGCCGTGGTGCTCGGGGGCATCGGCACGCTGCTGGTGGTGGTGGTCTGGATGCGGCTGTTCCCGGCCCTGCGCAGCGTCGACCGCCTGGAGTCGGTGGTACCGCAAAGCTGAGGCGGCGCCAAGCGTGTCGCGCGTCACGATTCCTGCCACGGGTGCGGGTCGCCCGCCGCATGACCTAATACAGTTCGCGGCTATGACCAGCGATGTGCAACTGGCGGACGTCGACCCTCTGACCGGCTTGCCCATGGGCGGCCGTCTGAATGCGTTCACGCTCAGCACCTGGGAGTCCGCGGCGGCGGCCTGCGGCCCCCTGTCGCTGGTGCTGGTGGAACTGGATGATTTCGAGCGCTACTGCGACAACTATGGCGCGGAGGCCGGTGAGATGCTGCTGCGTCGGGCCACCGCGGTCCTTCGCGGCAGCGGCCTGAAGAGCGCCGACGGCGCCGGTCGGCTGGCGGGAGCGCAGTTCCTGCTGGTGCTGCCCGGGGCCTCGCTGGATGCCGCCCACATTCCGGCGGAGCGCATCCTGCGGGCGATGCGCGACCTGGAAATCCCCAATCGCGGCTCCACGGTATCCAACTACGTGACGGTGAGCATCGGGGCCGCCTCATGCCGGCCGCAGCCGGGTGATTCGCTGGATACGCTGGTTGATGCGGGCGCCGCGGCCCTGTGGTCGGCGAAGCAGCGCGGTCGCAACCGGATCGCAGCCTATGAGCTCAGTCCGACCCTGGCTGCCGAGGAGGCAGTTTCGGAGTTACGGCAGGTAGGCTGATAGCGGATGGCTTTGCTACACTTAACAATAGCCGATTGTTTGGCTCAACTGAGGCGGTCAGGACGATGAGTGGTGTTGGACTGAAGACCTTGCTCGCCGTGGCGGGCTTGATGGGCCTGGTGGCGGTACCCGGATACGCGGCCGCCCATGGCACCCATCATCGCCGGCACTCGGCCGTGCAGCCCTCGGCTGATGACCCGGGCCTCAGGTCCGCTTCCTCGTATGTCCTGGACCGGGACGATTCCTCGGTCTGGTACTCGCATAACGCCGAGGTGGCATCCCCCATCGCCTCGATCACCAAGCTGATGACGGCGCTGGTGGTGGCCGATGCCCACCAGCCGATGGATGAGGTGCTGCAGGTGACCGGCGATGATCGCGCCATCGGCAAGGGCGCAGCCTCACGTCTGGCCATCGGTACGAAACTGACTCGCGGGGAGCTGCTGCACCTGGCCCTGATGTCCTCGGAGAATCGTGCCGCGCATGCGCTGGGGCGCAACTACCCGGGTGGCGTCCCGGCCTTCGTGCACGCGATGAATGAGAAGGCCCAGTCCCTGGGGATGACGGCCAGCCACTTCGTCGAGCCCACCGGGCTGTCCAGTGACAACGTCGCCAGCCCCCAGGACCTCTCGCGGCTGGTGATGGCGGCGGCCCAGGACCCGACCATTCGCGACTTCTCCACCGACACCGAGCACAGCGTGCGCATCGGCCGCCACATGGTGGAGTTCCGCAACACCGACGCGCTGGTGCGCAATCCGGCCTGGAACATCATCGTGCAGAAGACCGGCTACATCACCGAGGCGGGACGCTGCCTGGTGATGCAGGCCGTGATCGGCGGCCGCGATGTGGTCATCGTGCTGCTGAATTCCTTTGGCAAGTACACCCGCGTCGCCGATGCCGTGCGGGTGCGCAAGTGGGTCGAGGCGCGCATGAGCGAACACAGCGCCCACGTCGTCGCCAGCAGCACCACCTAGCCGTTACGAGTCCGGGGCCATGTGGCCCCAGAGACTGCGGAAGGCCATGTCGGTGAACTGCTTGGAGTCGCCCCACTTGGCTTCGTATTCGGCCGCCGGATTGCGCGCCACCACCTCGTCAACGCCCAGACCCTGACGCATCATCTTCTGCATCCGGCCAGCGATGGTGGTGTACATCTGCTGCTGCTCGCCCAGGTCGGCCTTGGACAGCACCGGGCCGTTGGCCGGCACGATGCGGGTCTGATCAGTGGCGAGATTGGCCAGGGTGCGGATGCCGTCAATCATTCCCTGGATCCAGCCGCCGGTCTTGTAATCGATGACCGGCCAGCCCGCCGCCGACACCGGGCCGCCGGTCACCAGCACATTCGACTTGCGAAAATACACGTAGATGTCGCCATCGGTGTGGGCCTGACCGAGATAACCGTACTGCACCGGCTCCTCGCCGAACTGGGTCTGCACCGAGTCGTAGAAGAAGGTGTCGCTGGGCCGGGCCTTGGCGGGCAGGGGGCCGTACAGGGCGTTTTGCGGCGGCACGGGATTGGCGTACCCGAGCCACAGCCGGGTGTTTTCATGGGCGATGATCTTGGCCTCACCGCCTAAGCGCACATTGGAGCCGGTCTGATCCGGGTGCCAGTGGGTATTGAAAAGGGTATGGACCTTGCCGGCGCCCGTCGCCTGGCTCACCTGCCGCAGCAGTTCGCGCGAAGCGGCTTCCGGGCCACCATCCACCAGGGCGACCCCGGCCGTATCGCGGCAGGCCACGACATTGTCGCCGCCGGAAACGAACAGCCACAGGTTATCGCTGAGCTTCTGCGGCGCGCTGGGGCTGCTGGCGGCGGCCAGGGCCGGGTGCAGAGGAGCCAGTGCGGCAGCGGTGGCGCCGGCGATAACGGTCTTCAGAAAGCTTCTGCGATCGGCGGAACGTGTCATGGTGGCCGTCCAGTCAAGGGGTTGTCTTGAGTCCTCTGGGACCCTATGTATCGGTGCGGGCCGCACGTTGACTGATCGAAGCAGGCTTGGCAATGGGGCAGGCGCCGGCAGATGGTGTGTCCGGGACCGTCCATGGCGCAGGAAGTGCACTGCATAACACTGAGCGCACAGTCCATGAAGTTGCCCAAACTCCCTTATGGGTTAAGGCGTTATTATAGTAATGCCGGGGTCCCGGACGCGGGTCGGTTCCCGGTGCGTAAACAGGACTTTAGCGAAGGCGAGATCGATGCGACACCCTCTTTTTGGACGTGTTCTGCTGGCAGGCGCCATCTGTGGCGTCACCGTGCTGGGAGGCGTTTCCGGCAGGGCGCTGGCCGCCTCCGATGCAAGCGCGGCCGCAGCCCCAGCGCCCGCCAGCGCACCGCGCGATCAGCACTGGGCATTCCTGCAGCAGTATTGCAGCAAGTGCCATAACGCCGAGGACTGGGCCGGCGGCATCGCCTTCGACACCATGACTCCGCAGGAGATTCCGGGCGACGCGAAGATCTGGGAGCACGCCGTTTCCAAACTCCGTGGGCGCCTGATGCCACCGCCGGGCAACCCGCAGCCTCCGAATGATCAGGTCCACGGCTTTGTCGCCTACATGGAAAGCACGCTGGATGCGGCGGCGGCCAATCACGTCGTTGCCCCGAAGGTCGCGTTGCATCGCATGAACCGCACCGAGTACGCCAACGCCATCTGGGATCTGCTGCGGGTCAAGGTCAACGCCAACCAGATTCTGCCGCCGGATGATGAAAGCGACGGCTTCAACAACGTTGCGGATGTGCTGCAGGTTTCGCCCGCTTTCGTGGACGCCTATATTTCCGCCGCCCGCCAGGTCGCGGTGGAGGCGCTGGGCGATCGCAATGCCAAGCCGGTGGGGGTGCAGTTCGCCACCGACCCGGGGGTCTCGGGGAATCAGGAATTTCATGTCGACGGTCTGCCGCTGGGCACCCGCGGCGGCACCCAGGTCACGTACGACTTCCCGGCCGACGGCACCTACGAGTTGTCGGTCGGCAATCTCGCGGCGGCGCTGTGGGTCACGAATCTGGAGTTCAAGAACCACCTGATTGCGACCTACGATGGCAAGAAGTTCTTCGACACCAACGTCGGCGGCGAGGAGGACCTCAAGGCCATCGACCAGAAGCAGGATCCGGCGGTTGATGCGATCAATGCGCGGCTCAAGCGCATCAAGTTTCAGGCCAAGGCCGGGCCGCACACGGTGGCGGTCACCTTCATCCAGCGCACCTATGCGGCCTCGGAGGATCGCCTCGAGGCGCCGGTACCCGGGGGTGTCCAGGACCGGGTGCTGCGCATCGGTGGGTTCGAGATCAAAGGGCCGTTCGATGTGACCGGCATCAGCGCAACGCCCAGCCGCGAGCGCATCTTCGTGTGTCAGCCGAAGAATGAGGCGGAGGAGGAACCCTGCGCGCATGAGATCATGAGCCGCCTGGCCGAGCGCGCCTTCCGCCGTCCGGTGACGGATGCCGATCTGGCCCCGTTGCTGCAGTTCTATGCCGCGGGTCGCAAATCCGCGGACTTCGACGAGGGCATCCGCCGGGCGCTGACGGCGCTGCTGGCCAGCCCGAACTTCCTGTATCGCGTGGAGCGCTCGCAGAAGGCCGCGCAGGTGGCCGAGGCGGTCAGGCCCGCGACCCTGACTGCGGTTGCGGACACCGCCGCATCAGGCCCATCGGGCGTGGAAGCACTCTCGGATGGTGAGCTGGCCTCGCGCCTGTCGTTCTTTTTGTGGAGCGCGCCGCCGGATGATGAGCTGCTGAACGTGGCGGCCCAGGGCAAGCTGCACGAGCCTGCGGTGCTCAAAGCGCAGGTCATGCGCATGCTGCAGGATCCGCGCGCGACCACGCTGGCTTCGAATTTCGCCTTCCAGTGGCTGGACGTGCAGCGTCTGGATGAGATCAAGCCGGACGCCAATCTGTTCCCGTATGTCATCGATCCGCGCGAGGACTATCGGGAGGAACTCAAGCTCTTCATCGACAGCGTGTTCCGCGAGAATCAGCCGGTCACCGGTCTGCTGACCGACAACTACACCTACCTGAACCAGCGACTGGCGGTGCTGTACGGCATCACCACGGTAAAGGGGCCGCAATTTCGCCGCGTCACCCTGACGGACTCGGCCCGCTGGGGCCTGCTGGGCAAGGGCGCCATCCTGATGGGAACCTCCTACCCGAACCGCACCGCGCCGGTGCTGCGCGGGCAGTGGATCCTGGCGAGTATTTCCGGCACGCCGCCCACGGCGCCCCCGCCGGCAGTGCCGTCCCTGAAGGAAAACAAGACCGGCGAGAAGGCGGTCACCGTACGTGAAATGATGGCCCGGCACCGCGACCGCCCCAGTTGCTTCGCCTGCCACGGTGTCCTGGACCCGCTGGGCCTGGCGCTGGAGAACTTCGACGCCGTGGGCGTGTGGCGCGATCGTGACCGCATGGCCGGCACGCCCATCGATGCCTCCGGCGTGTTGCCCGATGGCACCAAGATCGGCGGTGTGGATGACCTGCGCAAGGCCCTGGCGGCGGATCCGAATCAGTTCGTGCAGACCATCACCATCAAGTTACTGACCTACAGCCTGGGGCGTGCCATCGACTATCAGGACATGCCCACCGTGCGCGGCATCGTGCGGGCGAGCGCCCAGCAGAATTACCGGTTCAAAGACCTGATCATGGATGTCGTCACCAGTGCCCCGTTCCAGATGAGAAGCGACCAGGCCGCTGCGGCCACCGCGACCAAGACCGCAGCCCTGATCCAGTAAGTGAGGAGATACGTATGTTCATCACCAAGAAGCATCTGTCCCGCCGTACCCTGCTCAAGGGCGCGGGTTTTGCCATGGGCCTGCCCTTGCTGGATGCGATGATCCCGGCGGGCACGGCGCTGGCCGATACGGCCGCGGTCGCGGCACCGCGCATGGGATTCGTGTACTTCCCGCATGGCGCGGTGATGAACAACTGGGTACCGACCAGCACCGGCAGCGACTTCAAGATCTCCCCGATACTGGAGCCGCTGGATCCGTACCGGCAGTACATGACCATTGTCAGCGGTCTGCGCAACAAGGCCGGCGAAAGCCCGGCCCCGCATGCCATCATCGCCGGCACCTGGCTGACCTGCGTGCATCCGCCGGTCGCCCAGCAGCCGCACATCGGCCCCTCGGCCGACCAGGTGGCGGCCAAGTACATCGGCCAGGACACACCGCTCCCCTCCATTGAACTGGCGGGCGAGGGCGGTGGTGGCGCCTGCGATCCGTCCTTCGGCTGCGCCTACTCCGGCACCATCGCCTTTCGCACCGGAGATCAGCCGCTGCCCATGGACAACAATCCGCGCGCGGTCTTCGTGCGCATGTTCGGTCTGGGGGATACCGCCGAACAGCGCCACGAAATCACGGCCGAGACCGGCAGCGTCCTGGACTACGTGCAGGAATCGGCCAAGGACATGCAGCGCACACTGGACCCCTCCGACAAGCGCATGGTCGGGGACTATCTGGATTCGGTGCGCGAGGTGGAGCGCCGGGTGCAGAAAATGATTGCCAAGGAAGGCACCGGCGTGAAGCTGCCCAACGCGCCGGATGGCGTGCCGGATGATTTTGCGAAGATGCTCGACACCATGTTCGACATGATCGCCCTGGGCTGGCAGTCCAACACCACGCGCGTGGCGACCTTCATGATCGCCAAGGAAGTGAGCATGCGCACCTATCCGAACCTCTCGATCACCGATGCCTTCCATCCGCTGTCGCATCACCAGAATGATCCGGCGAAGATCGAGAAACTCACGCGCATCCAGAACTTCCACACCAAGGCCTTCGGACGCTTCGTGAAGCGGCTGGCGGAAACCCCGGATGGCAACGGCAATCTGCTGGACCATTCGATCATTCTGTACGGCAGCAACATGAGCAACAGCGACATGCACAACAATGATCCGCTGCCCAATGTGGTCATGGGCCATGGCTACGGCAAGATCAAGGGCGGCCAGCACCTGCACTATCCGCAGGACACCCCGCACGCCAACCTGCTGCTGACGCTGCTGAATCGCGGCGGCATTCCGGTCACCGCGCACGGCATCAGCAGCGGCACGCTGGCGGAGATCTAAGCGGATGCGCCTAAGAGCGGGAAAGCCGACAGCGGCGCTGTTGGCCGCGCTGGCGGTGGCGAGCGGCCTGCTGGTTGGCGGCGCCGCGCGCGCGGACGATGGCGCGCTCGCGACGCTGGTGCGGGCCAAGGATCATGACGGCGCGGTGGCACTGCTGGGGAAGGGTGCCGACGGCAAATCGCGCGAAGTGGATGGCACCACCGCGTTGATGTGGGCCTGCTACAACGGCGATGCCGAACTGGTGGAGCGTCTGCTCAAGGCCGGCGCCGAGGTCTCGGTAGTCAATGACTATGGTGCCTCGGCGCTGCAGGTGGCCGCGGTGGTCGCCGACCCGCGCATCATCAAGGACCTGCTCAAGGCCGGCGCGAATCCTGATTCCCCCAGCCCGGAAGGCCAGACCGCCCTGATGGTGGTGGCGCGTTCGGGCAACGTGGAGTCCGCGAAGCTGCTGCTGGATGCGGGCGCGACGGTGGATGCCCGCGAGCAGTGGGGCAACCAGACCGCGCTCATGTGGGCCGCCGCCGAAGCGCATCCGGAGATGATCAAACTGCTGATCGCGCATCATGCGGACGTCAATGCCCATGGCGCCATCCGCGACTGGCAGCGGCGCGTCACCGCCGAAGGCCGGCCCAAGAATGAAAATCACGGCGGTTTCACGCCCCTGATCTATGCCGCCCGCATCGGCTGCATCGAGTGCGCACAGGCGCTGCTCAAGGGCCATGCGGACATCAATCTGCCCGACCCTGATGGCGAGACGGCATTGCTGCTGTCGATCATCAACATGCACTTCAACTTCGCCTCCTACCTGATTGCGGCGGGTGCGGACGTGAACCGCTGGGACTTCTACGGTCAAACCCCGCTGTACGCGGCCATCGACATGGCAACGCTGCCCACGGGCGGCAGGCCCGATCTGCCGTCGGCGGATAAGACGCAGCCGTTGCAGGTCGCCGAACAGCTGCTCAAGGCCGGTGCCAATGTGAATGCGCAGCTGAAACTGCGTCCCCCCTATCGCAATGGCGTGTTCGATCGCGGCGGGGATCAGGTGCTCTCCACCGGCGCCACCGCGCTGCTGGCGGCGGCGAAGTCGGGCAACAACGATGCCATACGACTGCTGCTGAAGTATCACCCGATGGTGGATCTGCCCAACGCCGAGGGCGTCACGCCGCTGATGGCCGCGGCGGGCATGGGCCACAGCTTCAATCCCACGCGCGGCCGCTACAAGACCGACGCTGAGGCCCTCGAGGGCGTGAAGCTGCTGCAGGCCGCGGGCGGCAAGATCGACGGCTCGGCAAGGGACGGCCTGACCGCGCTGCATGCGGCCGCGGCCCATGGTTGGGACGGCACCGTCAAGCTGCTGGTGGCCGATGGTGCCCCGTTGCAGCCCACCGACCGACTGGGCCTGCGGCCCATTGACTATGCGGCGGGCCGCCAGCCACGCGCCTTCCTGGAGCCCGAACATGTGCCCAATGACGCCACCGTGAAACTGCTGACGGACGATATCGTCGCCGCCACCGGCCAGAAGCCGCTGGTGTTCGCCGGCAACCTCAACCGCGCCACGCAGGGCACCGGGGGCGCCGGTGGCACCTCCCTGCGACCGGGCGGTGCGGAGGCCGGCGGCGCGCGCGGCGGTGCGGCCGGCGCGCCCAAGGGCGGCGCAGCGGGCGCGGCGCCCGCCGGCGCCGCGGGCGCTCCGGGGGCTCCCCCGGCGGCGGCCGCGCCGGCCCCGGCTGCGACCCCTGCACCGCCCGCGGCGGCCGTGCCGGGCGCACCGGCGGCCACGCAGACCGCGCAGAATCACGCGCAGTAGGGCGCTCGCGCCTTATTGCGGGCGCAGCAGCGCCATGGCCGGGACGGTCAGAAAGTCCTCGAAGTCCTGCGCCAGGGACAGATCGGTGAACAGCTGCACGGCCTGGTTGAAGCGGCCCGCCGCGTAGGCTTCGGCGCCGACTTCCTGACGCACGCGCTGCATTTCCTCGCCGATGATGCGGTTCAGAAGTTCCGGGGTCGCCACGGTCCCACCCTCCAAGGTGATGCCGTAGTGAATCCACTGCCACACCTGCGCACGGCTGATTTCCGCCGTTGCGGCATCCTCCATGAGGTTGTACAGGGGCACCGCGCCCTTGCCGCGCAGCCAGGCCTCGATGTACTGCACGCCCACGCGCACGTTCTCGCGCAGGCCCGCTTCGGTGCGGGTGCCCTGGTGAACCTCCAGCAGATCCTTCTGCGCGATGTTCACATCTTCGCGCAGCCGCATCAGCTGGTTGGCCTGGGGCATGAGCCGGTCGAAGACTTCCTTGGCGACCGGCACCAGATCCGGATGCGCCACCCAGGTGCCATCGTGGCCGTCACCGGCTTCGCGCTCCTTGTCGGCACGCACCCGGGCCATCGCCGCTTCGTTGGCGGCGGCGTCGCGGCGATTCGGGATCTGGGCCGCCATGCCGCCCATGGCGAAGGCACCGCGGCGGTGGCAGGTCTTGATCAGCAGCAGTGAATAGGCGCGCAGGAAGGCCTTGCCCATGACCACCTGCGAACGATCCGGCAGCACGTAGGCTTTGTTGGCGCGCAGCTTCTTGATGAAGGAGAACATGTAGTCCCAGCGACCGCAGTTCAGCCCCGCCATGTGATCGCGCAGCTCGTAGAGTATTTCGTCCATCTCGAAAGCGGCCGGCAGGGTCTCGATGAGCACCGTGGCCTTGATGGTGCCAGTGGGGATGCCCAGCTGCTGCTGCGCGAACACGAAAACGTCATTCCACAGGCGGGCCTCCAGATGGCTCTCGAGCTTGGGCAGATAGAAATAAGGGCCGCTGCCCTTGGCCAGCTGCGCCTTTGCGTTGTGGAAGAAATACAGACCGAAATCAAACAGCGCGCCGGCGACGAGCGCCCCATCCACCGTCAGTCCAGGTTCCATCAGGTGCCAGCCCCGCGGGCGCACCAGCAGCACCGCGGGATTGGCGATCAGGGCATATTGCTTGCCGGTCGCGGCATCCTTGAAGTCGATGCTGCGATGCCAGCGATCGGCGAGATTCACCTGGCCTTCCAGGTTATTGCGCCAGGTCGGGGAATTCGCATCCTCGAAGTCGGCCATGAACACATTGGCGCCGGAGTTCAGGGCGTTGATGATCATCTTGCGATCCACCGGGCCGGTGATCTCCACGCGGCGGTTGAGCAGGTCGGCCGGAATGGGCGCGACACGCCAATCGGCCTCGCGGATGGAGCGCGTTTCGGGCAGAAAATCCGGCAGCTCGCCCTGTGACAGGCGTCCCTGGCGCACGCTGCGGGCCTGCAGCAGGGCAATCCGCCGGGTATCAAACTGGCGATGCAGGGCGGCCACGAAGGCCAGCGCCTGCGGGGTGAGGATTTCAGCAAAACGCGGCTCAAGCGGACCGCGCACGATGATGCCGGCAGCGTGGGGGGAATGGTTCTGGTCGGCGGTGGACATAATCTTCATCAAGGCCCAGGATCACCGATTATAGCAACTGCCGTCCGCCCGGCGCCTGCCGCATTGTGTTTGCGGGTCGGAACGGGTATTTATGCCGGCTCTTTTTTCTCAGGATCGAATGATGAATGTTGCCCAAGTGACCGCGGAAATCCTGAAGCGCGAAGGCGTGGAGGTGCTCTTTACCTATCCACTCAATCCCCTGACGGAATCCGCCGCTGCGGCCAACATCCGCCCCATCGTCGTGCGCCAGGAGCGCGTCGGCGTGCACATGGCCGATGCCATGAGCCGCATGACCTCCGGTGACAAGGTCGGTGTGTTCTGCTGCCAGGTGGGTCCGGGAATCGAGAACGCCTTTGGCGCGGTGGCACAGGCCTGGTCTGAAGCCGTGCCGCTGGTGGTGATTCCGGGTGCCTATCCGCGCAACATCGCCTTCTCCAAGCCCAACTTCAATGCCGTGCTCAACTTCCAGCACGTCACCAAGCATGCGGAGACCGTCAACACGCCCGAGCAGCTGGTTCCGGCGCTGCGCCGGGCATTCAGCTTCGCGCGCAATGGCCGCCCGGGTCCGGTGCTGATCGAGATTCCAACCGACCTGTGGAATGTCGAAGTGCCCGGCGAGATCGACTACACGCCACGGCGCCGCGCGCTCAGCGCCCCGGATCCGCGCGCCATCGACGCCGCCGCCGCGGCCTTGATCAAGGCCAAAAACCCGCTGCTTTATGCCGGACAGGGCGTCCACTACGCCAAGGCCTGGGATGAGCTGAAGGCCGTGGCCGAGCTGCTCGAAGCGCCGGTGACGACCAGCCTGGAGGGCAAGAGCGCCTTCCCTGAAACCCATGCCCTGTCGCTGGGCTCAGGCGGAGTGGCCATGCCGCGCGCGGTGGCGGCCTACGTGGAGGAGTCCGATCTGGTGTTCGGTGCCGGCGCGAGCTTCTCCGCCACCAACTTCGGCATCAAGTTCCCGACCCGCAACAAGACGTTCATCCACAACACCAACGAGCCGATGGACATCGACAAGAACATTCCCACGGATCACCCGCTGGTGGGTGATTCGAAGCTGACGCTGGGGATGCTGTATGAGGCGCTGAAGGAGCGGCTGCAGAAACCGCGGGGGCTGACCGCGCAGGTGCAGGAGCGAATCCGGCAGTTGAATGAGCCGTGGTGGAAGGAATGGCTGCCGCGGCTGACAAGCCAGGAAAAACCCCTGCAGCCCTACCGTGTGATCTGGGATTTTCTGCATCTGACGGATGTGGCCAATACCATCGTCACCCACGATGCCGGCAGCCCGCGTGATGAACTCTCGCCGTTCTGGAAGTCGGTGACGCCGCTGTCGTACATCGGCTGGGGCAAGTCCACGCACCTGGGCTATGGGCTGGCGCTGGCCATGGGCGCAAAGGTCGCCCGCCCCGACAAGCTGTGCGTGAATTTCTGGGGCGATGCCGCCATCGGCATGACCGGCATGGATTTTGAGACATGCGTGCGCAGCGACATCCCGATCCTGTCGATTCTGTTCAACAACTTCTCCATGGCCATGGAATTCAAGGTGATGGCGCTGTCCAAGGAGAAGTTCCGCTCCACCGATATTTCCGGCAATTACAGCGAATTCGCCAAGGCCCTGGGAGGCTATGGCGAGCGCATCACCGAGCCTGGACAGATCACCCAGGCGCTGCGCAATGGCATTGCGGCCACCCGCGAAGGTCGGCCGGCGCTGCTGGAGTTCATCACCACGCAGGAGAAGGTCTACTCGACCTTCCAGGGCGGGTATCACGCCGCGCCCTGAGGGCTAGGACGTCGCCGGCCGGGTTTGAGGGGGAAGGCCTTGAGCATGGATAACAACAAGACCGTGGATGTGGGCGAGGTCATCGACTCCGCCCACTACTTCTGGGTGCCCTTCGGCATCACCGTGATGATGGTCATCATCATGCTCACGGATGGCTTCGGCCTTTTCACCAGCGGTTACATCGGTCCCCAGATCGTCAAGGACTGGCACATCGGCCGCGACCAGCTCTCGTGGATGACCTACACGCAGATGGGCGGCATGGCGCTAGGATCGGTGCTGCTGGGCTGGGTGAGCGACCGCATCGGGCGCAAGAAGGCGTACTTCAGCTGTCTTGCGCTGTTGTTCGTCGGTTCGCTGCTGTGCTACCGCGCCGGGGATATCACTGCGCTTGCCACTTTCCGCTTCGTCACGGGCCTGGGACTGGGCGGCATTACCCCGCTTGCCACCACGCTCATCTCGGAGTGGACACCCAAGCGCGTGCGCAGCCTGATCGTGGCCTGCGTGATCGTGTCGGTGCCGCTGGGTGGCTCGCTGACCAGCTTTCTCGCGGACTGGCTGATACCCTCCTACGGCTGGCGTTCCATGTTCCTGGCCGGTGCCGTGATGCCCCTGGTGCTGCTGGTGGCGTTCTGGTTGCTGCTGCCCGAATCCCCCAAGTACCTGGCGCTGCGGCCGGCCCTGCATCCGGAACTGGCGCGGGCGCTGAACCGGTTGCTGGGCGCAGCGCGCTTCGATGGCACCGAGACCTTCGTGGTGCGCGAACAGTCAAAGCCCACCGGCAACTGGCTTGCCACCATCTGGAACCACTACTACTGGCGCGCGACCTTCTTCATCTGGATCGCCTTCACGTTCAACACGCTGGTGCTGTACATCTTCACCAACAGCCTGCCGTTGCTGTTCGACTACGCCAACCAGAGCAGGGTGGTGGGTTCGCATGCCTTGAGTCTGTTCAGCGGCGGTGGCGTGCTCGGCTCCATCGGTGGCGCCTTCCTGATGGGCCTGTGGGGCTCCCGGGGCGTGGGCACCGCGGCGGCCTTCATCGGGGCGGTGGCCATTGCGGCGATCGGGCTGCTGCTGCTGCAGGGCGGCCAGCCGCAGGTGGGCCTGTTCAGCGCCTGCTTCCTGGGCGGCGCCGTGGTCAATGGCATGCAGTCCTACCTGTATGCGGTGAGCGCCCACTCCTATCCGACTGAAATCCGCGGCGCGGCCATCGGCATCGCCCAGGCCTTTTCACGCTTCGGGGGGCTGCTTTCGGGCACGGTTCCTCAGATCTACTTCAAGATGGCTCCGGTGCCCCCCATCGACCGCTTCTTCTGGTTCGTGGCCATCTGCGCGCTGGTGACCACCATCAGCTACTTCCTGATCCCCTCGCATATCCCGCGGCGCGGCTCGTAACCCCTTGTACAGGCCGCGTACCGCCTGGCCGGGGCTCAAGGCTCCATGGGCCGGCTCATGCACTTGATAGTCCCGCCCAACCCACCCATGACGGGTTCGTTGACCCTGTTTAGGGCATGTGTTACCCCTTGAAACATGAGGAATCGTAGGCAATTTCTGCACACTTTGGCCGGCAGCGCGGCAGGCTGGTCATTGGCCGCGGCGGGCCTGTCAGGCCTGCGTCCGGCACCCGCCAGGGCCGCGGATACGCTTGAGGTGACGCACCTGACGGAGGACCTGCTGCTCATCCGGGGCGCAGGGGCGAATGTGGTGGCCCTGTCACGCCCCGAGGGGGTGGTCCTGGTCGATGGGGGTGAGGCTGCCCAGAGCGGCGCGCTGCTGAAGACCATCAGCCAGGCCACCGCCGGCCGACCCGTGGTCGCGGCCTTCAATACCCATTGGCACTGGCCGCACACCGGCGCCAATGAAGCGCTGCGCAAGGCTGGGGTCAAGATCATTGCCCAGGAGAACACCCGGCTGTGGCTCACCGAGCCGGTGATAGAGGAGTGGGAGCAGCGCACCTATCCGGCGCGCCCCAAGGCTCTGCCTACCGACACGTTCTACAAGGGCGCGCAAAAACTCGCCTTCGGCACCCTCACCATCGACTACGGCTACCTGCCGCAGGCCCATACCGATGGGGACCTGTACGTTTATTTCCGTGAGGCCAATGTGCTGGTCGCGGGCGACGTGGTGGCGGTGGGCAGTTATCCGATCCTGGACTACTCCACGGGCGGCTGGACATTGGGCATGGCCAATGCCACCAAGCAGCTGCTCGAGCTCGTGGATGAGCAGACCCGAATCGTTCCCGGCACCGGTGCGCTGCAGACCAAGGCCGACCTCGCGGCCGAGCACGACATGCTGGCCACGCTGCACGAGGACCTGTGGCAGCTGATGCGCAAGGGCATGGGCGCCGAGGACATGATTGCGGCGGGCGCCACCCGCAAATTCGATGACAAATGGGGCAATCCGGACCTGTTCGTCAACAACGCCTACCGCGGGCTCTACGGACATGTACGCGAATTGCGGGGGGTCGTGTAGTGGCACGCAATGCATGGCTGGCCTGCGCCTTCGCACTGGCGGCCGCCACCGGCGCCGGCCGCCTCATGGCGGCCGATGCCCCGGCCGATCCGCACTGGACGCTGCTGAACACCTACTGCGAAAAATGCCACAACGCCACCGACTGGACCGGCGGCATCGCCTTCGACACCCTGCAGCCGCAGGGCATTCCCCAGGACGCCAAGGTGTGGGAGGCCGCCGTCAGCAAGCTGCGCGGCCGCATGATGCCGCCACCCGGGGAGAAGCAGCCCGACCAGGCTTCGATCGACTCCTTCGTATCCTGGATGGAAGGCAACCTGGATCAGGCGGCCGCGGCCCACCCGCAGGCCGGTTATGTGTCCCTGCACCGTCTGAACCGCGTGGAATACGCCCGCGCGGTCAAGGACCTGCTGGATGTGGAGGTGGATCCGGCGGCGCTGCTGCCGCAGGACACCAAGAGCGATGGCTTCGACAATGTCGCCAGCGTGCTGAAGGTCTCCCCGACGTTTCTGGATCAGTACATTTCCGCGGCCCGCACCGTGGCGGCCCTGGCCGTGGGCAGCGCGCACGCTTCCCAGGCCATCGTGACCTACCGGGCGCCGCCTCACGACCAGAGCTTCCACGTCGAGGGGCTGCCGCTGGGAACCCGGGGCGGCATGGCGGTGGTGCATGATTTCCCCGCCGATGGCACCTACACCTTCACCCTCAACGTCGGCACTGGCCTGGGCTACATCGGCGATCTGGGTCAGGAACACCAGGTCATCTTCCTGATCGATGGCAAGCAGGTTCTGGAACGCACCATCGGCGGACCGAAGGATCTGAAGGACGCAGACCAGAAGCAGCAGGAGGCGACCAAGGAGTTCGCGGCCCGCTTCCGCGACATCCAGCTGCCGGTGACGGCAGGTCCGCACCGTCTGGTGCTGACCTTCGTGCAGCGTGCGGAGTCAGAATCCGACGACTGGCTGGCCTCCTTCAATCCCATGGGCGGCATCGGTGGCCTGCCGCGCATCGGCGGCATCCAGATCAACGGCCCGGTAAACGTCACCGGTTTGAGCGAGACGCCCAGCCGGGCGCGCATTTTCTCCTGTCATCCCAGCGATGAGATCCAGGAGCAGGCCTGCGCACGGCAGATCCTGAGCGCGCTGACGCGTGATGCCTATCGCCGACCGGTGACCGAGGCGGACCTCGCGGCGCCGCTGCGCTTCTTCGCGGCGGGTCGGCAGGGCAAGGACTTCGATGCCGGAATCCAGAACGCCATCGTGTCGATCCTGGCGAGTCCGAAGTTCCTGTATCGCGTGGAGGCGGATCCGCAGCTGGCCACCAACCTCAAGGTGAGCACGACCCCCGGCGCCTATCACCTCAGTGACCTGGAACTGGCCTCGCGCCTGTCCTTCTTCCTGTGGAGCCAGGGACCGGACCCGGAACTGCTCAACGTCGCGATCGGCAACAAACTGCACGAACCGGCGGTGCTCAATGGCGAAGTCACGCGCATGCTGGCCGATCCGCGCGCCAAGGCGCTGGTCACCAATTTCGCGTTCGACTGGCTGCAGGTCGACAGCATGGACAAGATCCAGGCCGACCCGAACGTATTCCCGTACTTTGACGAGGACCTGCGCAGCGCCTTTCGCACCGAGATGGAGCTGTTCGTGGGCAGCGTGCTGCTGAAGGACCGGCCGGTCACCGACCTGCTCAGCGCCAACTGGACCTACCTGAACGAGCGCCTGGCGCTTCACTACGGCATCCGCAGCGTCCGTGGCAGTCAGTTCCGTCGCGTCGAGCTCACCGATTCGCATCGTTTTGGCCTGCTGGGCAAGGGCGCCATTCTCATGGGCACCTCCTATGCCAACCGCACCGCGCCGGTACTGCGCGGCGCCTGGGTGCTCGAGGTGATCACCGGCACCCCGCCGCATGCGCCGCCGCCGGCCATTCCGGCGCTCAAGGAGAACGTGCCCGGCGCGCAGCCGCTCACCATCCGCCAGCGCATGGAAATGCATCGCTCCCAGCCCTCCTGCAACGCCTGCCACGGCATCATGGATCCCATTGGCATGTCGCTGGAGAACTTCGATGCCATGGGCAAGTGGCAGAACAAGGATGCGGAGACCGGCACGCTGATCGATACTGCCGGCAAGATGGCCGATGGCACCGCGGTCAACGGACCCGATGACCTGCGCAAGGCCCTGGCCGCGCGTCCCGACCAGTTCGTGCAGACACTCACGGTCAATCTGCTGACCTACGCGCTGGGGCGCACCGTCGAGTATTTCGACATGCCGCAGGTGCGCCAGATCGTACGCAACGCGGATCGCAGCGGTGATCGCTTCGCCGCCATCGTCATGGGGATCGTCGGCAGCCCGGAGTTTCAGACGCAGCAGCCGCAGGACAGCGGCAGCAGCTTGCCCGACAAGACGGCCAGCAATGTTCCGGCGCTGCCTGTGAAAGGACTGTAGCCATGCATTTCATCACCAAGAAGCACTTGTCCCGCCGCGCCGTGCTGCGCGGCGTGGGCGCCACCATCGCGCTGCCGCTGCTGGATGCCATGATTCCCGCGAGCACCGCGCTCGCCCAGACCGCAGCGGCCGCCAAGCTGCATCTGGCCTTCATCTACTTCCCGCACGGCGCCATCATGGATCAGTGGACGCCGGCCGGGACGGGCAAGGACTTCAAGCTGTCGCGCATCCTGGCCCCGCTGGCCGATTACCAGAAGCAGATGCTGGTGTTCAGCAACCTCGGCAACCGCCCGGCGGAGAGCGCCGCGGTTCATGCCATCGTGCCGGGGACCTGGCTGTCCTGCGTGCATCCTCGGGAAAGCCAGGACCCCTATGGCGGGGTGACCATCGACCAGATGGCGGCACAGAAGATCGGCCAGGACACCCCGCTGCCGTCGCTGGAGGTGCGTACCGAGTCAAGCGGTGGCGGCGGTTCGTGCGATCGCGCCTACGGCTGCAGCTACTCGGGCACCATTGCCTTCAGCACGCCCTCCTCGCCGCTGCCCATGGAGAACAACCCGCGCACCCTGTTCCAGCGCCTGTTCGGTCGCGGCGATACCGCCGAGGAGCGCAAGGCGCTCGGGGATCAGTACGACAGCATCCTCGACATGGTGCAAAGCGATGCCGCGACCATGCGCGCGCAGCTGGGCACGCGTGACCGGGCGGTGCTGGGCGACTACCTGGACAGCGTGCGCGAAGTGGAGCGGCGCGTGCAGAAGATGGAGCAGCAGGACCTGTCGCAGCTGAAACTGCCGGCCGTGCCGATCGGCATACCCGACCAGTTCCCGCAGGAGCAGCTGCTGATGTTCGACATGATCGCCTTGTCCTTCCAGGCCAATCTCACCCGCATCGCCACCATGATGATGGCCGCGGAGGTGAGCAACATGACCTACAACTTCGTCGGAGTTCCGGACGCCTTCCATCCGGTCTCGCATCACCAGGGTGATGCCACCAAGATCGAGAAGCTGGTGAAGATTCAGACCTTTCACTCCTAGCAGATGGCCAAGTTCCTCAAGCGCCTGGCGGACACGCCCGACGGTGACGGGTCGCTGCTGGATCATTCGCTGATCGTCTACGGCAGCAACATGAGCAACAGCAATGCCCACAACCAGTATCCGCTGCCCACCACGGTGCTGGGCGGGGCCTGCGGCAAACTGAAGACCGGCCAGCACATCATGGCCGCCGAACACACGCCGCTCGCCAATCTGTGGCTCACCTTGATGAACCGTTCCGGCATCACGATGGACAAGATCGGCGACAGCACCAGTCAGTTTGCGGAGATCTGATGATGAAGCGATGGCTCGCCATAAGCCTGATGTGCTTCGCCGCGGGTAGCGCTGGG
>DATHMK010000062.1:0-7405 GCA_035487155.1 Steroidobacteraceae bacterium
TGGCTCCCCGGGTTGGAATCGAACCAACGACCAACGGATTAACAGTCCGACGCTCTACCGCTGAGCTACCGAGGAACACTGGTGAAATCGAAGTGCGGCGGATTTTGCTGACGCAGCGCGCTGGCGTCAAGCAAGCGGCGCAGATTGCGCCCTTCAGACTGAAACAGGGCCTGGGCCACGCGCGCCCAGGCAAGTCTCTCAGCCCGTTGCCGCCAGGGGCGCCTGTCCGGCCGGCACCCCGCCGGTAATCACGCGACGCATGCGCTCGAGCGCCTGTTCCAGGGTCTGCATGCTGCAGGCGAAGGACAGGCGGATATGGCCGGGCGCGCCGAAACCGCTGCCAGGCACGACGGCTACGCCGCCTTGCGCGAGCAACAGCTCGGCAAATTCCCCGTCCTCCCGACAACCCAGATTGGCCATGGCCTTGCTGACATCGGCGAAGGCGTAGAAGGTTCCGGCGCCCGGTACGCAGGACACCCCGGGGATGCTGTTCAGGCCTTTGACGATGAAGTCATGGCGGGCCTTGAACGCATCGTTCATTTTCGCGACGCAGGCCTGGTCGCCGTTGAGCGCCACGGTGGCCGCCTTTTGCGAAATGCTCGAGGCGTTCGAGGTCGACTGTCCCTGGATGGTGGACATCGCCGTGATGACCTCGCGCGGGCCGCCGCAGTAACCGATGCGCCAGCCGGTCATGGCGTAGCCCTTGGAGACGCCATTGATCGTGACGGTGCGGTTGTACAGTTCCGGCACTGCCGTCAGCAGGCTGCAGAAAGGCTCCGGGTCCCAGAAGATCTTCTCGTACATGTCATCGGTACCGATGACGATGCGCGGATGATTGAGCAAAACCTCGCCCAGGGCGCGAAGTTCGGCACGCGTGTAGGCCGCACCGGTGGGATTGCAGGGGCTGTTCAGTAAAACCAGCCGGGTCTTCGGCGTGATCGAGGTTGCAAGCTGCCGCGGGGTGATCTTGTAGCCCTGTGCGGCGCCGGCGAACGGCATCACCGGCAGGCCATCGGACAGCAACACCATGTCCGGGTAGGACACCCAGTACGGGGCCGGAATGATGGCCTCATCGCCCGGATCGAGGATCGCCATGCACAGGTTGTACAGGGTCTGCTTAGCACCACTGGACACCAGGATCTGCGGGCGCTCGTAGGCGATGCCGTTGTCGCGCTTGAACTTGGCGATGATGGCGTCCTTGAGCTCATTTGTGCCATCGACATTGGTATAGCGGGTGAAGCCCCCATTAATGGCATCGATGCCGGCCTGCGCGATATGCGCCGGCGTATCGAAGTCGGGCTCCCCGGCGCCCAGGCCGATGACGTCGTGTCCTTCAGCCTTGAGACGGGCGGCGCGTGCGGTGACGGCCAGAGTGGGCGAGGGCTTGACGCGCTGTGCGCGCCGTGAAACTGATAGGCTCATGAATTCCTGAAGGCGTCGCGGGAGATAGGAGGCACACGTATATTACGGGATTGCGTCCGCGGCCACCAATTCCCCAGCGCTCTTGAGAGGCATTTCGAGAATTTCGATGGAACGCTTGCCGTTCAAACTGCAATCTGATTACGCCCCGGCGGGAGACCAGCCGGCGGCCATCGCGCAGCTGTGCGAGGGCCTCGCCTCAGGACTTGCGCACCAGACACTGCTCGGCGTAACCGGATCCGGCAAAACCTTCACCGTTGGGTCGGTCATCGACAAGGTGCAGCGCCCGACCCTGGTGCTGGCGCACAACAAGACTCTGGCTGCGCAGTTGTACGGGGAATTTCGTGAGTACTTTCCGGGCAATGCGGTGGAATACTTTGTTTCCTATTACGACTATTACCAACCCGAAGCCTATGTGCCCTCCACGGACACTTATATAGAGAAGGATTCCTCGATCAATGAGCACATCGAGCAGATGCGCCTGTCGGCCACCAAGGCGCTTCTGGAGCGATCCGACTGCATTATTGTCGCCACGGTATCGGCAATCTATGGCTTAGGGGATCCGCAGGCCTACCTGTCCATGGTGCTGCACATCGTTCGTGGGGATCGCATGGATCAGCGCCGGCTGCTGCGGCGCCTGGCGGACATGCAGTACACCCGCAACGAACTGGACCTGACGCAGGGCACCTACCGGGTCCGCGGGGATGTGGTGGATGTGTTCCCGGCGGAGTCCAGCCGCGAAGCGGTGCGCATCGAATTGTTCGACGACACCATTGACTCGATTTCGCTTTTTGATCCGCTCACGGGGCAGGTGCTGCGCAAGCTGCCGCGTTACACCATCTACCCGGGGACCCATTATGTGACACCGCGCGAGCGCCTGATCGGCGCCGTCGATCAGATAAGAGAGGACCTGCGCGAGCGTCTGGCGCAGCTGCGTGAGGCCAGTAAGCTCCTGGAGGCGCAGCGGCTCGAGCAGCGCACCATGTTCGACATGGAGATGATGCAGGAGGTCGGCTACTGCGCCGGTATCGAGAATTATTCGCGCTATCTGTCCGGCCGTGCGCCTGGTGAGCCGCCGCCTTGCCTGTTCGACTATCTGCCGCGCGACGCCCTGCTCATCATCGATGAAAGCCACCAGACCATCCCGCAGCTGGGGGCCATGTACAAGGGCGACCGCTCGCGCAAGGAGACCCTGGTGGAATACGGTTTCCGCCTGCCTTCGGCGCTGGATAACCGGCCCTTGAAGTTCGAAGAGTGGGAGCAGATGGCGCCGCAGATGATCTTCGTGTCGGCGACTCCGGGTTCGTATGAGAAGTCGCACTCCGCGCAGGTCGTGGAGCAGGTGGTCCGGCCCACCGGCCTGGTGGATCCCCAGGTCGAAGTGCGTCCGGTGCGTACCCAGGTCGACGATGTGCTCTCGGAGATCAACCTGCGCGTGGCCCGCAATGAGCGGGTGCTGATCACGGTGCTGACCAAGCGCATGGCGGAGGATCTGACCGACTACCTGCACGACCACGAGGTGCGGGTGCGATACCTGCACTCGGATGTCGAGACGGTGGAGCGTACGGAGATCATCCGTGACCTGAGGCTTGGCCGGTTCGACGTGCTGGTGGGCATCAACCTGCTGCGCGAAGGCCTGGACATGCCCGAGGTGTCCCTGGTGGCCATCCTGGATGCCGACAAGGAGGGCTTCCTGCGCTCGGACAACTCCCTGATCCAGACCATTGGCCGCGCCGCCCGCAACCTCAACGGCCGGGCCATTCTGTACGCCGACCGGGTCACCGGCTCGATGCAGCGGGCGCTGGAGGAGACCGAGAGGCGCCGCAATAAACAGATCGAGTTCAACGCCCTGCACGGCATCACCCCGCGCGGCATCGTCAAGGGCGTCACGGACATCATGGAGGGCGCCCGCTCCTCGGCGCCGCAGCCCACGGGCCGGCGTCGCGGCAAGGAGCGCCCGGAAAGCGCCCCGGCCGCGCCGGCGTTGAGTGCCACGGATCCGGCGGCCATCGTGCGTCAGATCAAGGCGCTTGAGACCCGGATGTTCGCCAAGGCCCGAGAGCTTGAGTTCGAGGAGGCGGCCGCGCTTCGCGACCAGATCGAGAAGCTCAAGCAGATCGAGCTGGGACTGGCGGGGTGAATCTGCCGCTGACCTTCCTGAACCTGGCCGGTTCAGTGGGGCTGCTGCTGTGGGGTGTGCACATGGTGCAGACCGGTGTACAGCGCGCCTTTGGGGCCAAACTGCGCAACTTTCTGGGTCGGACCCTGAGCCGGCCCTTCAGGGCCTTCCTCGCCGGCATTGGCGTCACGGCGATTCTGCAGAGCAGCACCGCGACCGGACTCATGGTGACGGGTTTTGCCGCTGGCGGCTTGGTCGAGCTGGTTCCGGGACTTGCGGTCATGCTGGGCGCGAATGTCGGCACCACGCTGATCGTCCAGGCGCTGTCCTTCAATGTGTCCGCGCTCGCTCCGCTCCTGATATTGCTGGGTGTGATCATGTTCCGGCGCGCCTCGGCGGCTCCGCGGGATTTTGCGCGGGTGCTGATCGGTCTGGGGTTGATGCTCATGGCGCTGTATCAGTTCATCAACCTGCTGACGCCCTACGAAGATGCGCCCAATCTGCGCGTGTTGCTCGGCGCGGTGTCGACCCAGCCGGTGCTGGATGTGGTCCTGGCGGCGGGCCTGACCTGGGCCACCCATTCCAGCGTTGCCGTCGTCCTGGTCGTCGTGTCGTTTGCGGCCCAGGGCACGGTGCCGCCCGCCGCGGCGTTCGCGCTGGTGCTGGGGGCGAACCTGGGCACGGCCATCAATCCCATGCTGGAGGGAACGATAGGCTCAGATCCGGTCGCCAAGCGGGTGCCGCTGGGCAACCTTCTGACGCGACTGGTCGGTGTAGTGCTCGGGTTGATCGCGCTGCCCTACATCGGCCCGTGGCTGACGACCCTCGAGAGCACCAATGCCCGGGTAGTGGCCGATTTCCACACCGCGTTCAACGTGTTGCTGGCGCTGATTTTCTTGCCACTGCTCAAGCCCTATGCGGCGCTGCTGTGCCGCTGGCTGCCCGCGCGCACCGACCCGGCGGACCCGTGTCGGCCGCTGTACCTGGATCCTGCGGCCCGGAACAATCCGGCGATCGCTCTGGGGGGCGCGGCCCGCGAGGCACTGCGGCTCCCGGATATGCTGGAAACCATGCTGCGGCGCCTGCGCGAATCCCTGGAGAAGGCCGATCGGCGCCAGATCAGCGAATCGCGGCGCCTGGACGATGTGCTCGACAAGCTCAATACCTCGATCAAGACCTACGTGACGGCCCTGGACACCGAGGGGCTGGGCGAGGCCGACCATGAGCGGCTGCGGCAGATCCTTAATTTCTCGACCAATATGCAGTACGCGGGTGACCTGGTGGGCCGCAGCCTGCTGGGGATCGCGAATCGCATGGTGAAGCTTGGGGTGACCTTTTCAAAGGCCGGGCAGGCCGAGCTTCTGACCATGCTCGACCGCCTGATCGCCAACACCCGCACCGCGGCCTCGATTTTCATGACCGGGGACGAGCGCGCGGCGCGCGAATTGGCCGGGGAGCAGGAGGTGTTTCGCAATCTGGAGCAGGCGGCGACCGACTCGCATTTCGCCCGCTTCAGGGCGGGCGAGACCGAATCGGTGGAAACCAGCAGCATGCACCTGGGGGTGCTGCGCGACCTCAAGAGCATCAACGGGTACCTGGTGGCGGCCGCGGCGTATCCTATCCTGGAGCGCCGGGGCGAGCTCCTGGCCACCCGCCTGCGCGCGCCTGAAATGCCGTAAGTATTTGGAAGTCCGGCAGTTCGCTTGCCTCCCCCAGCCGGCTTCGGTATCGTGCCCGTCCCCGGTCTGGGCCGGGGTTGCAGGCGCGTAGCTCAGTGGTAGAGCATCACCTTGACATGGTGGTGGTCGGTGGTTCGATCCCACTCGCGCCTACCAGATTCGAAGCAGGGCGCCGGCAGTCGGGCGCCCTTTTTCTTGGAGCGGTTGGAACTTCCATGCCTGTGGTGACATTGCCGGATGGCAGTCAGCGCCAGTTCGATTCGCCGGTGACGGTGGATGAGGTGGCGGCGAGTATCGGAGCAGGGTTGCGCAAGGCAGCCCTGGCGGGCCGTGTCGATGGCAAACTCGTGGATACCTCCTTCACCATCGATCGGGATGTCACGCTGTCGATCGTCACCGCCAAGGATGCGGCGGGTCTGGAAGTGATCCGGCACTCCACGGCGCATCTTCTGGCCCAGGCGGTCAAGCAGCTGTTCCCCGAGGCCCAGGTCACCATCGGACCGGTCATCGAGGATGGCTTCTACTACGACTTTGCCTACAAGCGACCCTTCACCACCGAGGATCTCACCGCCATTGAAGCTCGTATGACGCAGCTGTCGCAGGCGGATGAAAAGGTCACGCGCAAGGTCTTGGACCGTGACGCGGCGGTGGAGTACTTCAAGGGCTTGGGCGAGCACTACAAGGCCGAGATCATCGCCAGCATTCCCGCCGGTGAGCAGATCTCACTGTACGGACAGGGCGATTGGGTCGACCTGTGCCGCGGGCCGCACGTGCCCTCCACCGGCAAGCTCACGGCGTTCAAGCTCACCAAGGTCGCCGGCGCCTACTGGCGCGGGGACTCGAAGAACGAGATGCTGCAGCGGATCTACGGCACGGCGTGGGCGGATCGCAAGCAGCTGGATGAGTACCTGAAACGCATCGAGGAGGCCGAGAAGCGCGACCACCGCCGCCTGGGTCGCGAACTGGATCTGTTTCATATTCAGGAAGAGGGTCCGGGGCTGGTGTTCTGGCATCCCAAGGGCTGGGCCATCTGGCAGGCCGTCGAGCAGTACATGCGCGGTGTCTACCGATCTTCCGGCTACCAGGAGGTTCGTGGGCCGCAGGTGCTCGATGTGTCGCTGTGGAAGAAATCCGGACACTGGGACAACTACCAGGACAACATGTTCTTCACCGAGTCCGAGAAGCACACCTACGCCTTGAAGCCGATGAACTGCCCGGGCCATGTGCAGATCTACAACCACGGCCTGCACAGCTACCGGGACCTGCCGCTGCGCTACGGGGAGTTCGGCGCCTGCCACAGGAATGAGCCCTCGGGCGGTCTGCACGGCATCCTCAGGGTGCGCGGCTTCACCCAGGATGACGGCCACATCTTCTGCACCGAGGACCAGATCGAATCCGAGATCACCGCCTTCCACGGTCAGGCCCTGGCGGTGTACGAGGATTTCGGCTTCAAGGACCTGCAGATCAAGATCGCCCTGCGGCCGGACAAGCGTATTGGCACGGATGAGCAGTGGGACCGGACCGAAGGCATGATGCGCAACGCCTTGAGGGCGGCCGGCGTCGCCTGGGAGGAGCTGCCCGGGGAGGGCGCCTTTTATGCCCCGAAGATCGAATACCACTTCAAGGACGCGATCGGCCGGACCTGGCAGCTGGGGACGATCCAGACCGACTTCATGATGCCCGAGCGCCTCGGGGCCGAGTATGTGGGCACCGATTCGGGCCGGCATGTGCCGTGCATGCTGCACCGGGCCATCGTCGGGTCCATGGAGCGCTTCATCGGCATCCTGCTCGAACACCATGCCGGGAAGCTCCCGACCTGGCTGGCCCCGGAGCAGGTGGTGGTGCTGAATATCACCGAGCGCCAGGCCAATTATGTCACGCAGGTTGCGGAAACTCTTAGAAAACATGGAGTTCGGGCCATCTCTGACTTGCGGAACGAGAAGATCGGCCTTAAAATCCGCGAGCACACGCTTCAGCGTGTCCCATACTTGATTGTTGTCGGCGATAAAGAAGTCGCCGCAAACCAGCTTGCAGTGCGCACACGTGGCGGCAAGGATCTGGGTGCGATGTCTGTGGAGACGTTCCTGGAACGCCTGCAGGTCGAACTCAGCAGCCACGGTCGCCGAACTTTGGAGGATTGACGCATCGCTATTGCATCCAAGCGCGTCCGGCGCAACGACGAGATCAC
>DATHMK010000063.1:0-38658 GCA_035487155.1 Steroidobacteraceae bacterium
AGCGACGATCCGAATCCGACGCCGCAGGAACATTAGGGCGCGCCGGGATGAAGCTCACTGACCTGTTCATCCGCCGGCCGGTGCTGGCGATCGTCATCAGTCTGTTCATCTTCGTGCTGGGGATGCGCGCGATATTCGGTCTGTCGATCACGCAGTACCCGCAGACCGAGAGCGCCAACATCACCATCAACACCACCTATTACGGCGCCGATGCCGCGACCGTGGCCGGGTTCATCACCCAACCTCTGGAGGCGGCGATTGCCCAGGCTCAGGGCATCGAGTACCTGTCCTCCTCCAGCACCACCGGCTCCTCGAGCATCACCGCCACCCTGCGCCTGAACTACGACTCCAACCGCGCCCTGACCGAAATCAGCGCCCAGGTGAACTCGGTGCGCAACCAGTTGCCGCCCCAGTCGCAGCAACCGGTGGTCGCGATTGACCCGGGCAATACGACGGCGGCGATGTACATCGGGTTCTTCACCGACACGCTGCCACCCAATGGCGTGACCGACTACCTGATCCGGGTGGTGCAGCCGAAGCTGGACTCCATTCCCGGCGTGCAGTCGGCGACAGTGCAGGGCGCACGGGTGTACGCCCTGCGCGCATGGCTGGATCCGCAGCGCATGGCGGCGCGCAACGTGGCTGCCGGGGACGTCTACAATGCCCTGGCGGCCAATAACTATCTGACCGCGGTGGGCAGCACCAAAGGGCAGATGGTCTCCGTGGACCTCACCGCGGATACGGACCTGCACTCGCTGGATGGCTTCCGCCAGCTCATCGTGCGCCAGCAGAACAATACGGTGGTGCGGCTCTCGGATGTCGCCACCGTGGAACTGGGGGCGGAGGATTACGACTCCGGTGTCACCTGGAACGGCCGCCATTCGGTGTTCCTGGCAGTGCAGAATGCGCCCAAGGCCAACGCGCTGCAGGTGGCGCAGGCGGTGCGCGAGGCGCTGCCGGCCATCCAGGCGCAGCTGCCCAGCGGCATGCGCGCCGAAGTGGTCTACGACACCACCATGTTCGTGCGCAGCGCCATCCGGGAGGTCATCAAGACCTTGGGGGAGGCGCTGCTGATCGTGACGGTGGTGATCTTCCTGTTCCTGGGCACGGTGCGCGCCACCGCGGTGCCCATGGTGGCCATGCCGCTGTCGCTGGTCGGCACCTTCTTCATGATGCTGGCCCTGGGCTACTCGATCAATCTGCTCACCCTGCTGGCACTGGTGCTGGCCATCGGGCTGGTGGTCGATGATGCCATCATCGTGGTGGAGAACTTCGATCGGCACCTGAAGGCCGGGGAGTCGCCGGTGGATTCTGCGCTGTTCGCGGCGCGGGAGCTCGGGGGGCCGATTCTGGCGATGACGGTGGTGCTGGTGGCCGCCTACCTGCCCATCGGTTTCCAGGGCGGACTCACCGGGGCCCTCTTCACCCAGTTCGCCTTCACGCTGGCGGCCTCGGTGACCGTCTCTGCGGTGATTGCGCTCACTCTCTCACCCATGCTGTGTTCGAAGCTGTTCCGCGCCGACCAGGAAGAGGGCAAGTTTGCCCAACAGCTGGACCGCAACTTCACGCGGGTGCGGCACCTGTATCAGCGCATCCTGGCCGAGTGGCTGATGACCTGGCAGGTGCTGGTGGGACTGGGCGCAGCCATCCTGTGCCTCACCGTGTATCTCTTCGCCACCGCGCACTCGGAGCTTGCGCCCGCCGAGGATCAGGGGGTGGTCGTGGCACAGATCCAGGGCGCACCCAATGCGACCTACCAGCAGATGGAGATGTACAGCAAGCAGATGTTTGACGCCGCCGCCTCCTTGCCCGAATACTACGGCGTGTTTCAGCGCGTGGCTGGCAATGGCGGCTTCGGCGGCGTGTTGTTCACGCCCTGGGGCGAGCGCAAGCGCACCGCCGCGGAACTGCAGGAAGTGCTGCAAGGGCGCTGGAGCCGCATCGCCGGGGCCCAAATTGCGGCGTTCCAGCAGCCGGCGCTGCCGGGATCCTCCGGCCTGCCGCTGCAGTTCGTGATCACCACCACCGAGCCGTCGCAGAATCTGTACGAGGTGACCGAAGCTTTACTGGCGCGCGCCCGGGCCAGCGGCCTGTTCTTCTTCATCAATTCTGACATGAAGATCGACAAGCCCCAGGCGACCCTGGCGCTGGATCGCGAGATGGTGGGCGACATGGGCCTGACCCAGCAGGATGTGGGTGCGAGCCTGGGCGCTGCGCTCGGCGGCGGCTATGTCAATTACTTCTCCATATCCGGCCGCTCATACAAGGTGATTCCGCAGGTTCTGCAGAAGGATCGCCTCAACCCCGCGCAGGTTCTGGACTACTACGTGCACGCCGGGGATGGCTCGCTGATCCAGGCGGCCACCCTGGCGCACATCAGCACCAGTACCGTGCCGGAGTCCATCAACCACTTCCAGCAGCTCAATGCCGCCACCATCTCCGGCACGCCCGCGGTGGCGCAGGATACGGCACTGAAATACCTCAGCGATACGCTGCAGGAAATCGCGCCCTCGGGTTACACCGCAGATTATGCCGGGCAGTCTCGGCAGTTCATGCTCGGATCGGGCAACTTCACGGTGACGCTGTTTTTTGCGCTGATCATTGTGTACCTGGCGCTGGCGGCGCAGTTCGAGAGCTTCCGCGACCCGGTGGTGATCCTGGTGTCCGTGCCCATGGCGCTGTTCGGTGCCATGCTGTTCATCAATGCCGGCGCCTCGTCGCTGAATATCTACACTCAGGTGGGCCTGGTGACCCTGCTGGGGTTGATCAGCAAGCACGGCATTCTCATCGTGCAGTTCGCCAATGAACTGCAGAAGGCCGGACGCTCCAAGATGCAGGCCATCGTGGAGGCCGCTGCGGTACGGCTGCGGCCCATCGTCATGACCACCGCGGCCATGGTGCTGGGCGTGGTGCCGCTGGTGATCGCCTCGGGGGCCGGCGCGGCGGGGCGGCGTTCCATGGGCATCGTGCTGTTCACCGGCCTGTCCATCGGCACCCTGTTCACGCTGTTCGTGGTGCCGGCCATGTACATCCTGCTGGGCGCGCAGCATGTGCGCGATGGCGAGGCACCGAAGCTGGATACTGCTGCTTTATAATCAATCAGTTACCTTTCATTTCTCAAATCGTCATAAAGCTGCGCGATGCTCGCCCTTGAGATGTGTCACCCGCTGCCCCATATGGGCGTTGAGGAGATTCATATGACCAAGCTTGCGCGTCTGTCCTTGCTCGCGGTCCTCGCCCTGGGCGTGGCCGGTATTGCCGCCGCGGCCACCGATCCCACACCCCATCAGATCTATGAGGCCGCGCAATCGGGCCATCTGGCCGAGGCGCAGCAGATGATCAACCAGGTGCTGCAGGATCATCCGCAGAATGCCTATGCGCACTTCATCGCCGCGGAACTGGATGCGCGCATCGGCGACTTCAGTGCGGCGCGTGATCAGTTGGCGACCGCCCGGCAACTGGACCCTTCAGAATCCTTTACCAATCCGCAGTCGCTGAACACCCTGCAGCGCCAGCTGACCGGCATGCGCGCGGCGCTGCCGCGCACGGTGGCACCGCCGTTCGCACCGGCACTGGCACCGGCGGTGCATCGATCCTCCGTGCCCTGGGGACTGGTCATCGTGCTGGTGCTGGGCGCCTTCGTGGTGTTCAGCATCCTGCGCCGCCGTTCGCAAAGCTATGCGCAGGGCTATGGTCCGGGGTTGTTGCCGCCGGGGAACCCGGGCATGCAGGCAGGCTATGGTCCTTCCTATCCGCCGGGCGGTTCCGGACTGATGGGTAATCTCGCCAGTGGCCTGGCGATAGGCGCGGGGGTCGCGGCGGGTGAGGAACTGGTGCGCCATGTCATCGATGGCAATAGCTCCGGCGTACCCCCGGCAGCGGACCTGCGCGATCCGGGCCAGAACCAGGACATGGGCGGCGCGGACTTCGGCAACCAGGATGGCAGTTCCTGGGGCAATGACAGCAGCGGTGGTGACGCCGGCGGCTGGGGTGGCGACAGCGGTGGCGGTGGCGGCGACTGGAGCTGAGCCGGTAATTTTCGTCAAAGCCGATTAGACTGTCGGCATGACATTCCTTCAAGTGGCCGTCCTTGCCATCGTGCAGGGCCTGGCCGAACTGTTGCCGGTCTCCAGCTCCGCGCATGTGGTGGTGGCCGAAAAGCTGATGGGGCTTGATCCGGCGGCGCCGGCCATGACGTTGCTGCTGGTGATGCTGCATACCGGCACCATGTTCGCCGTCATCGTGTATTTCTGGCGCCGCTGGCGCGCGACCTATTTTGCGAGCATGGCGCAGTTCAAACGCAGCGCCGTGCAGGTGATCATCGCCACCGCGCTGACCGGGATCATCGGCGAGGCCTTGAAGCTGCTGATCGAAAGGACGGCCTTTGCCGGCCTACCGGGTGCGCAGATCGAAGATCTGTTCAGTCATCTTGAGTGGATCGCGCCGGCGCTGGCTCTGGGCGGCGTGGTGATTCTGGTGGCCGGATTGCGTGCACCCCGCAAGACGAACGAGGAGCTGACCCTGCCTCAGGCCAGCCTCATCGGCGCGGTGCAGGGTCTGTGCCTGCCCTTTCGCGGCTTCTCGCGCTCCGGGGCCACCATTTCCACCGGCATGTTGAGTGGGGTCGCCAAGGCCGCCGCCGAGAATTTCAGTTTCGCGCTGGCCGTCGTACTCACCCCCGCCGTGGATGCCCGCGAGGCATTGCGGCTGCTGCACACGGTGCATCAGGGCGGCGCCGCGGCACTGGCCAGTGCCGCGCTGCCCAGCCTCCTGGGCGCCGTCCTGGCCTTTGTGGCGGGGCTGGTGGCCTTGAGATGGCTCAGCGGCTGGCTGGAAAACGGGCGCTGGTATCTGTTCGGCATCTACTGCCTCATCGCCGCAGGGGTCGTCGGCGGCTTGTACTTCGCCGGCTACTGATTGGCCGATGGCCACCCGGGCGTATTTTCCGACTCTGGTGTATTCGGCGGCGCTGCAGCAGCGCGGCACCGTGGCATTCAATCAGCGCCTGCTGCGCGAGTGTCGCCAGTTGCGTGTGGATGATGTGGCGGGCCGGCGCTGGTCGCGCCAGAACTATCCCGGCGGCTACACCTCCTATGGGTCGCAGCATCGCCTGTACGAGATCTCCCCGACCTTCGAAGCCTTGCGCAAGCTGCTGCAGCCGCATGTGTCGGCATTCGCGCGCAGCGTCGATTGGGATCTGCGCGCACGTCGGCTGACCATGACCGACTGCTGGATCAACATCATGCCGCAACGGGTGGTGCACAGCCTGCACCTGCATCCGCTGGCGACGCTCAGCGGCACCTACTACGTGCAGGTGCCCGATGGTGCTCCGGGCATCAAGTTCGAAGACCCGCGCCTGGAGCGTTTCATGGCGGCGCCACCGCGCAAACACGCCTGCCGCGAGCACAACCGGCAGTGGGTGACACTGCCGGCAGTGGCCGGCCAGGTCGTGCTGTTTGAAAGCTGGCTGCGTCACGAAGTCACGGCAAACACGCGCCGCCAGGAGCGCGTGAGCGTCAGTTTCAATTTCAGCTGGTTCTGACACTAGCAGCGCCGATCAACCATAATCCGTCTGACGCGCCCGCTATTGTCAACTCAACAGCTGTAGGACTAAGCCCGATCCCTGCGCTGCCCTTACCGGGTTATGATTCTCGGTAAGGGGTACGAAGTTGACTACGGTCACGATAAGACGAGTCTTCAGAACTTTCATTCTGGCGAGTGCGGGGATGATTGTTGTCGGCGTTGTTCATGCCGGTCCCGAGATCACCTTCTATCTCACCGTGCCGCTGGGTGGTCCTTCCTTGGGCCATGTTCTGGGCCTGCGATTGGACCGATCGGCCGCCCCGCCCGCGGTGCGCATCATCACACCGGACTCACCGCTGAACCGCCGCGCGCTGCTGGACTTTCAGTTCGGTGCGGACCGGGCCTTGCGCCTGGACCTTGATCGGCGGCTCACCTGGGATATCAATCGGCAGCAATGGCGAGACTCAACGCGACCGCCGACGTTCGCGCTGCGTCTGCCGAGCAGAACCCCTTCAGCCGCGGATCATTCCGCGCGCGTGACGAACCTCACCGAGCCATTCCAGTACCAGGCCTGGAAACCATTGGTGAAACCGCTCGCGATCGAACCCTGATGGATCCTGCGCCGGCGCAAAGTGCGCATGGTGCATGTGCGGCGGGAAGGGCGTTAGGAAGGAGAAGTGTCCCGCATTGGGTACGGTGTGGATCTCGACCCTTGCGGGATCCGGCACCCCGGCCAGGGCGGCACGAACCTGCGCATCCGGTGTCAGGGTGTCGTGTTCGGCGGTCAGCGCCAGGATCGGCGCGCTGAGGGCGACCAGCGAGCGTGGCGCCAGGAACGGCCCGCAGGCCGGTGCCATCAGCACCAGCGGGCCAATGCGTGAATCGTGCGCCACCGGTATGGGTTGGCGCGTCCGCGTCCAGGGCTGGCCGCCGGCGCTGCTGAGCACGGTGTAGCCCCCCAGCGAATGCCCGATCGCCGTCACCGGCTCGCTGGCGATGGCGGACCGCAAGCTCGGCTCGCTGAGCAGGGCATCCAGCAGCGTGATCAGCTGTCGCGGACGGTCACGTAATATCTGTTCCGAGTGCGCCAGGTCGTCATCGCCGAGGCTGTTTCCCGGATGCTTGGGCAAGGCCACGATGAAGCCGCTGCGCGCCAGCAGCAGGCTGAGGCTGCGATACAACAGCGGGGAGCCGCCACTGCCATGGGAAATCAGCGCCAGCGGAAAGACGCCCGGGGCGAGGGGCGCATTCACACTCACATCCAGCAGGTACGGGCCGAAGCGCGTGGGGCTTGAGGCCTGCAGGCAAGGATAGTGCAGCAGGGCGCTCAGACCCTGCGCATCGCCGGCCACCGTGAACTCACGGGAGCCGGCGAACATGACTGATTCTGCCAATAATGCTGCGCTGCACCAGGACTTGGATCACTCTTTTACGAAGGTTCACATTGATCCTCAAGCCATATGTGGCGAACCGCGTCCTGAGTCGCTTCAGATTGATGCTGCTTGAACGATAAAGAGTCTTGGTAAAGCAGCATTCGCGCCTGCACACGGACATAGTGCCACGATGTCACTGAATCAGACCGCCACGTCGAACGAATACATCGTGCGCGAGGGCGCACTCCTCGTTTCCGTAACCGACGTCAACGGCAAGATCATCGCCGTCAGCCCCGAGTTCATACAGGTCACGGGCTACAGCAACGACGAGCTCATCGGCAAGGACCACGGCGCCCTGCGGCACCCGGATACACCCGAGGCTGTCTACCAGGATCTGTGGAAGACCTTGCGCGCCGGCCGACCCTGGACCGGCCTGATGAAGAACCGCCGCAAGAACGGCGACTACTACTGGGATATCGCCAGCGTCACCCCGCTGATGGAAGCCGGCGTGCACGTCGGCTTCATGACCATGAGGACCAAGCCCTCGGCGCAGCAGATCCGGGAGACCTCCGAGCTGTATCAGAGACTGCGTGACGGCTCCGACAAGACCCTGCGCCTGGTCGAGGGCCACCCGGTCAGGACCAACTGGCGCGAGTCCTTAAACCCGATGCGCGAACTGTCCGATCAGGCGCGACGCTGGCTCGACACCGTATTTGGCGTGGTGGTGCTCGCCACCGCCGCGGCACTGCTGATGTATCCGCAGCTGCCGGGGGGCGCTGAGCTGCGCACCGCCGTGGCGGTGCTGCTGCTGCTGCGCTGTGGGTTGTGGGTGGCGCGGGTGATGCTGGTCGCGCAGCGGCGCAAGGAACTGACCGAGGACACGGTGTCCTTCATTCAGGACCTCGCGGCCGGGCATTTCCATACCACCTTCAAATCCACCGGCAAACACAAGGCCGGCGAGGTGCAGTGCGCCTTGCTGACCCTGCGCATCAAGATGGGGTATCAGATCGCCGAAGAGCGACGCAAGGCTTCATTGCAGCGCCAGGCGCTGGACGGCGCCAGTGCCAGCATCATGCTGGCCGACGAGAACCAGCGCATCGTGTACACCAACGCCTCGGCCAGTCGCATGTTCAAAGAGGCGGAGTCGGATTTCCGCAAGGATCTGCCCGGCTTCCAGGCCGACAAGGTCATTGGCTGCGACATCGATGTGTTCCATCAGAATTCCGCGCACGAGCGCCAGGCCATCATCGACTTGAAGAGCGCGCTGACGACGGATGTCCGTCTGGGCGGCCGGGCGCTGCGCGTGGTGACGACTCCGGTGTTTGATGCCGATGGGCGGCGCATGGGGACCACGGTGGAATGGATCGACCGTACTCCGGAAGTGCGCGCCGAAGAAGAGGTCAACACCGTCGTCATGGCAGCCCATGCCGGGGACCTGGATCGCCGCGTCGACAGCGAGGGCAAGACCGGATTCCTGCTGGTGCTCGCCCATGGCGTCAACAAGATGGTCGACAACATGGTCAAGGTGGTGCGCGAAGTGCAGGAGGCGGCCGGGGAAATAGGCCGGGCGGCCAGTGAAATCTCCGACGGCAACCTCGGTCTGTCGGAGCGCACCCAGGAGCAGTCCTCGGCGCTCGAAGCCACTGCCGCCTCCATGGAGCAGATGACCAGCACCGTCAAGCAGAATGCCGACAATGCCAGCCAGGCCAATCAGCTGGCGGTTGCCGCGCGCAATCAGGCGGAGAAGGGCGGTGTCATCGTCGGCAAGGCGGTCGATGCCATGTCAGAAATGAACGTGGCCGCACAACGCATCGCCGACATCATCGGTGCCATCGACGAGATCGCCTTCCAGACCAATCTTCTGGCGCTGAACGCGGCCGTCGAGGCGGCGCGGGCCGGCGAGCAGGGTCGTGGCTTCGCCGTGGTGGCCGCCGAAGTGCGCAACCTCGCCAGCCGCTCGGCGGTTGCGGCCAAGGAGATCAAGGGCCTCATCCACGACAGCGTGCGCAAGGTTGGCGACTGCTCGACACTGGTCACGCAGTCCGGCTCGACCCTCAACGACATCCTGGTCTCGGTGAAGAAAGTGGCCGATATCGTCGGTGAAATCGCGGCGGCCTCGCGCGAGCAGTCCGCGGGCATCGATCAGGTGAATGAGGCGGTCATGCAGATGGATGGCATGACCCAGCAGAACGCCGCGCTGATCGAGGAGGCCTCGGCGGCCTCGGGCGCCATGGCCGATCAGGCCAACCGCCTGGTTGAGACCATGTCCACCTACCGGATCGGCAATCCCGCCGGCGGCGCCGACCCGACGCCCCGGCACTCGAAGATGCGCTTCGTCGCCTGAGCGGACCTATTTGTGCCAGGACCTGCCGGTCACCGGATTGGTGTAGTGATACGGCGGCACGAAGACATGCGGAAAGGCCTGGTATTTGACCGTTAGCGCCCGGTCCGGCTCGCAGCCCGGCAGCGGCCCGGCCAGGGGCACGCCGCCATGACTCCAGCCCTTATCGAACTCCACGTAGTAAGTGGTGTAGAAGTGCAGATGGTCGATCTTCCACACGCCATCTTCGCGCACATACTCATTCTCGTAGGTGCCCTCGCCCCAGCGTGACTCGCGACCCAGCCAGCCCATCTGGATGAAATTGCGCCAGCGGCCGCGGGCCGAGCGACCCTCCGGGTCGATCGTGATCACCGGCTGCAGCTGCATGTGGTTGAACACACATCCGAACTCCAGTTTCGGCAGCGCGTGCAGGTATTGGCGCACCCGCTCCTGTCCCACGAACAGTCCGCGGCCGGCGATCTCAAGGCGCGCATTGCGCGAGAACAGGTCAGCCGCCTCATCGTAAAGGGTCTTGTCGACGTAGTAGCCGTAGGAGGCCTGCAGATTGCAGATGGCCACATAGTCCTCGGCCGCCCGCGCCCTGCGCTCCAGGGCCTCGACCCTGCGCAACAGCTCCTGAACCTGCTCTTCGGTGCTCATGGAATTACCTCCGCACGCAGAATAGACCTGATCGACATCGGGTACCATGCCGCATGGTTTTCCGGGTCTTTGTGCTGTGCGCGCTGATCGTGCTGCTGGATGGCTACGACCTGCAGGCCATGGGGTTGGCGGTGCCCACCCTGGCGCGGGACTGGCAGCTGGCCAAGCCCGCCTTCACCAGCGCATTGAGCGCTTCAGTGCTGGGCCTGGGCCTGGGTTCTGCCTTCATTGCGCCATGGGGTGATCGGTTGGGCCGACGGCCGCTGCTGTTGGGCGGGCTGGCGATCATTCTGCTCACCTCGCTGGGGGTGACCACCGCCAGGACGCCCTGGCAGTTGTCCGCGTGGCGGCTGCTGATCGGTGTGGGATTGGGGGTGTGTCAAAGCAATGCCTCGGCGCTCATGGCTGAATACGCACCACAGGCCCGGCGCGCGACCCTCATGACGCTGATGGGCGTGTGCGTATCCTTCGGCGCCATGCTGGCCGGGCTGACCGCGCCGCAGGTGCTCAGCGCCGCCGGCTGGCGCGGACTGTTCCTGGTCGGCGCGGCGCTGCCGTTGCTGGCGCTGCTGGCATCGATCCTCGGCCTGCCTGAGTCACCGGCCCTCCAGGGGCAGCGCGCAGCGCCCGGCAGTGGCGCGAACCTGCTCACCTTGCTGCGCGCCCCATATCGGGAACGGACCTTGCGGCTGTGGCTGGTCTATGGTCTGTCGGCCATGCTGCTGTACCTGCTGATCAGCTGGCTGCCGAGCTTCCTGACGGCAGCGGGCTGGTCGCAGGCGCAGGCCTCGCGCGGCATTGCGCTGCTGCAGGGCGGGGGTATTGCCGGATCACTGGTCCAGGCGTGGCTGGTCGACCGGCGCCGGGCAGTGCCGGCACTGGTGGGGGCATTCGTCATGACGCTCATCACCGCCTTGCTGTTTGCCGTTCCGGGCACCGCAGCGGCATGGCCACTGCTGCTGGTACTCATGGGCAGCGGCATCGGCGGGGTCATCATGGCATTCATCGCCCTGGGCGCGATCTTCTATCCGCCGGGGATCCGGGTGACCGGATTTGGCTGGGCCGGAGCGGTGAGCCGCGTTGGCGCGGTGCTCGGGCCCCTGGCCGGCGGCTGGATCATCGCTTCCGGGATGGTACCGCGGCTGATGCTGGGCCTGATTGCGGTGCCCGCGCTGCTGTGTATCGCCGGAACTTTGGCCATGCGCCGCTCGGTGGCCGAGGCCCAGGCAATTGAACCCGATATAATCCCGTCAACTGCAACTGCGGAGGTCGCATGAAACTCAGGACCGTCATCATCAGCGGCGCAATCGCCTTGGCCTGCGTGGGCAGCGGCCTGGCGCAGGTACCACCGCAGGGAGTTGCCGACCAGAAGGCATTGCTCAAGAGCAGTGACCCGAAACTTGAAGCCAACAAGCAGCTGGTGTTCGACATGTGGCGCGCCATCATCCAGGGTGCGCACACCGAACTTGCGCCCAAGTACTTCACCAAGGGCTACATCCAGCACAACCCCAATGTCGCGACCGGGCGGGATGCCATGGTGCAGTACATGAGATCCACGCGGCCGGTGCGGCCCATTGATCCGAGCATCACCTTCCCCGTGGTGACCATCATGGCCGAGGGTGACAAGGTGCTGGTGGCCACGGTGGCCTATTCCCCCGACCCTGAACATCCGGGTCAGAAATATGCCGGCACGCACTTTGACCTGTTCCGGATCGAGGATGGCAAGATCGCCGAGCACTGGGACAGCGTCCCCAAGGATAAGGCTGCCCTGCATTTCAATCCCAACGTCGACAGCAAGCCTGATGCGGTGACCAAGCCGTGACGGCAGATGCGCCACGACGGGTCGTCACAGGTCATGACCGCCATGGCAAATCGGTGGTGCTGTCGGATGGACCGCCGCCCCAGCACCATCCCATGCACGGGCCGGAAGTGGGCGCGGATTTTTTCGAGATCTGGAATTGCACCCGGGCGGTGCCAGTGCTGAGCGCGGCCGAACCTGAACCGAATGAGCGCGCCTTCACCATCATGCCGGTGTCGGGTCACCTGCTGCGGCTCATCGAGATCTATCCACCCGGCCAGGGCGGCAAGCGCACGGTGATGCACCGGACCAGTACGCTTGACTATGTGGTGGTGATCAGCGGGGAGGTCGTGCTGGTGCTGGATGACAGCGAGGTCACGCTGCGTTCCGGTGATGTGGTCGTGCAGCGCGGCACGGACCATGCCTGGGAGAATCGCGGCACGCAGCCGGCACGCATGGCGTTCTTCCACATTGATGCGCAGTTCAGCCAGCAGCTGCGTGAGCTGCTGCCGCAACCGCTGGAGCTGATGCGCTGAATGCGTCGCGCCCTCGCCATCACCCATGTGCCATTCGAGGATCCGGGCTCATTGAGCCAGGCGCTGCAAGAGCGCGGCTTTGCGCTGCAGCTGCTGGATGCCTGTACCGCGCCAGCTGAGGCTTTCGGGGACCTGAACCCTGACTTGCTGGTGGTCATGGGCGGACCCATCGGGGCCTACGAGACCGAGGTCTATCCGTTTCTGGTGGAGGAGATCGCCTTGCTGCGCCGCCGCCTTCAGGCGCGTGCCCCGACGCTGGGCATCTGCCTGGGCGCGCAGCTGATGGCTGCGGCTCTCGGGGCCGCCGTGTATCCCGGCGGCAACGGCAAGGAGATCGGCTGGGGTCCGTTGAGCGCGGGCCGCGATGTGGCTGCGTGCCCGGCGCTGGCCGAGCTGCTGGCGCCGGGGATGAACGTGCTGCACTGGCACGGGGACACCTTTGATCTGCCCGCCGGCGCCAGCCATCTGGCCGCCACCTCCCAATACCCCCATCAGGCCTTTGCGCTGGGCGCGCAGGTGCTGGCCCTGCAGTTTCATCCGGAAGTGACGGCCGCGGCGCTGGAGAACTGGTACGTGGGCCATGCCTGCGAGCTTGGCGGCGCGCGCGTCAACGTGCCGCAGCTGCGCGCGCAATCCGCCCGTCACGCGCCGCCGCTGCAATCGGCCGCGCGACGCTTCTGGAGCCGCTGGCTGGACCGGGCAATGGCACCGTAGACCTGTTCCGCCGTGCGACCTAGTCCCGCCCGAACCCCAGGTATATCCTGTCATTTTCGCCGCCCTGAACGGGTCTTATCTGTATCGGACCAATTCGGTTGAGGACTCCATGATGTCAGCTAGCTCAGGTTCCCTACCAAAACTTAAGGCCGGCACCTGCGCGCTCCTCGGCGGGCTGCTGCTCGCCGTGCTCGCGCCCGCGCTCACTGGCGCCGCCGAGGCCCCGGTTGCGATTCCACCGGCCGCGTTTGACGCGCCCAAGGCGCCCGGCCCGCTGCAGACCGCCGTGCTGTCTGGCGGGTGCTTCTGGGGTGTGCAGGGAGTCTTCGAACACCTGGTCGGGGTTCACAAGGTGCTGTCGGGGTACTCCGGTGGCGCGCGTGACACCGCAAGCTACGAAGTCGTCAGCGGTGGCAACACCGGGCACGCCGAGTCGGTGCAGATCACCTATGACCCGCAGAAGGTCAGCTACGGTCAGATCCTGCAGGTGTACTTCTCGGTGGCCCACAATCCCACGGAACTGAACCGCCAGGGGCCGGATGTCGGTAGCCAATACCGCTCGGCCATCTTCTATGCGGATGACACGCAGAAGAAAATCGCCGCCAGCTACATCGCCCAGTTGAACAAGGCGGGGGTCTTCGGCGGACCCATCGTCACGCAGCTGACGGCATTCCAGGCCTTTTATCCGGCCGAGGATTATCACCAGGACTATCTGCTGCTGAATCCAAGCAATCCCTACATTGTCTACAACGATCTGCCGAAGATCCGCAATTTCCAGAAGCTGCTGCCGGTCCTCTATCAGGCCAAGGCCGTGACGGTCACGGACATCAAGCAATAGGGATCCGCAATGGGTTTGGTTCTTCTGGTGTTCCTGGGTGGTGCGCTGACCATCGTCAGTCCCTGCATCCTCCCGGTCCTGCCCTTCGTCTTCGCGCGCGGCGGCCGCTCCTTCGCCACCAGCACACTGCCGCTGCTCATCGGCATGGCGCTGACCTTCGCCGCGGTCGCCACTCTGACGGCCGTGGCCGGCTCCTGGGCGGTGAACCTGAATTCCTGGGGGCGCTGGGTGGCCCTGGTGGTGATGGCCTTATTCGGACTGGCGCTCATTTCCCGGAAACTGGCCGACTGGGTTTCCCGACCTCTGGTGGCATTCGGCAACCGCATCGTGGAATCCGGAGAGCGCGAAGGCCGCTCCAGTGTCGTGCAGTCCTTGCTGCTGGGCGTCGCGGTAGGGTTCCTGTGGTCGCCGTGCGCCGGTCCGATTCTGGGGGGATTGATCCTGACCGGCGCGGCGATCAATGGACCCAATGCCCACACTTCACTGCTGCTGCTGACCTTCGGGTTGGGTGCCGCAGCCTCGCTTGCCATCGTCATGCTGGCGGGTGGCAAAGTGGTGCGGGCGCTGAAGGGTTCACTGGGCGCCGGAGAATGGGTGCGCCGCGGCCTCGGGGTCCTGGTACTCGCGGCGGCCGTCGCCATTGGCATGGGCTGGGATACCGGTGTTCTGACCCAGTTGTCATTGAACGGTACCAACTCGATCGAGCAGGCACTGATGGCGAAGCTTCATCCGTCAAATGCGACGCCTGCACAGCAGGCGGGCGGTGGCATGATGATGTCGGCCCACAATCAGGGTTCAGCCCCAGGGGGCGGCATGATGATGTCGGCCCAGGGTGCCGGCGCTGCGGGGGGTGCCATGATGGCCATGGCACCCAAAGGGGCCGGCGCCAGCTTGCCGGCCGAGGGGCAGATGCCACCGTTGGCGGGCGCGGTTGCATGGCTTAACTCGCCGCCGCTCACGGCCGAAGCGCTGCGTGGCAAGGTGGTGCTGATCGACTTCTGGACCTACTCCTGCATCAACTGTCTGCGCGAGCTGCCGTTCGTCAAGGCCTGGGCTGCCAAGTATGGGCCGGCGGGATTGGTCATCATCGGTGTACACACGCCCGAGTTCGCCTTCGAGAAAATCGTCGGTAACGTACAGAAGGCCATCAAGGATCTGGGCGTCACCTACCCGGTGGCGGTGGACAGTGACTACAAGATCTGGGGCGCCTTCAACAATCAGTACTGGCCGGCGCTGTACTTCATTGATGCCAACGGCACCATCCGCCACCATCATTTCGGCGAAGGTGAATACGACGAATCCGAACGCATCATCAAGCAGCTGCTGCACGAGGCCGGCGCGAAGGATGTAGGCATGGGCCTGGCGGAGGTCAGTGCCCAGGGCGTGCAGGCTCCGGCGAGCAACCTCTACCAGATCTCGCCCGAGACTTACGTGGGCTATGCCCGCGCCGAACACTTCGCTTCACCGCAGCCCGTCGCCAAGGATGCGTCCGCGCAGTACACGGTCCCCACGGGCCTCACCGCCGACCAATGGGCGCTGGGCGGGTCCTGGAAGGTGACTTCGGAAGGGGCGCTGCTGCAGCAGCCCGGCGGCAAGATCGTCTATCGCTTCAATGGTCGTGACCTGCATCTGGTGCTCGGCCCGATGAAGGACGGCCACGCGGTGCACTTCAGGGTGCGACTGGATGGCAAGGACCCGGCTGACAGCAAGGGTGCGGACATTGCCGCCGATGGCTCAGGGGTGGTCACGGAGCAGCGGCTGTACCAGCTGATCCGTCTGACCCAGCCGGGTGCCGAACATACCGTGGAGATCGATTTTCAGGATGCGGGCGTCGAGGCCTTTGCATTTACGTTCGGGTGAGTAGCGGAGAAATCGTCATGCTGAATCGCAGAGCGTTGCTGGGTTCCTTGTTTGCAGCCGGGGGCGCGGGTCTTCTGCTGCGGCCACGGGTCGCCGCCGCGGCTCCCGCCAAGGTCACCATTGTGATGTTCACCGACGCCGGGGTGAACCAGGGTCCGATGCTGGTCGACAAGGTGGTGAAGACGGATGCGGAGTGGCGCGCGCAGCTGCCCGCGGAGTCCTACGAGGTGACGCGCCATGCCGGCACCGAACGACCATTCAGTGGCCCCTACAACGCCCTTCACGATCATGGCCTGTTCCGCTGCATCTGTTGTGGTACGGCGCTTTACAGCTCCGACACCAAGTTCGAGTCCGGCACCGGCTGGCCAAGTTTCTGGCAGCCCATCGCCAAGCAGAACGTGCTCGAGAAGGCGGACAGCACTTTTGGTATGCAGCGTACCGAGATCCTGTGCACCCGCTGTGATTCGCACCTGGGGCATGTTTTCGATGATGGCCCGCGGCCCACGGGATTGCGCTACTGCATGAATTCAGTGGCGCTGAAGTTCATCAAGCACGCCTAGGTGACTTGATTGGTCTTGGCAACCCGGGCATACCAGTGCCCGGAGTCCTTGACCGTACGCCGCTGAGCGTTCGCGAAGTCAACGTAGGTCAGTCCGAAACGCTGCGAGTAGCCCTCGGCCCACTCGAAGTTGTCCAGCAGGCTCCAGCAGTGATACGCGCGTACCGGAACACCCTCGCGTATGGCATGGGCCAGGGCCTGCAGGTGGCTGCGCAGATAGTCGATGCGTGCCGGATCATGGATCTGGCCCTGGGCATCGGGTGCCACATTGTATGCGGCGCCGTTTTCGGTAATCTCGATGGGCAGGGGACCGGCCTCGCGTGCCATGCGCACCAGGATTTCATAAAACCCCTGCGGAAAGATGTCCCAGCCGTTGTCGGTCTTGGCGGTATGAACCGGAGCGGTGGCCCACTGGCCGCTGCTGTTGACGTCGATGGCGCTGTCCGGGGCGCTCGAGTACTTCACCACCCACGGTGAATAGTAGTTCAGTCCCATGAAGTCCAGCGGTGCGCGCATGATGCGCTCATCGCCTTCGCGGTAGCCCAGGAGGGCGGCCTGGTGCTGCGGCGGCAGCACGCCTTCGGGGTAGTGACCGTGCAGGGCAGTGGTGACGAACCATAGATTCTGGAACCGATGCCAGCGTTCGGCGGCCGCGAGATCCTGGTAGGAACCGGTGGCGGGAAACATTGGCGCCACGTCGAAGACACTGCCCACCTGCAGTTTGCCGTTGGCGGCCTTCAAGGCCCGGAAGGCGCGTCCCTGGGCCAGGTTGACGGTGTGGGTGGCTTTGAGGAACGCCGGCCAGTCCTTGCGGCCCGGTGCATGCGTTCCATTCCAGTAGCCAACGCCGGTGAAGGTCTTGGGCTCGTTGAAGATGGCCCATTGCGGGATGCGGTCCCCGAGTGCGTGTCCGACCAGGCCGGCATAGTCCGCAAAGCGCTCGGCCGTGTCGCGGTTCGGCCAACCTCCGGCGTCCTCCAGGGTCTGCGGCAGGTCCCAGTGATACAGCGTGGGCAGCGGCCGAATGCCGGCTTCCAGCACCGCATCGGTCAGGCGCTTGTAGTAGTCCAGGCCGCGTTCATTGACCGGCCCGCGGCCGGACGGCTGAATGCGCGTCCAGGCGATTGAATACCGGTAGCTCTTGAGGTTCAGCTGCTTGAGCAGCGCAATGTCCTCGGGGTAGCGATGGTAGCTGTCGCAGGCGACATCCCCCGTGGCGCCATTCTTGATATGGCCGGCGGCATGACTGAAGCGATCCCAGATCGACTCCCCCTTGCCGTCCGTGTTCCACGCGCCTTCGACCTGGTAGGCAGCCGTTGCGGCGCCCCACATGAACCCATCCGGGAAGCGGGCGGGAGCCGTGGCGGCAGCGGCGCCATCCTCGGGCGTGGCGGCGCGCGCGGCGCCGGCCAGAAGCTCAGCCGGCAGCGCGGACAGCGCCAGGGCCGAGCTCAGCAGATTGCGACGACTGAGGGTCACGACCGTTACGAGGTGATCTCGAGTTGGGCCGTCTTCACAGCCACCGAGCTGTCGCCGACCATGATCTCGAAGGTACCCGGTTCGATCACGTGCTTCATGTGTTCGTCCCACAGGTCAAAGGCACTTCGGTCCAGGGTGAAGCGCAGGGTCGTGGACTGGCCCGGCGCCAGCGTCACGCGCCGGAACGCCTTGAGCTGCTTGACCGGCTGGGTGACCGAGGCCACGGTTTCGTGCACGTACAGCTGCACCACCTCATCCCCGGAGCGCGTGCCGGTATTGCGCACCTCGACGCTGACCGTGACGGGCTGGCCGGCCTTGATCTGGGGTGCCGACAGCTGCGGCGCCCCGACCTCAAAGGTGGTGTAGGAGAGGCCGAATCCGAAGGCAAACAGGGGATCCTTGGAGCTGAAGACATAGCCGCGATGCGCGCTCACCTTCTGGTTGTAGAACATCGGCAGCTGTCCCACCGAGCGCGGAATCGTCACCGGCAGCTTGCCGCCGGGGTTGGCATCGCCGAGCAGAATGTTCGCCAGGGCGGTACCGCCTTCCTGTCCCGGATACCAGGCTTCGAGCATGGCATTGGCCTTGGCCGCAATTTCCGGAATGCCCAGCGGTGACCCGTTGATGAGCACGACGCTCACCGGCTTGCCCAGCGCGAACAGTGCCGCCGCCAGCTCATTCTGCTCACCGATCAGGCCCAGATCATCGCGATCGCCCAGGTGATTGTCCGCCCAGCCCTCGCGGCTGATCGCAGGCTTTTGCCCGATGGCCAGCACAATGGCATCGGCGTTGCGCGCCACGGCGACCGCCTGGGCAATGCGTCGCAGATTCTCGGCGTGATCCGCCGGTTTCACCTCATCCGTATACCAGTCACCCGAGGCCGTGATCTGTACCCCCTCGGCGGTCACGATCTGCATCCGGTTGCCCAGTCTTGCGCGCAGCCCATCCAGCAGGCTGACCGAATGGGCCGGGACATTCGAGTAGCCGCCGATTTCAACGGCAGCGGCATTCGGTCCGATGACCGCCAGCGTCTTGATGGCCGCGGCCTGCAGCGGCAGCATGCCGTCATTCTTCAGCAGCACCGTGGTCCTGGTGGCGGCTTCCACGGCCAGCGCGCGCGCCTCGTCGTTACCGGTGAGGCGCGCGGCGGCCTCCGCGTCCACATAGGGGTTTTCGAACAGGCCGGCCTGGAACTTCATGCGCAGCATGCGCCGCACGGCCTCATCAATCTGCGCCTGGGTCACCAGACCCGCCGCCAGAGCCTGCGGCAACTGCAGATAGGCCTCCCCATCCGGCAGGTCGAAATCAACACCCGCATGCAGCGCCCTGACCGCCGCGTGCATCAGATCCGGCTCGACGTGATGCAGCTGCTGCAGCTGCTCGATGCCGTAGTAGTCACTGACCACCGCGCCCTTGTAGCCCATTTCACCGCGCAGTACGTCGTGCAGCAGCCAGTAGTTGGCGTGCGAGGGGATGCCGTCGATCTCGTTATAGGAGGCCATGACGTTGCGCGCATTGGCGGCCCGGATGGCGGCAGCGAAGGGCGGGAAGAATATCTGGCGCAGCGTGCGTTCAGGAAGGGTTGCCGGACCGACATTGGTGCCGCTTTCGGGCTGACCGTGACCGGTCATGTGTTTGAGCGTGGCAAATACCTTGCCCGGCCCCAGGGGCAGGGTATCGCCCTGCAGGCCGCGCACCGCTGCGATGCCAAGCTGGCCGACGAGGTAGGGATCCTCGCCATAGGTTTCCTCGATACGGCCCCAGCGCGGGTCGCGCGCCACATCAACCACCGGCGCCAGTACCATCTGCACGCCGCGCGCGCGGATTTCGCGCCCGACCACGCTGAACACGCGCATCAGCAGCTGCGGATCCCAGGAACTGGCGAGCGCGATAGCCTGTGGAAAGCTGGTGGCATCGCGGGCCGCATAACCGTGCAGACCTTCCTCGTGAAACAGGGCGGGGATCCCCAGGCGGGTGTTTTCGACCGAGAAATGCTGGATGGCGTTGACCAGTGCGACGGTCTGGCGGACATCCCGAAACGGTGTCTGCAGCGGATCAGCGCCGCTGCCATTGAGATCACTGGGACGGGCGACCTGACCGATGCCGTCTGCGAAGCCCGCCCGGGCCTTGGCCAGGTCGAAATTGCCCTGCGGATCGAGAACCTGCTTCTTGCGATCCCAGATGCAGGTGATCTGCGCAATCTTTTCCGCGAGCGTCATGCGCGCCAGAAGATCCTCGACCCGTTTTTCCACCGGCGCGGTGGGGTCCCGATACAGCGGACGGGGTGCATCCGCCGCCGTGGCAACGGCACCCATCAGTGGCAAGAGCAGTGCGCACACCGCTGTCGCCGAAAATCGCGACAACACTGGGCGCCGCACGTATCGCGTACCTGGCATTATTCCCCCTGCAATGCGCTTACGGTGCCACCTGTTGGTCTTATCACCGCCCGCCGCAGAATGCTACACCGAACGCTTTGAGAGCGCTACCATTCCAGCTCGGTGACTCAAGGGGGACGACAGAAAATGAATCACATCAGACGTGCAGATGCGACGTTCAGCACCCGCTACGCATCTGCGTTGCTCGCCGTGCTCGTGAGCAGCGGCCTCGTCGTAGCGCACGCGGCGGCGCCACCTCCGGCGCTACCGGAACTGACGGTTACAGCTGATCGCAAAGCTGAAACCTATGCGGTCGGCGACACGGTGGGCTGGTCATTTGCGCGCGCACCTGGCGCCAGCAGGCGCGATTATCATTTCACCGTACGCCGCAACGGCCTCACGCCCGTGGCCGCCGGGCAATTGAGCTTCGCGGCGGACAAGGCCCGCATCGCCCTGGTGGCCCATGAGCCTGAAATGCTGTACGTGGAAATCACGGCCAGTGATGCGCCCAAGGCACCGCTGCTGCTGGGTGCCGCGGTCGCTCCCCAGCAGCTGCAGCCCTCGCTACCGGGACCTGCGGACTTCGATTCATTCTGGAAGGCGAAGCTGAAGTGGCTGAAGAGCGTACCGGCCAATCCGCTGCTCAGCCCCTCAGCCAGCGGCAATCCTGATGTCGACTACGCCACGATCACGATGGCCACGGTCGACGGTGCACACATCCACGGACAGATCGCGCGGCCGCGCGCGGGCAACAAATTTCCGGCGTTGCTGATCCTGCAATATGCGGGCGGCCCATATCCCTTGCAGAAACAATGGGTGGTGGATCGCGCGGCGCAGGGCTGGTTGGCGCTGAACGTCGAGCCGCACGATGTGCTGCCGGTGGAACCACAGGCCTACTACGACAAACTCCCGGCCCGCATCAAGCAGTATCAGGCCATCGGGCGCGACAGCCGTGACCGCAGTTATTTTCTGCGCATGTACCTGTCGGATTATCGTGCCGTGGAATACCTCGCCAGTCGCAAGGACTGGGACGGCCATACCCTGGTGCTGCTGGGAACCAGCATGGGAGGGCAGCAGAGCCTGTGTACCGCCGCACTCAACCACCGTGTGACCGCGGTGATCGTCAATGAACCCTCCGGGGCTGATGCCAATGGTGAAGCCCACGGCCGCCTCACGGGTTATCCGAACTGGCCGGCGGATGACCCGCGCGCGCTGCATACCGCCCCGTACTTCGATACCGTGAACTGCGCATCGCGCATCCGGGCGCCGACTCTGGTGGCCATGGGTTTCACGGATACCACGGCGCCGCCGACCGGCATCTGGACGGCCTTCAATCAGATTCCCGGACCCAAGGAAGCCGTGCCGATGGTTGATTCGCCGCACAACAATTACGCAACGCCGGAGCAGCAACGACCCTTCACGGATCGTTCGGAGCAATGGCTGCAGGCGCTGCGCACGGGGGGCGCCCCGAGCATCCCGGCGCGTTGAGCGGCCCACAAAGGCTTGACAAGTCAAATCTGCGCGGTAGGATGGGAGCGCTACCATTTCCTGTATGGTAGTGATTCTTTTTATTCCACCTCCCAAGGGAACATCGGGCCGCTGACTTGTTTGGCGGCCCGTTTTTTTCGCGCTAGCATGCCAAGCGCGATACGCCGCTGCAGCAGGCGCTGGGAGAATACCGATGATCAGAACCAAGGCGATGGTGGCCGCAGGGCTCGTGGCGATGAGCGCGCTGGGGTGGTGGGGCCTCACGGCATCCGCCGCGGATTCCGGGGTCTGCGACCGTGCCTGCCTGCACGGCATCATGGATCAGTATCTGGCGGCGCTGGTAGTGCATCAGCCGGACAAGGTCGCTACCACACCGGACGTCAGGTTTACTGAGAACACCAACCTCATGAAGCTGGGCGATGGTCTATGGCAGACGATCACTTCGCTCGGCACCTTCAAGCTGTATATCGAGGACCTGCAGACGCAGCAGGTGGCTTTTTATGGCACCGTGAAGGAGAACGGCGTCACGGCCCTGCTCGGCGTGCGCCTGAAGCAGCGCGGCGGGCGCGTGAGCGAAGTGGAAACCTTCGTCATCCGTCAGGCGAGCGGGGTTCATGGCAGCTTCGATAACCTCACGACAGTCCCTGCCGAGTGGGAGGAGGGCGTGCCGCCGGGCCAGTTCAGCACGCGCGAGCAGCTGCTTCTTGATGCCAACCAGTACTTCAACGGCATCGAACAGGGTAATGGCAAGATCGTACCCTTCGCTGAAGACTGCCTGCGCATCGAGAACGGTGCCCAGACCGCACCAACGATCGCCACGGCTACGCGCCCATCGATGAGCGCCGGCGCGCAGTTCGACACCCACATGTTCGACTACATCCACGAGGTCACCAACCGGCGCTTCCTGCTCGCCGATCCCGAGCGCGGTCTGGTCTACGTGGTAGTCATGTTTCAGCATCCGGGGAACATCAAGCCGCAGATGAATGCGGTCTCGGCGACAGCCGCGCCGACGACACCGCGCAACTTCAGCCTGTCTTCCTATCCGAACACCACTGAGATCATCGAGACCTTCCAGGTGCGCCATGGGAAGATCCAGCGCATCTTCGCCTACGTTTCGCTGCTGCCGTACCGGCAGGCGCCGGGCTGGTAATGGGCGCAGGAGGGGCAATGCCAGCGACGGAGCTCATAGATCTCAGCCACACCATTGAAAGTGGAATGATCACCTACAAGGGGCTTCCGGCACCCCTGATGTGCGACTATCTCACTCGTGAAGCCTCACGAAAAATCTATGCGGCGGGCACCGAATTTCAGATTGGCAGGATTGAGATGGTGGGCAATACCGGGACCTACCTGGACAGCCCGTTCCATCGGTATGAAAACGGCAAGGATCTGTCGCAGCTGCCGCTGAGCTCACTGGCTGAGCTGAATTTGGTGGTGGCACGCCTCGAACCGCGAGCCTCACGGGCCATTGACCGCCTGCCGCTATCGGCTTCTGAGGTGCGGGGTAAGGCCGTCCTCATCCAGACAGGATGGCATCGGCACTGGCGAACGGATGCATACTTCGAGGGATTTCCCTACCTCACCGGCGGCCTGGCGCAGTGGCTGAAAGATGCGGGCGTAGTGTTGGTCGGTATCGACTCGCACAACATCGACTGCACTGACGGCGGAGAAAGGCCCGTGCATTCGATCCTGCTGGGAGCGGACATTCCCATCGTCGAGCATCTGCGCGGCCTGGAATCTGTCCCGGAGCGCGGCGCCAGATTCTTTGCGGTTCCGCCGAAGGTCAGGGGTTTCGGGACCTTTCCGGTGCGCGCCTTTGCGGCGGTGGCGCGCTAGGTCCGATCATTGCCCTACGACCAGGATCTGGAACGAGTGCGGAATCATCGGCGGCCGGGGTCGGCGCATCCAATCCGGAACGCCGGGCGCCGATGAGGCGGCCTGCGCCGGCGCGGCTGGAACCGGTCCGTACTCCGCGGTGATGAGGTAGATATGGTTGGTCTTGGGATCAAGCGTCAGCGTCTTGGCGCGTTCCGGCGTTGCCACCGTCTGCTCGAGGTGAAAACTGGTGGGTGAATCTTCCTTCACCACCGTCAGCGTGCCATCACCCTGCGAGCTGAATGCTTCCATGGATGCCGGATTGAAGACCACGCCGTCGCAACCGACGCCGGTGGGTAGATCAGCGATGATATGGCCGTCCTGGGCCGACAGAATGATCATGTTGTTCTTCTCCCGGCACGCGGCGAACAGGATTTGGTTCCTGGTATCCAGCGCCAGCCCCGCGCACCCGGCGCCCCTGCTTGAAACATCATAGCGGCCGACCATCTTCATGGTGTTCGCATCGATCACGGCTATGGCAGCCTTGTCTTCAATGTCGATGTAAATTCTGCCATGCCCGTCAGTGGCCGCCTCCTCGGGGGCGCCCCCGATACTGATGGTGCCGAGAATGGCACCGTCCTTGTCATCCAGAACCGTGACATTCGGCTCCGAGTGGCTGAGGACGTAAAAGCGGTGATTGTAGGGATCGTTCAAATAGCCGTCCGGATTCCCCTGAACCTCAATCCTCTTGAGCACGGCGAAAGTCTTCGCATCGAACATCGTGATTGGCCTGGAGGTGGCGAAGCCGTGTCCGGTTGCGGGGTCGACGGCGCCACCGTGCGCGCTCACGCCCGGGATGTCACCTACCTGCGCCAAGGTATCGAGATTGAATACCCCGATATGACCTTCAGGACCGGAACGCGCCACATAGAGATTGCGACCCTCGGCATCCGCGGTGACGTAGTCGAAACCGCCATCGCCGCCCACCATTTGAATCCGCAGCACTTTGTAGCCGCCAGTGTCCTGCGCGTACACCAGCGTCGAATATGAGAGCAACAGGGTGAGCAGTGTGAGGCACAGCGATGTAGGTCTCATACGGCAATCCTCCAGGGCCTACGGTTTTTCATCGGGCGGCGAATCTGGTCGCGCGACCAGCCTGCAGGTCGCGGCCACAGGTCCGCGGGAAGTCTCGAGTTGAACGGAGTCACCGATTGATTTGCCGACGCAGGCAGCGTCGGCCGCCGGGTTCAGGGTTGGAATTGCCAGTGGCTTTGCCGGCAGACTGGGCGGTGGACTGGGCGGCGGACTGGGCGGGGTAGTGTAGGTACTCTTGGAGCGACTGCCGCCGAAGAACATGCCAAAGCCCCCGCTATCCTCGGGGAACTGCAGCGATTCCTGGAAGCGGACCGCGTCGTCAAGCTCTTCACTGACATTGGGCGGCAAGGCCTGGCCGACGACCGTGTAGAGATGTTTGTCGACGAAGAATATAGCGATGGCTGAGTGACTGCCGTCCGTGCCATCGAGGGTCAATGCGCGTCCAAAGTTACGGTTGACACGCGCGCCGCCGGCTGCAGAGATCTTTCCTGATGCGCCCAAGGATCGCTGGGTCTGCAAAATCGTGGTGAGTGCATCGTCGTTCGTATTCGAATAGTTCACGACGCTCAATGTGTAGACGATGTGGTCCTGGCGAACCAGGTAGCGTGTCACCGGCAGTGACACCCCGGTGGCGTTCTTGATCGTACTCGTCTGCACAACCGGTGCCGCGGGAAACTGGATGGAGAATCCCGGATCCTGATAGGTGTAGGTGTTCCACTCCTGGGCGTCAGCAGCGATCGGCATCAGCAGACCTGTCACCAGAATCGCAAGTATTTCCTTCATGACAAGGCCGCCCCGGCAAGCTTGGACATTGTAAAACCGATTGTACCGTGCTTCTGCCCTGCACCATACCAGGTGATGTGAGGAGGCTTGCCGCCGGCTCACTCGGTGTAGACTGCCGAAAATCATCCAGCAGGACTTTCCACGGTGCAAATGCCGCCACCAGCGCGTGATGGAAGCCAGCCCAAGAGGGCGGCAACCTTGCTTTTGGCTTCTGGCCGGGAGCTATCGAAAGCCACGTTCTTTTATCTGCTGCAATTTTCGGGTTGGATCGGGCTGGCGGCCGTCTCGTTTGCGGGTGATATGACGATGAAGGGGGCGTATGCCGACGCCCTGGAGGACTTTGCCTGGACGGCGTGCGGACTGGCGGTGACATTTGGCTTGCGCCGGGTCTATCGCTGGGTTCGTTCGACACCCAGATCCTTTGTCGCCTATGCGCTGATTGGGCTGCTTTTCTGTGCGGCGGGTGCACCCCTGTGGTACCTGGCCGCCAAAGCACTGACGCGCTACTGCTACATCCTGGCGAATCATTCCGCGCACCAGTCGGCGCTGTTTTTGGCCTCCGATCACGCCGATGCCCTCACGCCATGGTTGATTCCGGTCGACTACTGGCTTTCGTACACCTGTATATTATTCACCTGGTCGTCGCTGTATTTTGGCGTCAACGCAATGCTCGATCTGGAGACTGAGAGGGCCAACGTGGCGCGGGCACTGAAGCTGGCCGACACCGCCCGGTTGCGTTCACTGCAGTCCAATCTCAATCCCCACTTTCTGTTCAATGCTCTGAATGGAATCGCCACCCTGATTCGGGAAAAGGATGATTCGGCCGCTTCATCCATGGTCGATGCTCTGAGCACCTTCCTTCGATCGACGCTGCAGAGGTTGGATACTCCGGAAATCCAGGTGAGCGAAGAATTGGAATTGATCAATCAGTATCTGCGAATTCAGCGTTTTCGCTTCGGCGATCGACTGCAAGCCAGCGTGGATGCCGCCGCGGATTCCCTTGATGCGCGCATTCCAACGCTGATATTGCAGCCGCTGGTGGAAAATGCCGTACGGTACGGTGTGCTGCCCCGCGAAGAGGGTGGGCGTCTGTGGGTATCGATACGCAAGGAGGGCCAGACCCTGGTCATCTGCGTGGAGGACGATGGTCCGGGTCTTGCGCAAACCCCGGAGAGTTCCGTTGGTCTCGGGCTGGGCAATTCCAGGGACCGGCTGGCGGCGCTGTATGGCACTGCGGCGCAGCTGACCACCGGGCGCCGGAGCAATCAGGAGGGCTTTGCGGTGGTCATCCGCATGCCATTTCGCGCGGCATGACCATCAGAACGCTGATCGTCGATGATGAGGATCTGGCAAGGCGCGGGCTGCGCAATCTGCTGCGGCGGGCGGACGATGTGCAGATAGTGGGCGAATGCCGCAATGGTCGCGAGGCGATCGAAGCCATCACCCATTCCGAGCCTGACCTGGTATTTCTCGACATACAGATGCCTGGCAAGTCAGGGTTCGAGGTCATTGCAGACATCGACGAGAGCAAATGCCCGTTTGTGATCTTTGTCACCGCTTTTGACAAGTTCGCACTTCAGGCCTTTGATGTACATGCCCTGGACTACCTCGTGAAACCGGTCAACGAGGAGCGTTTTTTTGCCGCGCTGTCCCGCGCGCGCGGCGCTCTGTCCAGTTCCCGCGACAACCTACTCATGCGCCGTTTCCTGCAGGCGGCGGCGGATTTTCGGCAGCCTCGCGTCGGCAGCGCCGTCAGTTCTGCCGTTGATCGGCTTCCGGTAAAGGTCAATGGCAAGGTTGTGGTGGTGCGTATCGCTGACATCGACTGGATCGAGGCCGATCACGATTACGTGCTGCTGCATGTCGGTGACAAGAGCTGGATTTTGCGCGAGACCATCGCCAGCGTGGAAATGCGTCTGGCACTGTCAGGCTTCGTGCGTATTCACCGCTCGGCCCTGGTCAATGTGGATCGGGTTCGCGAACTGCGTCCGAGATCGAAGGGCGAGTTCGACGTGGTGCTGCGCGACGGCAGGTTATTGAAACTGACCCGCAACTACCGCGCCGCGGTTGAGCGGCTGGTCGGGTCGGACATTTAGCGCTGCTCCTGGCCGCCCGGCCGTTCGACGCCACAAAAGACCGTCCTGTCCCCCATCAGGTCCGCTTTGTCGCAAAGCTGCGCGAGCGGCCAAACAGGGCCCTTAGACTCCCCATTGGCCCGGGTGGGATGTACAACATCAAAGGAACAATCCATATGTTCTCTTTCAGAACATCAAGGTTCTCCGTGGCTGTAACTCTGGCGCTGGCAGTGCTTCTGAAAGCCACGGCTCAAGCACAGACGGCACCTCTTCAGGCGAACGCCGCCGGACCGGACGAACCCGCGATAGCCGAAGTCACGGTTACCGGCTCGCGCATCAAGCGAGCCGACGCGGAAACGGCCGAAAACATCCAGGTGATCTCGGGCGCGCAGATTGTCAACAGTGGCCAGGAAACGGTAGCCGATTACCTGCGCACGATTTCGGCGGCTTTCGGCAATAGTTTCAACGAAGGTAGTGACACGGACAGTTTCGCCCCGGGCGCCGCCGCCATCGGCTTGCGCGGTCTGAGCCCCAAGGACACCCTGGTCCTGCTCGATGGTCGGCGCATCACCAACTATGGTCTTTTCCAGAACCTGTCGGATTCCTTCGTCGATCTGAACGTCATTCCGCTGGCGGCCATCGATCATATCGAGATACTCAAAAGCGGCGGTTCGGCCATTTATGGCTCGGACGCGGTCGCTGGCGTGATCAACATCATTCTCAAGCAAAATAGCACCGAAAAGGCGGTGGAAGTCGGGACCCGCTTCACCACCGAAGGAGGCGCGAATGCGCGCGATGCGAACGTACGCCTGGGCTTCGGTGATTTCGTCTCTCAAGGATTCAACGTCTTCGTGACCGGCAGCGTGTACAAGCGCGACCAGCTGCTGTACTCGCAGCGGGACAATACGGCATCCCAGGACTACAGCGCCTTGCAGGATGGAGTCAACTGGTGGCACATCGCCGATCAGTACGCGACCGCCACTCCCGGGCCGTTTCCGACCTGCGGCACCAATGGGCTGCCCGGTTCGGTCATTCCCAACGGCCAGTATGGCCTGGGCTGTTACTACAATGACGCCCATGATCTGGCGCTGTCTCCGGAAGCCCAGCGCGCCAATCTGACAACCACCGCCAATCTGCGGGTGAGTGACACGTGGACGGCGTATGGCGACCTGTTTTTCTCCAACGAGGAAACCAGGAATAACTTCACCCCGGACACGCTCAACAGCAGTGCCATCGTGGTGAATCCGGCCACGGGGGGTGCTACCTCGATCTCCAATATATTGCCGGGCACCAATCCGTCCAGCCTCGATGGCCTGCCGACCCCGATCAACTACGGGTTTCAGAGCGTTGGCGACCGGGATGCCTTCATTGTTTCCAATACTTACCGCGTCATCGCCGGCCTGAAGGGTACCTGGTTCGGATGGGACATCGATGGGGGCTACGGGCATTCGGAGAATCATGTCTCGGTCGAGGAGAAAAACTACATCAATGCCCCGAACCTGGTGGCGGACATCGCCGATGGGGCATTCGACTTCCTCGACCCGGCTTCAACTCCTGCTGCCAATGCGGCCCTGGGGATCACCGAGACCTTCGGCTCTGTCGCCAAGCTTGATAGCCTGGACTTGAAAGGCAATAAGGATCTGTTCGATCTACCCGGCGGTGCGATGAGTCTCGCCATCGGTGTGGAGCTGCGCCGTGAATCGGTTGACGATCAACCTGGAGTGGCGCTGGCCACCGGCGAGGTCATGAACTCCGGTGTTACCACCGTCATTGCCAGTCGCAACGTCTACGCGGCCTTCGGTGAGTTCGATTTCCCGATCCTGAAGTCGCTCGACGCTGATCTGGCTTTGCGCGAGGAACATTACAGCGGCAACATCGGCAGCAATCTGCGACCTCAGGTCACGGTGCGCTGGCAGCCCTTGAGTGAGCTGACGATGCGGGCGGTGCTGGCGAACGGCTTCCGTGCGCCGAGTCTTGCCGAGGCCAGCACCAGTACATCCCTGGCGCACCAGACCGTGAACGACCCCCTGGATCCGCAAGGACGCTCTTCGGAGCTGATTGGCTACATCATCAGCGGCAACCCGGACGTCAAGCCCGAGACTTCCAAGAACGCGGATCTGGGCATTGTCTTCTCCCCGACGAGCTACCTGAACTTCTCTGCGGACTACTACAATATTTTCCTGTACCACGTCATTTCGACGAACGCCTCAGCCCAGCAGATCATCAACGACCCGGCGGCCTATCCCGGCGAGCTGCTGCGCGGCGCGGATGGCACGATCATCTATGCCGAGGCGCTCTACACCAATGAATTCGAGATCCACACTACCGGACTCGACGGCAATGCCGACCTAACCATCCCCCTGTGGGGAGCGAACAAACTCAGATTCTCCGCGGGGGGCACCGCCGTCTTCAGGTTTGAAGTGAACCAGGCCGGTCAATGGGCCGACTTCGCCGGCAACAGCGGCTGGGACTATCTGTCCCCGATCAGCGGTGGCGGCCCGGTGCCACGCTTCAAGGGTTCGACCTCGGCAACATGGCAGGCCCCGGACTGGGCGGCGGGCGTCACGCTCAACTATGTCGGCAGTTATGGGAACGCCGCGGACGCGTATGGCCTGACCCAGAAGAATGTGGCGTCCTTCGAGTCCGTCGACCTCAACGGCGAATACCGCGGCCTGAAGAACTTCAAGTTTACGGTGTCCGTAGTCAACCTCTTTAACCGGCAACCGCCGTACGACAGTGCCGCTTTGAATTTTCTACAGCCCGATACGCCCTATGACCCCTATACGTACGATGATTTCGGGCGCATGGTCGATTTCCACATCACCTATACTTTCTGATCCCAAGTCATTCACCAGTTTTCCTTGAACGGGCGCGCCTCGACCTCGAAGGACCAGGCTGATCGGGGCTGAACCGTCAGATGATAGGCGGTGTCGGCCAGATCATCCGGAGCGACGAAGAAATCATCCGGTTTGTCCTTTAGCAGGGCGCGCGTACGGGGCAAATCGACCACGCCGTCGATAATGACCAGGCAGACATGAATGCTATGCGGCCATAGATGGCGCGCCATGGCCTCTGTCAGACTTTTCTGGGCGGCTTTGGCCGGTGCAAAGGCCGCCGCCCGCGCAACACCGCGGCGTGATGAAGTGGCCCCGATCACCACGATGTTTCCCTGCCCCTGCGCCTTCATCGCCGGTATGACTTTCTTTGCAGCCACCAGCAGCCCCAGAGCGTTGACCCGAAAGGCCTCCTCGAAAGCCCTGGCGTCTATGGCTTCGATGGTGCCCCAGGTGCCGGATCCGGCATTGTAAATGAGCGTATGGACCGGACCCATGTCCTGGTCGATTGCGTCAAAAGTCTCTGCCACCGAGGTTTCATCCGCCACGTCGCAGGCGTATGCCCGAGCATCGGGAAGGCTTGCAGCCAGCGCCGTACTGGTGGCCGTGGTGCGCGCCAGAAGCGCCACGGCGTAGCCTTCCTTTGCGAAGCGACGACTCAGTGCGGCACCGTTGCCGGGACCCACACCGATGACAACACAGACCTTCTTGTTACTCATGGCCTTCTCTCGAGAGCGGTGCAACGCACTGGATGGCTGGACACAACGATGTCTCAATTTGTAGCATCTGCCGGACTCAGGCGGTTGGCAAGACTGTAGCCCACATGACAAAGCGCATAATCCTTACACAAATCCTGATTTGCACGATGCTTGGCGCGTGCGTGTCGCAACCACCCAAACCCACAACGCCGATGGTCCAATCGCAGCCACCGGTGCTAACGGTTAGCCTCGCGATCGCCCCACAGCTCAAAGCAGCCCAGGATGCCATGCGCGCCGGGAATTATGCGGACGGCCTTGAGCAGGCGCGGGCGCTGGAATCGGCACCCAATCTGACCCCATTCGATGTGCATTTCATCAATGAATTGCTGGGCTATGGCTTCGCCCACGACGGCCAGTCACTGCTTGCGGCAGACTATCTCGAGCGTGGTTTGACCGATGGATTCCTGCCTGAGGGGCAGCGTCCGGCGCGGGTCATCGCGCTGGCGACCCTCAATTATCAGCTCAGGAACTATGCCAAAGCGGTGAACTTTGGAACTCTCGCGGTCAAGGAGGGCGCGGCCGATGAGAAGACCTATGTTGTGGTGAGCCAGGCCTACTATCTGCAGGGCGATTACCGCGCCACGGCCACCTTCACCAGCGAACATGTGGACGATCTGATTGCACGGCATGAGGTCCCGAGCGAGAGCGCGCTGCAGGTGATTCTCAGTTCGTGCGCGAAACTCGCTGACGCCAGCTGCGAGGTGTACGCTTTGGAGAATCTCATCAAGTACCACCCGACGGCGCAGTACCGTAGCCAGTTGGATGCGGTGCAAAAGGGCCGACAATGAGAGGAACGATCGCATCAGCGCCTTGGGATCGGGCCGAACCCCGTGCCCCGCGTCCGCAGTAGTGGGCCGCCTACGGCTGCGCGCGATGGCGCGCAGCCATCCTAGCGGTCACTTCATCAAAGTATTGCTTTGCCTCGGCGCGGGTTCGGATGGCCTGAACGCGGGTCAAAATCGCATGTTTTTGTGCGGGCGGCGACAGTGCCAGGTCCTGACGCATCGCCACATGCAGAAAGCTGGCGGTATTACCCGACAGTGGGCCGTCCGTCGCAGGGGGCGCAGCGGCAATGGCGGCTGTGGCTGCCGGCGATCGTGGCGCGGAAATCAACTGCGCAGGGCAGTCGGTTCGCATCCCTGCAAGGGACAGCAGGGGCAAAACAGAATTGGCGGCCTGATCGCGGTCGGTCAGGGGCGGCAGACCAAAGGCTGCCGCTACGGTCCTGGGAATGGAACTGTGGTCGTAAGTGCGATGATCAATCGTCCCTGCAGGCACGTACGGGGAAATCACGATGGCCGGGACACGGACGCCATAGCGATCGAAAGGAAAGTGATACTGATTGAATTTTGATCCGGGAGTGGTGTCGGCCGGTGGCCGGGCAGGGGGCGGGGCAACGTGATCGTAAAATCCGCCATGCTCGTCCCAGGTGATGATCAAGACACTATTGGGCCAGATGGGAGATGCGCACAGCGCCTCGTAGGTTTCCTTGATGAGATTCTCGCCACCGGCCACGCCATCAAGCGGATGTTGAGAGGTACCGCCTTTGTAGGTGCCAAGGAAGATGTCGCCGTAGTCCGGTTCAATCCAGGTGAATCTTGGCAAGTAACTCGTTGCGCGGATATCCGTGGCGAAATTGGCAAAATCCTTCACATCATCCGGGTGTATACCCTTGATGGCCGACGACAGCGCTGTGGGGCCATCGGAGTAGATCCGCCAGTCATCGGCTTTGGTCAGGCGGTCAAAAAGAGTTCCGTTGGGGAACTCAAACCCATCCAGGCCCTCCCATGTCAGCAGCTCAGCGGTGGTGGGGCTGTGGTCCAGACCGGCCGAGGAGGCGGCCAGCGCAAAAAAGCGATTCGGAATCGTTGGTCCAGGGATCGAGGCAAACCAGTTGTCGCAGACCGCAAAGGCGCTTGCCAGCTGATTAAGATACGGAAGGTTGTTCGGCGCTTGGCAGGACATGATTCGGCCATAGTCGCCCGGCGCGTTTCCCTCGTCGGAGGAAGGCGAGTACGCGTATGCGGCAACGAACCCACTGTTATCAATGTTCGGATAGGGTCCACCCAGCGGGTACGTCGCATCGGCCCCACAAAGCTGGGTCACCGCATCGACGAACTCATGAGCCGGATCGACCGGCATGGGGTCCGAGGCCCTGTCGTCGACCGGATATTGCAGGCCTGCGTAGCTATTGCTCTGGGTGGTCAGGCCGTTTACTCGGGTTCCTTGTCCGGTGGCGGCATCCGTCCCCGTCAGCGCGCTGAACCCGAGCATGTGATCGAAGGAACGGTTTTCCAACATCAAAACGAAGACATTCGTGATACGCGGCGCCATTGGAAGCCCCTCAGCTGATGCGGCTAGGTCGCCAAGAGAGTGCAGGATGAATATGGGGACGGCAATGGCACTCGGCGATCAAACCCTGCGGGTGACAACGCCGCATTGACGGCGTTCCGAGCTCGACCCTATCCTGCATCGTTCGGAATCGGCGACAGATCGGAACAGAAGGGGTATCGCATGAAAACAGGGCTCATCGTGGCCGCGTGCGGCCTTGTGGTGCTCGCCACGGCCAGCAGAGCGCAGGTTCCCGCCAATATCGCCGCGAAGGTCCGTGCCGCGGGGCAGGCCATGGATCCTACGGTCGGCCAGCTGTACGCGCCGATGTTTCCACAGGAGGCGTGGGCCGGTGTCAGCATCCAGCGGGATATTGCCTATGGCTCCGATCCCCTGCAGAAGCTGGATGTGTTCACGGCGGACGCAGCCAAGGCCAAGAAGCTTCCGGTACTCCTGTTCGTGCACGGCGGCGGCTTCACGCGTGGCGACAAGCATGGCGAGTTCTACCCCGACAATATCACCCTGTGGGCCGCCAAGAACGGCATGGTCGGAGTCAACATCGACTATCGCCTGGCGCCGAAGGATCCCTGGCCGGCGGGCGTCAACGATCTAACTTCGGCAATCGCCTGGACTCAGGCCAATATCGCACGCTATGGCGGCGATCCCAACCGCATCGTGCTGTTCGGCCATTCGGCCGGCGCCAACCATGTCGCTGACTACGCCGCCCATCCGGAGGTGCGGGGCAAGGAGGCGTCCTCGGTCGTCGGCGTGATCATGCTCTCCCCAGCCTATTCCACCGCGCCAGCCGCCCGCCCGAATGCCTACTATGGCCAGGACGCGGATCTCGGCTCGGCGGCGGGGCAGATCACGCGCCTGACCGCCAGTCCGTACGCGCTGTTTTACGGTTATGCGCAGTTCGATCCGCCACCGATGAAGGCAACTGCCGCCGCCCTGATTGAGGGACTGTGCCGGACCAAGAGCCGTTGCCCCAATTCTGTGGAGTTGAAGGATTCCAATCACTTCTCCGAGGGCATGGCGGTCGGCACGCCTGATCAGCAGCTCACCGCGCCGCTGCTGCGGTGGCTCAAGGCGCTGCCAGCGGCGGGCTAAGCCAACGACTCGGACTTGCCCGCATTAGGCTCATGGCCACTACTGAATCCTCCGTGATCCACGTCGCACGCCGCTTCTGCGGCCCCCCCGAATCGGCAAACGGCGGCTACATCTGCGGCCTGGTGGCGGGTCGGATTCATCAACCCGTGACAGTGCGGTTGCTGCGGGCTCCGCCATTGGAGACCGCCCTGGAGTTGCATGGATCGGAGCCAGGGGTATGGGCCGTCGCGCACGCGGGGCTGCGTTACATCGAAGCACGGGCCACGGCCCCGCTGGAACTGGCTATTCCGGCCTCGCCCGGATACCAGCAGGCGCAGGAATCCGCGCTGCATGGCCCGAATGACCCTCGCGAGCACCCGTGCCCGGGGTGTTTTGTCTGCGGACCCGAGCGCGCCCCAGGCGACGGCCTGCGCCTCTTCGCCGGCCCGGTGCCGGGCCGGGATCTTGTTGCTGCCGCATGGGTGCCCAGCGAGTCACTCGGCCGGGCCGACGGCAAGGTGCAGCCGGAAGTGCTGAGTGCGGCCCTGGATTGTCCAGGGTTCCACGCATTGCGAACCGGCGCGCGACCCTGGTTGTTGGGAGAATTCGCCGTGCATATCGACACACTCGTGGCGGTGGGCGAGCGCTGCGTCATCGTGGGTTGGAAGATCGATGGCGCAGGGCGCAAGCAGACGGTTGGTACCGCGCTGTTCGCCGAGGACGGCGAAGTCTGTGCTTGGGCTCGTGGTACCTGGATCGAACCGCGGGCGGCACCTTCGTCCGCCTCATAGCTGAGTGGGAAAGCCTCTACCAGCGCTGATGTACGCTGGGTCGAATGTGGCGCTCATAGACGGTGCGCACCGATCGCATCTGCTGTTCGCTCAGAGCAGGCAACGCGCTTGCGCCGCTATTGTCCTCGACCTGTCGCGGATTTTTTCCGCCGGGAATGATGGTCGAGACGCCATCGAACATGAGTATCCAGCGCAGGGCCAGTTGCGCCAGTGAGGCGCCTGCGGGCACCAGTGACTTCAGTTCATCAACGGCCGTAAGTCCGGCCTCGTAAGGGACGCCCGAAAAGGTCTCCCCGACATCGAAAGCCTCGCCGTGACGGTTGAAATGGCGGTGATCGTCACGCTCGAACGTGGATTGCGCGGTGAGCTTGCCAGTGAGCATTCCAGAGGCCAGGGGTACGCGGATGATGGTCGCCACTCCGCGGCGCTGCGCCTCGGCAAGGAAGCGTTCCGCCGGTCGCTGACGGAACATGTTGAAGATAATCTGGATGGATTCGACGTTGGGGAATTCCATCGCCTTCAGCCCCTCCTCGACGCGCTCGACGCTCACTCCGTAGTGCTGGACCTTGCCGCCTTTCACCAGGTCATCCATGGCCGCGAAGGTCTCCGGCCGGTAGTAGGTATCCGTCGGCGGGCAGTGCAGCTGTACCAGTTCCAGAGAATCGACCCCCAGGTTCTGGAGCGAGCGGTCGATGAAGGCCGTGAGGTTCTCGCGGTTATAGCCCGCGGCGACATGGGGACTGAGGCGGCGTCCGGCCTTCGTCGCGACATGAAAGGGCGTCTTCGTTTCCTTGCGCAGTCGCCTCAGGAGCCGCTCCGAACGGCCGTCGCCGTAAACATCCGCCGTGTCGAAGAAATTGACTCCCAGCTCGAGAGCCCTCTTCATGGCCGCGATGGACTGCTCATCATCGACGGTGCCCCACGCGCCACCCACCGCCCAGGCTCCGAAACCGATCATCGAAACGTCCCACCCGATTCGCCCGAATTTGCGATATTCCAAGCGTCTCTCCCCGGTTAAAACCGTAACGCGCAGTCTGTACTAATATTATCGCCGATGTCACTTGCCTGCCGGGAATGCGCAGTCCGCTTCTCGGGAAGCGTAAACTGACGGCTGCGAGTCAAATACCCGAGAGAACTTTATGCGCTTATCAATCAGGACCGTGTTGATGACCGCTGCCAGCGCTGCAGTGGCCGCCATCGGGTCTGCCAGTGCGCCAGCAGAGCCGAAAGCGGGCGCCACGATCAGCGATCCGGCAGGACCGATCCCCGATCCCAGTCACGTGCCACTGGTGCTTCCAAAGGATATCAAGTGCAGGGGCACCGAAGGCGCGCAACAGACTTGCACCCTATTCGGCGATCCTGAGAAGGCCGGCCTCTATGGCGTGATCATCAAGTGGTGGCCGGGGCATTTCTCAAAACCGCACTTCCACGATCAGGACCGATACGCCTATGTGATATCGGGAACCTGGTGGGTATCCACCAGCAATATCTATGACGAGAGCACGACTTATCCGGTACATGCCGGGACGGTCTCCATCGACGTGAAGAACACGGTGCACTGGGACGGCGCGCGGGCGGGCGAGCAGGAACCCGCGGTCCTCGAACTGGTTGGAATGGGTCCAGTTAAGACGATTCCGGTGGATGACAATGGAAAACCCAAGACTGGTCGCTAGCGCGCAAGGGGCCAAAATCTCGTGGCCCGCGTTGTGTGCAGCTCCGGGTTTTGGTCTGCGGCGCCAAATCAGGCGTAGGCATACGGGCCGCCCTTCGCAAGAGCCATCTGGTATGCAGAGCGCGCATGGATGGTATCCACCCATTGGAAAATGTGCGGGTGCGTATCGCGCGAGATCCCGGCGCGACCTCGGGCAGCCTCAAGCGGAAAGCTCATCATGACATCGGCGGCTGTGAAGGATTCGCCCGCGAACCAAGCGCGCCGTGTGAGTTCCGATTCGATATAGTCCATGTGCACATCGATCATCGGCTGAAATTTCCTGAGGGCGACGCGCCCCAGCAGCGGTACGCGGCTCAGAACCAGCTTGACGAATAGAACCGGCATCAGCGACCCTTCCGCATAGTGCAGAAAGTACCGGTAGCGTAGCGCTTGCTCCGGGTCCTGCGGTGCGCCGAACCGGCCCCCGGCCTTATCGACAAGGTATTCGATGATTGCGCCAGTTTCGGCAATCACACGCGACTTGCCCTCAGAATCGTCAGCTTCGATGAGCGGCGATTTCCCCAGCGGATGAATCCGGCGCAGCTCGGCAGGGGCGAGCATCGTGGTCTTATTCCGTTCATAACGCCTGACTTCGTAAGGCATCCCGAGCTCCTCAAGGAGCCACAGGACGCGCTGTGAGCGGCTGTTCTCAAGATGATGGACAGTAATCGTCATCCATCGCTCCGGTATCCAGCGATGTACGCTGCGTCCCGAGGTGCTGGGGTGGCCCGCCCGTCGCGGCGGTCTGGCGACGGTCACGTCCCCACACGCCACCATCTGGGGAGGCGAGGCTGGATGCGCGAATGCGTCGTATGACGGCGACCATGCCGCGCCGATCGACCTCTACTGCGCCGGCCGCAATCGCCGCGGCGCGCTTTTCGCTCGGCACGTCGTAATGTGGCGTACTGGCATCGCGTTGGTACCATTTGCGTGCCATGCCTATTCGGTCCGCCATCGCGTGCAGTTCCTCTGGGGAGTCCGCAAGCATGTGGCACATCAGCATATGGCGGAATCTGTGGACGGGTTGGTCGACGTAAACGCTCATTGCGCCTCGGGTGCCAGATACTAAGAAAATGGTGGGGTCCGCGAGGACCCCACCATTCCTGCTCGAGCGCCGTTATATGCAGACCAAGGTCATCTGCATGGCAACTGCATCGAAGCGTCCTTCCGTTGGGTCCGGTCGCGCGCGTGGCGAGCGCCTGCGCGCATCCTCAACGGCCGCAAGGGCGGTGGAAGGTTCGAACTAGCGAAGTGCCTCGCCACCAACCAAGATGCCCAGAGACGCGATCGAACCAACGTTTGTATGTAACACTTGGATCACCTCCTTTAGTTGCCGCGGGCTCACCATCCGCGCGCGCCGCCCACCGAAGCCACGCGCCTGAACTCGTTATACCAAGAATGCCTCGATTGCGGCGAGCGGGATCTTTTCAAGGCTGAACAGGCGCAACAGGGCGACTCCGAGTGCCTGAGGCGCGCCGTACCTTAGCCGCGACCTAAGATGCACTATCTGGTGTAACAAATTGATTTATTAGCTATTTCATACCAAAACACGACATGACCATGAGCGCCGCCCCAACCACTGCGCCAGGCAGGTGTAGCCGCTCGAGCGTTGCGCGCCCGGTAGCGATGACGATCAGGCAGCCTTGTGACTTCAGCGCGCACAAAAAGCTATGATTATTTGTGCTCCTTTACGGTCCTGGAGTCGACATGAACCGGCGGCGATTTGCATTGCCATGCATTACGTGGCTGCTGGCGGCGACAGCACATGCGGCTGGCAGCGCGCCAATTCCGGTGAACGACAAGTCCTTCGGCTGCATCAATCATCTGAAGCCGGTACGCGGCTTTTTTGTCGG
>DATHMK010000064.1:0-14274 GCA_035487155.1 Steroidobacteraceae bacterium
CGCTGATTTCCAGGTCACTCGCATCGCCCACGAGCGCAACCTCTCCGAAGCCACCGTCCGCCAGCTCATCGCCCACCACACCGAAGGGCGCCAGCTCGGCTTCCTCGGCGAACCGCGCGTCAACGTCCTGGAACTGAACCTGGCGCTCGATGATCGGCAGGCATCTCGCGACGGCGTGGCGCGCGGAGCGCCATGACATGCTGGCGCGCGTGCGTATAGGCAGACGCACCGAGCAGCGGTAGCCTTGTCAGTATGGTGGAGTTGCGTCCGGATCCCGATCAGTTGCTACGGCGCGTGACGGATGCAGAGAAGCGCGCGCAGCGTGGCAGGCTGCGCATTTTCTTCGGCTCTGCTGCGGGTGTAGGCAAGACCTACGCCATGTTGGAGGCGGCCCGGACGGTCAAGGCCGCGGGCACCGATGTGGTGCTCGGGTATGTCGAGCCCCATGGACGAGTCGAGACCGAGCGCCTGACCGAGGGTCTGCCGCGGCTGCCGACCCTGACCGTCCGCTACCGTGAGCTCACCCGCGAGGAATTCGATCTGGATGCCGCGCTCGCCCGGCATCCGGCCATTTTGCTGGTGGATGAGCTGGCGCATTCGAATCTGGCCGGGGGCGAGCCGCCGCTGCGCCATCCGAAACGCTGGCAGGATGTGGAGGAACTGCTGGAGGCGGGGATCGATGTGTGGACGACGGTCAACGTCCAACACCTGGAAAGCCTCAATGACCTGATCGTGCAGACCACCGGCGTCCAGCAGCGCGAGACCCTGCCGGACCATGTGTTCGACACGGCCGATGAGGTGGAGCTCATCGACCTGCCGCCGGATGACCTGCTGGCCCGATTGCGGGCCGGCAAGATCTACCTGCAGGCGGATGCGGCCAACGCCGTGGAGCGCTTCTTTCGCAAGCCCAATCTCATGGCGCTGCGCGAAATCGCGCTGCGCCGGGTCGCCGATCGGGTGGAAGCCGCCGCCCGTGATTCGGCCGACTCCGACCGGGCGCCGCGCTCGCGACTGGCGAGCGACCGGGTGCTGGTGGCCACCGGGCCGGATGCGCAATCGGAACAGTTGATTCGCGCGGGCAAGCGCCTTGCCGATGCGCTGGATGCCGAGTGGACCGTGGTTTACGTGGAGACCCCGGCGCTGCTGAAACTCTCGGAGGTGCAGCGCAACCGGCGCATCGAGCTGCTGCGGCTGGGCGAGTCACTGGGCGCGGAAACGGTGACCTTGGATGGTCCGACCGCGGTCGAGGCCCTGCTGGAATACGCCGCGACCCGACACGTGACCCGCATGATCGTCGGGTCGCCTAAGCGCCATGGCTGGCGGGCGCTGCTGCGACGTTCCACCGCCACCGAACTGGCCAAGCGCGCCCGGGGCTTCGATGTCATCACGGTCGCGGCCACGGAATCGGCCACTGAAGTTCGGCGCCGGCCGGGCAGCGCGGAGCGACTGGTGTCGCCGGTGCGCTGGAGCCGCTACGGCTGGGCCGTAATGCTGGCCATCGTCTGTACGCTGCTGGCCTTCGCGGTGTTTCCGCACCTGGATATCGTCAATCTGGTGATGGTGTACCTGCTCGGCGTCACCGTCGCCGGTTTGCGCCTGGGCCGCGGGCCCTCGGTGCTCACCTCGGTACTCAGTGTGGCCTCGTTCGACTACTTTTTTGTGCCACCGCGCTTCAGTTTTGCGTTCACCGATGCCCAGTACCTGATCACCTTCGGCGTCATGCTGCTGATCTCGCTGGTCATCGCCACGCTCATGGCCAGCGTGCGCCAGCAGACCCGGGTCTCCGGCGCCCGTGAGCGACGCACGGCATTGCTGTACGCCATGAGCCGGGAACTGGCGACCACGCGCGGCACGGCGAACATGTGTCGCGTTGCGGTCCGTCATGTGGCCGAGGTCTTTCGCTGCCAGGCCGTGGTGCTGCTGCCGGATGCCGCCGGGCGGCTGCACTATCCCTCGGATCCGCCGGGGGAGACCTCGCTGCGGGGCGCGGATCTGGCGGTCGCGCAGTGGGTGGCGGACCATGGGCGCCAGGCCGGATTGGGCACTGACACGCTGCCGGCCGCTACCGCACTGTATGTGCCCTTGGGCGATGCAGAGCGTTCGCTCGGCGTACTGGCGGTGCTGCCGGAGAACCGCCGCCGCGTCATGCTGCCCGAGCAGCGCCACCTGCTGGAGACCTTTGCGGGCCAGACGGGGCTGGCCCTGGAGCGCGCGCTGCTGGCCGAACAGGCCGAAACGGCGCGGATTTCCGCCGAAGGCGAAAGTCTGCGCAACACGCTGCTGGCCTCAATCTCGCACGACCTGCGCACGCCGCTGGCGGTGATGGCCGGGGCCGGCAGCACGCTCGCGGAACACGGCGACTCGCTGGATGCGGCCACCCGCGCCACCCTGGCCCGTTCCATCGAGACCAAGGCGCGGGAAATGTCCGAGTTGATATCCAATGTCCTGGACCTGATGCGCTTCGAATCGGGGCAGATCCAGCTGCGCAATGACTGGCAGGCCCTGGATGACCTGGTGGAGTCCTCACTGCGACGGCTGGAGGAGCCCCTGTCGCGCTACACCGTGGAGCTGCACCTGCCGGCGGATCTGCCGCCGGTGTACGTGGACGCCAGTCTCATCACCCAGGTGTTCACCAATCTGCTGGACAACATCGTCAAGTACACCCCGCCGGGAACTCATATCCGGATCGCCGCCGCCGTGGATGATGGCGGCCGAGGGCTGCCGGGCTCGAAGGTGCGGGTCACGGTGGAAGACAATGGACCGGGGCTACCGGCCGGGGATCCGGCGCGGCTGTTCGAGAAATTCCAGCGCGGCACGGGCGAGGGCACCATCGTCGGCGTGGGCCTTGGGCTGGCGATCTGCCGCGCCATCATCCGTGCCCATGGCGGGGAGATCGAGGCACAGTCGCGCATCAGCGGCGGTGCCAGGATCCAGCTGACGCTGCCCACCGTGGAGCCGCCGTGACCCAGGCGATGCACCAGATCCTGGTCATCGAGGACGACTCCTCGATCCGTGAAGTCCTGCAGGCGCTGCTGGGCTCAGTGGGCTTCAGGGTGGTGGAAGCGGCGACGGCCGCGCGTGCCGATGTGGAAGCACGCGCCCACCGACCCGACCTGCTGCTGGTGGATCTGGGCCTGCCCGATGGCGATGGCCTGACCGTGATCCGTGGCGTGCGCAGCTGGTCGCCGGTGCCCATCATCGTGCTGTCGGCGCGCACCATGGAGCAGCAGAAGATCGCGGCGCTGGATGCCGGCGCCGATGACTACGTCACCAAGCCCTTCAGCGCAGCCGAACTGCTGGCGCGGGTACGCGCCGCACTGCGGCGCAATGTGCGCGCCAATGATCAGGCACCGGTGCTGTCATTTGGGCCCATCAGGGTGGACTTGCACCGGCGCGAAGCGCTGGGGCCCGCCGGTCCCGTGCATCTGACGCCGCTGGAGTATCGGGTGCTCGAGTGCATGGCCCGGCACAGCGGCATGATCGTGATGCAATCCCAGCTGCTGCGCGAAGTGTGGGGCCCGGGACATCTCGAGGACAGCCGCGGCCTGCGGGTGTGCATCAGGAATCTGCGCGGCAAGCTCGAGCCGCTGCCGCATCGTCCCCAGTACCTGGTGACCGAGGCGGGCTTAGGCTACCGGCTGCGGCAGGACTAGGTCCTCAGGGCATCGGCTGCGCCCAGCTGCTGCAATCGAGCGCTCAGGAATTCACGCAGGGGCGGCAGCAGGGCGATGAACTCATCCACAATCGCGCCCGAGGTCACCGCGTCGCCCTCTCGGGCCGCCGCCTCGAAACGCCTGGCGCACTCACACAGGGCCGTGGCGTCCATATAGAACGCCGCGCCGCGAATGAAATGCACCAGCGCCGCCGCCTGTTGCAGCTCGCCCGCCTCAAGCTGTGCGCGAAGCGTTTGCGCAGCCTCGCGGGTATCGCGCAGGAAATCATTGAGCAGGCGTTGCAGACGCACGGGCTCCTGGCCCAGTCGCCGCAACGAAAACCCGCCGGCAGGTTCCAGGACCTGCATCAGCGTGGCATAGAGCGCGGCCTCGTCGATGGGCTTGGTCAGATGGGCATTCATGCCCGCGGCCAGCGTCGCGGCGCGTTCCTCCACGATCACCTGGGCGGTGACGGCAATGATGGGCAGCCGCGCGAGGTGCGGCTGCGCCCGGATCTGACGGGCGGCGCTCAGGCCGTCCAGGCCCGCCATGTGCACATCCATGAGCACCACGTCATAGTGCTGCTCGCTGAGCTTGCGCAGCGCTTCGAACCCGTCGGCGGCGCTGTCCACCTTCATGTCCACCGCCAGCAGCAGGTCGGTGGCGACTTCACGGTTCAGGGCATTGTCATCGACAATGAGCACCCGGCGCTGGGCCAGTGTCTGGGCGGCCTCCGGCGGGATGCGCAGGCCGCGTCCCGGGGTGGCGGAGGGGGGAATCGCGACATGGTCCTGGCGTGACAGGGCCACATCGACGGTGAAGTGGAAGGTACTGCCGCGACCGGGTTCACCTTCGGCCCAGATTTTTCCCCCCATCAGCTCCACCAGCCGGCGGGAGATGGCGAGCCCAAGACCGGTGCCGCCATAGGTGCGCGAGATATGCGGCCCAAGCTGGGTGAAGGCACGGAACAGGCCACTGATCTGTCCGGGCTCAAGTCCAATGCCCGTGTCCTTCACGGAGAACTGCAGCGTGACGCGCCCGGTCAGTTGTTGCACGGTGCTGACGCTGACGCGCACTTCGCCGCGGGCGGTGAATTTCACGGCATTGCTGAGCAGGTTGATCAGCACCTGTCCCAGCCGCAAGGGGTCGCCGCGCAGATTGCGCGGTACCGAATCCGCCACGGCGTAGATGATCTGCAGTCCCTTTTCCTCGGCCTTCAGGGCCGTCACGTCGCTGACCGAGTCCAGCACCATATCAAGATGAAATTCGGTGTCCTCCAGCGCCAGGCCGCCGGCTTCGATCTTGGAGAAGTCCAGCACGTCATTGATGATGCTCAGCAGCGAGCGTGCCGCCGAGTCGATCTTCTCCAGGTAGTTGCGCTGACGCGCGCTCAGTTCCGTGCTCAGCGCCAGTCGCGTCATGCCGATGACCGTGTTCATGGGGGTGCGGATTTCATGGCTCATGGCCGCCAGGAACTCACCCTTGGCGCGTTCGGCGGCTTCGGCCTTGTCACGCGCGTTGCGCAGCGCCTCGGCCGCCTGGCGCAGCGCTTCGTAGCTGCGCAGCAATTCCTCTTCGGCCAGCTTGCGCGCCGTGATGTCGGTCTGCGTGGCGATGACGCGCACCGCACCGCCGCCGGCATCGCGTTCAATGACCTTGCCGCGAATCAGGATCCAGCGCCACGAGCCCATGCGGGTGCGCATGCGCTGTTCGGCAGCGAAATCTGCGGACTTGCCCTGCAGGTTGTCCTGGATGCCCTGCCAGGTTGCCGACTGGTGGGCGGGATGGATCTTGTCGGTCCAGTCCTTGATCGAGTCGCCGAAATCCTCATCGGCATAGCCTAAGGTGGCCTTGCACTGCCGTGAATAGAACACCTTGCCGCTGCTGACGTCCCAGTCCCAGATGCCATCTCCGGCGCTGTCCACCGCGAACTGCCAGCGCGCCTCGCTGTCACGCAGCGCCGCCTCGGCCTGCTTCATCGCGGTGATATTGCGCGCGATGCCGATCAGCCCGATGATCTTTCCGTCCTCATCCCGCTGGGCACTGCGGGTGGTGAGGAAGGTGCGTTGTTCGCCCTGGGCCGGAATGATCTCCTCGAGGGTCGTTGCCACGCCGGTGGTGAGCACGGCCACCTCGCGTTGCCGCAGCATCCTGCCCAGTTCGGGCCCAAAGACATCATCGGCGGTCTTGCCCACCACCTCGGCCGGATCACGGTTGGTGAAGGTGGCCGCCGCGCGGTTGAACAACAGAAAGGTGCCCTCGGTGTCCTTGAGGAAGATGGCATCGGTGGCACCATCAACCACCGCCTGCAGCAGTTTGGTGGAGCGGCGCAGCTGCTGGGTGCGTTCGATGACCCGTGTCTCCAGCGCGGCGCTCGGACCTTGGTTGTCGGGACGCAGCAAGGACAGCTGCCCCTCGATGAGTTTGCGGACATTGGCCACGAGTCGCCGCTGCGGATCGCTGAAGCGCCGCGGCTGGCGATCCAGGACGCAAACGGTGCCGAACACCTGTCCGTTGGGCAGCATGAGCGGGTATCCCAGGTAGGCCAGCAGCCCGAATTTCATGTCGGGGTTGCTGCGCCAGCGCGCGCTCAGCCGGGCATCGGCAACCTCCAGCGGTTCGCGCTCGCGGGTGACTGATTCGCAGTACAGCCCGGAGTCCAGCAGATGTTCGGACTCGCCGGGTTGGTAGGGGTTGGCGGGCGTGTTGCTGCTGATAAAGACTTCGATCCGCAGCCCCACGATGCGCATGACCAGCGCCACCGGCACCTCGAGGATTTCGGCGGTGGAATCCACCGCTGCCTGCCAGCCCTTGAGCAGTTCCTCGGGCACCGGCAGCGGCTCGCTGCTGTTCAGGTCACTGTCATTCGCGCTCATGGTTCCTTAGAATAGGGTACTTCATGATTAAGTGCGGCATTTGGGCGGCGCTGCTGTGCGCGGTGGTTCCGATCACGGCCGGGGCCCATGCGCATCTCACCAGTTCCATCCCTGCCGAGGGCAGTACCGTGACCGGTTCCCCCCGCCAGGTAGTGCTGGGGTTTTCCGAAAGCGCGCGCCTGGCCGTCCTGACCCTGACTCGCGGCGCGGATACCCCGGTGAAGGTCGGGCCCCTGCCGCAGCAGGCGGCGCAGCGTTTGACCATTGCGCTGCCGACCCTGAGTCCGGGCACCTGGTCCCTGGGCTGGCGGGCCATTGCCGAAGACGGCCATGTCACCTCCGGCACGGTCCATTTCACCGTGGCGGCCGGCAGCCATTAGTCGCGGCCACAGCCTTGGTTGATGCGGTCGCGGTATTCGCCCGGGCGCTGAGCTTCATCGCGCTGTTCCAAGCGGTCGGTGGCGCGCTGTTCCTGATGCTGTTCGGTACGCGGGTGGCCGTGGGCAGAGCGCCCATGGCGCGCATGGCGCGCCTCGCCACGGTCGGCGCCGCGCTGCTGCTGGTGCTGCAGTTCGCCCTTCAGGGTGCGCGTCTGGCGGGTGATTTCACCGGGGTCTGGGACCGGCCGCTGCAGCAGCTGTTGTGGCAGAGCGCCCCGGGCACGGCGCTGCGACTGCAGCTGACGGGTCTGCTGCTGGTCCTGGTCGGGCTCAACTGGTCACGCTCCCTTGGCGCTCTGGGCATCCTGCTGGTGCTGGCGGCCTTCACCACGCTGGGACATACCGTCGATCATGCGCACCGGGTGGTCCTGGCGGGGCTGCTGGCCATACACCTGTTCAGCGTCGCCTTCTGGTTCGGTGCGCTGTGGCCGCTGCGCCAGGCCGTGACGCTCGAGGCGCCGCAAAAGGCTGCCGCGCTGCTGGGGCAATTTTCAAGGCTCGCGATATGGATCGTGCCCGCACTGCTGCTGGCCGGCGTCACGCTGATGGTGCTGCTGATACCTGGCATCGGGATTTTCGCCCAGCCCTATGGGCAGCTGCTGCTTGCGAAAATTCTCGGCTTCGCTGCTCTGATGTATTTCGCGGCGCTGAACAAGCTGCGGCTGACGCCGGCGCTGGGGCGCGAGGCCGCCGGCGCCGCGCAGCGCCTGCGGCGCTCGTTGCTGCTGGAGTACCTGCTCAGCGGCGCCGTTCTCATCATCACGGCGTTCATGACCGGCTTATACTCACCGGACTGAGGAGAAAACGTGCGCACAGAAGCAGCGATCTCGCGCGCTGGCGTGAGTGTGCCGGTGCTGGAGCCGGTGGACCTGGAAGCGCCGCGGGCCGGTGAGGTGCTGATCCGCATCATCGCCAGCGGCATCTGCCACACGGATCTGGGTGTGCATGCCGGACGCGGTCCCGGCACACCGCTGCCTGCAGTGCTGGGGCATGAAGGCGCGGGCGTGGTAACCGACATCGGCCCCGGAGTCACGACCCTGGCGGTCGGAGATCATGTGGTGCTGAGCGGTTCCTCCTGTGGGCAATGCCCCAGCTGCCGGCGCAATTTCCCCAGCTATTGCCGCGAAGCCATGCCGCGCAACTTCGGCGCCCAGCGCATGGATGGCAGCAGTGCGCTGAGTCAGAACGGTGGCCGCCTCGGAGGCCACTTCTTCGGCCAGTCATCCTTCGCGCGCCACGCCCTCGCCAACGAGCGCACCGCCGTCAAGGTCGCTGCCGACCTGCCTCTGGAGCGGCTCGGTCCTTTGGGTTGCGGTGTCATCACCGGTGCGGGCGCCATACTCTTTTCGCTGGGTGTGACGGCCGGCCAGTCGGTCGCCGTCTTTGGCACCGGCGGTGTGGGGCTGTCGGCGGTGATGGCGGCGCGACTGGTCGGTGCCCGTGACATCATTGCCATCGACCGGATCACCTCGCGGCTGCAACTCGCGCGCGAACTGGGCGCGACCCATAGCCTCGATGCCGCGGCGCCGGACATCGCGCAGCAGATCATCGAGATCACCCGCGGCGGTGTCGACCGCAGCCTCAATACCACGCGCGCCCCGGCGGTCTTCACCACCGCCATGCAGTGTCTGGCGATGCAGGGTGTCGCCGGGTTCGTGGCGGCGCCCGGGGGTGAGTGGCAGCCGGCCATGTTTCCCATGCTGGCCGGCGGCCGGCGGCTGCAGGGCATCCTGGGCGGGGATGCGGCGCCCCAAAGCGTCATACCGGTGCTGATCGACTACCATCGGCAGGGCCGGCTGCCCTTTGACCGCTTGCTGCGCTTCTATGACTTCGAAGACATCGGCGCGGCCTTCCAGGACATGGAGCATGGCGAGGTCATCAAGCCGGTACTGCGCATGAGCGCCTAAGCCGGCGCGATTGCGCTGATCTCCGAGTCATCCTTGAGACCGACGCCACTGGCACCGGCGCGCCGCGCCGCCCGCATCAGCCATGCGGCGCGCGCCGCGGCCTCCTCATAGGACAGCCCCTGGGGCGGGCGTATGTTGGATAGGCAGTTGCGCTCGTGGTCGCGTCGACCCGGTGCAGGCTTCCAGGTGAGATAGATGCCCAAGCTGTCCGGCGCCGAAAGCCCGGGCCGCTCGCCAATGAGAATGACGGAAAGGCCTGCGTTCAGGCGCGCGCCAAGGTCATCACCCAAGGCCACCCGGGCCTGGGTCGCGATGATCAGCGGGGCGCTGTGCCAATCCGGCAGCGCGCGCAGCAGGGCGCGCAGCGTCGGCGCCCCATGCGCCTGCACCGCCCGGGCCGACAGGCCATCGCCCAGGATGAACACAACGTCAAAGGGTCCGGGCGGCAGCATCCCGGTGCACTCGGGAGCCACACTGCGGCCCAGATCCGGGCGCTGCAGATAGGTGCCCCGGTCGCGCGCCTGACTGTGGACCCGAAGCACCTGCGCCGGCGCCAGGTCCGCCGCCAGTTGTTCCCCATCCAATGCCTCATGGACGGCATCGCGCGCCCGCGCATGATCGAGCTGGAAATCAAGCAAGGCCGCGGTCGGCAGTCCTGCGCCCGCATGGCCCAGGGCCACGCGCGCCGGGGTCCGGTTGCGCAGCGCTGCCAGCAGGTCCTGGTGCCTGGGAGCCGGAGGCTTCATGGGCCCGACGCGGATGCGAAGGCCAGCAGGCGTTGCGAGGCGGCCGCGAGCGCCTCGGGCTCGCGGATCCAGCCGCGTTCATCGCTGATGCCCATGTCGCTGAGCCATTGCTCGAACTGCGGTGCGGGGCGCAATCCCAGGATGCGGCGCAGATATTGGGCATCATGAAAACTGGTGCTCTGGTAGTTGAGCATCACATCATCCGCTCCCGGCACACCCATCACGAAGTTGACGCCGGCCACGCCGAGCACTGTCAGCAGGGTATCCATGTCGTCCTGGTCTGCCTCGCTGTGATTGGTGTAGCAGACATCCACGCCCATGGGCAGTCCCAGCAGCTTGCCGCAGAAGTGGTCCTCCAGCGCCGCGCGCGTGATCTGCTTGCCGTCATACAGATACTCAGGACCGATGAACCCGACCACCGAATTCACCAGCAGCGGTGAAAATGCCCGGGCCACCGCATAGGCTCTGGCTTCCAGGGTCTGCTGGTCCACCCCGTGATGGGCCTGCGCCGACAGGGCCGAACCCTGGCCGGTTTCGAAGTACATGAGGTTTGCGCCCACGGTGCCGCGCTTCAGGGACTGGCCGGCGGCGTGCGCCTCCTGCAACAGAGCGAGACTGACCCCGAAACTCTCATTGGCGGCCTGGGTGCCGGCCACCGACTGGAATATCAGATCCACCGGCGCACCGCGCTCGATCACCTTGAGCGTATTGGTGACATGCGCGAGCACACAGCTTTGGGTGGGAATGGCGAAGCGCTGGCGCAGGTCCTCGATCAGCTGCAGCAGGCGCATCTGCACGGCAAGACTGTCCGAGGCCGGATTGATGCCGATGACCGCATCGCCGCAGCCATTGAGCAATCCGTCGATGATGGAAGCGGTAATGCCCTCACTGTCATCGGTGGGGTGATTGGGCTGCAGCCGCACCGCGAGCCGGCCCGAGAGGCCCAGGGTGGAACGAAAGGCGGTCGGCACTTCGCATTTGCGGGCGATGCTGATCAGGTCCTGATTGCGCATCAGTTTGCACACCGCGGCCACCATCTCCGGTGTCAGGCCGGGCGCCAGGCCTCGCAGCCGCTGCGCTGTCGCGGCATCCCCGAGCAGCCAATCCCTGAACTCGCCCACCGTCAGGGATGCAATCGGTGCAAAGGCCATGGCATCATGTGAGTCGAGGATGAGCCGCGTCACCTCATCGGACTCATACGGGACCAGGGCTTCATTGAGCAGCTGTCGCAGCGGCAGGTCCGAGAGGATATACCGTGCCGCCATGCGTTCTTCCATGCTGGCGGCCGCAATGCCAGCGAGGGCGTCGCCGGAGCGCAGCGGGGAGGCCGCCGCGAACACCGCCCGCAGGTCCTCGAAGCGGTGAACCGATCCGCCAAGGGTCATGGAGTAGGGCACATCGCCTCAGGCTGGCCGGCCAATGGGTATTTTAACGGAATCACGTCGGGTTTTCGCGACGGCCGGTGGGGTCTTATGCCCGCCGCCGCGCATGTATGCTGGTGCACTTGAAACCCAGTGCAGCGAGTAACGGTTTGATGAAGTGGTTCTGGAGCCGCGAGGCGCCAGCCGCGGGCGTGACCGTCCGTCGGCTGACGGCGAGCCTGGATGATCCGGCAAAGTTCGCGCGGCTGCTGCGCGAGTTGCCGGAGTCCGAGGAACTGCGCCCGCGTCTGTCGGCCAGCTTCTATGCCCGCGCCTGGGATGCGTCCACGGCGCGCGACCTGTGGATCGTGAGCGATGGGGCGCGGGTGGAGTGCTATGTCCTGGCGGGCCTGAAGTTGGAGCAGGCAGCCACCGTGCGGGTGCGCTGGGACAAGCGCCGCGACACCACTGCGCTGACGGTGGAAACCCTGGCGGACTGCGTGGCCAAGGTGACCCAGGGCAGCGTCACGCTGCAGGAAGACTAGCGGCTCCTCCGCCTGAGGCTTTGGCATAATGAAGGATCGCGCCGCAGAAGCGCGCCGGTCGCCGTGCAGAACAAGGGGGCGCAGTGGGCCAGAGCATCCGCATCGATGATCTCGTGGATGGCCAGAAGTTTCGTGGGTTCAATGTCAACCTGCTGTTCTGGTCGTTTCTGGCCATGTTCGCCGACGGCTACGACATCAGTGTCATGCCCTTCGCGATGCCGACGCTGTCGAAGGTGTGGCAGGTGGACGCGGGCCTGCAGGGTTGGGTGCTCACGGTCAGCCTGATCGGCGTACTGGCCGGCTCGCCGCTGCTGGGCTATGTGGGGGACCGTTACGGTCGCCGCACGGCGATCCTCCTTGGCAGTGTCATCTACGGCGTGACTACGCTTGCCGTGATCTGGGAGCACAGCTTCTGGGCCACCATCGCGCTGCGCTTCTGCACCGGCATCGGCATCGGCGGCCTGATGCCCAATACGATTGCCCTGAATTCTGAACTCTCGCCGAAGCGCCTGCGCGCCACGCTGGTGGTTCTGATGTTCACGGGCATTACCCTGGGCAGCAGTGCGCCGGGGTTCATCTCCGCCTGGATGGTGCCGACCTTCGGCTGGCGGGTGTTGTTCCTGGTCGGCGGCGCCGTGCCGCTGCTGGTGGCCGGTTGTCTGTACTTTGCCTTGCCGGAGTCCGTGAAATTTCTGGCCGGCCGTCCCGAGCGGCGTGCGGAGCTTCTGGCAACCGCCCGTCGCATGCGCAAGGACCTGGTGCTTGACGATACCTCGCACTTGGAACTCACGGCGACGGCACAGCCCCCTGCCGGCCTGCTCAGCATGCGCGAGATATTCGGGCCCGGGTTCCGTGCCATCACGCCGCTGTTGTGGATGTGCTTCATCACCACGTTGATGGCGAACTATTTCCTGAACTCCTGGATGCCGCAGCTGTTCAACAATGCGGGTCTGACGCCGCAACAGGCGGCACTTGCCTCCAGTCTCTACCACATCGGTGGCACCGTCGGGGGCCTGCTGATCAGCGTATTGCTGGACCGCTTTGGCTTTGTGGTCATTGCGCTGTTGTTCGTGTGCGCGGCGCCGGCCATCGCGGCAATCGGTGGCAGCAGCATGTCCTATGCGGCGCTCGCGCCGCTGGCAGCCATCGCCGGATTTTCGGTTCTGGGCGCGCAGTTCGGCAACAACGCGGCGGCCGGCTTGCTCTATCCGACGCAGTTTCGCTCCAAGGGAGTGGGTTGGGCATTGGGCGTCGGACGTTTTGGCGCCATCGTGGGTCCTCTGCTGGGCGGGTACCTGATCAAGATGCATCTGCCGATCCGTGAGCTGTTTCTGGCCGCCTCGGCGCCCATGTGGATCGGCGGGGTGGCCGCGCTGGTGCTGGTGCGCCTGTGCTATGTGCGCCTGGGCAGGCTGCAATTAAGCGATGTACCCGTGCAGCGTTAGCGGTTACCCGCTGCCGCCTTGCGAAAGAACGCCTCGTGGCGGCCGATGCGCAGGTCCGCCAGCAGCGCCTCTTCGATGACCCCTGCAGGGCTGATCAGGAAGCTGGCCCGGCGCACGCCAAAGCCCAGCGGTCCTACGACGTCATAAGCACGCGCCAGGGTCTTGTCGGGATCGCACAGCAGGGTGAAGGGCAGGGCGTACTTGGCTGCGAAGGCCGCGTGACTGTGCGGTGACTGCGGACTCACGCCGGCCACGGTGATTCCTGCTGCGACCAGCTGCGAGTACACATCGCGCAGGCTACAGGCCTCGCGGGTGCACCCGGGCGTGAAATCGGCGGGGTAGAAGTAGAGGATCAGCGGTCCGCCTTTGAGCAGGTCCGACAGCGTAACCGGCACGTCGTTCTGATTGCGGGCCGTGAAGTCCGGGGCGCGGTTGCCAGCTGCGAGCATCCTGCAAGCTCCTTGAATTTCCTGCCGAAAGCGCGGTCGGGGCATCATAGCGATTATGAGATTTGCCATCCCGGGTGCGGGTGCTAGAATCGCGCGCTCTTTTGGGGTCCGGCCATCCTTGGCGATGCGGCCCTGCGCGAACATGTGGGGCGGTAGCTCAGTTGGGAGAGCGTCGCGTTCGCAATGCGAAGGTCGAGGGTTCGATCCCCTTCCGCTCCACCAATTACCTGTCTACACGCATCCATGGCCGTCCACCGGCGTCCACCGCTGTCCAATGTTCTATCGATAAATCAATCGGTTATAGTCCATGGCTGTCTATCCGTGTCCATAGGCGTCCATGGGCAGCCAGATTTTGATGGGGTGTATTTTGAGGGTACGATGTGGTCAATAAATGATCATACCCCCAAATCCCATGCCCCTGACCGATACACAAGTCAGAACAGCCAGGATGCTCGACAGGCCCTACAAGCTCTCGGATGGGCGAGGGCTTTACCTGCTGGTGAATCCCAACGGCAGCCGTTTGTGGCGCTTCAGGTACCGCCTTGCAGGCGTGGAGAAGCTGCTTTCACTGGGCAACTATCCGGACACGTCCTTGCAGAAGGCCCGGATGAAGCGAGACGCTGCCAGAACATTGCTGGCGGACGGCGGAGACCCTAGCGCCAAGCGCAAGGCCGAGAAGCACGCGCAATCGGCCACCTTTGCTGCAGTAGCAGAGGAGTGGCTGGAGACCAAGCGCGCCACCCTCACGGACAGCACCTGGCAGCGCGATAAAGACCAGTTATTCAAGATCGTCGGGCCGCACTTGGGCAAGAAGCCCATCGCTGCAATAGAAGCTCCCGACTTATTGGCGGT
>DATHMK010000065.1:0-37710 GCA_035487155.1 Steroidobacteraceae bacterium
CCCTGAGCCGGTGGACCCTGAGCCGGTGGACCCTGAGCCGGTGGACCCTGAGCCGGTGGACCCTGAGCCGGAGGAGCCAGATCCGCTGGAACCTGAGGTGCCGGAACCTGAGCCCGTGGTGGTGGAACCTGAACCCGTGGACCCCGAGCCGGTGGAGCCTGAGCCGGTGGACCCCGAGCCGGTGGACCCTGAGCCGGTGGAGCCAGATCCGCTGGAACCTGAGGTGCCGGAAGTCGTGGAAGTCGATGAGGTGGTCGAGGTACCCGAGTTACCGCTCGAACTGCTGTTGCAACCCGCGATGGCAGTGGCGAGCACCGTGCACATCAGAATTCCGGTGCCCTTCTTCAGCCACCACGTGTTGAGGCCAGTCATCTGTCTGCTGAATTCCATTCGCCGCTCCTGTTCGCTTCACGCCCCCGCGCAACCTGCTTCTCACGCAACACTTTCGTGTACGCACCAGCAGCATCAACCACGGTCATATTTTGAGCGGCGAAACTACCGAGTAAATGCATAGCAAGCAACGCGTCGCACACGCGCGACATGCGTTACATGATTGGAAGACGAGCGTGCGGAAAACCCTATAAATATAGGCTTCGCATGCACTTCAGAAAATTATTGCTGCTCGCTTGTCGTCACGCCCAGACAATAAAAAAACTAATTCATTTCAAGTCGTGAATCACATCACGCGTTTGCTGCAGCACGCACAAGAGTCGGATAGAAAAAATTTCAATTCTTTTGTCGCCACGTCCAGACATCAGCCATGCATCGCGAATTCAAAACGTGAGTGAGATCACGCGAGCGCCGGATTAAGTGATGCAGGTGTGTCGCAGCAAGTAATTCGCGCCGGGGTGCTGGGTGCCCTCGAGCGCCCGCGGTCATCCAAGCCGGGCGCCAAGCGCCACCGGGCCCCACTGCGCGAGCCCATCTGGTAGACTTGGAGCACTCGAAGTCATTCGCGGAGGACGGCAGAAATGTGAGGATTTGCACGCCCTTGGTCGCGTTTCCTCGCATTTGCTTAACCAGTCGTCATGATTCGATCACTAACCCAAGCTGTTTACACTTTGTGCGCGACATTGACGCTGGTCGCGGTGTGCCTGCCGGTGGCGCGGGCTGCCTCACCGCCGCCGCCGCCGGCTGCGGTCGCCGCAGTCGGCCCGGACTACCTGATCGGTCCAGGCGATAAGCTGCAAATCTACGTCTGGCAAAACGCCGACCTCACTGTGACGGTGCCCGTTCGACAGGACGGCAAGGTTTCCACCCCGCTGGTGGAAGACATGCTTGCCGCCGGCAAGACGCCCTCGGTGCTGGCTCGCGACATCGAGGCCGTACTTGCCGAGTACGTCAGATCGCCGAAGGTCAATGTCTTTGTGCTCGAGGCGGTCAGCGCCTTCAGCCAGGTCAAGGTTACTGGCCAGGTAAAGACTCCACAGGCGATGCCGTTTCACGAGGGCATGACGGTGCTGGATGCCGTGCTCGCGGCCGGCGGGCTCACCGACTTCGCCGCGGGCAACCGCGCCAGAGTCGTTCGCACCGTGGACGGCAAGCAGCAGGAGATCAAAATTCACCTTGATAAGCTGCTCAACAGCGGCGACATGAGCCAGAATGTCGCGCTTCGGCCCGGCGACGTCATCCTGATTCCGGAGTCCCGCTTCTAAGTTCACCGCGGTGTCCGCTCCGTGGCGCGGAGCCCCCCCGGGGTAGCCCGCCGGACGGTTTCGGGAGCGTTCGCATAGCCGACGCCGCCGTGTGTCCGACGCGGATTTGGGGTCTGGTTCCGGGGCCGACCTAGGGCATTTCTGCTAGGCTTCCTAACCTAATGATGCAACAGCTCAATAACGTGCTGGAACAGCTGCGTGGCGTGTGGCGGTTCCGCTGGGTCGGAATGGCCGTGGCCTGGACCATCCTGTTGCTGGGACTGATTGTCATAACGATCCTGCCCGATCGCTATCAGGCCTCCGCCACCGTGTACGTCGACACCCAGACCGCCTTGGGCGCCGCCACCAAGAACCTTACTGTCGAACAGGACACGGATTCACAGATACAGCGCGTGCGCGAGGCCCTGCTGGGCGGCCCTCAGCTCGCAAAAATTGCTGACGACCTGGGTCTTACGGCACATGCCCCGACACCTCAGGACCGCCAACGGGTGCTCGACAGGCTGCGCGGCCAGATTCAGATCACCGACATCCAGAATGGTCAGGGAGGCGGGGCCGGGACTTATGTAATATCGTATTCCAACACCGATCGCCAGACGAGCCTCAAAGTGGTCGACCGGTTCGTGAATACCTTTGTCCAGGATGCGCAGGTCGGTAAGCACGAAGGCTACGTGCAGGCGCAGCAATTTCTGAGTCAGCAGATTGCCGATCTTGAGAAGCGCCTGCGTGATGCCGAAGAGGCACTGGCGACATTCAAGAAGGAGCATGTGGGCCTGCTGCCCGGCAATCAGAATGACTACTTCAATCGTTTGGATACTGAAGTAGCGGATCTCGAAACGGCCCAGACCAAGCTTTCCGTGGCCGTCATGCGGCGTAATGAGCTGGAGCGACAGTTGCACGGTGAATCACCGCTGGTGGCCGCGGGTGGGGCGAAGAACGGCAATGCCGGTGGCCCGGGCAGCGACACGGCCACGCGTCTGCAGGAGAGTCAGCAGCAACTGGATGAACTGCTGTTGAACTACACCGAGAAACACCCGAAGGTCATCGAGCTGCGCAACACCATAGCCGAGTTGCAAAAGCGCCTGGCCAGTGAGATCGAAGCCGCGCGCCACGGCGACACGGCGGCCGCTGCGCGCACTGGACTTGCCGCGAGCCCGGTATACCAGAACCTGCAGATGCAGTACGACCAGGGAGGCGTGGAAGTCGCAGGACTCGAGGCTGATGTCGCCAACCGTCGCCAACGCGTCGCCACGCTGCGCAGCATGATCAACACGGCTCCTGAAGTGGAGGCCCAATATTCACGGCTCAATCGCGACTACAGCGTGGTCAAGGCGCAGTACGAAGCGCTGGTCGATCAGCTGGGCCGCGCGCGGTTGAGCGAACAGGCCGCCCAGACCGGCGTGGTTCGTTTCGACGTGGTGGATCCCCCGCGTGCCGGCTTCGATCCGATTTTTCCCAAGCGGCCGTTGTTCGCCGTCGGCGCACTGGCCGCAGCCATTGCGGCGGGCGTGGGCGCGGCCTTCCTGCTCAGCCTGGTGCGACCGGTATTTGGCAGCGTGCGGCGCCTGCAGGAGGCGACGGGTCTGCAGGTCCTGGGCGCGGTGAGCCTGACGTGGATGGAACGCTACAACGCCGCGCTGCGGCGCTCGGCGTTCCGACTGGCCGGGGCGCTGGTTGGCATGGTGTTGGTGTGCGGCTTGTTCGTCGCGACACAGCGGCACTTGGTCAGTGCCGTGCGAACGTGGATGGTCTGAGCGCATGAGCATCATAGAGAGAGCCCTGAAGCGGCTGCGGGCCGATGGCAACGATACGCAGGTTCGGCGCGTATTTGGCAGGGTCGACGAGGCCGCCTCCGAGCAGGCAGTGGCCAGGCGCGTGATCTCCATCGACCAGGACGCGCTGCGTGCCTCGGGTTTACTACCACCCAAGCAACAGGAACTGGAGATCGCCAACCAGTACCGGCAAATCAAACGTCCGCTGATCGCGGCGGCCATGGGCAGGGGACGAGAAGCGGTTCCGAACGGCCGGCTCATCATGATGGCCAGCGCCTTGGCCGGCGAGGGCAAGACCTTCACGGCCATCAATCTGGCATTCAGCATGGCGCGGGAGGAGAACCTTCAGGTTGTCCTCGTCGACGCGGACGTTGCCAAGCCTCAGATCAGCAAAATGTTTGGCGTGCATTCCGAACTGGGCCTGCTCAATGCCGTGAGCAATCCGACGCTTGATCCGGAGCGGTTGATATTCCCGACCGACGTGCCCAACCTGTTCATGCTGTCTGCCGGCACTCAAAGCGATCGCGCCACGGAACTTCTGGCAAGCGAACGCATGGTGGATGCCCTGACTCGCCTGCTGGCCAGGAACCCCAATCGAATCTTCATCTTTGATTCCTCGCCATTGCTGTTGACCACCGAATCGCTCGCCCTGGCGGCGGTGGCCGGTCAGGTGCTGGTGGTGGTTCGCGCCGAGAACACCGAGCACCATGTTCTGGTGGATGCGCTCAATCGCCTGCCCGAGGGTTGCTCCCCCTCCCTGGTGCTGAATCAGACCACGCTGAAGAGTGCCGGCTATTACTATTATGGCTATGGCACCCCGGCGACCACGACCGAGCAGTAGCCGCTAAGTCGCCCGTCAGTTCGCAGCCCGCACGCCTACCTGGCAAACATCGCAGTCGGGTGAGTGCGGCAGTCACCGCAATCAGCCAACCGCAGCAATCGCTCTTGAGGATGCAGTGCACTCGGATGCTGCAATGGGCGCCTGTCCGCGGTGCCCTCTGTGAGGTAGATCACCCTTTACCTCTCTGACGACCACCGAACTTGATGCGGGTCACGGTTCAAACTTAAGCATGCCCTGCCGGATGCTAGCCACATCGGGTTCGATCCACGTCAGTGCAGTAGCCGAGAATCAGTACCCGGCGAGCAGGTACGTGCATCTGACGCTATCAGGCGACAATAGATTAATCCCGCGATGACCTGTCAGAATCAGCATTAAGTTGACTGTTTTGGGAGTCGTCTGCTCATGTCAAGGATACAGCGCCGCACCGATCTGGCCGGGGCGAGCTCCACTCTGCGTTGTGCCGTCGTTGCTTTGTTCGTGCTGTGCACAGCGGCGCTCGCGGCCTGCGGTGGTCAGTCAAATTCGCCTTCCGGTTCTGATCCTGCCTCTGCGCCGAGCATTACGGTCCAACCGGAGAATCAAAGTGTCACGGTAGGCGCGACGGCCAGCTTTTCCGTCGTGGCTTCGGGCACCGCACCGCTGAGTTATCAGTGGTTGGCAAATGGGACGGCGATTGCCGGCGCGACCAGTGCCAGCTATACAACTGGCGCCACCGTCAGCGGCGATAACGGCTCGACCTACAGCGTACAGGTGAGCAATGCCGTCGGTAGCGCCACCAGCGCGGCGGCGACGCTCACGGTGACCACCGAACCGGTGGCACCGACCATTACGACCCAACCCCAGAATCAAACTGTCACGGTAGGCGCAACGGCGACCTTTTCCGTCGTGGCCTCCGGTACCGCACCGCTGAGCTATCAGTGGTCAAAGAATGGGGCGGCGATCTCCGGTGCGACCAGTGCCAGCTATACGACCGAGGCCACGGTGAGCGGTGACAATGGCTCGACCTTCAGCGTCCAGGTGAGCAACACGGCTGGCAATGTAACCAGCACGACGGCGACTCTGATGGTAACCACGGCAGCCGTGGCACCCAGCATCACGACCCAACCCCAGAGTCAGAGCGTGCTGGTCGGTGGCACGGCCACCTTTACGGTCGTGGCCTCCGGTACCGCACCGCTGGCCTACCAATGGTCGAAGAATGGGGCGGCGATCTCCGGTGCGACCAGTGCCAGCTATACGACCCCCGCCGCGGCCAGCGGTGACAACGGGGCCTCGTTCACCGTCAAGGTGACCAACAGCGCCGGCAATGCAACCAGCGCGGCGGCGACGCTAACGGTCAATGCAGTGGCCGTGGCACCGAGCATCACGACCCAACCCCAGAATCAGACCGTCATGCAGGGCACGACGGCGACCTTTACCGTCGTGGCCTCCGGCACCGCACCGTTGAGTTATCAGTGGTCGAAGAACGGGACGGCCATTTCCGGTGCAACCAGTGCCAGCTATACCACTCCGGCCACGGCGAGCACCGATAACGGCGCGACGTTCAGCGTTCAGGTGAGCAATACCGCCGGGAACGCCACCAGCGCTACGGCAACGCTGACCGTCAGCGCCGCCCCGGTGGCACCGAGTATTACGACCCAACCCCAGAATCAGACTGTCACGGTAGGCGCCACGGCGAGCTTTTCCGTCGTGGCCTCGGGTACCGCACCGCTGAGCTATCAGTGGTCGAAGAACGGGACGGTCATTACCGGCGCAACCAGTGCCAGCTATACCACCCCGGCCGCGGCGAGCACTGACAACGGGGCCTCCTTCACGGTCAAGGTGACCAACAGCGCCGGGAGCGCGACCAGCAGTGCAGCGACGCTGACGGTGAATGCCGCAGTCGTGGCCCCGACCATCACGACCCAGCCCCAGAATGAAAATGTCCTGGTGGGTGCGGCAGCCACCTTTACCGTCGTAGCCTCCGGTACCGCACCGCTGAGTTACCAGTGGTTCCTAGCTGGAGTGGCCATTACCGGCGCGACCAGTGCGAGTTACACCATCCCGGTAGTGACGCTCGGCAATAACGGTTCGCTATTTACCGTTCAGGTCAGCAATTCCGCCGGGACCGCGACCAGCAATGGGGCGACCCTTGATGTGACGGCGTCCGGCGGGGCCGCGGTGCCGATCCTCTTCCAGCACATCGCCACCTCCACCGACCCTGTCGGAAGTGGAATAACCGGCTCAGCGTTCGTGATTCACACCGAATCGCTGCCCCCCAATACCGTCGCCGTCATGGGTGTCAGCGCTCCGAGTGGCCACACCGTTTCCGTCACTGACACCCTGGCTGGAGGCTGGGCGGGCGCCGTGTGCGCGGTCGATGCCGGTTCCGGCAGCCAGAAGTCTTGGCTGTTCGTGCAAAGTCTCGGAGGCAGCGGCGGCCCGGACAAGATCACCGTCAACGTGGGGTCGGCGACCCAGCCGGTGCAGTTCGATGTCACCTTCTACGAGAACATCAATACCTCTTCACCGACCAATGGCGTTTTGTGTCCGTCCTCGCCGATCACTCCGACATCGGGCGGGGTCATTTCCCCTGGGTCCTTCACACCCACGACCAACAACGACGCCAACGGCGGCAATGTGATCTGGAACTACACTCCACTTGGCTGCGGCGGGTTCTCCAATACCACCGTGACCGGATGGACGGCGGGGCCCGCGTTCAATCGCCTCAACGGCGGAGGGGTGCTCTGGCCGGTCAATGGCTACCCACAGGCAAGCCAAGCCTTTGTTCAGACGACCCAGGCCTCCGTGACCCCCTCGATTACGGCAAAAGGGGAGAATGCAAGCAACGGGGACTGTTTCAATTCACTGACCGTAGCGCTCCAGGCCGCCAATAACAGTGCGGCGGCCCCCGCGACGATCCACGTCGCCAATATCATCCACGAGTCCATCTATAACTCATCCGATCCGACGATTCCCAGCCCCTTCCCCACCACTGGCAATCTGCGGGTGGTGGCGACCACCTGGCCGGACGGGCAGCCCACCGGCGGTGGGGCGACCCTCTCGAGCATCACCAGCAGTGACGGGTGCGCCTGGACCTTGGTTGGCAATGGAGCCGCAGGGGATGCGGTACAGGGCTATGCGCAGAATTGCGCCCCCTGTCCGACCTGTACGGTCAGTCTTCATTTCTCCGGATCCGGTAACCTCGGGGGCAGCTTTCGGCTCTACGATGTGACCAACGCCAATTCCTCCTCCTTTCAGAACGAGGTCTCCGGCAACGCAGGCTGCGGTACAACGCTCAGCAGCGCACCAACGATCACGCCCGCGGTCAGCGCGGGGCTGACCATCGCCAGTGTTGGCATCGGCACGGGCCCGGGGCTTTCCGTAAGCTCCCCTTCCGGGGCGACCTTCGATTTGTGGACCTTCTCGGGGCAGACTGACACCGACGATGCGGACAATGCCGATCTACAGGGGCATTACTATTTTTCAACCAATGCGACTCAGAATTGGACCTGGTCGCTTAATGCCCCATCCAGCTGCTACTGGGTAGCGGCGATTTATGAGTGATAGAGTGCCGCCCTGACCAATAGGGCGGCGACCCCGCCAAAGTCTTCTTGGCAGATTGTCGATCCGCGCGACATAATGGCGCGGCAATTCCGGACAGGGCACCAATAAGACGGGACTGCTGTACATTCCCACAGAGGAAGGAGCAGGACCGATAATACGACCCGGACGTAATCCATCACTCGTCTTTCAAGGCGCGGATTGGCCTGCCGGCCATCCGCGGCGCGAGAGCGTAAGCCGAGCTTTCCGTAAAGCATGAGAAGAACGGCGGAGCCGGACTGATGCGTCCAACGACCCTGTCCTGTGGCTACATAGGGTAATTGACCGAGCATGGCCCAAAGTACGGAGATCTATTTCGCTGAGCACCAGGAATCGGGAAATCTTGGACGCCAGGCCCTGCGCGGCGGGGTCGTGTCGGTCGCGATTCAGTACTGCAATGGTGTTCTGCAGATTCTTGCCGCGATCGTCCTGGCACGGCTTCTGACACCGGAGGACTTTGGGCTGGTCGCGATCATTACGGTTCTGACCAGCTTTGCGCCGCTGCTGATCGACTTTGGCCTCGGGGACGCCACCACACAAAGAAAAACGATAACCCCAAGCCAGATCAGCAGTCTCTTTTGGCTCAGTACCGGTGTCGGCTCGACGGCGGCTCTTGCCCTGGCTGCCTGCAGTCCGTTGATTGCCTCGCTGTATCGCGAACCCCAATTGAAGTCCATTGCCCTGTGCACGGCGATTACCTTCGTGCTATGGGGAGCATCGAACCAGCACATGGCGCTTCTGCGCCGCACGATGCAGTTTGGCCGTGTCGCGAGAATTCAATTTCTCGGCACTCTGGTAGGGATTATCGTCAGCATCGTGCTGGCCTTTGGCGGATTCGGCTACTGGGCGCTGGTCGCGCGACCCATTGCCAATGCACTGTGTGTCGTGGCCGGGGCCTGGCTCGCCTGTCGTTGGCGCCCCGGACTTCCGGCTTTCGATTCTGAAGTGAAGTCGATGATCCGCTTCGGGTTGCATGTGGTGGGTTTCTCAGTCACCTACACGATCGCCAAGGCAGTCGATCGGATTGGACTGGGGCTGTTCTACCCAGCCGCCCAGGTGGGCTACTACCAGAATGCGGTAACGCTGTATGACAATTCCATTTTTGCAGCGTTTGCGCAGGTGCATACCGTAGGCAGCGCAGCCCTCAGCAAGCTGCAGTCAAATCCGACGGCGCTTCGGCAGAAATACGAGTCGGCGCTGTCGGCGCTGGCATTCTTCGTCATGCCGACGGCAGCGATCCTGTCGGTGACCGGCAAGGATCTGACGGTAATACTGCTGGGAGAGAAGTGGCGGATGGCCGGTTCACTGCTGGCCATCATTGCGCTGCGCGGCATTTTCCAGGCCATCGAAATGTCCCAGGGGTGGCTTCATCTGTCCATCGGCAGAGCGGACCGCTGGCGCAATTGGGGAGTCATTTCCCTGGCTATCCAGACCGTGGCAGTTCTTGGGGGCCTGAAATATGGTGCAGTGGGTGTGGCCATCGCAACCGTGGTCGCGCACCTGTTCATTGCGATCCCCTCGATCACTTACGCTGGCCGCCCCATCGGCATCGGGTCGGCGCTGGTCATCAGAGCCACGGGACCACAGCTGATCGGCGCAATCAGCGCCGCCGGCGCCGGCACCTGGCTGCAGATGGCCTATCTTGCGCACTATCCCAGTATTGTGCGCATCATATTGTCGACTGTTTTTTGCGCTTGCATATATCTGGCCATCGTTGTCGGTCTGTTTCGACGTACCAAGCCGCTGAAGGTCGCGTACTCCGTCGTACAAGATCGCCTCAAGGGCAATAAGTAGCGGTGACTGGACTTCCTCCCAGGAGATTCGCCGGATGCGAAAAATTGCACTAGCGCTGTTGCGGGGTGAGAACGCCGGAAAATCCCAGGCGGCCGCCAAAAATGACGAGACCGCCGCGCGCGCGCGTTTGTTTGATGACGCATTCGATCCGGCCTGGGACGAATCAGTCCTAAGTGGTGCCGCTGCCAAGGGCAGGTCACCTGCATGGTGGCGGTTGGCGAGCGAAGTTCAACGTCGCCATTCCGAGTATGACGCGGTCGTCACATGGGGTGAAAGATTGTCGCTTGCACTTCTGCTGCAGCAGCAGTTTGCGAGCGGCAAGAAGCCGCATATTGCGATGATGTATCAGTTCGAAAAACCCAATATCAGGGTGCCCATTGCGCTGTTCAAGAAGAATCTACATGCTGTGGTAACGTGGAGTTCGGTGCAACGGCGTGCACTGATTGAGCGGTTGGGATATCCCTCCGAGCGCGTCTATCTGATCCGCCACTTCGTGGACCAGGTGTTCTACAGCCCAAGGCCTGCGGAGCAGGACATGATCTGTGGGGTCGGAGCGGAAATGCGCGACTATGCAACGCTGCTGGAAGCGCTGCGCGGGACGGGTATCCGCTGCCATATCGCGACCGATCATGTGCGCATTCCCGGCCGATTCCGCCTCCTGAACGATCAGCGCGTACCGATCGGCGATGTCGGTTCGTGGACGGGTACCGAGGTCACCAAGGGCAGACTGACCCTGCCGGAACTGCGCGAGCTCTACGCGCGTTCGCGATTTATCGTGGTCCCGCTGATGCGCTCCGACACCGACAACGGCATTACGGTGATTCTTGAGGCGATGGCAATGGGCAAGCCGGTGATCTGCTCGCGGACACGCGGACAGGTGGATGTCATTCAAGAAGGCGTGACGGGACTCTATGTGCCGGTCGGCGATGCTGCCGCCTTGCGCACCGCAATTCTGTCGCTTTGGAATGAACCGGGGCGCGCCGAACAAATGGGAAAAAATGCCAGGGCCTACGTCGAGAAATGCCATACCTTGGAGGGGTTCACGGCTGCCACGAGGACGGCCGCCGAGGCTTCTCTTGAGGGCCGACCCGCACCCGATACATGGTGGCCGTAGCGATTTCCAAGACCGATATCTGCTCGAAAGAATCCATCAGAAGGCGAGTTCACATGCAATCGAAGAAGTTGGTGCACGGTGCTGCCGGTATCATGGCCATTGCGCTGTCTTCGGGTGGCAGTTGTTCCAGTGCTGGCGATCCTGTCAGCAGCGCGGCGCTAGTCAGCGCATCAGGCGGCGGCTCGGCGGCCAGCAGTTCCGGCCCTTACGCCTTGCCGGCCGACCGCGCTACGGAATGGAGCTATGCGGGCATGCTCTCCAAGGGCGGTATACCCTCGGCGGGCTGGCCAGTCTGTAACAGCAAACCGCTAGCCCCGCTTGGCGGCGGCAAGGATGACGGCGCTGCGATCAACGGTCTTATTCAAAGCTGCCGGCTAGGATCGGTGGTGCAGCTTGGAGCGGGAACCTTCACCATGGGGCGTGGCACCTATATTGCTCTCAACCGGGGAGTCGTGCTGCGGGGTCAGGGCGCCGGAGTGACCATCCTCACCAACCCTGTCAATCTGCCCTCGACCCCCACCAACAAGATCAGCACCGCGGGCGATAACACGCCGATCATCATCATGGGGGCCGGTAGATGGGTCAATCCGGATGGCGACGCTCGGTGCCAGGGCCTGACGGCATATCAGCCCAAGTACATGCAGCTTCTGTCGGCGGATGCGGCGAAGGATGCATCATCGGTGACAGTGATCAATGGGTCGATCTTCTCCCCTGGGATGATCGTCCTGCTGGATGAGACCAGCGGTGCCAGCTGGCAACCCGATCCGGTCCAGTTGTCGACTTTCGTGTGGGCGCAGCCTGACTATGCTCTGGTGTGGATGTTCCACAATCCCCCCTTTGGTGGGGATGATGGCAAATTTCCGCTCCTGACACCTGCGGCGAACAACAATTTTGCGGGCATCGGCAGTGGCAGTGACGCCGCCTGTTGGTTCAGCCGACAGGACCGGCCGCAATCAGAGATCAAGGAAATCGCCTCTGTCAGCGGCAATACGCTCACCTTCACCAGTCCGCTGCACAAACAATACTTGAAAAACCGGTTTGCGGAACTGACGACCTTCACGGGCGGCAATACGCCGGTGCGTAATGCGGGGATTGAGAACCTGACCGCGACCCGGGGTGGCAACAGCACCATAGCCATCAATAGTGCCGCGTATTCATGGGTGAAGAATGTGGAGGTATCCGATTCATGGGGAGATGGAATCGGGTTCAGCGATGCATTCCGGGTGGAGGTAAGGGACTCCTACATACATGACATGGCATACCCCAATCCGGGCGGCGCGGGCTACATCATCGCGATTTCCACGGCTTCCACGGAGATCCTGGCCGAGAACAATATCCTCCTCAAGGGCAACAAGGTGATGGTCGCCAGATCCGGCGGCGCCGGCAGCGTGGTGGCTTACAACTATGCCGATGACGGTTACATCGGCTACAACAGTGCCTGGCAGGAAATCGGCGTCAACGGCTCGCATATGCTCGGTTCGCACCACATGCTGTTTGAAGGAAATCGGACATTCAACCTTGACAGCGACGGTACGCACGGCGGGTCCTCGTACAGCACCTACTTTCGCAACTGGGCAACCTCGCAGCGCGCCGATTTCACCAATAGCATGACGGGGGCGTTGATCTCCGACAGTACGCAGCGAAATTCGCCGTTTCGCGCCGCCGGTCTCATGCGCTATACGAACTACATGTCGTTCGTGGGCAATGTCCTGGGTATCAAGGGAGTGACGACGGCTGCCAACGGTTATGTGGACGAGACCGCGAGAAAGGCTCCCACCATTTGGTTTATCGGCTGGAATGACGCAAGTCCCTATGTTCCGGACCCGACTGTGGCCAAAACCGTGATACGCGACGGCAATTGGGACTGGTTCCTGTCGCAGCAAACCTGGCTCAACAGCCCGCCGGCATCGCTTCCGGATTCCTTGTACCTGTCGTGCAAACCCGCCTTCATGGGTGCCAATACCTGGCCGTGGGTCGACCCGAAGACGGGAACCACCTACACCCTTCCGGCCAAGGCCAGATACGATGCCGGCACCCCGAACAAGGTGCCGGTGAGCGGGGACAGTTGTGGTTCATAAGCAGGGCGTAGCCAGGGATGGGCAGGGTGGCGGGAGGATCGTGATTTCAGGCTGGAGTTCACATTCCTGCTTATAGGTCGCCGTCCGCCGCATAAGTCCTCGCCCGTCCGATTGACGCGCCCGGCGTCCTCTGGCAGCGTTCCGGATTGCCCGAAAAAGCTCGCCCAAGGCGGTGAGCCACAAGGAATTTCTGTGTCTAGGGTCGGTCGAGCCTGATGAGTAAGGTCCCAGTGTCAAGCCGCAGGTATGTACTGATTTCGCCCTGTCGCGATGAGGCGGAGCACATGCGCCGTACACTTGACAGTGTCATGGCGCAGAGCGTCCCACCGTCGCTGTGGGTCGTTGTCGATGACGGGTCCACCGATGAAACCCCGGCGATCCTGGACAGCTACCGTGCTCGCATGCCCTATCTGAAGGTCGTGCGTCGCGCGAACCGTGGCCGCAGGAGTGTCGGGCCAGGTGTCATTGAGGCCTTCTACGCCGGCTTTGAGACCGTCGCGCTCGAGGAATTCGACTACCTTTGCAAGTTTGACCTCGATCTTGATCTGCCGCCCCACTATTTCGAGTTGCTGATGCAGCGTATGGAGGCCAATCCCCGGCTCGGCACCACCTCGGGCAAGCCATACTTCGTAGGCGCGCGCGGCGGGGAGCTGGTTCCGGAGGTGTGTGGCGACGAGATGTCGGTGGGCATGACAAAGTTCTACCGTGTTCAATGCTTCCGTGAGATAGGCGGGTTCGTACGCCAGGTCATGTGGGACGGCATTGACTGTCATCGCTGCCGGATGCTCGGCTGGATCGCCGAGAGTGTGGATGATGAGCCACTGAGATTCATTCACCTGCGCCCCATGGGATCAAGCCAGAAGGGCATCTGGACCGGACGGGTGCGCATGGGCTATGGACAGTACTTCATGGGTACCGCGCCCGCATACTTCCTGGCCAGCGCCATCTTCCGGCTGCCCAAACACCCGATCCTGGTGGGCAGTATCGCCATGCTCTGGGGATACATTTCCAGCGCACTGCGCAACGTGGCGCGCTACGACGATCTGCGGTTCCGCAAGTTTCTGCGCCGGTATCAGTACGCATGCCTGCGGGTTGGAAAGCACGCGGCGACCAGCAAGCTCGACGCCGCTCAGGAAGCGGTGTGGCGAACCCGGACGATAGCGCAAGCGGCGGGCCAAAAATCGTGAACGACGCTGGAAGGCGCCCATGTTCAAGTATCTCTTGATCTCCGTTGCAATCGCGCCACTTCTGGTGGGCGTTTTTGCAGAGAAGGGGCGCGATGCACAGCGCAGCCGCTCTGCCTTGAGAGTCGGCTGGCTGGTGTACGGTGCCTTGTGGTTCGGCGTGCTCTACTACCTGAGGTATCGATGGAGCTGACGGCCCACAGCGCAACACGGCCGGCGGAACGTGAGCGCACCAGCGCGCTGACGGTGCTGATCTGCGTGCTGCTCTTCATCGGGTGGGTGGGAGAATGGCCCCTCGAGCTCGATCCGGTCATGTACCTCGGCTTGTGGCGCAGCTCCTTTGGGCTGCTTGCGCCAATGTTTGCGCCGGTTCCGGGAATCTCCCTGTTTCCGTGGCAACTCCTGTTACTCGGCCTCGCGCCATTCTGCCTGAGCCAGTCAAATGCGCTGCGGCGGCATGCGCCGGAGATGGATCGGGCGATATTCCTGAGCCTGGCGTGCATTGTGATCACGGTGCTGTGGGGATTGGTCCGCGGCGGATCGGCGTATTTCGCCTACTACCAGCTGTGGCGCTTCCTGGCGGCGTTGCTGGTGGCGTACATGCTGATGTCGGCAATGCGTACCCGCCGTGACCTCGTGATCCTCGGCCGCACCTTGACTCTTGCGGCGCTGATTCGGGCGACAATGTGCATTTACTTCTACTGGACACATGTCTACGGCAGGATCTTTCCCGCACCTGAATTCGTTACCAATCACGACGACACCATTCTATGGGTCGTGGGCATTCTGATCGTCACGCTCTGGGCGCTGCAAAAAGGCGGCAGGAAGGCGTGGGCTGTCGCCGCCCTGGCCGTGCCGTATGTGGTTTACGCCATCGTGCTCAATACCCGGCGGATTGCCTGGGTGGAGCTGTTGATGGCACTGCCGGTGCTGTACATCCTGATGGGCGCCGGACCCATGCGCAGTCGGATCAATCGCTGGGCGATGATTGCGGCGCCACTGGTGGTGATCTACATCATTGCGGGTTTGAGCAGCACCAGTCCGGTATTCTCGCCGGTTCACGCCTTGATGACGACGGGCAGCAACTATGACCCGTCTTCCCTTACGCGCCAGGAAGAAGCCCGAAACCTCCTGCACACGCTCGTGGATATGGGTAATCCGCTGCTGGGCACCGGCTGGGGCATTCCGTACGACAGGCTCGAACATTACTGGTCGAACTACAATGCGGGATGGATTCTGGTCCTGTACACGCCGCATAACGCCATTCTGGGTCTGGCCGCCTTCAGCGGGCTGGTCGGCATCATCGGCATATGGGGGGTTGTGCCGACCGGAGCGTACCTGGCCGCCCGCGGTTACAAGGGCTCCGACGATGTGGTGGTGCGAACTGCCGCCATGGTCGCGATCGGCGCAATCGCTGCCTACAGCGTCCACTGCTATGGCGATATCGGCTTTGAGTCCTTCCAGGTCTCCCTGGTGTTTGGTGCGGCCCTTGCCACGGCCGGCAAGGTCGCCAGCTGGCGCGAGGCGCTGCCTGCTGCGCATGCCGCGACCGCGCGAGCTGGCGCCGGACGCCAGGCGCTTCAGCCGCGACCGACGGGCCGCAAGCCCGGAACGATCGCGCCGCGATTCGGGCCATCCTCGCCAAGGTCCGGGTCAGCGGCAGACGATGCGGCCGGCCCCAAGCGCACGCCGCCGCGGCGCCTGTCACGTTGAAAGTCGGTAGATAGATATGTGTGGAATAGCCGGTGCCATAAGCACTCTCTCGCAGTCCCCTCAGGATGCCGCACGGCACCAAGATGCAGTAGTGGGCTGCGTTCAACGCATCACCGATGCCATTCGCTACCGCGGGCCGGATGGCGCCGGGATGTGGGCCACGCCAGCCGGCGATATCGTGTTTGGTCACCGCCGCCTTGCGATTCTCGATCTCAGCGAGGCCGGTGCGCAACCGATGATCGATGCCGCCTCAGGCTGTGCCATCACCTTCAACGGCGAGATCTACAACTTCGGCGAGCTCAGGGGCGAACTGGAAGCGCTCGGCGAGCAATTCCACTCGACCTCAGATACGGAGGTCGTGCTTAAAGCCTACCGGTGTTGGGGGCTTGCCGTCATTCCGCGCCTGCGCGGCATCTTCGCAATGGCCATCTGGGATCCCCGTTCGCGTTCGGTGCACCTGATTCGCGATCAGATGGGAATCAAGCCGCTGTATTGGACCACCGTGCGCAACAGTCCGCTGGGCAAGGAGGTGCTCCTGTTCGCATCCGAAGTGCGGGGGCTGCTGGCCAGTGGCGTCGTCGAACGACGTCTGGATCCGGCCGGCGTCGCCTCGTACCTGTCGCAGGGTTTCGTGGTGGGCCCCTCCACCATTGTCGAGGGCGTTCAGCTGTTGCCGGCGGCCAGCATTCTTTCCATCACCCCCGGCAACGGCGATCAGGATGCCAACGTCCACACCCTCCAATGCTATTGGAGCTTGCCCTCATCGGCGGGACGCCACACCAGCGAGGAGGAGTTGCGGGAAGAACTGGCCAACACGGTACGCATGCAACTGGTCTCAGACGCTCCGCTTGGAATCTTTCTCTCCGGTGGGATCGACTCGAGCGCGGTCGCGGCGCTCGCCAGCGAAGCCCAGCCGGGCGCGGTGCACACCTTTACGATCGGCTTTGATGAGGCCGGACTGGACGAGTCACAGTACGCCGCTCGCGTCGCGGCGGCGATTGGCAGCCGCCATGCCAATGTGACGTTGCACGAAGAGGACTTCCTGCAGCAGCTTCCGGATGCATCGGCGGCCATCGACCAACCGACATTCGATGCCCTGAATACCTATTTCGTCAGCCGCGCGGCACGCCAGGCAGGAATGACGGTGGCCTTGGCGGGAACCGGTGGTGATGAGCTGTTCGGAGGCTACCGAAGCTTTGTCGAGCTGCCAAAAATGCTGCGGGCCGGAGCATGGGTGCCACGAGGACTCGAAGGTCCAATCGCGGGGACTTATCGCCTGTCTGCCGGCCTGGTCTGGAACCTTCTGGGGCGCACGCCGCCGCAAACGCGGTGGGGAAAAATCGCCGACGTCGCCTGCGCCGCCCATGATCTGTTGGGGCTGTATCAGACTTCCTACGCGCTGTTTACGCGGGAGACCCAGTCACGCCTGGCCGCGGCGCGCGTCCAGGCAGCCCAGAGTGCCCAGGATTTCGGACTTCCGGGTGAAGTTGCCCGCGCCTGGCGCGCGCGAGTTCAGGGTAGCGAGAGCCTGCATGCAATATCGTTGCTGGAGCTGTCCAGCTTCATTGGTGAACGCCTGCTGCGCGACACCGATGCCGCGAGCATGGCCGTCTCACTCGAGGTGCGCGTGCCATTGCTCGATCATGTCCTGTGCGAAAAGGTGGCCGGCATGGACCCGGGACGACGCTTCTCCCCTCCTGGCAAGAAACGCCTGTTGCGCGATCTTGCGCTGGCGCGGCTCGACCCTGCTTTATTCGACCGGCCCAAATCCGGTTTCGTGTTGCCGATCGGCAAGTGGGCAAAGCGACGCCTGCAACCGGAGATGGAGCGTCTGCTATCGGATGCGGCGCTGGTCAGCCGCGTTGGCCTTAACCCCCGGACCGTGCAAACGTTATGGAGATCCTACGTTTCGGGCAAACCCGGACTGTACTGGTCCCGCGTCTGGTCGATCTACGTGCTTCTGTCCTGGTGTCAGAACAATGACATGGCACTTGCCGCATGACGGTTCCTGAACGTCTGAAGATATTGTTGGTGACGCCGATGGCACCGAGCCCGCCGCGCTTCGGGGCACAGGCGCGCACGCACGGGCTGCTCAGCAATCTCGGCAAGCACCACGATCTCACCGCCATTGTGTTCTACGATGACATCCAGATACCCGATGGCAGCCGGGCGGCCATGCAGGCCTATTGCCGTGAAGTGATATTTGTGCACAACCCGTTCGGCGTGACCGGCTGGCGGCGTCGGCTGCTGCAGGCTCGTTCGTGGCTCTCCCGGCGCAGCTACCAGCGCCATCAGTTTGCGGCGCCCGTCCTGCAGGATGTGCTCGACCGTGTGCTGAGTGCCCAGCGGTTCGATGTGGTGTTTGTAAACTTCCCGCACCTCGCGCATTACCGCCTGCGCATCTCCCCGCCCGGGACCGTGCCACCGGTGGTCATCATCGACTCGCACGATATCCACTACGACCTTGCCCGCCAGGTGGCAAAGAGCACCGCTGGCTTGGGTCAGCGCCTGCATGCGGCACTGAACTGGCGCAAGCTGGCGCGCGAGGAGCTGGCGGCTTACAGCGCTGCCGACGGCGTGTGTGTATGCAGCACGGCGGACCAGCAACGGCTCGCCATCGATGCGCCGGCCGCCACCACCGTGGTCATTCCCAATGCGGCGGATGTCGAGGGCCTGCAGCCGCGCAGTTCCGATCCTGCGCCGGACCGACATACGGTGCTGTTTTTCGGTCTGTTGGCGACAGTGCCCAATGTGGATGGGGTATTGTACTTCGTGCGCGAGATCTGGCCGCTGATTGCCGCAGCCCGCCCGGATTCCCGATTCGTCGTCATTGGCGCGAACCCGGCGGCGGCGATTCTCGCGCATGCCGGTTCGGGCGTGACCATCGTCGGGCCGGTGGATGACCTGCGGTCGCACGTGTCCGCGGCGGCGGTGGTGGTAGTGCCGCTGCGGCTGGGCAGCGGCACGCGCCTGAAGATCCTCGAGGGCTGGGCGATGGCGCGGCCGGTGGTGTCAACGACGCTGGGCGCGGAGGGACTCGACGCCGTGCCGGGACGGCACCTGCTGATCGCGGATGATCCTGCCAGCTTCGCGCGCGCCGTACTGAGAGTTCTCGACGAACCGGAGCTTGCCGCCGAGCTCAGTCGCGAAGGGCGCGCGTTGGTGACCGAGCGCTATTCATGGCGCGGCGTCGCAGGGACTCTAGAGGCATTTTTCCAACAGGCGCTCGCGCGGCGCGACGCGACGCCAGGATCTCACCGGGAGGCGACGAATTGAGAGCAGCATTGATCGGGGCGGGCCAGATAGCCCGCCAGCACTTGAATTGTCTGAAGACGCTGCCGGGGGTGCAGATCGTCGGAGTGTGCGATCTTTCCCCATCAGTGGCGGAGAGCATCGCTGAACGCTTCGGTGTGCCTGCGTGGTTCACCGATCATGCCGCGATGCTGCGCGAAGTGAAGCCGGATGTCGTGCATGTCACGACGCCGCCCACTTCGCACTTCCGCCTGGCGATGGACGCGCTGCAATCGGGTGCGCATGTCCTGGTTGAGAAGCCAGCCACAGTCACATTTGCCGAACTTGAACAACTGCTGCACTACGCCGGCGAGCGGCAGCTCATGATCGTGGAGGATCACAACTACGTCTTCAACCATGCCACGCGCGAGATCGCTCAATGGGTCGATAGCGGAAAGCTCGGGGCGGTCGTGCACGTGGAGGTGCTGATGACCCTGGATCTGTTCGGTCCGGGCGGATTTGCGGATCCCAATGCGCGTCATCCGGCCCTGGCACTGGCCGGTGGGGCACTTGCGGATTTTTTGCCGCACCTGGCGTCTCTGGCGCACCGATTCATCGGGGCGCATCGGCGCGCGCACGCCATCTGGACCAAGCGTCGCCCATCGATTCTTCCCTACGACGAGTTCCATGGAGTGGTCGAAGGGGAACGCGGGACGGCGACGCTTGGCTTCAGCGCGACGGCGCAACCGGATGCCTTCTGGTTGCGTGTCTTCGGTGAGCGCGCCCAGGCGAGTACCAACCTGTTTGAGACGCGCTTGACCTGCGAGCGGTTGCGCGATGGCTTGAAGCCGCTGCAGCCACTGAAGAACGGCCTTGAGGAAGGTAAGGCCGTGCGCCGCGCCGCCATGGGCACCTTCTTGCGCAAATTCAAGCCTGGCCCGGCCACGTACGATGGCATGTGGCACCTGCTTGCAGGCACCTACCAGGCACTGGCGCAGGGCACGGTGCTGCCGGTGACCCCCGAGGATGTACTTGCGGTAAATCGCATGGTGGAGGCGTTGAAGCCGGTGGAGGCCGCATCATGAGAGCGCTGGTGACCGGAGCGAATGGTTTTCTCGGCCAAAGCGTCGTTGCTGCCCTGCTGGCACAGGGGCACACCGTGCGCGCGCTGGTACGGCCCGCCACGGCCGTGGAGAAGATTGGCTGGCCCGCTGCCGTCGAAATAGTCCGCGGTGACCTGCGCTCGGCGCGCGAACTGGCGCCGGCGTTCGCTGACGTAGACGTGCTCGTGCACCTGGCCGCGGCCGTGACCGGCGGCGATGATGCGATGTTTGCATCGACCGTGAGCGGCACCGAACGCCTGCTGACCGCGATGGCGGGCACTGCCTGCCGGCGCATCGTACTGGCGAGCAGCTTCGCCGTGTACGACTGGAGCGCGATCCACGGTACGCTCGATGAGAATTCACCGATTACGAGCGGCACCAAGCTTTATGGTCGCGACGGTTACGCCATCGCGAAATCCTGGCAGGAACGTATTACGCGGCGCTTTGCCGCGCAACACGGATGGGATCTGACGGTTTTGCGTCCCGGTTTCATCTGGGGGCGCGACCACGGCTACCTCGGGGCTTTGGGCCAGCAGATCGGTCGGCTGCACTTTGTGGTCGGACCGTTCACGCACCTGCCGCTGACGCATGTCGACAACTGCGCCGACCTGTTCGCCCGGGCCGCGGCAGATCCGCGTGCGATCGGCCAGACGCTCAATGTCGTGGACGGTCCAGGGGCGCGGATTTGGGGCTATCTTGGGGAATATATGCGCGGCTCGGGGGAGGGCGGATTTCGCCTGCCGGTGCCGTACACGGTCGCATTTGGCATGGTCAGGCTGGCGTTCGCAACCATCCTGAAGCGCAACGAGAAGCTGCCAAGCGTGCTGGTGCCCTGCCGCTTCGAGGCCCGTATGAAGCCGCTGCGCTACACCAACCGACGGGCGCAGGAATTGCTCGGCTGGCGGCCGCCGCTTGATTACGCCGAATGCCTGCGGCGCACGTACGGTGCGAAGCAAGGCACGTAGGCCTGGTCACTGCGGCAGGGCAAAGGTAAACAGGTCCTGTCCGGCCATGATCGCCACGATCTGCCGGTCACCGCTGCGGAAGGTAACCGGCGGCGCGCTGATGTGGCCGCCGGTATCGAAAGACCAGAGGCGCGTTCCGTTTCTGGCATCCATCGCATACACAATGGGGCCATCCGATCCAAACAGCAAGCCGCCAGCCGTGGATAGCAGGCCACCGCGCGGCAAACTGCTGAGGGTGGCGTTGGGCTGCTTCCAGATGATCTTCGCAGTGGTTGGATCAATGGCCACCACGAAAGCGGCAAACGAGTCGCCGTAGGTCGTGGTGCCGCCCAGGTACATGTGCCCGGAGTTCGGGCGTTCGGCGCCGGAAACGAAGAACAGGCCGCCGCGCTCCTCGGAGTTGAGGTAGTAGTAGCCGGTGCTCGGGCTGTAGGTGGAGGGCCACCAGTTGGTCGCGCCATTCACGCTGGGCAGTACGTAGGTGCCTTGCAGGGTAGGCGAGGTATTCGGTATTCGGATCGGTTTGCCGGAGGCGGAGATGCCGGTGGCCCAGGTTTGATTCACGAAGGGGACGCTGCGCAGATACTGGCCGGTGACACGATCAAGCACATAGAAGAACCCACCGCGATTGGCCACCGCCAGCAGCTTGCGATTGACGCCACCCTCATTGACGTCAATCAGGGCGGGGGTTTGCGTGGAGTCCCAGTCGTGATCCTCTCCGGGGAGAAATTGAAAGTGCCACACCAGTTTGCCGGTCTTCACATTTAGGGCCAGCATTGAACTTGAATAGAGATTGTCCCCTGGCCGTTTGCTGTGGTCGAAGTCCGGCGATCCCGTGCCGGTGCCCCAATACAGCAGACCCAGCTGTGGATCGTAGGCACCCGAACCCCAGGTGGAAGCCCCGCCGGTCTTCCATGAGTCGCCGCCCCAGGTCTCGTTTCCAGGCTCCCCGGGTGCCGGGACTGTATAGAATCGCCAGCGCAGCGTGCCCGTGGCGGCGTCGTAGGCACTGATGAAGCAACGCGTCGGGAATTCGCTGCCGGCAATCCCGGTAATGACCAGGTCATCAATGGGCAGCGGGGCGGCCGTTATGCTGTAGCCGGGGGTATGGTCGGTGACCTCCCGGTCCCATATCACCTCGCCGCTGGCCGAATCCAGCGCGACGACATGGGCGTCGAGCGTGCCGAAGTAGACACGCTTGCCCAGCACCGACACTCCGCGGGTGGTTGCGATACAGCAAACCCGGATGTCGGGCGGCATCGGGCGGGTGTAGTGCCAGATCTCGGCGCCGGTTTTCGCATCAAGCGCATAGACCGACCCGGGCGGAACCGTGACGAACAGGTAGTTGCCGGCGACCACCGGAGTGGATTCGTTGGCAGCGGCAACGGTCGCAAATTGGTGGACCCACCCCGCCTGCAGCCGGGAGACATTGCCGGTGTTGATCTGCGAATCCAGGGCAAAGCGCTGGGCGCTGTAGGCCCCTGAGGGCAGGGACCAGCGTCCCACATTGGCCCCGGACTCGAGCAAATCACGATAGGTGATCTCCGGAGGGGGGGCAATCGCTGCCATGCCGGCAGCCTTGGGGCCGCTGCGGGACACGTCGTGTGCCGAGTTCAGGTACTGCAGGTAAGAGATCACTCGCCAGGTATCCGCGCGCGAGATCAATCCGCCAATCATCGCGGTCCCCGGGACGCCGCCGGTGATGGTGCGGTACATCGCCCAATCGCTGTGGCCGTGCAGCAGGGCGCGGCCGACCAGCGCCGGTCCCATGCCGCCGCCTGCATCCGGCCCATGACACCTGGCGCAGATGCCGGCAAAGAGTTGCTGTCCGCGCGCCTGGTCAGCTGCCGAAGTTGCGGGATTGTTGATGGACGAGTACGGATCGCCGGTCCGTAGCAGTCTGGTGAGGCGGAATCCGGCTCCGGGACGGCCGATGTCCAGGAGGTCCGACCAGCTCACCTCAGGCAGCTGGCCAACGAATTTGCGCAGCGCAACCGGACCAGCCCAGCGGAACTCGACCCCGACGAGCAGGCACCCCACCAAGACGATGCCCGCCGCAATGGCCAGAGTCTTCTTCGAGACCCGAATGCTACCCGACTGCGCGGCGAGCGATGCTGGGTAGCGTTGCACCAGAGGAAGCAGGTTTTGCTTTGAATTCTTGTACTTCAATTTGCGGGTGAGTCAGATGTCTGGTGACGGGATTGCCATGATATTCGAAACGGAAAATCCAAGAATATGACACACTTATCGTTCTCACTTAGCGTGGTCGCGCTAGTCTACTTTGTCCGGTAGGCGCGGGTATTTAGCAGGCCCCGGGCGTCACTGCCGATGGGCATCGGCGTCAACCCTGCGCGCTTACGCGCACCTTACTACGGCAGCTGAGACCACTCTCCGGCGCAGCGGCATGTGCTCAAGGAAGCCGCAGCCGGCGAAGTCAGTGCGCTGCTGATCGACCGGCGCAACAGGCCGGTACCGCACACCAGGACCTACGTCACGAATTGCCGCGTGCCGCGAGCGGGACACGGCGAGATTATGTAGCGTTACTGAAATTCGCGCGCGATTCGCCGTCGTCGATCGGTAGCTTGGCAACACAACTGAATGCCATACTATCGCGGGCAAAGGAACTCAAATGAAACTTGTGCTGTTCAGCGTTGGACGTGGCACTCGCTTATCCGAGCATTCTGATACCGCGCCAAAATCGCAGTTGGCCGTCCGCTTGCGCCCGAATCCTTTGCACCCGCGGCACTACTACGCGCAATATGCGCACAAAGAGTTCAACGGCGGCCACGATTTCCAACTGCACGGCAGGTGCAGGCACGAAGTCGCAGTGGATCGCCCGAAAGCCCGGAAGGGATCGCGGGGGATGGAGTGGTAGTAGACAGCATGATCATGGGCGCGCGTCACGCCCAGGCGGATGCCGCGCTGAGCCCGGCTTATGGCCAAACGCCGGCCGTGAGTGCCGCCACCAGCGCCGTGGCCGACCCTCTGCAGGGCAATGTCCTGCTGCTCTCTCAGCGTCGGATCGCGGACCTGGTCGCCTACTGCATGGTGTACGAGTTCGAGGATGCGTTGGCCTCGCTCACGGCCGCGCAGCGAATCGATGCGACCGACCTGCCGGCACTGGAATTTTCGCGCCGCGCTTACAAACTGGCGCGTTTCGCCTCAGGGTCTCCCAGGCTGGCGCGCCGGCTCGCACCCTACCCGTCGAACAAGGTGACTCTGCAACGGGACTATGAGTTGTTCTTTCCCATGTTCAGCCATGTCTACGAGCTGTACGCGTTGGCGTCCATTCCGAACTGGCGCCAACGCTGTCACAAGGCCGCATGCTTCATCACCGAGGTGTGGTCGGACTGGTTGCCCGAATACCTGGTCGAGATGCTGTCGCAGTTCGACCATATTTTCATTGGCGGACCGTATGGTGTGGCGGACATCAGCCGTATCTCCGGCAGGCCGTGCAGCTACCTGCCGCTGGCTGCCGATGTGCTGCGATTTGCGCCCGCGTCCGTGGAACAGCCGCGCGCAATCGATCTGTGCAACATCGGCCGCCGTTCTCAGATCACCCACCAGGCGTTGGTGGCGCATGCCGAAAATGGGCAATTCTTCTATTACTACGACACGGTGGCGGCCAGCGGCAGCGACGGCAAGCACCGCACATTCCGGGTCGAGAACGCGCGTGAGCATCGGCAGATGCTGGCGACCCTGCTGAAACGCAGCCGTTACTACATCGCCAATCGCAGCATGGTGAATCGGCCGGAGTTCACTGCCGGTCGCGAGGAGATTTCGGCGCGCTTCTACGAAGGTGCGGCGGCCGGCGCAGTGATGCTCGGTGAAGCACCGCGTTCGGATTCGTTCAAAGGCCAGTTCGACTGGCAGGACGCCGTGATCCACCTGCCGTTTGACTCACCGGACATTGCGCGATTCCTCGCCGAGCTGGACGCCGACCCTGAGCGCGTGCAGACGGCGCGGCGGGCCAATGTGCGGCACGCGGCACTTCGCCATGATTGGCTGCACCGGATCAGCACCGCGTTCGATATGTTGGGATTGGCCCCGACGGCGGCCATGCGGGCCCGGGCCCGGCGTCTGGAGCAGATCGCAGCCCAGGCAAGGTGAGTGGCAGATAACGCCTGGCGGCGGCGTATCTGCCGGCCCCGCCCGAGTCGGGCAATGTGACGCAGAGCACAGTTCTCCTGCAGTTATCAGTCGACAGTGGCGCCAGTCTTTACACTTCGGTTGTAAAGCTGCCCCTGCCCGATTTGCCAGGAGTGTTCGCCTTGAACGAGCGCCGCAAGCTCCTGATCCTCGAGAATGACTCTGCCGTATGCCGGGAGCTGGCCACGATTTTTTCCGATCTGGACGTCGTCAGCTGTGACATCGGCGAACAGGCATTGGTGCTGACACGACGCATTGAGCCGGACGTGGTGCTGTTTGATCTGGGGGAGTGCGATGCTGCCGCGGAGACGCAGAATCTGGCACTGCTGCGCCAGATCCTGAACCTGGCCCCGGCGACCAAGATCATCGCCATGACCGGACAGGAAGGCCGGGATCTGGCGGTCAAGGCCGTGGGTCTGGGCGCCACCGATTTCTATCACATGCCGCTGAATGCGGCCGTGCTGTCCATCGTCGTGCGTCGTGCCTTCCGGATCCGCGAACTGGAAGCCGAGAACGGCCGTCTGCGCGAGCAGACCGGTTCGATGGCGCTCGAGGGCATCATTGGCGTCAGTGACGCCATGCGCAGTCTGTGCCGGGCGGTGGAGAAAGTGGCGCCCACGGGCGCGACGGTGCTGGTGCTGGGCGAGAGCGGCACCGGCAAGGAGCTCGTGGCGCGCGCCTTGCACCGGCTGTCGGGCCGGGCGCATGACCCGTTCATCGCCATCAACTGCGCGGCGATTCCCGATGCCCTGCTGGAGAGCGAGCTGTTCGGGTACGAGAAGGGGGCGTTCACGGGTGCCGCGAAACGCACCATCGGCAAATTCGAAGTCGCCGGCCACGGCACCATGTTCCTGGACGAAGTCGGAGAGATGCCCGCTTCCCTGCAGGCCAAGTTGCTGCGCGTGCTGCAGGAACGCAGCATGGAGCGCATCGGCGGCCACACCCCGATACCCCTGGAGGCGCGCATCGTCTGCGCCACCAACCGCAATCTCGAAGAGCTCATTGCCGCGGGCAGCTTCCGCGAGGATCTGTTTTACCGCATCAGCGAAGTGGCCATTCGCACCCCGCCGCTGCGCGAGCGCCAGGGTGACAGCCTGCTGCTGGCGCAGTGGGTGCTGCAGCAGACCGCCGCGCGCTACGGTCGGCCGGTGCGCGGTTTTGCACCCGATGCCATCCGCGCCGTTCAGGCGCATCGCTGGCCCGGAAACGTGCGCGAGCTTGAGAACCGCATCAAGGGCGCGGTGATCATGTCCGAAGGACCCGTCGTCACCGCCAACGATCTGGGCCTGACCGACCCGGGCGAGGAGCCCGAGCACCTGAACCTGCGAGTCGCCCGACAACGCGCCGAGGCGCAGGCGGCCCGCCAGGCGTTGGCGGTGGCTCGCGGCAATCTGTCGCGCGCCGCCGAGTTCCTCGGCATCACCCGTCCGACGCTTTACGATCTGCTGGAGAAGCACCAGATCGATGCCAGGCAGTTCTCCCGCACACCCTAGCGCTGTTTGAATTCCTCCGGCGTCAATTGGTGCCGGCCCAGCAGTTTGTAGAAATCCGTGCGGTTGCGTTTCGCCAGGCGTGCCGCCTGACTGACATTGCCACCGGTGATCTGCAGGATCTGCGACAGATAACTGCGAGTGAATTCATCGCGTGCCTCATCGAATGAGGGCAGCTTGCCCTGGCCACCGCCCAGGGACTGCTGCACCAGCTCCACCGGAATGATGGGCGTCTGCGACAGCGCCACGTTCTGCCGTACGACATTCTGCAACTGGCGGATATTCCCGGGCCAGTCGGCGGTGGCGAGCAGTTCCACGGCCTCCGGCGCATAGATCTTGCGCGCATTGTTTTCCCCGGCCATGGCCGCCAGAAAATGCGCCACCAGCAGCGGGATGTCCTCGCGGCGCCGCAGCAGCGATGGCATTTCAATGTGCACGACATTCAGCCGGTAGTAGAGGTCCTCGCGGAAACTACCCTGCTGCATGAGCTGCTGCAGATCACGGCGGGTGGCGGATATCACCCGTACATTCACCGGCACCGGCGCGGTGCCGCCCACCGGTCGAATCACATTCTCCTGCAGCACGCGCAGCAGCTTCACCTGCAGGCGCATGGGCATGTCGCCGATCTCATCCAGCAGCAGCGTGCCGCCATCGGCGGTTGGGAAAAGTCCAGGCAGCGGCGCGGGCGCGCCGCTGGTATCCTTTTCCTGGCCAAACAGTTCAACCTCCAGCAGCTCCTCGGCCATGGCGCTGCAATTGACGACCACGAACTCGTGGTTGCGTCGCGGACTGGCCTTGTGGATGGCGCGCGCCAGCACTTCCTTGCCGGTGCCGCTTTCCCCGGTGATGAGTACGCGCGCATCGGTGCCGGCCACCATGTGCGCCTGCGCCAGCTTCTCCTCCATGACCGAACTGCGCGTGACGATCTCCGCGCGCCAGTCCTCATCCGAGGAGCCGAATCCTGAGATCCGCAGCGCCTTCTGCACCTGGTCCAGCAGCTCCTGCTTGTCCACGGGTTTGGTGAGAAAACCGAACGCACCCATCTGAGTCGCCTGCACCGCATCCGGAATGGTGCCGTGGGCCGTCAGCATGATGACCTTCAGCCCCGGCCAGCGGTTCTGCAGCTCCTTCAGCAGCGCGATGCCATCCATCGGCTCCATGCGCAGGTCGGTGATGACCAGGTCCGGGCGAAAGCGGCTGGCGGCCGCCAGGGCCTGCGGGCCACCCTCGACTGCCTCGACGTCATAGCTCTCGGCGCGCAGCCGTATGGTGAGCAGACGAAGCAGGCCCGGGTCGTCATCGACGACCAGAATTCGGGCTTTGCGTTTGCTGGTGATGGTCACTGTGGTGTACCCCCGGGAACCTTGGGCTTGTTCAGTGCCCGTTCAATGTTGGCGATGGCGTCCAGTTTCGCATGGGCGTCGTCCAGTTCCTTATGCAGCCGCGCATTTTCGTCTAGTTCGCTCTGCAGGCGGTGGTTCAGTACCACCAGCCGATCGCGGTCCGTGTGATCGGCGGACACCTGCAGACGCTGATTTTCGGCCGTCAGCGACAGGGTCTGATCCACGCTCTGAAGGGTCAGGAAGGCCATGGCGCGCTCCGCCGGCAGCAGCGTTTCCTGGGTCGCGATCAGCTCCCGCAACAGCTTCTGGGCCTTGCTGCAGTCCGTGCCGGGGTGGCCCGGGGTGGCGAGTACCATGGCATAGCGCAGCTCGTGGCTGGGTGTAGGGGCTGTCTCAAAATCGCGACGGGCACCACTGAGGATCTCGGCCTGTTCGGCGGAGGCGCCCTGGACCAGCCGCTGCAGCATCTCCAGATAGCTCGCCAGTAGCGTGGCCTGGGTGACGGCCCGGTCAATGGTGGGTGGACGATCCGGCGGTGGCGCATCGTGAGTGGCGGTGAGACTCGCGCAGCCGCCGAGCAGGGCCAAACCCAGCAGCCCCAGCAGACGTATTGGCGCGCCGGAACTAGGCGGCATTGGCCCGTTCCTTGGTGTCGGCATCGCCCGCATCCCCCTCGCTCTGCAGCGGCATGGTGATGCGGAAATGCGCCCCGGGGAACTGTCCGTCCACGATCTGCACGGTTCCGCCATGCGCCGCGACGAACTCCAGCACCACCGACAGTCCGATGCCGGTGCCTTTCACACTGGCGCCGCGGGCCGCCTTGCCGGTATAGAAGGCCTCAAAGATATGCGCCCGCTCATCATAGGGAATGCCCGGCCCGGTGTCGGCGACATCCAGCAGCAGTTGTTCGCCATCCGCCTGCGCGGACAGATAGATGGCACCGCCCTTCGGGGAATACTTGATGGCGTTGGACAACAGGTTGTCCAGAATCAGCCGCATCTTGCCGCGGTCGGCGTTGAGCGTGATGTCCTCGATTTTCACCTCCAGGCGCACCCGCTGGCCCAGCAGCGTCAGCTGCTGGTTCTCCAGCACCTGCTTCACCAGCGGCCGCAGCCGGAACTGGCTGTTCTCCAGTCCCACACTGCTGGTCTGCCAGGCGCTGAACGACAACAGATTTTCAATCAGCCGCTGCAATTTAAGCCCGTTCTCACGCAGTATTCCCGTGACCTCACGCTGATTGGAATCAAGCTCCCCGACGGCACCGTCCATCAGCAGCTCGGTGCCCTCGCGGATGTTGGCCAACGGCGTCTTAAGCTCATGTGACATGTGCCGCAAAAATCGGTTTCGTTCCGCCGCAAAATCCAGCAGCCGCCCGCGCAGCCATTCAAGCTGTCGCCCCAGCCGCTCGATGTCCTTGGGGCCGCTGACGCTGATGGGGTGTGACAGATTGCCGCGACCAAGCTCGCTGATGGCCCGGTCGATCCGCCGCAGCGGTCGACCCACTCCGAAGGTGAGGACCACGATGGCGAAAACGGCCAGAGGAATCAGCAGTCCGCTCTGCCACAGCAGCAGCCGCTGGGACTCGGCGGTGCGACGCTGAATGCCGGCGATCTGCGCATCCACTTCCACCTTGCTCTGGATCGCGATGCGCTGCGCCAAGGCGCTCATCTGCGCGAATTGCCGCAGCGTCGCACCGACGGTGTCGCTGTTGGCGCTCGAGGCGAACAGTTGCTCCGCAATCGATCCTTGCAGGGCCCCGAGCTGCGCCAGATCCTTGCTGGCCTCCGCCGAGCGCAACTGATGCGCCAGCTGTAACCGTGAGGCGCTCAACTGGGCGTCGTGTTCCCGGTAGACATGCAGGTCCAGCAACTTCGGATCCACCAGGTAGAAGCGGGTGGCACGTTCCAGCCACAGGGTCTCGGAGATAAGGTCCTCACTGGCCCGCGCCGAGCCGATACCGGCCGAAGCGATGGTGCGGCTGGAATCGGCCAGCTGCTGGATCTGCAGCGCAGCATTGGAAATAGCCACCAGCAGCGGCACGGCGATCACCGCCACGCCCAGAAGCATCAAACCACTCAACGACTTGGGCCAAAGGAAGCGCATATCAGGCTATTCTACGCCAGCGGCCGGCGGCCCTAGCGTGACAGTTTTCCCGTTGCGGAGAAGGACTTACCAGGGTTCGCGCAGCAATCTGGCCTCCCATGCAAGAGAGCTGCGCACAATGGTATCCAGATCATCATGCTGGGGCGCCCAGCCCAGCAGCTCCCGGATCCGATCGGCCCGTGCCACCAGCACGGCCGGGTCACCGGCCCGCCGCGGCTCTTCGCGGATGGACAGGGGGCGACCGGCCACACGCTGCACGCTGTCCAGGACCTGACGCACGCTGTAGCCGTGCCCGTAGCCGCAATTGAGTACGGCACTGGCGCCCTCACGGCGCAGGTGATCCAGGGCCGCCAGATGGGCCCGCGCGAGGTCCTCGACATGGATGTAATCGCGTATCCCGGTGCCGTCGGGTGTCGGATAGTCGGTGCCGAAAACACTGACATGCGAGCGCTTACCGAGCATGGCCTCACTGGCGACCTTGATCAGCAGGGTGGCCCCCGCAGTGGCCTGACCGATGCGTCCTGAGAGGTCGGATCCGGCGACATTGAAATAGCGCAGCGACACATAGCGCAGGGCGGTGGCGAGCGCCAGATCACGCAGCATCCACTCGCAGATCAGCTTGGAGGTGCCGTAGGCATTGATGGGGGCGGTGGCGCAGTCCTCGCTGGCCAGGTCCTGCGCCGGTGTCCCGTATACTGCCGCACTCGAGGAGAACACAAAGTGGCGGACCCCGGCTTCGGTACAGCATTGCAACAGGTTGCGGGTGCCGCAGACATTGTTGCCGTAATACTTGAGCGGGTCGCGCACCGACTCGGGCACGATGGTGAAGGCCGCGAAATGCATCACGGTGTCCACCTCATGCTCGCGCAGCAGCCTTGCGACCAGCTGCCGGTCGCCAACGTCGCCGACGATCAAAGGCGTCTCACCCACCGCCTGGCGAAAGCCGCGCGACAGATCATCAAGCACCACCAGCGATTCGCCGCGCTCGCGCAGCTGCAGCACGACATGACTGCCGATGTAACCGGCGCCGCCCGTGACCAGAATGGTTCCTCGACCCATGCGCGTCCTCGAATCCGTGGGGTGATGGCGGCATGATAAACAGAAAGTCCGGCAGCGGCGCTGGGGAAACGGTGGCGCGGCCCTTTGAAGCGCTCAGCCCCGATGTGGTGCTGGATGCCGCCGCTTCGGTCGGCATCGAGGGCGATGGCCGCCTGCTGGCGCTGAACTCCTATGAAAACCGCGTGTATCAGCTCGGCACGGACGCCGGCAACCTGGTGCTGAAGTTCTATCGTGCGGGGCGCTGGAGCGATGCGCAGATTACCGAGGAGCATGAATTCACCGCGGAAATGGCCGCCGCGGAACTGCCCGTGGCCGCGCCGCTGCAGATTCAGGGGGCGACGCTGTTTCGCTATCAGGATTACCGCTTCTGTGCCTTCCCGTGGATGCCGGGGCGTGCGCCGGAACTGGATGCCGCACAGTCGCTCACGCTGCTGGGCCGCGCCATCGCCCGCGTTCACCAGATCGGCTGCGTGCGGCCGTTTCGCGTCCGGCCGCGCCTGAGCGCGCAGCGGCTGGGCTGGGAGGCGCGCGAGTCGGTGCTCGCCAGTGAGCTGATGCCGCAGGATCTGAGCGCACGCTACGAGGAGGTCTCCGGAGAGCTTCTGGAGGCCGTGGAGGGGATATTCGAGTCAGCCGGGGAGGGGGTGGCCATCCGCATCCACGGCGACTGTCATCTGGGGAATCTGCTGTGGAATGAGCGCGGGCCGGTATTCGTGGACCTCGATGACTGCATGATGGGTCCACGGGTGCAGGACCTGTGGATGCTGCTGTCGGGCACGCCCGCCGAGCAGCAGCGGCAATGGGCGGAGATCCTGGAGGGCTATCAGCAATTTGCGAATTTCGATTACCGTGAGGTGCTGCTGGTGGAGGCCCTGCGCTCGTTGCGCATGCTGCACCATGCCGCATGGGTGGCCCAGCGCTGGCGCGACCCGGCTTTTCCCCGCGCCTTTCCCTGGTTCGGGGAGCGTCGCAATTGGGAGAACTACGTCTTAGACCTTATGGAACAATCGTCTAACATGCGCGAGCAGCCGCTATTGCAATAGTGACGCACGGGGGCGGAACGTTGGCACGGGTACGGGGCACAATGATCGCAACGCTGGTGGCGGCCGGTGGGCTGCTCGGCGCCTGTGGCCATTCCAGCGGCAACTCCTCGACGGTGCTGGTCAAACGCAATGCCGGGCCGGGCGGCGCGGCCAGTTCCGCCGCGGCGGATGCGGCCGCCGGACCCACGGATCTGGTCTCAGCAGTCTCCGGGGGCGGCGAGGCGGGCCCGGTGGGCCTGAAGTTCCAGGTCGGCCAGCGGCCCGTGGCAGGCACTGCGGTGGTCATTACCCTGCGCCTGGTGGCCAATCAGGCACTCGATCACCTCGAAGCGCGCTTTCGACCCGATGAGGGCCTGCAGGTGACGCAGGGGGGAGATTTTGACCCCCAGGGCCATATGGACGCTGGCGCCACGGTGGATCATGACCTGACCCTGATCCCTGACCATGACGGCATCTACACCGTCCTGGCGACCGTAACCTCCGGTTCGGCGGATTCGGCGGTCAGCCGCAGTTTCGTCATCCCCATCGTGGTGGGGGCGGCCGTGGCGGCACCTGCGGCAGCGGTGCCGGTGGCCGCCAAACCGGCCATCGCAAAAGCGAAGTAGCGGCGTAAAACCGCGACCCGATCACGCGCCTGCCGCGACTCACAACCTATGATTGAGGGGTCTTTCTGGCACCCTTATGACAAATCCGGCCCCCGCCAATGCCCGCGATCCCGCTGCTACCGCAAGCTATGCCACGACCGTCGTGCGCGTCGATCCGACTGCCACGGTGGCGGGCTTGGACGCATTGCATCCGCTGCTGCTGGCGCAGATCCGCGAACTGAAGCTGCGCACCGGAACCGAGCAACCCGAGCTCGCGGCGCTGCTGGGGCTGATCAGCAGCCACTACACCACGGTCGATGAGGAACGTCGCGGCGTGGTCCGCACCATGCAGCTGATGGCCGATGAAGCGCGGGCCCTGGCGCTGGAGGCGCAGGAGCAAAGCTCAGATCACCTGCAGATCGTCCTGGACAACATCAAGGACGTGGTGCTGACACTGGACGAATTCGGCGTGGTGCTGAGTTTCAATCCCACCGCCGAACGCGTGTTCGGGTATGGCGAGATGGACGCGGTCGGCCGCCGCATCGAGGAATTCCTGCCACAGCTGGCCGACCGTGGCGATTCCGGGGAGGCCCTGGAGCGTCTGGCCGAGAGCACCGGCGACACCTATCTGGATCTGTCGGCGCGCGAAATCCGCGGCCGCCGCCGCAGCGGCGAGGTGTTTCCGGCCGAGTTCGCGGTGAGCCGGGCACGCTTGAAGCGCCGCACGATCTATGTGCTGTGTCTGCGTGACATCACCGACCGGCGCGAAGCCGAGCGCCAGCTGCGCGAGAGCGAATTGCGCTATCGGCTGTTGGTGGACCACGCGCCCGAAGCCATCCTGGTCTTCGATCTGGATACCGGCCGTTACGTGGACTGCAACCCCAACGCCGAATGTCTGTTCGGCATCGAACGCGCCACGCTGCTGCAGCAAAGTCCCAGCGACTTGTCCGCGGAATTCCAGCCCAACGGTGAACGGTCGGAGGATGAGATCCAACTGAAGACCGCACGCGTCATGGCCGGGGAGATGCTGGTGTTCGAGTGGGTCGTGCGCACCGCGCACGGCGCGCATGTGGATTGCGAAATGCGCCTGTCGCTGGTGCCTTCCGGCACGCGGCGGCTGATCCGGGTGAGCGTCACGGATATTTCCGACCGCAAGCGCGGCCAACGGCGTGCCGAGGCGGAGCGCGAGGTGCTCGACCGGCTCACCGCCGGCGCGCCGGTGCCGCAGGTACTGGAAGCCGTCACCCAGCTGATCGAGTCCGTGGATCCGGGGTCCTTGTGTTCCGTCAGCATCCTGGATGAAAGCGGCACCCGCTTCGCCTCGGTGGTGGCCCCCGGGGTGCCCGGGCCGTTCCGCGAGGTGCTGTTGGGGGCGGCGGTGGGTCTGGGACACGGTTCGTGCGCCGCAGCGGTATACCTGTCGCGCCCGGTGCTGGTGGCCGACATGTCCAAGGACCCCTACTGGAACCAGAATCGCCCCGCGGCGCTGAAGTCCGGGCTGGGCGCGGCCTGGTCGACCCCGATCAGGAGTACCGACGGCAAGACGCTGGGCGTGCTGGGAGTATTCCAGCACGACGTGGGCCTGCCGGATGAGCATCAGGCCGACTCGATTACCCACGCCTCGAAACTGGCGGGCATCGCCATCGAAAGACTGCTGGCCGAGAACCGCCGCAAACAGGCCGAGCAGGCGGTCATCGCCGAAAAGGAACGCGCCCAGGTCACCTTGAAATCCATCGGTGACGGCGTGATCAGCACCTGTGCGCGCGGCCTGATCGAGTATCTGAATCCGGTCGCCGAAAAACTCACCGGCTGGTCCATCGAGGAAGCGCGCGGCCGGCCGCTCAGTGAGGTCCTCAACCTCATCGACGAAACCACCCGGGCGCATGTGAGCCATTCGCTGGAGCGTCTGCAGGCCATCGGCACCACCTCGGCGCTGGTCACACACCCGGTGCTGCTGACCCGCGATGGCCAGGAAGTGGCGGTGCAGGAGTCCGCGGCACCGATCCGCGACCGCAACGGCGAAGTCATCGGCGCCGTCATCGTGGTGCACGATGTCACCCGCGAGCGGCGCCTGAAGCGGGCGCTGTCCTATCAGGCCACGCACGATGCGCTGACCGGGCTCATCAACCGTCGCGAGTTCGACGTTCGGCTGCGCGATGCGTTGACCCAGGCGCAAAGCGGCGAGCGCCACTACACCTTGCTGTACGTGGACCTGGACCAGTTCAAGGTCGTCAATGACACCTGCGGACATCAGGCCGGTGACCGGCTGATGCGTGATGTCACCAGCCTGCTGCGCGCCAGGGTGCGTGCCCAGGACACCATCGCCAGACTGGGCGGTGATGAGTTCGGCATACTGCTGGAGAACACCTCGGTGGCGCAGGCCGGCCGCATCGCCGACTTGGTCCGCCAGGCCATCTACAATTACCGCTTCATCTGGGCCGGCAGCACGCTCACCGTGGGCGCCAGCATCGGGGTGGTGCAGATCAATCGTGAAACCGAGAGCGTGGCCGCCGTGTTGAGTGCGGCGGACATCGCCTGTTACGCCGCCAAGGAAGGCGGACGCAACCGGATCCACGTGTACGACGGTGACGGTGCCGTGGGCCGCCACCGCGAGCTGCACTGGGCGGCGCGCCTGACGCGCGCCGTGGAAGAGAACCGGCTGGAACTGTTCTATCAGCCCATCGTCCCGATCGCGGATGTGGGGCCGATGGCGTTTCATGAACTCACCGTGCAGCTGCGTGATGATGACGGACGGCTGGTGCCGGCCGGGGAGTTCATTCCGGCGGCCGAACGCTACAACGTCATGCCGGCCATCGATCGCTGGGTGATCCTGCGGGCGCTGGAGCGGCTGCGCAATGCGCCGAACGGTCCGGCCGCATCCCCGGTACTGGCGGTCAATCTGTCCGGCAATTCCCTCAGCGACCAGTCATTCCTGGAATTCGTGGTCGAGCAGGCCGGGGCGCCGGATGTGGCGCGGCGGCTGTGTTTTGAAATCACCGAGACCGCGGCCGTGACCAATTGGTCCAATGCCCTGTACTTCATGAAGGAGCTGCAGCAGCGCGGCTGCCGCTTCGCGCTGGATGACTTCGGCAGCGGCCTGTCTTCGTTCATGTATCTGCGCACGCTGCCCGTGGACTTCCTCAAGATCGACGGCCAGTTCGTGGCCCAGGTGGCCGTCAATCCCATCGACCGCAACATGGTGGAGGCGATCTGCAAGATCGGCCGCTCACTGGGCATCTGCACGGTCGCCGAGTGCGTGGAGTCCGAGCCGGTACTGGCCGAACTCAAACGCATCGGCGTCGACTTTGTGCAAGGCTACTACCTGGCGCGTCCGCAGCCGATCGCGCAGCTGCTGCAGGGGGCCTGAGCCTCAGGCGGCGTCGGTGGCGCACACGAACAGGTGCGCGGGCGGAATATTGCGCTTCTCCATGCTGCGCGATACATCCTGAAAGGTACGCTGCAGCACCGGCAGCACGCGGCTGGTGAACTGGTACACCAGGAACTGTCCCCCCGGCGCCAGGGCGGTGCGGGTCTTGGCGACGATGTCGACCCGCAGCGCTTCGGGCATGCTGCCCAGGGGTATCCCGGAAACCACATACTGGGCCAGCGGCAGGTTCAGCTGCTGCAGGATCTGGCCCACCTCCGCGGCCGAGGCATGGGCGACGTGCAGCCGCGCGTCGTTGAAGGTGGTGTCGAGGAATTTCACGAAAGCCTCGTTGGTCTCGATCACGACCAGGTGCGCATCCGGGCGCATGCGCCGCAGGATTTCGCTGGTGATGGTGCCGACCCCCGGGCCGTATTCCACAATCACCTCGGCGCGCTGCCAGTCGACCGGCCGCAGCACCTCGTCGACCAGGTAGCGCGAACTGGGCCAGATCGACCCGAGCATGAAAGGATGGCGGAAGAAGTTCAGGGCGAACAGCAGCCGCTGCGTAAGGGGCGAATGGGTTGTTACCGGCATTTCGGATCCTTGAGTCAGATCGGATGGAACAACGTGTCTGATATTACGTGATTCATTGAGCGCTATCATTCGGGTCCATGGACTACTTTGTCTGGAAGCAATTGCTGAAGAACCTGGTATTGCCGCCCACCGGGCCATTGCTGCTGGCGGCCCTGGGACTGGCCATGCTGATGCTGCGGCGGCGGCGCCTGGGCGGGGCGGTGGTGTGCGCCATCGGCCTGGCCGCGCTGTGGTTGCTGGCCACACCGATCGCGGCCGACTCCCTGGTGCGCTGGGCCGAGCGCTACCCGGCGCTCGACCCCTCGCAGGTGGGCGATGCCCAGGCCATCGTCATCCTGGCCGGCGGTGTGCGCGTCGACGCGCCCGAATACGGGACCTCCGCACCGGGCGCCACCAGCCTGGAGCGGCTGGTCTATGGCGCGCGGCTGGCTCGTCAGACCCATCTGCCGGTGCTGATTTCGGGCAGCCGCCTGGAGGCCGCCTCGATGAACGACTTTCTGCAGCAGGACCTGGGCGTGACCGCCCAGTGGCTGGAGAACCATTCGCGCGATACCCATCAGAATGCGCAGTTTTCGGCAGTCATCCTGGCCCGGGCCGGTGTGCACAAGGTGGTGCTGGTGACCTCCGCGGCGCACATGGCCCGCTCGGTGGTGGAGTTCAATCAGGCGGGCATTGACACGGTCCCGGCGCCGGCGGCCATGTGGACCCAGCGTGAGACCGGCCTGCTGGCCTGCGTGCCCAACGCCGATGCCCTGGTGCGCTCCCAGCGCGCCATGTACGAGGGGCTGGGGCGACTTGTTCAGGATGTTCAAATCCGTTTCAGTTCAGGCGCTGGCCTGATCGAGACCCGTCCAGCGGGCACTGCGGGCCGTTAGCTCATCCTGCAGCGCTCTATTGCGCGCCGCCTCAGCCGCCGGCTGCACCCGCTGATACTCATCCAGGTACTGCCCTT
>DATHMK010000066.1:0-10144 GCA_035487155.1 Steroidobacteraceae bacterium
GGTTGACTCGCTGTTCGTGGGCGAGACCGAGAACGTCGGCAACCCCAGGACGCCGGCGGAAATGGCTTACGGCCGCAGCTTGCCGGAGCCCGAAGTGGCGGATTTTCCGATCCGCGGCTATGAGTTCTACGACTACCATCATGAACTGGTCAATGACACTTTCGTGAATTTCCAGGACAACGCCACGCGCAAGACCGGAGCGATCTCCTACCTGCTGTTTACCAGCTTTGGAATGAGCTCCAACAACACCGTGGAGCGCGCGAAATTCATCAACGCCAAGCCGGTGTATTTCCCACCGATGGAGCATAAGTGGAGCAACGATGATTACGGCAATGGGAGCTACAAGACCGCGGTGTTCCACGACCTGGACGGCTCGGTCGACGGTGTCCCGGACTCCTTCATTCTCATCAACGACGACAATGACGCAATCGCAGTCGACACAAAGGCCTGTCAGGTCAAGCCCACCTGGAACGCTGCGGTGTGCAAGGGCGATGTCGGACGCTTGAGTTTTGGCGGCGCCGGCGGTCCGGGCGGTCCCGGCGCGCCAGGACGTCCTGGTGCGGCTGGCGGTGCTGGCGGACCCGGTGGTCCGGGTGGAGCAGCCCGTGCAGGCGCTGCTGGTGGTCCAGGCGGCGGCTTCCCTGCAGGAACGTTTGTTGTGGGTGGTGCCCGACCCACGCAGCCGCCCGTCGTTCTCAGCCGCAATGGCAAGGACTACAGCGTGACCGGAGAAACCAACGTGCTGGCGGGTTCCGAGTTCAAGGTGACCACCGAAAGGCCGTCCCTGTCCCTCAGCGTGAAGGAACTGGATAGCGGCTCGTGGGTAATCTTCCAGCTGCCGGGATTCGCCACTGCAGCCTCGGGCACGGAACTGAGCAGCCTGGATGCACTGCGCAAGGCCAGTACCACCTCCTACTACAAGGGTGACGGTTCACTTTGGGTCAAGCTTGTCTCCAGCGGTGATGTCCTTGGCAGCGGCCCTGGCATCGGCCCCAGTGGCGGTGCCAGCCTCCTGGTCAGCCGGTAAGCGGATCGATCCTGCCGCATGAGCAGGAGCCCCCGGCAGCAGGCCGGGGGTTCCTGTGTTCCATCCGACGGATTCCGGCCTGGCAGGGTCCCTTTTTTTTCGGACGCGAGGGCAAACGGTCAGACTATCAGGTGATCGCTGTCGGTGACGACGAGAGCAAAATTGAGCTCTTGGGTTCGATCTTAAAATCGGCCGTTTGGACCATGCGTCTTGCCGCCACGGGCAGCGCCACGAGTGTCGAATGCCCAATGGACCTTTCGACAGACCTGCTCCACGCGCCAATCGCCCTTCTGCTCAAGCTGAACGCGAAGGCTATCGCCACCGATCTACAATTCCTAAGCCTGGCCATCGAAAATGGCGAGCTTGCCAAGCGTGAGAGCCAGGGCCTGACGCGCGCTACTGACGAGGTGCTGCTGCGTTCGCGCAGTGATAGGCAATTCCGCCAGCACCCGTTCGAAACACGATATTGCCTCCCAGACCAACGGCGAGATTCTGCGCTATGTGCGCATCCAAATTATGCATCGCATCGGCACTGATGTTCCCGACCGGAGTACATGCCGACACGTCACCGGGATTACTGGTGAATTTCACTAAATCAGCGCCTGGGGCAGCGGCGACGCATCCAATCAATGCTGCCGCAAGAACGATGACTATACAGGCCCTGGCCGGGTGATTCATTTTCGGGTCCTTTGCTAACAGGTTGATCGATCCGCTTGAGCAACGCCAACAGCCCCGCCGCTCCGGGCTATCAGTCTCCCATCGAAGAACGTGTCTGTCATCGGCCGCATCGCGCACTCCCGGGCCGGAACTGCACGCTCAAGAAGCCCATTGGACGCTTCGACGAAGAGCTGCGCGCCGAGGCCGTGCCTGGGCGGGCCCTCGATCGCGGTGCCGAGAGTGATCACCGAGTCACCGATCTGGATGTCACAATGGGTAATCGTCTCATCTTCTAACATTTGTCGATAGTTCTCAGATGCGCCGCATGCTCGTTTCAAACAATCGAGGCTTGCTCTGCTTCATTGGTAGGGATGCGCGGCGTGATCATCTGAAACCCCTCTGGGTGCCACGGGGTTGTCATGGGTTGGGTTCCTTGTCGCAGCGTTCGACCCAACTTCGCAGTATTCGATGGATCGCATCAAGCCCGTCAGTCAACGCCGCCGGGCCGGGTTGAAGGATCAGGGGTGATTTGATCTCATGAATGTCGCACTCACGGATCGCCGGGACATTCTCCCAACCGGCCCGCGCTGCAACGGTGTCCGGTCTAAAACGCTTGCCGCACCAGGACCCGAGAATCACATCCGGAGACCGTTGGACAACTTCCATCGGGTCACTCAGAATCCGGTTCTTCGCGAGCGCACCGCCTTCCATCTTGTCGGCAAAGATGTCATCGCCACCCGCAATATCGATGATTTCGCTGACCCACTGAATTCCGGTGATGAGCGGCACGTCCCATTCCTCGAAGTAGACACGCGGCCGGCGCCCGAATGCCGCAGCGCGCTGTCTCACCTCTTTGAGGTGCTGTTCGAGAGATGCCGCGTAGGCCTCAGCGCGATCGGTCACGCCGACCAGGGCGCCGAGGCGGCGGACGTAGGCCAGTATCCCGGCGACCGAGCGGTGATTGCTTATCCAGACTTCGATCCCGGCCTTAATCAGCGCCTGCGCGATATCGGCCTGGATGTCAGAAAACCCGACGACGAAATCCGGTCGCAACTCCAAAATGCGATCTATTTTGGCGCTCGTAAATGCCGAGACCCGTGGCTTGTCCTTGCGCGCTCGCGCCGGGCGCACGGTAAAGCCCGAGATGCCGACGATGCGATCCTGCTCACCCAGCGCGTACAGCACTTCCGTGGGCTCTTCGGTTAGGCAGACGATACGCTGTGGAAACGCAGAATTCACAGATTATGACGCGAGCCCCAGGTGCTACATGCCTGCCACGGTTAGCGGTGCTCGCGAATCATGACTGAGCGGCGCTGCTTCAGCCAGATAATAATCCCGGTCACGAACAATACAAAACTGTCCGCGACGATCCGCTTCTCATAGCCGGCACGTATCACCCCGACCCGGATCCGCGAAGCGCACCTTTCCAAAGACCGGTGCCTAAGAGCTGAGCCCCACACAGGAAGGCACCCCGTAATGCAATGCCGGAGCCGATACCTTGCGGCCGATAACGGGGCCCGTTCAATCGTCCGTGTGGCCAGCCGATTGAGTGTGCGCAGCGCGGTGGTCGGGATTGCTTGGCCGGCGTAGTTCCGCAGACAAAGGACTTCCAATGTTGCGACTGTGGCCATATGCAGCATGATATGGGCAGTGTTCGGCACCATTCCGTTGCGTACAGGCAGACCAGTCATGGATCCAAAGAAAGACAACCTGAAATGCCTGCAGAGTCAGGCGGATTGTGTCCAGAGAGCCACCTGCTGAGAGGCAGTGCTGCAGGATGTGCTGTTTTCGGGTCCCACGAATCAGCCACAGGCGGTGCTCGAGGTTGAAGTCCTGCATATCTGCCTCGACACACGGCAGCGGCGCCGCTGGGGACGCTGCGCGGTGATGCTCCATCGCCGCCGGCATACCCCATGACCGACGAAGCCCCCAAATAGCCGCGAGGCGCCTGGGTTCGTCGGAGCGCGTCCGGCCCGGCGTCCCGCGGGGCCGCTATTCGCCGGAGCGTCGGTAGAGCCGCTTGAAGTAGTTCGCGGTCACGCCGCCTTGCTGCTGCAGGACCTCGGCACGACGCTCGCGCGCATTGTCGAAGCGCTTGGTCGGCGCGAACCGCTCACCGATGAATACCACATCGTAGATTTCCGGTGCGTAGTCGGAGAAGTCCACTCGTCGCACCACGTTCAAGGCGTCATCCAAAAAGTACAGCGCCGATTTGTTCCAGGAGTGTGGCGTCACATCAGCCGCAGCAGGGCGTGCGACGCCGGTGGATCGGGACCGATTGCGCCAGTGGCTCGCCCCCACTACGAAGTAGCTTCCGGTATGAGTGCAGCCGCGTAGATATCCGTACAGCGTGGACCGCCGGTGCCGACCATCCACGCTGCGCAGATGAAAACAGCTGGCAAGGGACTCGCAGTACCCCAGATGCCCATCGGGCAGGCGGGTAACGCTATGCGGGTCACGAAGTCCCGCGTGCAACGCGATGCCGCTGAATGCGTCCATGACCACCCCGTCAACCCGCTCGCGCTCGCGCGGTTCCGCGGCAAACATCGAGTACACCATCCGCTCATCGATGAAGCACACCGAGTTCAGATGCACCCAGTCCTGGTTCCTCGGCGCGGCTTCCAGTCGTACCTGTTCCTTGCCATCAAAGATGCCGTCGCGGCAGCTGACCGAGAGTATCTGGTTGCAACCGGTGGAGGCGTAGAAGAGTTCGCCGCGATGGTATGCAAGCGAATGCAGATCGGTTCCCAGTACACAGGGCAACACGCTGCGGGCGCGCAAGTTGCGGTCGAGGCTGATCAGTCGCGGTCGATCGCCCTGTACGGCGATGAAACAGTGATCCTCGGTGAGGGTGATACCGGTGACGCCCTTGTCGATTGCCGGGTCCAGTACCTCATCGAGGTCCAACCATTCGATGCCCGCTGCGCTGATCACGGCTACGCTGTAACGACTCGCCGCCTGGCCGAGGTTGCAGCAGGACACAAGGATTTGCTCGCCGCCTTTCAGCAGATCCGCAAAGGGTTGCAAGTTTTGGCTCCCGGTGCTTTCCGCAAACTGTCTTACCAGAAGCTAACAGGAGTCGAACCCGATGTTTGTAATTGATTATTAAGAACTATTTGCGAAGTACAACCGCGGCAATGCGAGGCCTGCGCTGCCGCTCCGAGTCGCTGGAGGGTCCAGCATGGTTGACGCTAGTGCCCGATCTGCACCGTGGCATCGAGAAACTGCTGGACCTCCTCGAACAGCTGCATCCGGTTCTTTTCCATGAGGACAGAATGCGTGCCCTCTCCGATCTGGACCGCCCGCTTGTAAGGGGTATGCACCAGCTTCGCGAAATAGGCATAGAACATGCTGCTGGGCAGATCCGCATCCCATTCCGCATGCGCCAGCAAGGTCGGGACCCGAATGTCCGCAGGATCATAAAGCGCTGTGCCGCGGCCCCAGTAGTCCTGGTTGTCAGCCATCACGCCATTGGGTGCGCGCAGCACCGCAGGTGTCTGTGCATTTCCGACCGGGTCGGTCGCGAAAGTCGCGTCGGCCCAGGTGTCGAACCACCCGGCCGGAATCAGATCGGCCTGTTTGTCTGCCGGGACACCGGCCAGCCATCGCGCCTTGGCCGCCGCGCGGGTGACGGTTCGATAGGCGCCGAGCCTGGCAGTTGTGACGGCACGAGGTGAATCGCTCAGCCACAGCGGCGCGAGCAGCACCAGCTTCTGCACACGCTCGTTGTGCTGCGTGGTGTACCAGCCCATGGTGACGGTCCCCCATGACCAGCCCAGAAGATCGAGCTTGGGCACTGCGCGCCGCTTCAGGATGAAGTCCACCGCGGTACCGACATCCCTCACTGCCGCCTCGGTGCGGGCGATGGGTTCGTTCTGCTGGGGAGGCTGATCCATCTGCGGGGGCCGGGTCGACTTGCCGTAACCGCGTACATCCACCAGGTAGACGTCGTAGCCATGCCGTGCGATGTAGTCCATCCACGAAAATCCATTCAGTTCCAGATCGAAGGCAGTCTCCGCCGGATAGGTCGCACCGTGCACGTATAGAAGCACCCTGTCTGAGCGCACCGTCTTCAGGTTCGCCGGGTGCTTGTTGCGCACATAGATCGAAATACCCGGATCCGCCGTGGGCAGCATGAACTCTTCGGTCACCAATTTCGGCTCAGCGGCGCTTGCAACGGCGCAGACCCCCAACAGGCAGGCCGCACTGGCCGGCAGAAACGCTTTCATCACAATGCTGTACTCCCGGTCCCTAATATGGATTTCGCGCCAGCAGACGATAGCGTCGCAGCACCCGGCGCCCCAGCGCCCAGGGGTTCCTCTTTTGACGCTTCTTGAACAGTCCTTCGGGAAGCGCTTCGCGAAAGCGCCCCATGATATTGACCAGCCGTCGGCTGGCACGCGCCGGGCCCCGCTGCGATACGGCATGCAGGGCGTGCTCGGAATTGATGAAGATGACCGCCGTATTCGCCCGATAGGCCACGGTGCTCACCTGTTGCGCATCCGACTCATCGACCTCAGAGTCGACGAACAGATGTTTCCTGTGGTCCTTCCAGCGATGTATCTCCAGGTCGCCTCCCCCCACGGTGTCTTCTTCCCTGCGAAAGTAAAACAATGCCGCGAACAGTTCATCGGGTGCATCGGTGTGAACTCTTCTTACACTGCTGAGGTGGTTCGACGGCGTGTTGATGCCGACATGGCAATCCAGCAGGAGCTGCGCGCCGCGGGAGCGGACGTCTCCCAGGACTCCGGTTGAGAGTTTCGGCAAGGGACACCCGAGGCGCTGCTCCAGCTGCGGATACAGCGCCACGATCTCAGGACCCATCAGGCGAAGAAACTCCTGGTAGAAGGCATTTGAGACGTGATAGTCGACAAACGCGCGCCAGGATTCGCTGAAGCAATCCGGCAGTTCGAGAATGCGGTGCGCGTGGACATCCTGCCGGGAATTTTCCCGAACCGATCGATTGCCCGAATTGCTACCCAGCTGCAGGATCGTCGAGTCCTCCGGATAGGTACGCGCCAACTCGGCGTAAAGTTCGGCGGGCAGGCAGTTGTCGATCACGACATGAGGGTACGGATCGCGACGCAGGTCCGCGCGCGTCACGCCGGCAAGTATGCTGTATTCAGGCATGTTCAGACTCAGCCGTCACTGCCGTGCGCAGCCTGTTTTCCTCGCCCTGGAGAGCCAGTGAATCTACGATCATTCCCGGGACAGCGCCATGGCGCATCGCACAAAAAGGCAGTCCCGCCCAGGTTTGCAGCCAACGACACACCTATGTAGACTCGCGACTATGGGCACGAAAAATCGTTCGCCCGGCCCATTCGGGAATTCACCCCGATCGACTGCTTGGAGCGACCGTCTCGCCACCCACTTGATCCAACGTGCCGCCGATAGCGCGCCCGCAGCCTGCTGCGCCCGGCTGGCGGAAGAATGGCGGGCCCACTTATTGGAACTCCCCGCTGCAACGTCGCGATTCAAGTTCGCCCTGGGTTGCTGTTGGGCCGCCATGCTCATGAACCGGCAGGGTCTGGGCCTCGCGCAGGCGGTCAGCGACGCACCCACAGGAGAGATCATCATGGCAGCATCCGCTCGGCGCCCAATTGCAGTCTTCTGCCGCGACACCCACTCCGATGCGCCCGACATGGTGTGCGAAATCAACACCACGCCCCTGATCGACATCATGCTGGTGTTGCTGATTACTCTCATCATCGCGCTGCCGCTGATGACGCACGGCGTGACCATCGATCTGCCGCACGGATCCCCGCCCGTCGCCTTGCCCCAGCCGCAGGTCATTGAGCTGGACATCGACGCCGACGGCACCGTGCTATGGAATGGCACCACGCTGCAGAACCTGCAGCAGCTCGAGGACTACCTGCGCGCCGAGGCTCCCAAGGAGCCGCAACCCGAGATCCGCCTGCGACCAAGCCCTCACGTCAAATACGACTACGTGGCCAAGGTCCTCGCACTTGCGCAGCGCAACCACCTGAAGAAGATCGGCTTCGTCAATACCACCAGGTTCGAGGACTGAGCCGTCACAGCGGATGGTCCGGCATCGACAATGAACGCCACATGTGCGCCGACGAACTGTTGTCGAAGCCCAGTCCCGCGGCTGGCTGTTTGAAGTTTCGACCAATGATGTCCGTGAACTGCTCCAGGACCGGATGGACATTGGGCTCGAACGCGTACAGATCATTGACGGTCACCATACGCGGCTCCAGATACCACTTGTGCTTGCGGACCATCTGGTAGGTGCGCTCGATGTACGGCTCCGGGCGATAGTCGGAGCCGTACATGCGGCGGTAGAGGTCCGGATATTCATAGCCGTGCGCTTTGTCTTCGTAAAATCGCAGCGCCTGGTGGTAACGGATCGCAAAGGCCACTTTCTCCGAGACGTACGGCTCGTACATCTGGGCACTCCACCAACCGTGGTCCACCTTGATCAGCTCCTGAACCGTGTCATGCAGCAGGCAGGCCAGGATGATCTCCTCGGACATGCCGTTTTTCATGGCGCGATTGGCGCTTTGCAGGCAGTGGTTTGAAGTGGCAACGAAGCGCAGTTTGAAGTAGTCGGCAAGCGTGGGTCGCTGCGGCATCGGAGTGAGCCTGGCCACATTTCCCTGACGTGCCACGAACAGGTTGCCCACCCCCTTGCGCGTCGGTTGGGTGTCTATCTTGGCCTCGATTTCGGCTGCCGTCGGGAACTTGGCGGCCGGATCGGTCTGTGACAGCAGATGCTGCTCAAGGGCATCGGCCTTGGCCTCATCGCTCATCAGCGCGATGGCGGCTGAACCTCCGAGTCCTTCGATAAAGGCGCGCCGATCGATATTCATGGTAGCCATCCTGAGATTGCGGTCCCAAAACTCACTAAGACTGCGTCGCAGCCCAATAATTGCCTTCGCAACGCCTTCGGCCTAAAGTTCGCGTTGCGCCGATTTAAGAGTACTCCGAGGCGGAAAGCAACGCGAACCGCTCACGCTCCGAACTCATCGCAGTCTGCTGGGGGATCAACCATGAACGGCACTGGCCAGGGCCTGGCGCGCCATCGCGAATCACCGCTGCGACAGCGTGCGCAGCTTGCCGCTTGGCTGATCGGCCTGGGATTCGCAGCAACCACTTTGGCAGCAACGCATGGCCAGGTGACCGATCTGAACGGTGCGCCGCTCGCTCAGGCGATGGTGACACTGACGAAATCAGCACAGGCCGCCGGTGCCACGGCCACCACCGTGTTCACGGGTGCCAAAGGGGAGTTCAGTTTTGCGCCAAGCGCTCCACCGGGGACGCTGCAGGTGCGGCTGCTGAACTTCCGCCAGATCGGCGGCCCGCTACCCGCCACCCCGGGGGCGCTGACTCTGCTCATGCGGCCCGACGCGAACCAGGCCGGTACCGCGCCGGCTTCTGCTTATCTCAAGGACATGAAGGATCCGGCGCATCGTGAGGCGCTGGTGATGACCTGCGTCGCCTGCCACCAGCTACCCGCCCCCGAGGTACGGGCGTACGCCAAACTGCTGGACGACACCCCTTCGACCCAGTCGGCTCAGGCGCGAGAACAGGCTTGGACGGCGATCGTCAAGCAGATGAACTATGTCTCCAACGTCGAGTTTGGACGTGCGGGCAATCTTGTGCCCGCGGGCGACAACGTGTATTCGGGTGGTGCTCCGGGACCGACCGCAAAACTTCTGACCGAAGCGCTGAAAGGGCCGCTCCAGGAAGTGCGCGGATACAGCTACGGCGCACCTCTGATCGTCACGCCCCGCACCACCATTCGCGAGTTCGAAGTCGCGCCGCCCAATGCCATCAGGGAGGCCGTTCCCTTCAACGGTACTGACTACCTGTACGCCGCGGATGTCAGCGCCAACCGTCTCATCCGCATTGATACGCGTTCCGGCGCCCTCAAGGACTACCCGATTCCCGGAAAGGAACTGTGGGCACCGCATACCCTGGTGCCCGGTACTGATGGCATCTGGGTGAGCCCTTTCTTTCCGGGCGCTCTGCTGCGCTTTGATCCGCGGGCCGAGCAATGGAAGCTGTGGCATCTGAATCAACCCGGGGGACCGCCGGTCGGACTGCACGATATGTCCTTTGATGCGGACCACGAGCTTGTGAGCGATCATCATGGCCGCGTCTGGTTCTCCGACATCGTGAACAATGCGGTGGGCTGGCTGGATCCGGGTTCGGGCAAGAGCGGCGAGTTCAAGATCCCGCCGGTGCCCGGCCGTACGGGCGGCGAACAGGTCTACGGCCTGGCCATGAGCCCGGATCGCACCCACGTGTGGTACTGCCAGCTCGGCATCTCGAGCTTCGGCAGCTTCAATACCGAAACCCTCAAGTTCGAGAGCCATGTGGAATTCGCGAGTCCCACGGCGGGCCCGCGCCGCATGTCGATGTCGGATGATGGGGTTTTGTACCTTGCACTGTACGGCGCCGGGCAGCTGGCGGCCTATGACACCAAGGCCGGACGCA
>DATHMK010000067.1:0-40002 GCA_035487155.1 Steroidobacteraceae bacterium
GCACACCTTGAGCGATCTGGAAATTATCGAGCGGCTCACGGCGGTGCGCGGCATTGGCCGCTGGACGGTCGAGATGCTGCTGATGTTCCAGATGCGCCGGCCGGATGTCCTGCCGGTCGATGACTTCGGCGTGCGCAATGGCTTCCGGCTCGCCTATGGGCTCAAGCTAATGCCCGCGCCAACAGTGCTGGCGCTGTACGGCGAGCGCTGGGCGCCACACCGCAGCGCCGCGGCCTGGTACCTGTGGCGCGCCGTGGATCTGCACCGCGCCGGCCAATTGCCGCCGCCGGCGCAAGCCGTCAGATTGCCGCGGCTGCCGCGCAAGCGCCGCAAGGCGGCGCGCAAGCCGCCGCGCAAATTCAGGCGCGGCGCAGTTTCTTCAGCTCGGTCAGCACGATCGGGTGCACAAACTCGTGCACGTCGCCCCCCAGCACGGCGATCTCGCGCACCAAAGAAGAAGAAATGAAGGTGAACTGTTCCTGGGGCGTCAGGAACACCGACTCGATGTCGCGGCACAGGTGCCGGTTCATGTTCGCGAGCTGGAACTCGAACTCGAAATCCGACACGGCGCGCAGGCCGCGGATGATCACGCCGAGCCGGTGGCGGCGTGCGAAATCCACCGTCAGCTCCGCGTAGCTCATCACTTCGACATTGGGCAGATCGGCGAGCACCTTGCTGGCCAGCTCCACCCGCTTCTCCTGCGTGAACAGGGGTGCCTTGCCGGCATTCGAGGCAATCGCCACGACCACCCGGTCGAACAGCCCGCAGGCACGCCTGACCAGGTCAGCATGGCCGTTGGTGATGGGATCAAAGGTCCCCGGATACAGCGCGTGCCGGTTCATCATTAAACATGTCTCCGCAGCAGATGATACCCGACCTCGCCGGCGCGCCCGGATTTGCTGAGGCGCCAGGTGGTGGGCCAGGCCGGCAGCGGGTCGCGAGCCGGGGATTCGGCATAAATCAGCGCTGCGGGCGCCAGCCACCCTCCCGCCTCCAGGTGCGCGGCGGCCTGCCCCAGCAACCCGCCCCCAAACGGCGGATCCAGGAAGATCACGTCGAACACCTGCGCGGTTCCCAGCAGGAAATGCTTCGCGCCGACCAGGTGGACCTGCGCCGCCGTGGCGCGCTCACCGCCCCAATCCGCCAGCGTTTGGCGCAGTTCCCGCGCCGTCGCCGCGGCATTCTCCACGAACACGACGCTGGCGGCGCCGCGTGACAGCGCCTCCAGGCCCAGCGCGCCGCTGCCGGCGAACAGGTCCAGACAGCGCGCCCCTGTGATCGCGGGCGCCAGCCAGTTGAACAGGGTTTCGCGCACCCGGTCGGGCGTCGGGCGGATATCGCCCTCGGGGAAGCGCCAGGTGCGCCCGCGCCAGGTACCGCCGATGATGCGCAGCGTACGCGCTTTCTTGCCGCGCTCGACGCGGGCGGCGGGGGAGCGCATATCGGACTTACCGGTCACGGTTCATCATACAATAGCGCCATGCTTTTCCGACGCGACAATGACAACAGCGAGGAATCCGGCGGATTCTTCCAGCGGCTGCGCAGGAAACTCAACCGCGGCAACTCCTTTCTGACGATGGATCTGGCGACCCTGTTCAGGGGCCGCAAGATCGACGCGGAGATCCTCGAGGAACTGGAGACCCGGCTGCTGAGCGCCGATGTCGGCGTGGAAGCCACGCAGTACATCCTGGAGGACCTTCGCAAGCGCGTCGCGCATCAGGAACTCGCCGATGTCGAGGCGCTGATCGCCGCCCTGCGCCGCTCGGTGACCGAGATCCTCAAGCCCTGTGCGCAGCCTTTGGTGATCGAACCCGGGCATCATCCGTATGTGATCCTGGTGGTGGGCGTGAACGGCTCGGGCAAGACCACCACCATCGGCAAGCTCGCCCAGCGGCTCGCGGACGCGGACCACAGCGTGATGCTGGCGGCCGGTGATACCTTCCGCGCCGCCGCCATCGAGCAGCTGCAGGTGTGGGCGACGCGCACCGGTGCGGCGCTGGTTGCGCAGCAGGCGGGCGCGGATCCTGCGGCGGTGGTGTTTGATGCCGCGCAGTCGGCCCGCTCGCGCGGCATCCAGGTGCTGATCGCCGACACCGCCGGACGCCTGCAGAGTCAGTCGCATCTGATGGAGGAGTTGAAGAAGGTGCGGCGCGTGATCCAGCGTGCCGATGCCAGCGCGCCGCATGAGGTGCTGCTGGTGCTGGATGCCAACCAGGGGCAGAACGCGCTCACCCAGGCCATACAGTTCCAACAGGCCATCGGCGTCACCGGGCTGGTGCTGACCAAGCTGGATGGCACGGCCAAGGGCGGCATCGTGATCGCCATCGCCCGCCGGCTCAAACTGCCGATACGCTTCATCGGCATCGGTGAACAGGCCGCTGACTTCGGCGAGTTCAACGCCGAGGCCTTCGCCGCCGCGCTGGTCGAAGGGGTGGGCGCCACGCCGTGATCCTCTTCGAACGGGTCACCAAGCGTTATCCCAACGGGCGTGAGGCACTGCGCGCCGCGAGCTTCAGCATCGATCGCGGCGAGATGGTGTTCCTGACCGGGCGCTCCGGCGCCGGCAAGAGCACGGTGCTCAAGCTGATCGCGATGCTGGAGCGGCCGACCCGCGGCACGGTCGTGGTCAACGGCCAGAATCTCGGTGCGCTGAAGTCGCGGCACCTGCCGGCCTACCGCCGAACCCTGGGCGTGGTGTTCCAGGAGCACCGTCTGCTGGATGATCGTCCGGTGTTCGACAATGTCGCGCTGCCGCTGGTCGTGGCCGGCGCGCAGCCTTCCGAACTGGACAAGCGCGTGCGCGCGGCGCTTGACCAGGTGGGACTTCTGGGCAAGGAGCGCATGCTGCCCAATGAACTTTCGGTCGGTGAACAGCAGCGCGTCGGCATTGCGCGGGCCGTGGTCGGCAAACCCTCGGTGCTGATCGCCGATGAGCCCACCGGCAACCTCGATCCTGCTTTGGCCCTTGAGGTCATGAAACTCTTCAAGCGCTTCCAGGATGTGGGGGTCACGGTGATCATCGCCACCCATGATCTGCATGTGGTTCACGAGTTCGGCCAGCGCCGCATCGTGCTCGAGGATGGCCAGATCCAGGGCAGCGGGGAGGCACCCCTGCCCAGCATGACGGCCACGCGCTGACATGCTCGGCTACCTGACACATCATGCCCGGTCGCTGGTGGGTTCCCTCGGGCGCCTGGCGCGCGCCCCCTTGGCCACCGCATTGACGGTGCTCGTCATCGGCCTGGCCCTGGCGTTGCCGCTGGCCCTGGGTCTGTTCGTTGCCAACGCCATGAGCGCCACGGGTGGCTTCACGGGTGCCGTGGACGTGTCGGTGTACTTCAAGCCCGATGTGGCCATGTCGCGGGTGCAGCAGCTGGCGCAGGCCGTGCGCGCTCGCGCCGGGGTGGCGGCGGTTGAGGTCATCAGCGCTGAGCAGGCGCTGCAGGAGTTCCGGCAGTACTCAGGATTCGGGACGGCGCTGCAGGGGCTCGGCAGCAATCCTCTGCCCAATGCGCTGCACCTGCGCCCCGCGCCCGATGCCACCTCCCCGGCCGACCTTGATGCCCTGCGGCACTATCTGTCGGCCTGGCCTGAGGTGGACCTGGTACAGGTCGACTCGGAGTGGGTGCTGCGTTTCAACGCCATCCTCGCGCTGCTGCGCCGGGTGCTGGGCATCGCCGCGATCCTGCTGGGCGCCGGGGTGCTCGCCGTGGTCGGCAATACCATCCGTCTTGAAATCCAGGGGCGCCGGACCGAGATAGAAGTGGTGCGGCTGGTGGGCGGATCGACCGGCTTTGTGCGCCGGCCCTTCCTGTACACCGGCATGCTGTACGGCCTCGGGGGTGCGCTGCTGGCCTGGGCGATGGTCGGCACCGCCGTGATGGTGCTGCGCGCGCCGGTGGCGAGCCTGGCTCGGCTCTACGGCAGTGGCTACAGCCTGCAGGGGGTCGGGCTCGAGGCGATCGGCCTGGTGCTCGGGGCTGGCTTGGGCTTGGGGTGGCTCGGCGCCTGGCTGGCAGCCGCCCGGCACCTGCGTGGCATAGAACCGCGAGCGTAGCAGTACTAACTGCTTGTTTATCCTGGTTATAACGATCAGATCAGAGGGGAACTCCAGACGGTCTTAGCACTCCAATACATCGAGTGCTAAAATTCCGCCTAAGTTAAGTTTGGGAGCCCGCATGACTACCGCAACTGCATTGGTCGCTGCTTCGTCCGACCTCGCCCTGGCGGGGCCCCTCGGCAGCCTCGACGCCTACCTGGATCGGGTCAGCCGCATCCCGGTGCTGTCGCGCGAGGAAGAGCATGACCTGGCCGTTCGCTATCGCTCGGAAGACGACCTGGACGCGGCGCGCAAACTGGTGCTGTCGCACCTGCGTTTCGTCGTGCACATCGCCCGCGGCTATACCGGCTACGGCCTGCCCATGGGTGATCTCATCCAGGAAGGCAATGTTGGCCTGATGAAGGCCGTGAAGCGCTTTGACCCGGCGGTCAATGTGCGCCTGGTGTCCTTTGCCGTGCACTGGGTGCGCGCCGAGATCCATGAATACGTGCTGCGCAACTGGCGCCTGGTCAAGGTGGCCACCACCAAGGCGCAGCGCAAGCTGTTCTTCAACCTGCGGCGCATGAAGAAGAACCTGTCGTGGCTGTCGCATGAGGAGACGGCCGCCGTGGCGCGCGACCTCGGCGTCACCGCCGCCGAAGTGACTGAGATGGAGCAGCGTCTGTCGGCCCGCGACATGTCCTTTGATCCGACCCCTGAGGGCGATGATGAGGACGGTGGCAACTACAGTCCGGCCTCGTTCCTGCCGGCGCCGGCCGCGGATCCCGCCGAAGCGGTCGAAGCAGAGGAATGGGAGAGCGTGACGCACGAGAACCTGCAGGCCGCCCTGGGTCGGCTGGATGCTCGCAGCCGCGACATCCTCATCAGCCGCTGGACCGGCGAAGGCAAGTCCACGCTGCATGAGCTGGCCGATCGCTACAAGGTCTCGGCGGAGCGCATCCGTCAGATCGAAAGCCAGGCGATGGGCAAGCTCAAGGGCATGATGGCGCCGGCCTGATCAGCTGGCCGCGGCGAGTACCGCGGCCGCAACCCGCTCATGAACCTGCTTGTCCAGGGGATTGGGTACCAGGTCCTCTCCGGCCAGCTGTGAAATGGCATCGGCGGCGGCAATCAGCATGGCATCCGTGAAGCGCGGGGCATGGGCCGCCAGCGCCCCGCGGAACAGGCCCGGAAAGGCCAATACATTGTTGACCCCCTTGCCGTCGGCGGCGAAGGCGGCGCCGCGCTCGATGGCGGTCAGCGGATCGATCTCGCTTTCCGGATTGGACAGCGCCAGGATGATCTGCCCGGGGCGCACGCTGGCGGCCGGAATCAGATCCTTGACGCCGGTGGTCGCGATCACGATATCGCAGCGCGCCATGATGTCGGCGAGGGTCGCGCCCTCGGCCCCCATGGACTCGATGCGCTCGATGGCCTTGGGGTTTCGGTCCGCGCCCAGCACCCGTCCCACCCCATAGGCGCGCAGCAGCCGCACGATGCCGGTGCCGGCGGCGCCCAGGCCGATCTGACCGACGCTGCTCACGCGCAGGCTGCGCCCCAGGCGCCGCGTCGCGGTGATCAGCGCCGCGAGCGTCACCACCGCCGTGCCGTGCTGGTCATCATGCAGCACCGGCTTGTCGAGCATCCGGCACAGACGCTCCTCGATTTCGAAGCACTCGGGGGCCGCGAAATCCTCCAGCTGAATGGCGCCGAAGGACTGTTCGATGGCCATGATGGTCGCCACCACGCTGTCGGCGTCGCGGGTCTTGAGCAGGATGGGCACGCCATTGAGGTCGGCCAGCTCCGCGAACAGCGCGGCCTTGCCTTCCATGACCGGCAGGCCGGCTGCGGCGCCGATGTCACCCAGGCCCAGGATGGCGGTGCCATTGGTGATGATGGCCACGGTGTTGTCGATGGCGGTGTAGTCGTGGATCTTGCTCGGGTCGGCCTTGATGGCCAGGCACACCCTGGCGACGCCCGGGGTGTAGACGTCGCGCAGGATGTTCAGCGTATTGATGGTCACCCGCGACACGGTGCGGATCTTGCCGCCGCGATGGCGGTTGAACACCCGGTCGGAGCGGCCCACGAAACGTGCATTTGGCAGCTTGTCGATGCGCTCATAGAGCGAGCGGTTGGCGTCCTCGTGCATCTCCAGGGTGATTTCCCACAAGGTGCGGCCCCCTTCGCGCCGCAGTGCGCTCAGGTGCTCCAGTACCAGCCCCTCCTCGGCGATGACCTGCAATACCTTGGCGAGGCTCCCGGGCTGATGCAGGACCTCGACGATGATGATTTCCGGGATTTTCATGCCGGGGGCAATTCTACAGAACTGGCGCGGCTCCCGTCCGGCGGCTAGGCTGGCGGCATGCCGCATGAACCCCTGGACCCCCTGGACCTGTTCGGCGTGCGCGCCTGCTTGAGCGATGAGGAGCGCCTGGTCCAGGACAGCGTGGCGCGCTTCATCAGCACCGAGGCCATGCCGCTGCTGCGTGAGTGTTTTGAGCAGCACCGCTTTCCACGCGAGCTGATCCCGGGACTGGCGAACCTTGGGGTGCTGGGCGCCAGCATCCAGGGTTACGACTGCGCCGGTCTCAATGCCACGAGCTATGGACTTATCTGCCAGGAACTGGAGCGCGGGGATTCGGCGCTGCGCAGTTTTGTGTCGGTGCAATCCTCACTCGCCATGCACGCCATCCATGCCTTCGGCAGCGATGCGCAGCGGCTGCAGTACCTGCCGCGCATGGCGCGCGGCGAACTCATCGGCTGCTTTGGTCTCACCGAGGCGCACGGGGGCTCCGATCCTGCGAACCTTCGCACCCACGCCCGGCGCAGGGGCGATGACTGGCTACTGAACGGCTCGAAGATCTGGATCACCAACGGCAGCATCGCCGACCTCGCCGTGATCTGGGCCAGTACCGATGAGGGCATGCGCGGCTTCCTGGTCGACACCCGTGCGCCCGGCTTCGAGGCCACCGAGATCCGCGACAAGATGTCGCTGCGCGCCTCCGATACCGCCGCCCTGTTCCTCAGTGATGTGCTGGTGCCCGAGGCGGCGCTGCTGCCGGATGCCCTGGGACTGAAGGCGCCGCTGTCCTGCCTCAACCAGGCCCGCTATGGCATCACCTGGGGTGTCATCGGTGCCGCACAGGACTGCCTGCGCACGGTGCTCGAGTACACCAGGAGCCGCGAGATGTTCGGGCGGCCGCTGGCCGCGACCCAGGCCGTGCAGATACGTCTGGCGGATATGGCACGGCGCATCACCGGTGCGCAGCTGCTGTCGCTGCAGCTGGGCCGCCTCAAGGACTCGGGGGAACTGGCGCCGGCGCAGATCTCGCTCGCCAAGTGGAACAATGCGCGCATGGCCCTGGAGATCGCGCGCGATTGCCGCGACCTTCTGGGGGCGGCCGGCATCAGCGCCGAATTCAGCCCCGTGCGCCATATGCTGAACCTGGAGAGCGTGGTCACCTATGAGGGGACTCAGACCATCCACCAGCTCTCGGTCGGGCGCGCGCTCACGGGCGTCAGCGCGTTCTGAGGGTCGGCCCTCAAAGCAGGACGCCCAGCGACAGCAGCACCAGGACCGCCAGCCAGTTGATCAGCTTTGGCAGCCAGTTCGGAGCTTCAATCTGTAGGGTCGTCACGGCAGTCACCTTGGTTGCAGGGCTTGCGGCCCTGGATGACATTGGGCGCCGTGAAGCTGTCAGCAGCCGGGTGCCGATTCGGGCAGCGGGCAGGCCAATCGTGGCGGATCATGGCGAGTGTTCAAGGCCCTGCCGCGGCAGCCGTCATTGCAGTACGCTGTGCCCATGAAACTCATCGCGATCATCGAAGACGAACCGGCCATTCGCGACAATTACGCCGCGGCCTTCACCCGCGAAGGCTATGCAGTGCGCACCTACGGCAACCGCAAGCAGGCCATGAGCGCCTGCGCCGCGCGCCTGCCGGACCTTGCGGTCATCGACATCTCGCTGGAGGACGAACCCGAAGGTGGCTTCGAACTGTGCCGCGCCTTGCGCTCGATGTCCGCTGAACTGCCCATCATCTTTCTGACGGCACGCGACAGCGAACTGGACGCGGTGTCCGGCCTGCGCCTCGGCGCCGATGATTTCCTGACCAAGGACCTGAGCATTCCGCACCTGATCGCGCGCGTGAATGCGCTGTTCCGCCGCATCGAGGCATTGCGCAAACCCGCCACCACCGGACAGACGGTGCAGCGCGGCCCGTTGCTGCTCGACGGCGAACGCATGCAGGTGCAGTGGGAAGGTGAGGTGGTGCTGCTGTCGCTGACCGAGTTCTGGATCGTGCATGCACTGGCGCGCCATCCCGGTCATGTGCGCAATCGTCAGCAGCTCATGGATGCCGCCAATGTGGTGCTGGATGACAACACCATCACCTCGCACATCAAGCGTATCCGGCGCAAGTTCCAGCAGCTTGATCCCAAATTCGATGCCATCCAGACGGTATACGGCATGGGCTATCGCTGGGTGGAGTGATTCCTCCAGAGCGCAACGATGTCACTGCGCCTCAAGCTGCTGCTGCTGGGATTCGCTTCACTGGTGCTGCCCCTGGCAGGCTACGAATATGCGCGTGAGATGGAGGCCGCGCTGCGGGTGAGCGAGCAGCAATCGCTGCAGGCCATCGTTCAGACCATCGCCACCTCGCTGCAGGGCCGTACCGATCTGCTGTACCGGATGACGCCCGACTCCGGGCTCACGGCGCCCGGACCTGAGGATCTTCAGGCCGTACCGCTACTCACCGCGCCGTTCCTGGATGGCTATGGGGATGAGTGGCCGCATTCCTCACCGTTCCGCCGCGTCTTCGCCGACGGCCCGCGCCAGCTGGCGCTGCTGGTCGGTGTGCATGAACGCATGGTCTACCTGCTGATCGAGGTGCGCGATCCGCATGTGGTGTGGGATGCCCCGGGCGTGGATGTGCTGGATCCGGCGGGCTTCGGGGATCGTGTGTGGGTGGCCTTCACCGATGCTGCCGGGGCCCAGCATCAGTATCTGTTTGCCACCGCCGGACCCGGCCCGGTGCACGCCCGGCGCATCGAGACCGAGGACCTGGGCCGACAGGTCGCGATCGATGAGCTGCGCATCATCGGTGGCTGGCAGCCCATGAACGGCGGCTACCGGGTGGAGCTGCGCATTCCATTGTCGATGCTCGGCGCGCGCCTGGGTGTGCTGGTGGACGCCCGCGAGCACCGCGGTGCCGACCCGGTGAGCTTCGGCACCCTGGACCATGACAGCCTGGCGCCACAGGGACGGCTGCTGATTCCCTCCCCGGAACTGAGCAACTATCTGGCGCAGTTCATTCAGCCCGGCCTGCGGCTGACGGTGACGGGAACCGACCGGGCGGTGTTGAGCCAGGTGGACGCGCTGTCGGTGACCACGGTGGCCGGCGCGCAGCGCGGGCTGCTGCCGCAGCTGTACCGGCGGATGCTGGAACGCCCCGATGATCGCAAGGTGGTGCAGGCCCAGGCACCGATCGCCGCGCTGGATCGGCACCAGACCCTGGGCAGCGTGGAAATCGTCGAAACCGCCGAGCGCTCGCTGACCCTGCGCGACAAGGCGCTCACGCAGCTGCTGGATTTCACGCTCATCACCAGTGCCCTGGTGGTCATCCTCATGTTCAGTTTCGCCGCCTGGCTGGCATGGCGCCTGGCGCGACTGCGCCAGGCCAGCGAATCGGCGCTCACCCGCGAAGGGCTGGTGACCACCTTCCCGGAAACCGCCGCGCCGGATGAACTCGGCGATGTGGCGCGCAGTTTCTCGATGCTGCTGGGCAGGCTCAACGAATACACGGGATATCTGCGCACCCTTGCCGGCAAGCTGGCCCATGAGATCCGCACGCCCCTCACCATCGTGCGCTCCTCGCTGGATAACCTGGAATCAGAGCAGGTCACCCCCGCCGCACGCACTTACCTGGATCGTGCACGCGAGGGCAGCGAGCGGCTCAGCGCCATCCTCGTGGCCATGGGCGCGGCCACGCGGGTGGAGGAGGCGATCCAGAGCGCCGAACGTTCCGGTTTCGATCTGCGTGCGCTGATCGACAGCGCCGTGGGCGCCTATCGCACCGGCTTTCCGCAGCGGCAGTTCAGCGCCGAGCTGCCAGCAGCGGCGGTACCGCTCAGCGGCGCGCCGGACCTCATCGTGCAGATGCTGGACAAGCTCGTCGACAATGCCGTGGACTTCAGCCCCGAGGGCGCCACCATCACCCTGCGGCTCGCCGTGGAAGCGGGCCAGGTGCTGATCGAAGTCGACAACCCCGGACCAATCCTCTCCGGTACGGGGCACAGTCACCTGTTCGAGTCCCTCTGGCAGTCCCGCTCCGGCGCCGACAGCCGCCCGCACTTCGGCCTTGGCCTGTACATCGTGCGCCTGATTGCCGAGTTCCATGGCGGAACAGCCCAGGCCCTCAATTTGTCGGATGGCAGTGGCGTCCGGTTCCGGATTTTATTGCCAAGTCAAAGCTAAGGCTATGATGGGCAGCTGTAGCACAACTGCCACATGCGTAAGTCGGGGAAAGTGGCTATTATCCGAACGTGGACTGTGTCGGGAAATACCGGTAACCACCTGTTTCGGTTGTTTTTAGTTCTCATGCTGGCGCTTGTGGCGCACAAGAATTACTAATTCTTAACCACAAGTGATGCGCAGAGAGAACAAATTAAGACGACGAAGAAGTGAGAAACTCGGGCGATTAACACAGGCACGGAGGGCCATCGCCAGTTGTGCGGTGACCACGGGCGGGTAGCGTGAAGTAACACGCAGTCTGCATTTGACAGACGGGAGTTGGTTAGCTCCATTGCCAAACCGTGTTGGATTAAAGCCTGTGTCGACGCGACGCGAAGCGCGCTGTTTTTGCGCACTTGGCCGGAGCTGACAGCGATTGACCCGGTCGGTGAGACCCACTCAAAGCCCCGCTTAAGCGGGGCTTTTTTTGCGCCACCGATCAGTGCGCCGCCCCCTTGAGGATCACCTCGCGGCTGTTCTCGAAACAGTCCTCGTCGATCATGCGCTCGACGTCGGTCACTCGATTGTAGGTGATGGTCAGGGTCCAGGGATGCTGCAGGGCGATGGCATCGTCCACGGTCATCCGATCCTGCAGATGATCGTGGTCGAGCATGCGGATGCGCTCGACAAAATGCGCCTCGGGGCTCAGCGACATGATGGTCCAGCGGGTCTCGTGAGTGGCCAGCTGCGCGCGCAGCCACAGATCTCCCCGTGGGGCGAGGGTGTCCACGACCAGGGTGCTGCCTTCCCAGTGGCCTACCGAATCGCCCATGCGTGTCGGCCACAGGTCCTCCTTGGGAGGATGCGGCCGGCCGATGTAGATATGTCGCGTTTCATGGTGGCTGTGCGTCATCGCCACCTCTTCGGGCGTCACCAGCACATCGAACCAACCCGGGTTGTACATCAGGTTCGGAAAGCTGATGCCCTTGCAGTCGCTGAACGGCTGCGGCGGACCTGCCATGAGTGCCTGATAGGTCCGCTCGCGTTCGGCGGAAAACGGCGGACGGATGTATTCATTGGCGCCGGAATTTGCTGGGGCACTGCCGGCAGGTGGGTCCGAGGCTTTCACGCCGGGAAAATCCACTTCCCACAGGCCCGACCAGTTGGGCAGTTTGGCGAAAGCACGATCGCGCTGCTGCGCACTCGAAGCCGCCTGCGCCGGACCGACGCCCGCCAGCAATGAGAGGAAAACCAGCCAGCATCCGGGCGCAACGCCCGGCCGGATCATGGCTTCACCGCCGCTGCCGGCGCCGCCGACGCTGCTTTGCCGATCCTCTGCCCATCAGGACCCAGTGCAAACATCAACGAGCCGCCTTTGGAGCCATCCTTCAGCGGATGCATGGTGATGGTGACCTTGTCACCGGGCTTGACACTGCCAGGCTTCCAGCCGCCCTCGAAAATGACCCGCGGACTTGCCAGTTCCACCGACCACTCCGCCTGCTGGCCACCCTCCTCATCGACCATCAGCTGGATCCAGCAGTGCGGATTGGACCACTGGAACTCCTTGACCGTGCCGGTCAGGGTCGTCTGCTTCTGCACATCGAACATGGTGAAGGAGTGGTGGGCTGCCGCCGGCAGCGTGCACGCCAGGGCAGCGCCTGCCAGCAACGATCTGAAGGGGATGTTCATGCGCCTACTGCCGTCTGCCACGCTCAGACTCGGCGGCGATGGAGGGCTCGCGGCGCACCAGCCGCGCGGGGGGATGCCGGCGGCCGCGGGTCATGCGCTGCCATTGGTTCCAGCAAACTCCCGCCAACCCCGCCAGCATCAGCTCCACCGCCAGCGCCAATATCAGGCCTGTGATCACGCCGTAGGAGATGGCCTCCGGACTGAGCGGCACCGTGTAGGAATAGGCGGCGATGGTTTCCTGAAGAATCTCGCGGTTTGGATTCACGATGATGTGGATCAGCCGCGCCAGCGTCGAGCCATTCAGCGCATCCATTTCCGCGGCGAGGGATTTGATGCGCGCGAACAGCTCGCCGATGGTCTTCGCCTCGCCCCTGAACACCACATCGGGACTTTGCAAATGGTGTGCAACCAGCGCGCTCACGTCCCCGTTGAAATACTGGTCCGCGGCCTGCTGGAAGCCGGCGAAATCGCGTTTGACCTCCAGGTAGTGGGCACTCACGCGCTTGGCGTACTGATCCACGAAGGCCGGCCCCTGCACACCCACCAGCAGGCCCAGGGCAAAGACCACGAGCCGCAGATATCCTCTCAGCATTCGGGCTCTCCTCAACGGATGAGTCGGACATCAAGCTATGGTAGCCAGGTATGCACACCGGCAACGCCTGAACTCCAATCCCGCCAGTTGTATCACTAATGTGACAATATTGTTCATGGGAATGCATTTGACGTGCTTTTCGTGCCAATAGCCCAGGATTCAAGTTCACCTCACGCGCCAATGGAACGAATCACCCGCGCCGGATTTCCTCCGACCAGGGTATTCGGGGGAACATCCCGGGTGACCACCGAACCTGCCGCGACCACCGAGTTCGCGCCCACGGTCACGCCGCCAATGAGGGTCGCTGCGGCGGCAATCCAGACGTTTCGCTCGATCACTATGGGCTTGCCGATGGTGGTGGCGCGTCGTTGCGCGGGTTCAACGGGATGACCTGCCGTGATGATGCTCACGTTCGGGCCGATCATCACATCGTCGCCGATGTCCAGGCCGCCAAGGTCATAGAACGTGCAGTTCTGATTCACGAAAACATTGCGTCCGACGCGGATTTCGTCCCCGCCGGCAGTATAAAATGGAGGAATCAGTAGGAAGGTCGCGTCTACCTTTTTACCGATGAGTTCGCTGAACAAGGCCCGTATTTCATCGGCCTCGTTGAACGTCAGACGGTTGAGAGCCGCGGTGATCGCCATCGCGCGTCTGAGGTTTGCCATCATGGCCGCCGATTCGGGCGTCCTGCTGTGAATTATCCTGGTGCGATCATCATCCGGCATTCGCTGTTTTCCTCGCGCGCTGAGTGTAGCCCCGCGGCGCATCACCCACTACCCGCAGGAGGAGTTTGCTTGAAAACCACAGCCGCGCGGTTGCTCTGCCTGTGCCTGGTGGCCGGCGCAGCGCATGCACAGGGCACGCCGGTGGGCCTGTGGAAGACCATCGACGATCACACCGGGCAGGAGAAATCGCTGGTCCGGATCAGCGACTCCGGGGGCGTGCTCAGCGGCAGGATTGAGAAGCTGCTGCATCCCTCAAAGCCCAATCCTCTGTGCGACAAATGCAGCGACGAGCGGCATGGAAAACCCATGCTCGGCCTGCCCATCATGGCAGGACTCAGGCAGCACGGAGAGGTGTGGGAGGACGGAACCATCCTCGACCCTGACAACGGCAAGATCTATACGGTACGGCTGAAGCTGCTGGACGGGGGCAGGACGCTCCAGGTCCGCGGCTACATCGGACCCTTCTTCCGCACCCAGACGTGGAGCCGCGTCGAATGAGGCTGTTGGCGGGCCTTCTGGTCCTGGTGCTCGCCCCCGCCCACGCTCTGGCGGACTACGCCAGCCCCGATGCGATCGACCGTCAGACCCTGGAACGGGCGCTGTTCCTGTGCCAATGGAAGAGCAGCCATGAGGTTCCCGAGAACGCGCCCATTCCCGCGGTCTGCAAGAGCGCCACCGTGTCGATCGAGGACGCCATGCTGCAGGACAAGCAGTGGTGGACGTTCTGGGCGCGCTTCAACAGCGAGGAAGCCTTGAAGGCCAATCAGCAGTTCAGCGCCGACTTCGTAGCCTTCCAGGCACGGCTGAAGATAAAGCCGGAGCTGGCGCAAGGCTTGCTCCCGGCGGGCATCAGGCTGGCGAAGGACGATTGGCGGGTGTGGCTGGTCCACCAGCTTGCCCAACCCTGACTAGCGCCTGCGCTGGGGCCGCCGAACGGCACGGACCTTGCCGCTGTTTCCGCCGCCGCAGAAAAACCGGTCGCCGCCGTCGGACTCGAGCCCCGAAACTCCCATTCCCGGGGGCATCTCCAAGCTCTGCAGCACCTCGCCCGATTGCGGGTCGATGCGTCGCAGTTCGCTGGAGTCGCCCTGCCAGGTCCCGTGCCACAGATCGCCCTCGACCCACGTCACCCCGGTGACGAAGCGGGTCGATTCGATGGTACGCAGAACCGCGCCGGTGTTGGGATCGAGCTGATAGATCTTTCCTTCCCGATACTGTCCGACCCAAAGCGTGCCTTCGGCCCACGTGAGTCCGGAATCAGCTCCGCCGCCGGGTGCCGGGATGTCGCCCAGCACCCGACCGGTATTGGGATCGATTTTCCGAATGCGATCTTCGGCGAGCTGAAACAGATGCTCGCCGTCGAATGCCGTCCCGGCATGCGCCGCGACATCGATCTGGCGCTGTACCGATCCGCTCGCCGGATCGAAGGCGATCAGCTGCGCGCCGCTCGCGAACCAGACATTGCGTCCGTCGTAGGTGACACCATTGATGCGGTCGGCACCTGGAAATGGACCGTACTCGCGGAGGATCTCGGCCGTTGCGCGACTCATGGGCCCATATTAGTCAATGGGCAGCGCCGCGGGGAGTAACAAAATCGTCGTGAACTGCAGCGCAGATGACGTCCAGCGGCGCGCCCGCCCGCGACCGAAGGACCGTGCCTTGCCGCTCGCCCCAAGCGCATCCAGTGCCCGCTGAGTCGTACGCTGGCTTGCGCCCAGCGCCAGCGCGAGGCCTGAACTCGACCACGACTCCCCGTCGGCGAGCAGGCCGAGGATTGCCCCATGCTTCTGCTCCACAGGCGGCGCCAGCACGATGACCTCCCGCGGGCGGCGCGGCACCAGCACGTAGCCGCGCTTCGTCGCGGTTACGCCGGCCAGGGGCCGAAGCGCGGCACGCAAGCGGCCGATTTCCACCCGCAACCGTACCCGATACGATTCGTCGGCGCGCTTGCCGCGAAATGCCCGCGCCACCAGCGCGTCCCGGGATACATCCTGCGGCCACGCCTGGGCCAGGGTGCTGATGATCGCAAACAGAACGGGTCGCCTGGCGAGGGCAACGATGCTGCCCTCCTGCCGCACCAGGTAGCGGCAGGAGTCCACCACCAGGGCCTTCGAGCACAGCAGGTCTTCGACGTCCTCCAGCCGCAGCACCCGCTCCTCCGCAGCGCCGATGCGGCGCGCCGCGGGCGCATCCAGGCTCAGCGACGCGCTGTTGACCTCCGCCAACAACGCCGGGATTCCTGCTTCACGTGCGGCGAGTGCGGCGCGCGCCAGTGCTGCCCGTGCCCGGCGTATCTGCAGACGTCGCATCGCAATTGCCGCCACCACCAGCTCGTAGGCTGCCTTGGAAGCCGGCGGCAAGGGCGCGGGCTCGAGTTTGTCGAGGGCTCGTTCGGCATCATCCAGGCGTCCGATCAGGAGCAGGCGCCGCACCTGCAGATACCTTGCATGCGCTGCATTGACCGCATCGCCATGTGCCGCCAGCGTTGCCCGGGCTGCCTCGAGTGTCTTCGCCGGCCAGCCCAGATCGCGCGCTGCGAGCGCGATCTCTGCCTCGGCGACGTTGCAGCGCGCGCGCGACCAGGGCTCCTTCGGACCAAAGGCTCGAGCTGCGCGTCGCAGCAAAGCCTTCGCCCGCACCAGCTCACCGAGCTGCGCCATCGCGATCCCCCGAATCGCCAGCGCCGGCGCGTCCTCGCGCAATGCGACTCGCTTCAGCGCACCCAGGCTGTCACCGACTGCGAGTGCACGGGCCGCGGCATTGATCAGCGAGTCCAATGCAATCCCGCCAAACTTGTCACTCCCATCAATCAACGCCGGCCAATTAGATTATCCCACAACAAACCACGGCAGAAGAAAGGAGCATTGCGATGACAGAACACACCATCGGCACGCGTCGGGACTGGCTAGCGGCGCGGCTCAAGTTGCTCGATGCGGAGAAGGAACTCACACGGCGCGGCGACCAGGTGGCGCGGCAACGCCAGGAGTTGCCCTGGGTCAGGCTCGAGAAGGAATATCGATTCGAGACCGACCAGGGCAGCGCCTCCCTCGCCGATCTGTTTGGCGGGCGCTCGCAGCTCATCGTCTATCACTTCATGTACGGACCCGACTATACGGCCGGGTGTCCCTCCTGTTCATCGATCGCGGACGGCTTCAACGGCATTGCCGTGCACCTGCAAAATCACGACGTCGCATTTGCTGCGATATCGCGGGCACCGCTGGCGAAGCTGCAGGTGTACCGCAGGCGTATGGGCTGGGACTTCCCCTGGGTGTCTGCGCACGACGGCGATTTCAACGCCGATTTCAACGTGTCCTTCACCGCGGAGCAGCAGCGGCAGGGCATCGAATACAACTATCGGCGCGAACCCGCCTGGGCCGTGGCCGGGATCGGCGAGTCGGTGACGAAGCGTGGCGAGGGACCGGTGGCCGAGCATGCGACAATGACGGGAACCGACGTGGCCACCTACACGCGCGAGCGGCCCGGCATGAGCGCCTTTGCCGCGCAGCGCGGTGCCCTCTACCACACCTATTCAACCTTCTCCCGCGGACTGGACGGCCTATGGGGCATGTACCAGTGGCTGGACCGCGCACCCAAGGGGCGCAATGAGACGGGCACCTGGTGGCGGCGGCATGATGAATACGCCAAGCGCTGAAGGCAGGCGTGGGCACCCGGCGGGCGGGTTCGCCGTCCTCGCCGTCGCAGCGCTGAGCTTCGGCATCGCTGCGGCGGCGACCATCCACGGGAGTGTGTCGATGGCGATGCCGTGGATGCGGATGCCCGGTCAGAGCTGGCCGGAAGTTGCCGCGGGGTTCCTGGGCATGTGGGTGGCGATGATGGTGGCCATGATGCTGCCCTCCTTGCTGCCCATGCTGTACCGCTACCGCCGCGCGCTCAGTGGCGTGGGCGAGCTGCGCCTGGGCCTGCTCACGACCCTGATGGCTCTCGGTTACTTCCTGGTGTGGAGCGCGCTCGGCGTGGCCGTGTTTCCGGCGGGCGTCGCCCTGGCGGGGATCCGGATGCGGGTCCCCGCGCTGGCGCGCGCGATTCCGTTTGCGGTCGCAATGCTGCTGCTGATGGCGGGGCTGCTGCAGTTTACCGCGTGGAAAGCCCGACACCTGGCCTGCTGCCGGCAGGGACCCGGACATGGCCAAGCTGTTGCGGCCGAGGCCCGCGCCGCCTGGCGGCATGGGCTGCGGTGCGGCCTGCACTGCAGCCTGTGCTGTGCCGGACCCACCTTGGTTCTGCTGGGACTGGGCGTCATGGATCTTCGCGCCATGGCGATGGTGATGGTGGTGATCACGACCGAACGTCTCGCCCCGGCCGCCGAGCGCGCCGCACGCGCCATCGGCACGCTGGCGGTTGGCGCTGGATTGGTGCTGTTGGTCGTGCTTTCTACCGGCGGCAGTACTGCGGCAGAAACTTCTCGGCAATATCGGTGGTCGCACTTTCCAGGCGCGGCGCATCCAGCCGTGTTCCATCAAGTTCGCGGTAGCCGCAGGCCCACGCAATCGAATCCCCATTTACCTTCACCGGATACAGCACCAGCTTCTGGCCCTGGATGAGCGAGTTGGCGGCACCTCCATAGGTGATGACGACGGCCCCGTTGTCCACTGCCACGGACTGCACGTAATGCCCCGCGGAGGAGGAGTTGATGCCCAAGCTCTGTGCCGAGGCCGACCTCACATCCACTCCATTGGCGGCGGCCTGCGCAATCTGCGTCTCGAAGCTCCTGGCCAATACCAGTCCCTCGGTGACCTGCGCGCGAATGGTGTAGTCCTGGTAGGCGGGGATGGCGATCGCCGCCAGTATGCCGATGATGGCAATTCCTATGAACCCCGCCACGACGACGATCAGCGCCGCGCCCGCGCCGCCGGAAGCGGGAGGTGCGGTGGCGATTTCCTGTGGCGTGAGACCTTTGCGCACCACCACCGTGCTGACAATCAGATCATGCAAGGACTGGCGGCGACTGGTGACGGCGGCGATCAGAAAGCTGATGAGCGCGATGGAATTGGAGATCAGGTAGGCCACCATCCGTCCGGTCGCGTGCGGAAAACTCAGGCGCTCACCGTCCTCGGTGCTGACCTGGATGTTCAGCGCCAGCTTACCGAGCGTGGCCTGGTGCTTCGAGCTCTCCATCCCCGCCTTGTACAGCCACACGACCAGCAGCCACACCAGCAGTAGCCCCGGATAGCGCCCCGCGCCGGCGATCGTGACCACCAGCAACAGCAGCACGATGTACAGCACGTAGTCGATCAGGTAGGCGAGCAACCTGCGCCCGAGTGAGGCATAGACGCTGCTTGCGTCGAGCGGCGCATGGCGCGGGCCCGCAGCCAGGGTGGCACTCGGATCGAGCGCCGCGCCGCAGCCGGCGCAGAACTTCTGCGCAGCATTCGCCTGCTTGCCGCATTGCGGACAGAACATGACTGCATCCCCCGGCGATTCAATTTATTTGAATCATACCGCGGCACGCCGGGCATCGGCGGGGAAGTCCTACGGAAGGTCGGTAGTACCCATCAGATAACGGTCGCATTCACGCGCTGCACCGCGGCCTTCGTTGATGGCCCACACCACCAGACTCTGACCGCGGCGACAATCGCCCGCGGCGAACACCCCGGGCGCGCTAGTTGCGAACCTGCCGTATTCGGCCTCGACATTGGTGCGCGCATCCAGCTGCAGACCCAGGTCCGACACCAGCTGTGACTCAGGTCCGAGGAAGCCCATGGCCAGCAATACCAGCTGCGCCGGGCGAGTCTCCTCGCTGCCCGCCACTTCAAGCGGACGCAGGCGGCCGTCGCCGCCTTTCTCCCAGCCTATCTTCACGGTGGAAAGTTGCGCGATGCTGCCCTTGGCATCACCGCAGAACTTCCTGACGGTGGTGAGAAAGACGCGCGGATCGGCGCCGAAGCGCGCGGCGGCCTCCTCCTGGCCGTAATCCATGCGATAGATCTTCGGCCATTCCGGCCAGGGATTGTCTGCGGCGCGGTCCTGAGGCGGCTCGGGCAGGATTTCAAACTGGGTGAGGCTGCGGCAACCCTGACGCATGGCCGTGCCCACGCAATCGGTGCCGGTGTCGCCGCCGCCGATGACGATGACGTCCTTGTCCTTGGCGTGGATCGGTGCCTTGTCCGGTCCGCCATCCAGCAGCGCCTTGGTGCTGGCGGTGAGGTAGTCCATGGCAAAATGCACGCCGCCGAGCTGGCGGCCATCGACGTTCAGATCACGCGGCACCGTGGCGCCGGTGCACAGCACAACGGCGTTGAAGTCCTTGCGCAGCGTTTGCGGATCCACATTGGTGCCGACGTTGGCGCCGCATTGGAACCTGATTCCCGAGTCTTCCATGAGCTTGATGCGGCGCATCACCACTTCGCGCTTGTCGAGCTTCATGTTGGGAATGCCGTACATCAGCAGGCCCCCCGGCCGGTCCTCGCGTTCGAACACGGTGACCAGATGGCCGGCCTGATTCAGCTGCGCGGCCGCGGCCAGGCCCGCGGGGCCTGAGCCCACCACCGCGACCGACTTGCCGGTGCGTTCCGAGGGGGTGACCGGGAACACCCAACCCTCATCCCAACCCCTGTCGATGATGGAGTTTTCGATGTTCTTGATGGTCACCGGGGGCGCGTTGATCCCGAGCACGCAGGAGCCTTCGCACGGCGCCGGGCATACCCGACCGGTGAACTCCGGGAAGTTGTTGGTCTTGTGAAGCCGCTCCAGGGCCTCACGCCACAGGCCGCGGTACACCAGGTCATTCCATTCCGGGATGAGATTGTTCACCGGACAGCCCGAGGCGCCGCCGTTCATCAACTTGCCCGTATGGCAGAAGGGCACGCCGCAGTCCATGCAGCGCGCGCCCTGCTGGCGCAGGCGTTTGTCGTCCATGTGGAAATGAAACTCGCGCCAGTCCTGGATGCGCTCCAGTGGCGTGCGATCGACGGGCAGTTCCCGCAGATATTCGATGAATCCGGTCGGCTTTCCCATGGTTGAATCAATTCCCACCCACGCGCGCGAGATCGCGCGCGTTTTCTTCAAACGCGGCCATGATGGCCTCGTCGCCCGTCAGACCCTGGTCGTGCGCCTTCCTGATGCAGGCCAGCACGCGCTGATAGTCCTTGGGCATCACTTTCACGAACTTCGGCACGCTCACGTCCCACGCATCAAGCAGCCGCCGGGCGCGGCCGCTGCGGGTGTGCTGCCAGTGCCGCTCGATGAGCTCGCGCAGCTCCTCGCTGTCCGGAGCATCCACGACGCCGGTCACCGCCACCATCTGCTTGTTGATGTGGCCGCGGCAGTCGCCGTTCTCGTCGAACACATAGGCGACGCCGCCGGACATGCCGGCTGCGAAGTTGCGGCCCGTGGGCCCGAGCACCACGACCCGGCCCCCGGTCATGTACTCGCAACCGTGATCACCCACGCCTTCGACGACGGTCCTCACCCCGCTGTTGCGCACCGCGAAGCGTTCACCGGCCCTGCCGCGGAAGTAGGCCTCGCCGGCGGTCGCGCCATACAGCGCGACGTTGCCGATGATGATGTTCTCCTCGGGCACGAAGGTGGCGGCCGGCGCGGGGCTGACGATGATGCGTCCGCCCGAAAGACCCTTGCCGACGTAGTCGTTGGCATCGCCCTCGAGACGGAAAGTCATGCCGGGGGGCATGAAGGCGCCGAAGCTCTGGCCCGCCGAGCCCTTGAAGCGCAGCTGCACGGTATCCTCGGGCAGACCCTTGGCGCCCCAGCGGCGCGTGATGGCGCTGCCGGTGATGGTGCCCACCACCCGGTTCACGTTGCGGATGCTCAGCTCCCCGCTGACCTTCTCGCCGCGTTCGATGGCCGGCCTGCAAAGCTCCAGCAGCGTCGTCACGTCCAGGGACTTGTCCAGGCCATGATCCTGGGTGTCAGTGCAGAAGCGTCCGATCTCCGGTCCCAGGTCAGGCTGGTAGAGGATGTTCGAGAAGTCGAAGCCGCGGGCCTTCCAGTGGGCGATGGCCTTGCGCGGCTCCAGGCGATCCACGCGACCGACCATTTCGGTGAGGCTGCGGAAGCCCAGCTGCGCCATGATCTGGCGCAGATCCTGCGCAACGAAGTGCATGAAGTTGACCACGTGCTCCGGGGCGCCCGCGAAACGCTCGCGCAGCTTCGGATCCTGGGTCGCAACGCCCGCCGGGCAGGTATTCAAGTGGCACACGCGCATCATGATGCAACCCACCGACACCAGCGGCGCGGTCGCAAAGCCGAATTCCTCGGCGCCCAGCAGCGCCGCGATGGCCACGTCGCGACCGGTCTTCAGCTGGCCGTCGGTCTCCACCGTGATGCGGCTGCGCAGGTTGTTGAGCACCAGCGTCTGGTGCGTCTCGGCCAGGCCCAGCTCCCACGGCAGTCCCGCATGCGTGATCGAGGTCTGCGGCGAAGCGCCGGTGCCCCCGTCGTAGCCGCTGATCAGCACCACTTCCGCATGCGCCTTGGCGACGCCGGCGGCAATCGTGCCCACGCCCACCTCGGCCACCAGCTTCACGCTGATGCGCGCGTCGCGGTTGCCGTTCTTGAGGTCATGGATCAGTTCGGCAAGATCCTCGATCGAATAGATGTCATGGTGCGGAGGCGGGGAAATCAGGCCGACGCCGGCGGTGGTATGCCGGGTCTTGGCCACCCACGGATACACCTTGCTGCCGGGCAGCTGGCCGCCCTCGCCGGGCTTGGCACCCTGCGCCATCTTGATCTGCAGCTCGCGCGCATTGACCAGGTATTCGCTGGTCACGCCGAAGCGGCCCGAGGCCACCTGCTTGATGGCTGAGTTGCGTGAATCACCGTTCGGCAGCAGCTGATAGCGCTCCGGATCCTCCCCGCCCTCCCCGGTGTTGCTCTTGCCCCCGATGCGGTTCATGGCGATCGCCAGGGTCTCGTGCGCCTCCTTGCTGATCGAACCATAGGACATGGCGCCGGTCTTGAAGCGCCTGACCAGGGATTCGACCGACTCGACTTCCTCGATGGGAATCGCATCGCCGCTCTTGAACTCCAGCAGCCCGCGCAGCGTGCACAGGTTGGTCGACTGATCGTCGATCAGCTGCGCGTATGACTTGTAGGTCGCGAAACTGTTGGTGCGCACCGCCTTCTGCAGCCTGTGGATGGCCTCGGGGCTGAACAGGTGCGTTTCACCATCGTTGCGCCACTGGTACTGGCCACCGGCGGTCAAGGCGCCCGCGTGAGTGCCGCGCGCCGGGAAGGCAGCGCGGTGCCGCAGCATGATTTCCTGCGCGATGACATCCATGCCGATGCCGCCGATGCGCGAGGACGTCCAGGTGAAGTACTCATCGATCACGTCCTGGCGCAGGCCCACGGCCTCGAACACCTGCGCGCCGTGATAGCTCTGCACGGCCGAGATGCCCATCTTGGACATCACCTTGATGACACCCTTGGTGGCGGCCTTCGAGAAGTTGCTGCAGGCCTTGGCGTGATCGATGTCCTGCAGGAAATCATCGCGGATCATGCCATCGAGGGTCTCGAAGGCCAGGTATGGATTGACGGCGCTGCAGCCATAGCCGATGAGCAGCGAGAAGTGATGCACTTCGCGCGCCTCGCCGGTCTCCAGCACCAGGCTCACCCGGGTGCGCAGGCCTTCGCGTATCAGATAGTGGTGCAGGGCCGAGACCGCCAGGAGCGAGGGCACGGCGGCGAAATCGCGGTTCACACCGCGATCGCTGAGAATGAGGATGTTGACCTCCTCGTCCTCGACCATGCGCCGCGCCGCCAGGCGCAGCTCTTCCATCGACTTGACCAGGCCGCGCTCGCCGCGCGTGGCGCGAAACAGGATCGACAGCACGCCGACCTTGAGCCCCGGTGCGTGCAGGCGCCTGATCTTGGCGAACTCCTCGTTGGTCAGGATGGGCGCATGCAGTTCCAGGCGCCGGCAGTCGGCCCGCTGCGGCATCAGCAGATTGCCCTCCGATCCCAGCCACACCTCCGAGGCGGTGATGAGCTCCTCGCGTATGCAGTCGATGGGCGGGTTGGTCACCTGCGCGAACAGCTGCTTGAAATAGTCGAACAGCAGGCGCGGCTTGGACGACAGCGCGGCGAGCGCCGCATCATTGCCCATGGAACCCACGGCCTCCACGCCGCTCCTGGCCATGGGCGTCAGCAGCACGCGCAGATCCTCGAAGGTGTAACCGAAGGCCATCTGGCGCTGCACCAGCGTGTCGTGGTCGGGGACTGGCACTTCCGGGGCTGCGGGCAGGTCCTCCAGATGCAGCAGATGCTCATCCAGCCACTGCCGGTAAGGGCGCTCGCTTGCCACCTGGCGCTTGATCTCCTCGTCCTCGACGATGCGCCCGGCCTCGGTGTCGATGAGGAACATGCGCCCCGGCTGCAGGCGCCCCTTCATGAGCACATCCTCGGGCGGCACGTCCAGCACGCCGGCCTCCGAGGCCATCACCACCATGTCGTCCTTGGTCACGTAGTAACGCGCCGGACGCAGGCCATTGCGATCCAGCACGGCACCGATCTTGCGGCCATCGGTGAAGGCGATGCAGGCCGGGCCGTCCCAGGGCTCCATCAGGCTGGAATGGAACTCGTAGAAGGCGCGCAGCGAATCATCCATGTTCTCGTGGTTCGACCACGGCTCAGGAATCATCATCATCACGGCATGCGGCAAGGAGCGCCCGGCCAGCACCAGCAGCTCCAGGGTGTTGTCGAACATCGCCGAGTCGCTGCCGTTGGGATTGACGATCGGCAGGATCTTCTTCACGTCGTCGCCGAACACATCGGATTCGAACAACGCCTCGCGCGCCTTCATCCAGTTGATGTTGCCGCGCAGGGTGTTGATCTCGCCGTTGTGGGCGATGTAGCGGTAGGGATGCGAGCGGTCCCAGCTGGGAAAGGTGTTGGTGCTGAAGCGCGAATGCACCAGCGCCAGCGCCGTCTCCATCGCCGGATCGTTCAGGTCCTTGAAGTACTGCGCCAGCTGACCGGTCAGCAGCATGCCCTTGTAGACGAAGGTCTTGTGCGAGAGGCTGGGGACGTACCAGTACTCCGCGCCATCCATGGTGGAGGCGCGGATCTCGCTGTAGGCGCGCTTGCGTATGACATAAAGCTTGCGCTCGAATACCGTCTCGTCCGCGAGCGCCGGGTCACGGCCGATGAACACCTGGCGCATGAACGGCTCGCTGGCTTTGGCCGTCTCACCCAGGGTGGAGTTGTCGACCGGGAGCGTTCGCCAGCCGATGATGCTCTGGCCTTCGGACTGTACGATCTGCTCGAAATGCTCCTCGAGCCGCCGGCGGCGGGTCGGGTTGCGCGGCAGGAAGATGATGCCGCTGCCATAGGCCCCTGGACCGGGCAGGTTCAGGCGCGCCTTGCGGGCGACCTCCTTGAAGAAGGCATGGGGCATCTGCAGCAGCACGCCCGCGCCATCGCCGGTGTTGATCTCGCTGCCACTGGCGCCACGATGATCCAGATTGCGCAGGACCTGGATGGCATGCTGCACGATCTTGTGGGACTTGCGCCCCTTTATGTCGACAACGAAGCCAACTCCGCAGGCATCGTGCTCAAACTGCGGATCGTAGAGGCCCTGCTTGCCAGGACGCATGTGCGGGGCGGCCTTCGACTTTGCCGACACCTTTTGAGCACCGGTGCCCTGCACCGGCGCGGTCCTGCCTGTCTTGCTCATGCTAACTCCGAAAACCAACGCAGCGCCTCGTGGCGCCGTTCTCGTACCGTAGCCGGGGGAAGGCTAACGAGGTCCGAACCTCTAACGATATCATCCCCGGCAACCCTTGGGATGTCCTGGGGGAATATTGCCGACCCGCCGGGCAGCGTCAATGCGCCTGATGCAGTTGCCCCGTTTCGGGACGGCTTGCGGGCACCCTGCACAGCCGCGGGGCGGGGGTTGGTGCTGGAATGCTAATGTTCCTGCATGAGCAATGACCACAGTTGGCGGCACCGGCAGGCGCTGTTCATCGCCGCGGATCATCCGGCGCTGGCCGGTCATTTCCCCGGCACACCGGTGGTGCCGGCGGTGCTGCTGCTGTCGCAGGTGCTGGATGCCGCCCAGAGCTGGCTCGGTGCGGAGGTCCGGCCGCTGCGCCTGCGCCAGGCCAAATTCCCCGCCCCCTGGCTGCCGGGTATGCAGGTGCTGGCGAGCCTGGAGCGCGAGGCGTCACTGTTGCGCTTCGCAGTCACGGCCAACGACCGCACGCTGGCGCTGGGAGTTTTCGAATTGCAGGAGCGCCACTGATGGGAGTTTCGCGATGGCTGGCCATGGCGGCGCTGCTGCACATCGCCACCGCCCTGGGCGAGCCGGGGTCCCCGGCCCCCAACGTGGATACGCTGCTGCAGCATCTGGCGCGACCGGCACCGGCGCGCACGCCCTTCGTCGAAGTACATTTCTCGCCCCTGCTCAGCCGGCCCATCATTGTCTCGGGTGAAATGGAATACGACGGACCCGACTCGCTGGCGCGCACCGTGGACAAGCCCTATTCCGAACACACCCGGATCCAGGGCGACACGGTCACCCTGACCCGCGGCAACGACCCGCCGCGCACCTTTTCGCTGCAGCGCGCGCCGGATCTGAAAACCCTGCTCAGCAGCTTCGCGGCGCTGCTGGGCGGCAATCGCGCGCAGCTGGAGCAGGGCTTCACCCTGAAACTGGGCGGTGATGAGGCCCACTGGTCGCTCGAGCTGACGCCGCGCGACATCCGTGTGGCCCAGCGCGTGACCCGCATCCTGGTGAATGGCGCGGCGGGCAGTCCGCGCTGCATGACCACGAGCGCCCCCGACGGCAGCGTGACGGTGATGCTGATGGAGGAGGCCGCCCGCACCACGTTGCCGGCGGACCTGGACCGCGCCGGTCTCAACAAGGTGTGCCGCTGAACTCCCGCATGCGCGGCTCCGCCCGCCTCACGGCACTGCTGTGGCTGGCACTGCTGGCCGCCGCGGGCCTGGTGGTCCACCACAGCCTGCGGATCAGCGGTGACCTGCGCCTGTTCATGCCCGCGGCCCACGATCCGGTGGGTCGGCTGCTGCTCGAAGAGGTCAGCGAGGGACCGGCGGCCAAACTGCTGCTGGTCGCGATCAGCGGCGCAGCTCCCGAGGCGCTGGCCGCCAGCTCGCAGAAACTCAGCGCGGCGCTGCGCAGCGATCCGGCGTTCGGCTTCGTCAGCAATGGCGAGCAACGCCTCGACATGGTGCCCGATGCTCTGCTCCCCTACCGCTATCTGCTCTCCCCGACGCTCGATACGCAGCCGCTGGACACTGACTACCTGCACCAGCAGCTGCAGGAGCGCGAGCAGGATCTGGCCTCCCCCGCCGCCACCTTGCTGACACCGCTCCTGCCGCGCGATCCGACCCTGGAGCTGCTCAAGGTCCTTGAGTCCTGGGAACCGGCGCAGCAGGCCCAGCAGCTGTTCGATGTGTGGTTCAACAAGGAAGGCAACGCAGCCCTGATGATCGTGCAGACGCGCGGGGCCGGCTTCGATCCGGCCGGGCAGAAGCTCGCCATCGACGCCCTGCGCCGCCACTTCGAGGCGGTGCGGACCGTGCCGGCCATGCAGCTGACCGTGAGCGGCTCCGGCGCCTTCGCCGTCACCATGCAGGCACGCAGCGAGGCCGATGCGCGCCTGGCGGCGATTCTGGATTCGGTGGGCATGGTGCTGCTGATGCTGCTGGCCTATGGCAGCCCGCGGCGGGTGCTGCTGGGCGCACTGCCCCTGGCCACCGCCGGCCTGTGCGGCCTGGGCGCGGCCGCCGCGATCTTCGATACCGTCCATGGCATCACCATCGCCTTCGGCTTCACGCTCACCGGGGTGGCGCTGGACTATCCCATCTATCTGTTCAGCAATGAGCAGCCCGGGGTGCCGGCCCTGACGGTGGCGCGCAGCATCTGGCCGACCCTGGCCACGGCGGTCGCCGCCGTGTGCATCGCCTACCTGGCCTTCCTGGTCTCCGGGGTGCTGGGCCTGGCGCAGCTGGCCACGTTCAATATCGTGGGCCTGGCGGCGGCCGGCCTGTCCACCCGCTATCTTCTGCCGCGGCTGCTGCCGCTGGGCGCCCGCGACTATGGTGCGAGCTGGATTGCTGCAGCGCTCGCGCGACTCTCCGCGCGCCTGCCCGCGCTGCCGTGGCTGGCGCCGCTGATCGGGCTGCTTGCCATCGCGGCCCTGCTCGGCGTTCGCGGGCCCTGGTGGGACACTGACCTGGGTCATCTGACCCCCGTGCCCGAGGCCATGCTGCGTGAGTACGAGTCGTTGCAGCAGGCGCTGGGCGCGCCCGATGTGCGCTACCTGCTGGCGCTGCAGGGGCCCACTGCCGATGCGCTGCTGGCCCGCGAGGAGAGCCTGTCGAAATCCCTCGCCACGCTGACCGCGCAGCACGCCATCGGCGGATTCGACCTGGCCGCGCGCTACCTGCCCAGCGCTGCCGTGCAGCGGCGTCGCCAGGCGGCGCTGCCCGATGCCAGGAGCCTTCAGGACAGCCTGGATAAGGCCGCCACCGGCATGGCCTTCAGGCCTGGCCTGTTTGCGCCGTTTGTGACCGATGTCGCGCGCGCCCGCACCCTGCCCCCGCTCACCGCGGCCACCATCGCCGGCACCCCCCTGGCCCTGACGGTGGGCTCGCTGCTGCAGCCGCGCGACGGCAGCTGGACCGGCCTTGTGACCCTGACCGACGTGCGCCAGCCGCAGCGTCTGGCGCAGCTGGCCGGCGCCTCGAACGGTACCCTGCAGCTGCTGGACCTCAAGCAGGCGGCCGAGGACCTGGTCTCCCACCAGCGGCAACGCATCCTGGAGAGCGTCGCGGCGGCCGCGGTGCTGCTGATCCTGGTGGTGGCCGCCACCTGTCGCTCGTTCCGACGGATGCTGCGGGTGGTCACCCCCATGGCCCTGTCCACCCTGGTGACGCTCGCCGTGCTGCACGGCGCGGGCGTCGCGCTGAACCTGTTCCACCTGATCGCCCTGGTGCTCGCCGCGGGCCTCGGACTGGACTATGGCTTGTTCCTCGAACGCGCCAGCCACGATGAGACGGCGCACCGTCGCGCCCTGCATACGGTCAGCATCTGCGCCACGGCCGCCTGCGTGGTGTTCGCCGTCCTGGGCAGCTCGGCGCTGCCGGTACTGCGTTCCATCGGCATCACCGTGGTGCTGGGAGTCGCCAGCAATTTCGTGCTGTCGCAGCTGCTGATCCGGCGCCGGGCGGCACCGTGAGCGTCGTGGATCGCGCGCTCATCGCTCAGCTGATCCCGCACCAGGGTGCGATGTCGCTGCTGGATCGGGTGGCGAGCTGGGATGGCTCGAACATCGTCGCGATGTCGGCCACGCATCGCGCCCCGGATCATCCGCTGCGCAGCCACGGCGGGCTGCGCGCCGTGCATCTTTGCGAGTACGGCGCCCAGGCGGCGGCGCTGCACGGTGGCCTGGTGGCACGTGCCGCCGGTACCAGCGCGGCACCCGGGTACCTGGTGGCGCTGCGGGATGTGAGTTTCGGCTGCTCGCATATCCATGAACTGGATGGGGAGCTGGAGATCCGCGCCGAGCTGCTGCTGCAGGACGGGAGCAGCTGGCAGTATCGCTTTGCGGCATGGCACGCGGGCCATTCACTGGCGGGCGGCCGTGTGGCTATCATGCGGCGCAAGTGAGGGAGGGGTGATGCGTACCTTGAGCCGTTCACTGCTGGTGGTGCTGGTTCTGGTCGGCTGTGTGGGCTGCGACCAGATCTCCAAAAGCGTGGCGCGCGAGTACCTGCCCGGCAGCGGCGTCCATTCCTACCTGGGCGACACCTTGCGCCTGGAGTTTGCGCAAAATCCCGGCGCCTTCCTCAGCCTCGGTGAATCGCTGCCGCCGGCCATTCGCTACGACGGCTTCACGATCGCTGTGGGCGTGGTGGTGGCGGGGCTGCTGGGCTGGGCGCTGCTGTCGAGCCGGTTGGGCTGGCGCGCACGGCTGGCCATCACGGCCATCGGGGCCGGCGGCCTGGGAAATGTGATCGACCGGCTGCGCTTCGATGGGGCGGTCACGGATTTCCTGAACCTTGGCGTGGGTTCGCTGCGGACCGGAATCTTCAATCTCGCCGATGCCACCTTGATGCTGGGTCTGATCGTGCTGGTCATGGTCTGGAAGCGCCCGCATGAGAATTGAACTGGATGACCTGTCGCGGCCGCAGATCCATGCGCTGCTGAACGAGCACCTGCGCAACATGTACGCGATCTCCCCGCCGGAGAGCGTTCATGCGCTGGACCTGGGGCGGCTGCGAAGCCCCGACATCAGCTTCTGGACGGCGTGGGACGGGCCTGAGCTGGTGGGATGCGGCGCCCTCAAGGAGCTGGATCCGCGTCACGGTGAAATCAAATCCATGCGCACACCCGAGGCCCTGCGCCGCAGGGGCGCCGGCCGGGCCATCCTCAACCACATCATCAGCGTCGCCCGGGCGCGCGGGTATGAGCGCCTGAGCCTTGAAACCGGACCACGGGAAACCTTCCAGGCGGCGCAGGGCCTGTATGCCAGTGCCGGCTTCACCTATTGCAAGGCTTTCGGCGACTACCGCGACGATGATCCTCACAGCGTGTTCATGACCTTGAGGCTGTAACGTGTCACCGCTGTTCAAGAAGCTCAACCTCGGTGCCCACAGCGTCATTCATGTGCTCAATGCCCCGCGTTCCTTCGAACCCGAACTGGCCGCCCTGCAGGGCGTCACCGTGAAACGCTCCGTGTCCGCGACCAGCAGCTTTGCCATGGCCTTCGTGATCACGCAGGCCGAGCGGGATGCGGCGAGCAGCAAGCTCGCGGCGGCCTGCGCCGGGGATGCCGTCCTGTGGATGGTGTATCCGAAGGGGAGCTCCAGGAAGTACCGTTGCGAGTTCAATCGCGACTCCGGCTGGCCGGTGCTGGGCGCGGCGGGTTTCGAGCCGGTGCGCATGGTCGCCATCGATGAGGACTGGTCGGCCCTGCGTTTCCGGCGCGTGGAGCACATCAAGACCATGACGCGCAGCCACGACCATCGCATCTCCAAGCCGGCAAGGTGAAAACATGACCCGTCAAACCGATCAGGCCGAAGCATTCCGCCAGCTGCACGCGAAGGGTTCGTGCTTCGTGATTCCCAATCCCTGGGACTTCGGGTCGGCGCGCTTGCTGGAGCACCTGGGGTTCAAGGCCCTGGCGTCCTCGAGCGCGGGCTTCGCGTTCTCCATTGCCAAGAGCGACCTGAGCATCAGCAAGTCCAGCCTGCTGACGCACCTGGCCGGGATGTGCCAGGCCACCTCGCTCCCCGTCAGCGCCGACCTTCAGAACGGCTTCGGCAATGATCCGGAGGATATGGCCGTGACCATCCTGCAGGCCGCCAAGACCGGCATCGTGGGCGGCTCGATCGAGGACGCCTCCGGGGATGAGGGCAATCCGGTCTACCCCCTGGAACTGGCCGCGGAGCGCATCCGTCACGCCGCGGTGGCCGCCCGGTCGCTGGGTTTCAAGTTCACCCTGACGGCGCGCGCCGAGAACCATCTGTATGGCCGCCTGGACCTCAAGGACACGATTCGGCGGCTGCAGGCCTACCAGGAGGCCGGTGCCGATGTGCTGTTCGCGCCGGGCATCAAGACCCGCGAGGAAATCACCGAGGTGCTCCGCTGCATCGATCGGCCGCTGAACGTCCTGGCCGGCATCAGCGGCATGACGCTGGGGGTGGCCGATCTGGCGCAGCTTGGGGTCACGCGCATCAGCCTCGGCGGATCGCTGGCGCGCGCCGCCTACGGGGCGCTGCTGCGCGCGGCCACCGAAGTGCAGGCTCAGGGCAGCTTCGGGTACCTGCGCGATGCCGCCTCCGGCAAGGAGCTCAATGAGATCTTTTCGCAGCCCCGCGCTGAACCCTGATCTGCAGCGCGCAGTGCGGCCCCAGCGGCAGGCGCAGCGCCGCTTCACCCTCGGTCTGGAGCGCCGCGATCAAGGGCAGACAGGCCGACATGGCGTTATCGCCGGGAGGTTTGGCGGCTGCACCGGCACCGATGCTCAGCTGCAGCCCTGCCTGCTCCTCCGCGGGCCGTACGCTCAGCACCAGCGCCACCCCCAGCATGCCGCGGCTGCTGGCGATCTGCGCCTGCGCACCGCGTACCTCGATGTCATAGGCCACCAACAGCACGTCGGTCTGATCGGCGCACACCTGCACGGCAGCCGCGAACAATCCGGCCGCGAAGCTGTACTCGCCGGCGCCCAGCGCCAAGTAGGGCTCCTGGCAGCCGGTGGCGATGGTCCAGTAGCCTGCCGCCGCGTTGTGCACCGAGTTGTGAAAGCGGGTGGGTGAGAGCGTCGTGGGCGCCGCGGCGAGCGTGCCGCACATGTAATCGGTGATCGCCAGATCCCCGTAGGTGGAGGCGAACACGGTCGGCAGCCGCGCCGGATTACGGCCGGCGTTCACGCAGGCCGCCTGCGCCACTTCCAGGGCCACCGCCACCGAGTCCGGAGCGCGGCGGCGCTCATTGGGCGGCAGTATCGCCGGCTGCGGCCTTGCGGAGGTCTGTGGATTCCACAGCGCAAAGCCGGCCACGCCGACCTCAAGCACGGCGCTCATGCGGCTGCACGCCCGAACAGCAGCACACAGTTGCTGCCGCCGAAGCCGAAGGAGTTGGACAGCGCCAGGCGCACTTCGGCCGCGCTGTTTTCAAGCTGTATCTGTGGACCGCACTGGGCATCCAGCTGCTGCGTGTTTAGCGTCCCCGGAATCAGCCCGGTCTGCAATGACAGCCAGCTGATGATGGCTTCCAGGCACCCGGCGGCGCCCAGCGTGTGTCCGGTCCAGCCCTTGGTGGAACTGGCCCGGGTGCTCGCCGGAAACATGTCGGCGACCACGCGCGCCTCGACCGCGTCATTCTTGGGCGTCGCGGTGCCGTGAAGGTTGATGTACTGGATCTGTTCGGCGCGGCAGCCGCCGCGCGCCAGCGCCTGCTCGATGGCCAGACGCGCACCCAGCCCTTCGGGATGCGGCGCCGACATATGGTACGCGTCGCTGGTCTCGCCATAGCCCAGCAGCCGCAGCTCCGACCCCGGGTCCGATCCGGTGCGCTCCAGCAGCGCGAAGCCTGCGGCCTCTCCGATGTTCAGGCCACGCCTATCGACCGCAAAGGGACGACAGATCTGCGCTGAGAGCAGCTCCAGGGAGGCAAAACCGTACAGCACGCTGTTGCACAGGGTATCCACCCCGCCCACCACGACGGCATCGCACAAGCCCAGGCGCATCAGGCGCTCGGCCTGGCAGAAGACCTTGGCGCTGGATGAACAGGCCGTCGCGATGGTGAAGCACGGTCCTTCCAGCCCCACCGCACGCTGCACGAAGTGCCCCAGCGAATGCGGGGTATGCAGCTCCTGCTGACGCAGGTTGGCAGGTGTGGCCGCCGGATCATCCAGGTGCCGGTAGAACGCCTCGGTGGCATCGATGGCGGCGGTGGAGGTCCCCATCACCAGCGCCACACGTCGCGGGCCATAGCGGTCACGGGCGGCGGCGACGGCCGCCTTGAAGCCGTCGGTATTGAGTCCCGCCCAGGCCAGCCGATTGTTGCGACAGGCCCACGGGGCGAGGGCGGCGGGCAGGTCCCAGGCCGGTGCCTCCAGATCTGCGACGCGCCCGATCCAGGTCGGCAGTGGCTGCGCGGTGAAATCGTTCGGGGTCAACGATCCGCGCCGCTCCTGCAATGCGTCAAACAACGCGCGCCTGCCGAAGCCTGCCGCGCACACCACCGAGTAGGCGGTGATGGCCAGCGGCAGCATCGGCCGCTCACGGGCGTCGGTCACTGCCTTGGGGAACTGGGCGGCTGGCGATGCGCCTGGATATAGGCCGAGAGCGAGCGCAGCGAGGCGAAAATGCGCCGGTTGTCGGCGTCGTCCGAGCGCAGCTGCAGGCCGTGCCGCCGCGAAACCTCGAGCGCGATCTCCAGGGCGTCGATGGAATCCAGGCCCAGTCCGGCACCGAATAACGGCGCCTCCGGATCGATGTCGGCCGCCTGCACCCCTTCAAGATTGACGGCGGCGATGATCAGTTCGGCGAGTTCGTTTTCGGCGGTGGTCTGTGTGGCAGGCATAACGCATCGCAAGATAAAATGTGGCCACCTGCCCCTTGCGACAGGTCGTCGTTGCAAATCCTAACATGGAGGCCGGGCGACCCGGCCTGGTGTAGGGTGTCTGGCAAGGAGAAGCGGGTTGTCACAGCAGCGGGATGGCGCACATGTCCTGGTCGTGGGCGGCGGACCCGGCGGGTCCACCACGGCGGCCCTGCTGGCACGCCAGGGCCTGCGCGTCACCCTGGTGGAAAAGGACCGCCATCCGCGCTTCCACATCGGCGAGTCCCTGCTGCCGATGAACATGCCCATATTCGAGCGCCTGGGCGTACTGGAGCAGGTCATGGCCCTCGGCCAGCGCAAACTTGGCGCCGACTTCCCGGCCGCCAACGAATCCGGCTACAGCGTGTTCCGTTTCACCCGCACGCTCAATCCGGGTACCGGCTACGCGGTGCAGATCCGCCGCGATGAGCTCGATTCATTATTGTTCAACCACGCGGCCGCCTGCGGCGCCCAGACCCGTGAGCAGACCGAGGTCCTGGGCATCGACTTCGCCAGCGATGCGGCGACCGCGCGCCTGCGGCGGGCGGACGGCAGCGTCGAGGCATTGCGGGTCGACTACGTGGTGGATGCCAGCGGCCGCAACACCCTGCTGGGAACGGCCCTGCGCCTCAAGCACAAGGACCCGCGCCATCAGAGCGCGGCGCTGTTCGCACACTTCGATGGCGTCGCACGCCGGCCCGGCGAGGACTCCGGGAACATCAGCGTCTACCGCTTCCCCTCCGGCTGGGTGTGGATGATTCCGCTGCCCGGTGACTGCATGAGCGTCGGGGTGGTGTGCTACCCGGAATACCTGCGGCAGCGCCGCGGCAGCAACGCCGACTTCCTGCTCGCCACCCTGCAGCGCATTCCGGGCGCCCGCGAGCGCATGCAGGGGGCGCGCATGATCGGCCACCTGCATGCCACCGGAAACTACTCCTACTCCTGCAGCCGCATCAGCGGTCACCGCTGGGTGATGGTGGGCGACGCGTTTGCCTTCCTCGACCCCATTTTCTCAAGCGGCGTATACCTGGCCATGATGAGCGCCGAGAAGGCGGCCGAGGTGGTCGCCGGATGCCTGCGCGAACCACGGCGCGAGACGGCGCTGCAGCGCCGCTACGCGCGCTTCATCCGCGGGGGTCTGGCGCAGCTGTCGTGGTTCATCTTCCGCTTCAATTCACCGGCGATGGCGCGACTGTTCGCGCATCCGCGCGATGTGCTGAAGGTGGAGCAGGCCATGGTGTCGATGCTCGCCGGTGATGTCTTCGGTACCCCGCGGGTATGGTGGCGCCTGCAGCTGTTCAAGCTCATCTACCTGTCGATGTGGCTGTCGCTGTGGCGGCGTTCGCTGCGCAATCACCGCAACCGCCGGCGCCAGATCAACGTGGCCTTCGAAGGCGAGGATCTGGTTTGAACAGTCCCAGAGTCGCGACCCGCGCCTTCGCGGGCGGACTGCCACGCATGGAATACCGGCGCCTGGGGGCGCACCAGGGGCTGCCCGCGACGACGCTGTGCGCCATCAGCTTCGGCGCGCAGCGCCGGGTGGAGTCGCTCGCGCCGCCGCAGGCGCTGCGCGTGCACGTTGACCTGCCCACCCTGCTGCCCACGGGTCTGATGGAGCTGTGGCATGCCGACGGCCCCGTGGAACTGGGCCGTGACGGCATCATCCAGTATGCCGTCGGCGGACACTACCTGGCAGGGCAGGTTCTGATCGATGAACACGCGGTCGGCGGCCTCGCGGCCGCGGCCAACGCGGCCTACGACGCCATCAGTCGCTTCACCCTGCGCGGCTCTCGGCAGCACCTGCTGCGCATGTACAACTATTTCGCGGCCATCAATTCCGGGGAGGGCGACGCGGAACGCTACAAGCAGTTCTGCAGTGGCCGCGCGCTGGGCTTCAAGGCGCTGCCGGATCGCTCCTGGCCGGCAGCCACGGCCATCGGACGCCAGGATCACAACCGCCAGCTGCAGGTGTACTGGCTCGCCAGTGACGAGCCGGGCCGGCCGCTTGAAAACCCGCGCCAGGTGAGCGCCTTTCACTATCCACGTCAGTACGGACCCGCGCCGCCGCATTTCTCGCGCGCCATGCAGGTGGCCGACGGCATGCTGATCTCGGGCACTGCCAGTGTCCTGGGACACTCCTCGCATCATCCGGATGATCTGCCCGCGCAGCTTGACGAGATCCTGCGCAACCTCGCGAGCCTGCGTCAGGCCGGCGGCCATCCTGTGCCCAACCCTGGCGGGCGCGGCACGCTGCTGAAGATCTACCTGCGCGATGCCCGTGCGGCGGGTTTCGTGGCGAGCTACCTGCGCGCCCGGCTGCCCGCGCAGGTGCAGTTCCTGGTACTGGGCGCGGATATCTGCCGGCGCGAGCTGCTGGTGGAAATCGACGCCGTGCACCTGGGGCACGGCGGCTGATCAGTGCGCGGCCTGCCGCAGCAGCGCCAGCAGCTGCGCGCGCGTGGTCTTGCCCAGTTCGTTGCGCGGCAGCTGCGCCACCGGCAGCAGCGGCCGCGGCAGGAACACCGGGTCCACGCCAGGTGCCAGGGCGTTCAGGATCTGCGCCACGCTCAGTGCCGGCGCCACCACCGCCGCCGCCACGCGCTGCACCCTGGCCACGCCCTGCGCTTCGGCCTCCGCATCCGAGGGCTGGAACACCACGGCATCCTCGACTCCGGGGATGGCCAGCAGACGCCGCGTGAGATCCGACAGCGAGGCGCGCTTGCCGGCGATCTCGATCATGTCGACATTGCGACCCCGCAGCAGCATGCGCCCCTGGGCGATCTGCACCACATCCTGCAGCCGCGTCGCCTGGTCGAACCAGGGCGCGCGCACCCAGGTGTGGTCCGATTCGGGCTCCAGGGTGACCCCGGGATACAGACGCCAGCCGCTTTCGCTGGCGGTGAGGCGCGTGGCGATGACGCAGGTCTCGGTGGAGCCGAACATTTCCAGCAATGGTGCCTTCAGGTCCGCGGCCACGCGCAGCGCCAGTGCCGCATCCAGGGGCGCGGTGGCGGAGACCACCACGGCGAGCGGCGGAAATTCCTGGCGGGAGGCCAACAGGGTGCGCAGGTGCACGGGCGTCGTAACCAGTACCCGCGGCGCCGGCACCTGCGCCAGGGCGCCCGCCACGTCTGCGGGAAACAGCGGGCGGGCCGCATGCACGCCGATTCGCGCCAGCAGCGGCAGCAGCACCGAGGTCTCCGTGCCGTACATGTGCTGCGGGGGCACCGTCGCGATCACCGTGGGCGCACTGGAGGGACCGATGGCGCCGATGCATTCGCGTATGCGCTCGGCGTTGAAGCGGGTATTGAAGTGCAGGCTGCCCCAGCGCTTGGCATGCGCCGTTGGCGTTCCGGTGGAACCGGAGGTGAAGCCGATCTGCACGATGTGGTCGGCGGCGATCTGCGGCACGGCCGGGGCGCGCGCGGCGGATGCCCGCGCCAGAGCCTGCTGCACCCGCTCATCATCGACGCTGTGGTTGTCGGGGTAGCTGGCCTGCGCATCCGCGATGACCTGCGGGGCGCGCGACGCGGGCAGCAGATTGGTCTGGCCGCGCACCAGCGCCGCGCACCAGGCGACCAGGAAATTCGCGCGCTCCTCGCACAGATTGACCAGGTATGGCCGATCCGGCAGCGCCTCGGCCAGCGCCAGCACCTGGACCAGGAACTGCCCGGCCGTGAGCGCGGTACCCCGCTGCCAAAGCAGGGGCGCCGTGGCCTCGAACCCGGCAATCAGCGGCAGCAGCTGCGGCACTTTGCGGCCCGCTTCAGTACAGTCCGCCGTTCACGTCGAACACCTGCCGCGTGATGTAGGAGGCATCCGGGGACACCAGGAAGCTCACCATCGCGGCCACTTCCTCCACCGTTCCGGCGCGCTGCATCGGTATGGCCTTCACGAGCTCCTCCAGCGGCGGCCGGTTCTGCAGCATCTCGGTGTTGACGAATCCGGGGGCCACGCAGTTGACGGTGATCTGCCGCCGCGCCAGCTCCAGGGCCAGCGCTTTGGTGGCGCCGATGATGCCGGCCTTGGCGGCGCTGTAATTGGTCTGGCCGCGGTTGCCCATCACGCCCGCGGCCGAGGACAGCGTGACGATACGGCCCGGGGCGCGCCGGCGCACCATGGCCATGACCAGCGGATGCAGCACATTGTAGAAACCGTCGAGATTGCCATGGACCACACCGTCCCAGGTCTCGCCGGTCATTGCCGGAAAGGCGTCATCGTGGGCGTGTCCGGCATTGCAGACCACGCCGTAGTAGGTGCCATTGGCCTCGATGTCCTCGGCCAGTGCGCTGGCACAGGCCATGCGGTTGGCGACGTCGAACTGCAGCACCCGCGCGCGCCGACCCATGTGGCGGATTCCCTCGGCGACCTGCTCGGCTTCCCCGCGACGCGAACGGCAGTGCACCACTACGTCATAGCCGTCATTGGCCAGGCGCAGCGCAATGGCGCGGCCAATGCCGCGGCTGGACCCGGTGACCAGGACGGTGTCCGTCATCGGCTATGCCAGAACGGGTAGAAGTTGAACCACTGCAAGGGCTCCATCAGCAGGTAGTACTCCAGGCGGGTGGCAAAACGTTGGGCCAAGTCGGCAATGATTGCATCCCGCTGCGCACGCTGCCAGCGCACCTGAGTGCAGAAGGGCTCGAAGTACACCCGGTAACCTGCGGGACGGCGCAGACAGAACAGCAGATGCACCGGACATTCCAGCACCGAGGCGAGCACGTAGGGACCGACCGGCACCGCGGCCGGCGCGCCCAGCAACTGCACATCGACCGTGCGTCCGCCGTGCACCGGGACCCGGTCCCCGGCGATCACCACCCATTCGCCCTGATCGATCCGTGTCTTCAGCATCAGCGCGGTCGCCGCCGACAGCTCGGTCACCTGGAGCAGCTCAACCTGTGTGGCGCCGGCCAGGCGCAGGATATGGTTGAAGCTCTTTGAATGACGAGTGTGTACCAGCACGTTCAGCCGCACGCGGCGATTCAAGGTCGCCAGTGCACGGCACAGCTCAAGATTCCCGAGATGCGAGCCGATGACCAGAACACCCCGCGTGCCCTGTGCCATGACGCGCATGCGGGCGTGATCCTCGATGCCGACCTGGCTGTAGTCGATGCGTCCCAACCAGGCGTTCTGCTTGTCGACGATGGCGCGCGCGAAGCTGACGAAGTGCCGGTAGACATTCATGGGCCGCGCATTGATGCCGCTGTCCGGCGCCGCCGCAGCCACCCGCGCCAGGTAGTCCTTCGAGGCCACCCGGGCACCGCGGCCGAAGACGAAGAAATACGCCGTTGACAGGTAAATGAAAGGCGTTGCCAGCGGCCGCGACAGCAGCTTCACGCCGTGGAACATGAGCCACATCATGACCAGCGCGCCACGCTCGCGGCTCGCCGCCCAGGCGGCCGGTGTGTCCCTCGAGGCGGCCTCGCGGTTCAAGACGCGCTCCGTCGCAGCAGTCGCGGCAGCCTTCGCAGCATGCCGCCGGCCAGCCGGATCTGCAGCGCCACCATCCGGGCGTTGTCCCTGACCATTCGAAAGTGCGAGATGCCGTCCAGCGGGTAGGTGACCCGGGTCGGCAGCCAGCGCATCGGCACCCCGCGCCAGTACAGGCGCACGATGATTTCCACGTCGAAGTCCATGCGCCGGCCAATGTACTCCTCGTTCATCAATGCGATGACCGCGGCCAGCGGATAGACGCGAAAGCCGCACATCGAATCCGGTATCGAAACAGACAGGGTGTTCAGCCACACCAGGGCATGCGTGAGATAGCGGCCGTAGTGGCGGATGGCCGGCATGCTGCGGTCGAACAGCGGCTGCCCGCAGATCAGGGCCTGGGGCTGGCGGCGCGCCTCCTCGAGGAAGGTCGAGATATCCCCCAGGGCATGCTGGCCGTCGGCATCGATTTGCAGGCCATGGCTGTAGCCACGCTGCCAGGCGAGCGCGAAGCCGGCGAGCATCGCTGCGCCCTTGCCGCCGTTGAGCGGCAGCCGCAGCACCAGGGTGTGCGGCACCGTGGCGGCGATGCGATCCAGTTCACGGGCACAGCTCGGACCTGACCCGTCATCCACCAGCAAACACGGCAGCCCCGCGGCCCGCACCGCGTCCACGACCCGGGCGACGGCGTGTTCGTGATCGAACACCGGAACGATGGCGCAGGGGTTGAAACTGTGGGGCGGCATGCAGGTGGCCGGCAAAGGCCAACATTATGGCATTTCACCGTCGGCGCGGCCGCGAGCAGCGGTGTAGTCGGCGACCTACGGGTGAGTTCGCTGTTAACTTCTCCGTAGTTCTCCAAAAAATCTATTGCATCACCCAGCCAACTGCCGTAACTTTCGCGCCGCGTTGCGAGGTGTGGTACCGCTCGTGACGCCCAGAAATGGTGGTCCGGACCCCTTGGAGGTGTAGCGAGAACAGTGATGAAGAACCGCAAAGCGTCGACCACGAGCGACCCTGGGCCC
>DATHMK010000068.1:0-19703 GCA_035487155.1 Steroidobacteraceae bacterium
AAGTCTGCACCTTCTCGACCAGCGATTTCTGCAGCGTCGAAAGCTCTTCATTGCGGCGGGAATTGAAATCATCCTGCGCTTCGCTTTGTTTGCGCTGCAGTTCACGCTCTCCGTCGTGGATTTCCTTCTCCTCGCGGGCGCGCTGATCATCCGTCATGGTCGCGCCGTCCTTGGTGAGCTTGTCCTCGCGCGTCTTCAGCGATTGCTGCAACGTCTGCAGTTCCCGGCTGCGTGGCAAAAACTCATTACGCAGCTGATCCGCGATGACCTTCGCATCCGGGGACTCCTGGAGCAGCCGACTGTAATTTACATAACCAATTTTCAGCTCCGCCCATGCCGGCGCTGCCGCCAGAACCATGGTCGCAGCCGAACCCAGAATCAATGACCTGACGACGCCCTTCACGATGCTCCTCTTGTGGGCAATGCCCAATTTAAGACCGGGATCATAGCGGAAATCGCCTTAAAACGCCTGCCCAACCGAGAACTGGAAGCGCTCGGTCTCATCGCCCCAGGTCACGCCATCCTGTTCCCGAACCGCATTCAGCGGCACGGCAAAACTGAATCGGAACAGCCCCAGCGGGGCCAGCCACTGAACCGCGACGCCCACCGATTCCTTCAGCTTGTCGAGTGCGAAGTTGTAGCTGATCGGGGTCAGGGCCGGCGCATAGTTGAGCTCTGCCTGCGTCACATTGCCGCAACTGTAACCGCATTGTGTCGCGTTGCCGGGCGGGGCATAGAACTGCGGCGACTTGCCGGTGGAGAACACATTGCCCACGTCCACGAACAGGCTGACCCGGGCGCTGGAGGCGATCTTGGCCGGCATCGGAATGATCAGTTCCGGACGCAACAGGACATTCAGGTTGCCGCCGTAGGGATTGCCGTACTGGTCTTTGGGCCCCAGCCGGCTCTCCTGGAAGCCGCGCACCGAATCCGGGCCACCGCCATAGAACAGCTCGTAGGGGGGCAGGGTCGGGTCGACGCAATAGGCCGCGGCGGCATCGGTCTTCGGGTAACACTTGGCCTTGCCCAGACCATTGCCATAGCCCACATCACCGGTGAGCGACAAAGTCCAGCGGCCAAACAAGGGGATGTATTTCAGGAACTCGTAGTTCACCTTGTAGTACGAAACGCCCGTGATCGGCGGGGTGTAGGAGACACTGACGACCTGGTGCATGCCGCGATCGGCGAATATGCCGCGGTTGCGCGAATCGTAGCTCCACCCCGACTGTAGCTGAGCGACCGCGAAGCGCGTGCCGTCCAGGTGATAGATACCGTTCTCGTAGGTGGCCGTGGTCGGGTCGAATATGATGCCCGTGGCCGTGCCGGTGTAGGTGTGCCCGTTGTTCTGCACCCACTGGATGGACTGCAAGGCACTGTCGTTTTCGATGGCGACCAGCTGCACGCCCTGCAGGTTCGCGCCGATATTGATGAACTGATATTCGGAAATGGGGTAACCGAAGCTCTCACCCAGGGTCAGGATTTTGGTCGAGAAGCTCGAAGAGGACGAGGTGAACTGCGATACGTCGCGGAAACTGAAGGAATAGGTGCGCGTCAGGTTGTCGACGTTGGTGTACGGGTTGGTCTCGGAGATCCCGTAGACCTTGTTGTACAGGCCGGCAGAGAGGTTGATGGACACGCGCTGGCCGGAGCCGAGCCAGTTGGCATCGGTGTAGTTGCCGTTCAACTCGAACTTGTAGGTTTCCGAGTAGCCCACGCCCCCGGATATCGAGGCGCCCGGGCCCTCCTCGATCTTGTAATCGACATCCACCTGGTCCGAGGAACCCGGTACCGGGGTCGTCTCCTCATCCACCTTGGTGATGTAGGGCAGACGCTGCAGGCGCTGCTTGGAGCGGTCAAGGGCCACATTGGACAGCCAGCCGCCCTCCAGGATGCGCATCTCCCGGCGCAGCACTTCGTCGTTGATGCGCTTGACGCCCGAGTAGGTGATGTTGCGGACGTAGACGCGATTGCCCGGGTCCACGAACAGGGTCATGTTCACGATGCCGGTGTTCTTGTCGGTGGTCGGTACCGCGTCGACCTTGGCGAAGGCATAGCCGTCCTGCCCCAGGCGGTTCTGGATCAGCTCCTGGGTGGCCGTCACGGCCTTGCGCGAGTAGATCTGGCCCTTCTGCGGCAGCACCAGCCATTCCAGCTGCTCCTTGGGCACCGGGAAGGTGCCCGCCAGCTTCACCTCACCGACCTTGAACACGCCACCCTCATCGATGTTCAGGGTGATGAAGATGTCGTCCTTCTCCGGGGCAATGGCCACCTGGGTGGACTCGATCTGGAAATTCGCATAGCCACGGTCCATGTAGTAGGAGCGCAGCTTCTCCTCATCGCCTTCGAGGGACTCGCTGGAATACCGGTCGTCCTGCTTGTACCAGGACAGAAGATTGGGCGTCTGCAGTTCGAAGGTCTTGACGATCTCCTTGTCCGTGTACTTGTGGTTGCCCACGATGTTGATGGTGCGGATCTTGGCGCGCGAGCCTTCCTTGATCGTGACCTTGATCTTCACCCGGTTGCCCGAATCGTCCTCGACCTTCTCATCGATACTGACCGCGTACTTACCGCGGCTGAAATACTGGTCGGTGAGGTAGCCCTTCACCTCCTCCAGCACCGAACGGTCGAAGGTCTTGCCGGTGGCCAGGCCCACCGCGCGCAGCGACTTCTGCAGATCCTCGGTCTTGATGTCCTTGTTGCCGGTGATCTCGAAACTTTCGATGGCCGGGCGCTCGACCACCAGCACCACCAGGGTGTCGCCGTCGCGGCGTATCTGTACGTCGCGGAAGAATCCGGTGTTGTACAGCGAGCGGACCGCTTCGCGGATCCGCAACGGCGTCACGTGATCGCCGATGTTGACCGGCAGGTAGTTGTAGACCGTGCCCTCGGAGATGCGCTGCAGTCCCTCGAGCCTGATGTTGGTCACCGTGAAGTCGGCGAGGTTGCGGTCCTGCACCGCCTCGGCCGGCAGGGTCGGCGTGGGCGGCGGTGAGGCACTGGCATCGGCCGGCGCGGCCACGGGCCCGGCGGCGGGAGTCGCGGCCCCCGCGGGCAGACGCGTCTGCGCGGAACATAATGCTGAACCCGCGCACAGTGCGAGGGTGGTCACCAATCCAAATCGCTTCATGAACAGCTTGCTGGCCCGGGTGTTGTTGGAAATTTGTGTGGAATGCCGTTGTGCGGGGCGCTTCTTGGACCGCCTACGCATGAACGGACCTCATTGGCCCGCTACGGGTACGGCAGAACTCCTGAGCCAGCTCACGCGCTTCGGCATCGGCCTGTAGGACCTCATCGATGCCACGGATTTCCCCCCCCGCAGCCCGGGCCCCATCGGCCTTTGCAAGAACACATTCAATGACCGCGGGAATGTCCGGAAAGTTCAATCGGTGCTCCAGGAATGCAGTGACAGCGACCTCATTGGCCGCATTGAGAATGGCTGGTGCCAGCCCGCCAGTGTCCGCTACAGCCCGAGCCAGAGCAAGACAGGGGAAGCGGTTGGTGTCGGGCGCCAGAAAATCCAGCTGCCGGGTCCGGACCAGGTCCAGAAAATCGGTGCCGGCCGCGATCCGTTCCGGCCACGCCAATCCATAGGCGATGGGGGTGCGCATGTCCGGGCAGGCGAGCTGCGCCAGCACCGAGCCGTCGATGTACTCGACCATGGAATGCACGACGCTTTGCGGGTGCACGACCACTTCCACCCGTGCGGGCCCCAGGCCGAACATGAAGCAGGCCTCGATGAGCTCCAGCCCCTTGTTCATCAGCGAGGCGGAGTCCACGGAGATCTTGCGGCCCATGACCCAGTTGGGGTGCTTGCAGGCCTGGTCCGGCGTGGCGCTGGCGATGGCCTCGGGGCTCCAGTCGCGGAACGGACCGCCGGAGGCGGTGAGCAGGATGCGGCGCACGCCCTCCGGGGCGTGGCCGGGCTTGGCCCCGTGCGGCAGGCATTGAAATATGGCGTTGTGCTCGCTGTCGATGGGCAGCAGCTCGGCGCCGGAGGCATGCACCGCGGCCAGCAGCAAGGGCCCGGACATGACCAGGGATTCCTTGTTGGCCAGCAGCAGGCGCTTGCCGGCCCGGGCCGCGGCCAGCGTGGAGCGCAGGCCCGCGGCGCCCACGACGGCGGCCATGACCTGGTCGACCTCCGGGAGCGTCGCCAGTGTCTCAAGCGATGCCGGGCCGGCCAGCACCGCGGTGGGCAGGCCCGCGGCCTTCACCCGCTGCTCCAGCACCAGTGCGGCCGCAGAGTCGGTGAGCGCGGCCACGGCGGGCCGGAATTGCTGGATCTGCTTGAACAGCCCCTCAACGTTGCGGTGGGCGCCCAGGGCCACGGCGCGGTAGCGATCCGGGTGACGCGCGATGACATCCAGGGTGTTGACCCCGACCGAGCCGGTGGCGCCCAGGACCGCGATGCCCTTCATCGCGCCACTCCCAGCACCACCAGACCCAGCAGCAGTACCGGCATGGCCCCGGTCAGACTGTCGATTCGATCCATGACTCCACCGTGCCCCGGAAACAGGGTGCCGCTGTCCTTGAGGCCGGCGAAGCGTTTTAGCAGGCTCTCCGTCAGATCCCCGACGATGGAGAATGCCACGACGCCCAGGCACAGGGGCAGCAACTGAATCACCGGCACAGCAAACCACCGGCTGCCCCACAGGGCAACCACGGCCGCCAATGCCAGGCCGCCGAGCACGCCTTCCCAGGTCTTCCCCGGCGACACCTGAGGTGCCAGGCGCACCCGCCCGAAAGTGCGTCCCGCGAAATAGGCGCCGATATCGGCCGCCCACACCAGGCACAGCGCAAACAGCAGCCACTGCTCCCCGCGCGGCACATCCTCCCGCAGGCGCACCATCGCGACCCAGGCGGGCGTCAACGCCAGCAGCCCCGCCAGCCCCGCCGACCAGGCCGCCGCGCGGCGCGGCGCGAATATCACCCACAGCAGGGCGATGATCCACCAGGCCAGCGCCACCAGCAGCACCAGCAGGCATTGCGGCTGGGCCAGAGTCAGCTGCCACACCATCGCCAGGCACGCGGCGACCACCGCCACGTACAGGATGCGCCCGGCGAGGCGCTGCAGCTTGAGGAATGCCGACCACTCCCAGGCACCGGCGAGGACCACCGCGGTCATCGCGATCTTGGTCGCGAAGGGTGGCAGCCACAGCAGAATGACCAGCAGCAGTCCGATCAGGACGGCGGCGGTGATGATCCGGGTTTTAAGCACTCGCCGGACTCCGGGCCTGTTCCGAAGTGCGTCCGAAGCGCCGTTCGCGGGCGGCGAAGAAGGCCAGCGCCGCATCCATCTCCCGGGCATCGAAGTCAGGCCACAGGCAGTCCGTGAAGTACAGCTCGGTATAGGCGAGGTTCCACAGCAGGAAATTGCTGATGCGGTGTTCGCCTCCGGTGCGGATGAAGAGGTCAGGGTCCGGCAGGCCTGACAGCGCCAGGGACCCCGCCACCTGCTCCTCGGTGATGTCGGCCGCGCGCAGCGCGCCGGCGGCGCATTTTGCGGCCAGGGCGCGCACCGCGGCGGTCAGGTCCCAGCGTCCGCCGTAGCTCATCGCGATGGTCAGGGACAGGCGCTCATTGGCGCCGGTGTGCGCTTCGGCCTCGGCCAGGTAGGACTGCAGGCGCACCGACAGACGCTGCCGGTCGCCGATGAAGCGCAGGCGCACGCCCTTGGCGTGCAGCTCACTGAGTTCCTGGTCCAGCGCATCGACGAACAGGCCCATCAATAACGACACCTCTTCCGCCGGGCGCGCCCAGTTCTCACTGGAGAATGCGAAAACCGTGAGCGCCCCGATACCGCGGGACGTGCACGCTTGCACGCAGGCGCGCAGGGCGCTGATGCCGGCTTTGTGGCCAGCATGCCGCGGCAGTTTCCGCGCAGCAGCCCAGCGGCCGTTGCCGTCCATGATGATCGCCACATGACGGGGAAGGTTCACGCTCATGCAGGCCGGTCAGACCTGCATGATCTCCTTTTCCTTGGCCGCCAGCATCTGCTCGATGTCGGCGATATGCTTGTCCGTCAGTTTCTGAATGTCGGTCTCGGCGCGCCGTTCGTCATCCTGGGAGATCAGTTTTTCCTTTAGCGCTTCCTTGATGTCGGACATCACGTCGCGGCGCACGTTGCGCACCGCCACGCGCGCGCCTTCGGCATCCTGGCGCACCACCTTGGTGAACTCGCGACGGCGCTCCTCGGTGAGCGGCGGCATCGGGATGCGGATGATGGTGCCCGCGGTCATCGGATTTAGGCCCAGGTCGGATTTGTGGATGGCCTTTTCGATCGGCTGCACCATGCCCTTCTCCCAGGGCGAGACCACCAGCGTGCGCCCGTCCTCGACCGCAATGCTCGCCACCTGCTGCAACGGCACATCCGATCCGTAGTAATCGACCTTCAGGTGCTCGATCAGGCTCGGGTGCGCACGCCCGGTGCGCATCTTCTTCAGATCCGCCTGGAACTGGGTGACGCACTTGCCCATGCGGGTCACTGCGTCCTTTCTGATGTCATCGAGCATGGTGGCTCCTATTCGAAGGTGACGGCCGTGCCAATTTCCTCACCGCGCGCGATCCGGGTCAGATCACCCGGATTGTTCAGATTGAACACGCGCAGCGGCAGGCGATTGTCGCGGCACATGACGATGGCCGTGGCATCCATGACATTGAGGCGATCCTGCAGCACCTTATCGAAGGTCAGCTGCGTGTAGCGGGTGGCCGCGGGATTGCGCACCGGGTCATCCGAGTACACACCGTTCACCTTGGTGGCCTTCAGCAGCACATCGGCATTGATCTCGATGGCGCGCAGCGACGCGGCGGTGTCGGTGGTGAAGAAGGGATTGCCGGTGCCCGCGGCGAAGATCACCACCCGGCCCTTCTCCAGGTGGCGGATGGCGCGACGCCGTATATAGTCCTCGCACACCTGGTTGATGCGGATGGCCGACATCACCCGCGACTGCATGCCGGAGCTCTCCAGCGCATCCTGCATGGCGACCGCGTTCATGACCGTGGCGAGCATGCCCATGTGATCGGCCGTGACCCGATCCATGCCCGCCCGGGCCAGGCCCGCGCCGCGGAAGATGTTGCCGCCGCCGATCACCACTGCCACCTGAGTGCCCATCTGCACGATGTCCTGGATCTCCCCGGCGATGCGCTTGAGCATGGCCGGATCGATGCCGTAGTCGCCCCCGCCCAGCAGGGCTTCGCCGGACAGTTTCACCAGGATGCGGGAGTATCGGGACCGCGCGCTGTCACTCATGTGGTCTTCACCCTCGTACATGAAGAAAACCCCGCCGGGGCGGGGTCTTCTCTCCAGCCTTACTTCTCGTCCGACGGATCGAAACTTTTCACCTGCGCCATGACCTCGGCGACGAAGTCATCCTGCTTCTTTTCGATACCGGCCCCCACCTCGAAGCGCTCGAAGGCAGTGACGTTCGCCTTGGCGCCCTTCAGCAGCTTCTCGATGGTCTGATCCGGATCCTTCACGAAGGCCTGTCCCGAAAGCGTGATTTCGCCCAGGGACTTGCGCAGGCGCCCTTCCACCATCTTGGCCACGATCTGCGGCGGCTTGCCCTCGCTTTGGGCCTGGTCGGTCAGGAATGCGCGCTCCTTGGCCACGACATCCGCCGGGATATCGGCCATGGTGACGTACTTGGGATTGCTGGCGGCGACATGCATCGCGACATCGTGCGCCAGGACCGGGTCGCCGCCTTCGACGGCCACCAGCGAGCCGATGCGGGTGCCATGCACATAGGCGCTGACATGGCCGCTTGAGCTGAGAATGGCGAAGCGGCGCACGCTGATCTTCTCGCCGATCTTGGCTACCAGCGCCCGGCAGCGCTCATCGATGGTCTCACCGCTGTCCAGCCGCTCGCGCAACAGGGCCTCCAGCGAGGCCGGCCGGGCCTGCAGCGCCTTGGCGGCGACCGACTGGGAAAAGGCGCCGAAATCACCGCCGCGGGCGACGAAATCGGTCTCGCAGTTCACTTCCACCATGGCGGCGGCATGGCCGTCAGCGGAACGCTCGATCACGATCACACCTTCGGCGGCGACGCGCGCCGCCTTCTTGTCCGCCTTGGCCAGCCCCTGCTTGCGCATGAGCTCGGCGGCGGCGTCCATATCGCCCTGGGTCTCCACCAGCGCCTTCTTGCACTCCATCATTCCGGCGCCGGTGCGCTCACGGAGCTGCTTCACTGCATCTGCTGTGATATTCATAAGGATTCCACGCAAAGACCCCGGGCCGGTTGGCGCCGGGGCATCACCAATCGAACTTCAGGCCGGTGACCCTGCATCACCTTCGTCGGGGGCCTGACCCGCGGTCTCGGCGACCTGGGTCCGACGGCGCACCACGCCACCGCGACCCGCCGGGGTCGCAGCCTCGGTGGCGGCAGCCACCGGCACCTCGGTGGGCTCGTCCAGATCATCAAGATCAGCGGCCGCATCATCACCCACCGGCGCCTTGACCGGCAGACGGCGCCGCGCCGGCGCCTTCTTGTTGCGCACCGGAGCCTGCGGCTTCGCGCGCGGCTTGCCCGTCTTGCGACGCGGTTGACCGGCTTCGTCCAGTTCCACGAATTCATCTTCGCCCACGGCAACCTGCGGCACCGAGGCCTTGCCCTCGATCACCGAGTCGGCGATGCCCGAGGCGTACAGCATGATGGCGCGCATGGCGTCGTCATTGCCGGGAATCACATAGTCGATGCCATCCGGACTGCAGTTGGTGTCCACCACGGCCACCACCGGAATGCCAAGCTTCTTGGCCTCATGGATCGCAATCTTCTCGTGACCCACGTCGATCACGAACATGACATCCGGCAGCGCCTCCATGTGCTTGATGCCACCCAGGCTGCGCTCGAGTTTTTCCATCTCGCGGCGCAGCTGCGTGGCCTCTTTCTTGCCGCGCTTGTCCAGCGCACCGCTGGTGCTCAGCTCGGTGATCTCCGCCAGGCGCTTGATGGACTGCCGGATGGTCTTGAAATTGGTGAGCATGCCCCCCAGCCAACGCTGGTTGACATAGGGCATGCCACTGCGTGTCGCCTCCTTCTGGACGGCATCACGCGCGGAACGCTTGGTACCTACGAACAGCACCTTGCCGCCATCGGCAATGGTGTGCTTGATGAAGGCCGACGCCTGTGCGTACAGGGGCTGGGTCTTCTCGAGGTTGATAATATGGATCTTGTTGCGCTCGCCGAAGATGAAAGGAGCCATCTTCGGGTTCCAGAAGCGGGTCTGGTGTCCGAAATGGACTCCCGCCTCCAGCATCTGTCTCATGGACACGCCGGTCATACGAACTCCGTAACTGTAGGGTTGATCCTTGCGCGTATCCCCAGTGACCACCCGAACATTGCTGCCCAGGCACCCAGCCACTGAAGGTTAGTGATACACGTATGGAATTTCTCGTCGTTGCCAACGAGGGCCGCGCTTTATACCATGAACGTCCCGTAGGAACAATGTCTTACGGGCCACCCAGTTACCCAGATAATGCATATCACCATCAAGTCCCCTGAAGAACAGCTGAAGATGCGCGAGGCCGGCCGGCTGGCCGCCGAAGTGCTCGACATGATCGGCCCCCATGTGGTGCCCGGCGTGACCACCGAGGAGCTGGACCGGCTGTGCTATGAGCACATTGTCAATGTCCAGGGCACCATCCCGGCAAACCTCAATTACCGGGGCTTTCCCAAGACCATCTGTTCCTCGGTGAACCACGTGGTCTGCCACGGCATCCCCAACGACCGGAAGCTCAAATCCGGCGACATCATCAATATCGATGTCACGGTCATCAAGGATGGCTTCCATGGCGACACCAGCCGCATGTACTACGTGGGCAAGCCGCCGGTGGCCGCCCAGCGCCTCACCGAGGTGTGCTTCGAGGCCATGTGGCGCGGCATCCGCACCGTCAAGCCCGGCACCCGCCTCGGCGACATCGGCCACGCCATTCAGGAATACGTCGAATCCCTGAATTTCTCGGTGGTCCGCGAGTACTGCGGCCATGGCATCGGCCGCATCTACCACGAGGATCCGCAGGTGCTGCACTATGGCGAATCCGGCACCGGCCTGGAGCTGCAGCAGGGGATGACCTTTACCGTGGAACCCATGGTAAATGCCGGCAAAAGGCATGTGCGGCTGCTGCCCGACGGCTGGACCGTGGTGACCAAGGACCACTCCCTCTCAGCCCAGTGGGAGCACACCTGCCTGGTGACCGAAACCGGCGTCGATGTCCTGACCCTGGGCGCGGCAGACCGCCATTGAATGAGTCCCTGGAGGAACTGCTGCCGGAGGCGCTGAGCGCGCCGCCCTGGCCGCTGCTGCAGCGCCTGCCCGCGCAGCTGGCCGCCCACCCCGGCTCGCGCGAGGAATACCGCCGGCAGCTGGGCCTGGCCCATGAGGAGCTGAAGGCCCGGTTCCTGGACGAGGAGCCGGTGGAACTGCTGGTTCACGCCCGGGCGGCGCTCATTGACACCGTCCTGCGTCAGGCCTGGTTCGAGCACCTCGGCAACGGGGAGCGGCACTGGGCCCTGGTGGCCGTGGGCGGCTATGGCCGCGGCGAGCTGCATCCCTGCTCCGACATCGACATCCTGCTGCTGGTCGCCCAGCCCCCCAACGATGCCGAGCGCTCCCAGGTGGAGCGGCTCATCACCTTCCTCTGGGACATCGGCCTGGAGGTCGGTCACAGCGTGCGCACGGTCGCCGAATGCGTCCAGGAAAGCGCCGCGGATGTGAGCGTGATGACCACGCTCCTGGAAGCGCGGCTGCTGCACGGTGATGCCGCCCTGCTGGAGACCATGAATACGGCCTTGAGTCCCCCGGGCATCTGGCCGGAAAAGGAGTTCTTCGAGGCCAAGCTCAAGGAGCAGGTGCTGCGGCACCAGAAGGCCAATGACACGGCCTACAACCTGGAGCCCAACGTCAAGACCGGCCCGGGCGGCCTGCGCGACATCCAGACCATAGGCTGGGTCGCCAAGCGCCATTTCGGCGCCGAGTCCCTGGACGGCCTGGCGCGGCGCGGTTTCATCACCGCCAGCGAGCTGCGCCGCCTGAAGCAGGCGCAGTCCTTCTTGTGGAAGGTGCGCTTCGGACTGCACATCGTGACCGGCCGGCGCGAGGACCGGCTGCTGTTCGATCATCAGCTGAAGCTGTCGCAGACCTTCGGCTACGAGGACGCCACCTACACCCTGGCGGTCGAGCAGTTCATGCAGCGCTACTACCGCACCGTCATGGACGCGAGCCTGCTCAACGAGCTGCTGCTGCAGCTGTTCAGCGAGGCCATCCTCAGCAACGAGGAGGACATCCGGCCGCTCAACGCCCGCTTCCAGGTGCACAACGGCTCGCTTGAGGCGCGGCGCGATGATGTGTTCGCGCGCACCCCTTCGGCGCTGCTCGAGCTGTTCGTGCTGCTGCAGCAGAACCCCGACATCAAGGGCGTGCGCGCCTCGACCATGCGCGCCGTCACCCGCAGCCTGTGGCTGATCGATGAGGAGTTCCGGCAGAACCCGCGCCATCACCGCCTGTTCATGGACATCCTGCGCGCGCCGGTGGGCGTGACCCATGAGTTGCGGCGCATGAACAACTACGAAGTGCTCGGCCGCTACATTCCGGCCTTCGGCCGCATCGTCGGGCGCATGCAGTACGACCTGTTCCACGCCTATACCGTGGATGCGCACACTCTGTTTGTCCTGAGCAACCTGCGGCGCTGGGCGATCCCCCGCTACGATCATGAGCTGCCGGGGCTGTCGCGCCTCATGCAGCAGCTGCCCAAACCGGAAATCGCCTATCTCGCGGCCCTGTTCCACGACATCGCCAAGGGCCGCGGCGGGGATCATTCCGAACTGGGCTCGGTGGACGCGGAGGCCTTCTGCCTGGAGCAGGGACTGTCGCGCTACGACGCGCGCCTGGTCGCATGGCTGGTGCGCAACCACCTGGAGCTGTCGGTCACCGCCCAGAAGCAGGACATCACCGACCCGGAGGTCGTCAGCGCCTTTGCGCGCAGGGTGGGCGATGAGACCCACCTGGATCATCTGTACGTGCTCACCTGCGCGGATGTTCGCGGCACCAACCCCAAGTTATGGAACTCCTGGAAGGCCTCGCTGTTCCACGAGTTCTACGAACGCGTCAAGCGCGCCCTGCGGCGCGGCCTGGAAAGCCCCATCGACCAGGAGGAACTGATCCGCGAGACCCAGTCGGCAGCCCTGCAGCTGCTCGCCGGCCATGGCATCGGGGCCGAAGACATCGAACGACTCTGGGCGCGCTTCTCGCCACAGTATTTCCTGCAGTACACGCCCGAGGAGGTGGCCTGGCACAGCCGTCTGCTCATCGAGCGCCAGCCCGGACCCGGGGATACGCTGGTGGCCATCGAGCCGCGCAGCGTGCGCGGCACCACGGCCGTGCTGGCCTTCATGCCCGAGGGTATCCAGGGCTTCGCGCGCACCACCGCGGTGCTGGATCAGCTGGGCTTGAACATCGTGGATGCGCGCGTGTCGCCCACGGATGACGGTTTCACGCTCGGCCTGTACCACATCCTCGAAGACGACGGCGCTCCCATCACCGATCAGGATCGCCAGAGCGAGATCGAGTTTGCCGTGCTGCGCGCGCTGCAGCGTGCCGATGCCATCATGCCCGTGGTGTCACGGCGTGCGCCGCGCCAGGCGCGCATGTTCAACACCCCCACCCAGGTCACCATCAGCGTGGATGACCGCAACCAGCGCTCGGTGCTGGAGCTGGTGGCCGGAGACCGTCCCGGGCTGCTGTGCGATGTAGGCAAGGTCCTGATGCAGCAGCACATCGAGCTGCGCAAGGCGAAGATCATGACCGTCGGCGAACGTGCCGAAGACGTGTTCTACGTCACCGACCTGCAGCACCGCCCCTTGAACGAACAGGCGGCGCAGCGACTCAAGGAGCACCTGCTGCAGGCCCTGGATCAGCGACCCGTCGCATGAACCCGCGCCTCGGCTCGCTGCACACCTATCCGTTCGAGAAGCTCAACCGGCTGCTGGCCGGCGCCGTGGCTCCCGCGCAGCTGCCACCGATTCCACTGTACATCGGCGAACCGCAGCACGAGCCGCCGGCCTTCGTGCTCGAGGCCCTGCGCCAGGGGGTCAACCGCCTCGGCGCCTATCCGCTCACGGCCGGCACCCTCGAGCTGCGCAGCAGCGCCGCGCGCTGGCTGGAACGGCGCTTCACGCTGCGGGCCGGCAGTGTCGATCCGGGCAGCATGGTGCTGCCGGTCAATGGCACCCGCGAGGCACTGTTCTCGCTGGTGCAGACGGTGGTTGATCCTGGCGACATGCCGATCGTGATCACGCCCAACCCGTTCTATCAGATCTATGAAGGCGCCGCGCTGCTCGCCGGTGCCACGCCCTACTACCTCAACGCCACCGCCGCGACCCACTTTGCGCCTGAGCTGGATTCGATACCCAAGGCGGTTCTGGATCGCACCCAGGTGCTGTTCCTGTGCAGCCCCGGCAATCCCACCGGCGCCGTGCTGCATGAGAACTACCTGGCGCGCGCCTTGGATCTGGCGGAGCGCCATGACTTCATCGTGGCCGCCGATGAGTGCTATGCGGAGATCTTCCCGGACGAAGACAAGCCCCCGCCCAGCCTGCTGGAGGTAGCCCAGGACACCGGTCGGGACCACTTCCAGCGCTGCATCGTGTTCCACAGCCTCTCCAAGCGCTCCAGCGTGCCGGGACTGCGTTCCGGGTTCGTGGCCGGGGACCCGCAGCTGCTGCGCAAGTTCCTGCTGTACCGCACCTATCATGGCGGCGCCATGTCACCCATGGTGCAGATGGCGAGCGCCGCGGCCTGGGATGATGATGCGCACGTGCGCGTCAACCGCCAGCTGTATCGCGAGAAATTCGCGCGCGTACTGCCGGTTCTGTCGCCGGTGCTGGACGTGCAGCGACCCGAAGGCGCCTTCTACCTGTGGGTGGACGTTGAGGAGGATGACGAGCGCTTCACCCGCGAGCTGTTCCTAAGCCAGAATGTCACGGTGCTGCCCGGCAGCTACCTGGGACGAACCACCGATCAGGGCAATCCGGGCGCCGGACGCGTGCGCCTGTCCCTGACCGCCACGGTGGAGGACTGCGTCGCCGCCGCGACGCGGATCCGCGACTTCCTCAAGGCTCGCGTAACATGATGCCTCTATGAGTGACACACAGAAACTTAAGACACTGATCGAGGGTGCTTTTGAGAAGCGCACCGAGATCACTCCCAAGACGGTCTCGCGCGAGCTCTTTGGCGCCATCGAGACCACCGTCGGAATGCTCGACAGCGGCAAGCTGCGCGTGGCCGAGAAAATCGATGGCGAGTGGATCGTCCACCAATGGCTGAAGAAGGCGGTGCTGCTGTACTTTCGCACCCACGACAACGACGTCATCGACGCCGGTCACACCAAGTTCTATGACAAGGTGCCGCTCAAATACGCGAGCTATTCGGCGGCGCAGTTCCGCAACGATGGCACGCGCGTGGTGCCGCTGGCGGTGGTGCGCCGCGGCGCGCACATCGGCGCCAATGCCATCCTGATGCCCAGCTACGTCAACATCGGCGCCTATGTGGACTCGGGCACGATGGTCGACACCTGGGTCACGGTCGGCTCCTGCGCGCAGATCGGCAAGAACGTGCATCTGTCCGGCGGCGTAGGCATCGGGGGGGTGCTTGAGCCGCTGCAGGCCAATCCCACCATCATCGAAGATGATTGCTTCATCGGCGCGCGTTCCGAGATCGTCGAGGGCGTTATCGTCGAAGCCGGCTGCGTGATCGCCATGGGCGTGTTCATCAGCCAGAGCACCAAGATCTATGACCGCACCACCGGCCAGATTCTGCAAGGCAGGGTACCGGCCGGTTCGGTGGTGGTCTCCGGCTCCCTGCCCGCAAGCGATGGCCGCTATTCGCTGTACTGCGCCGTGATCGTCAAACGCGTCGACGCCCAGACGCGCTCGAAGACCTCCATCAACGAGCTGCTGCGGGCGGCGGACTGAAGGCTGCAGCGCCTCAAAACTTGAAGCGCAGGCCGATGGTGGGGTTGATATTGGTCGAGTACAGGTAGCCGCTCGCCATGCCATCGTGGACGCCGCTGTACAGGGCTCCCAGATAGGCGTCGAAGTGCACGTTGAAGCGGTAGTCAGCGTCGAAGGAAAAGCCCTGCAGGTTGCCGCTGCACTGGCTGTGGGCGCTGGTCGAGCAGCCCGCCAGGGTCTTGGTGCCGTAGGCGTTCTGATAAACACCGTAGTACGCGGCCGTCAGGTCGAGGCCGGGCAGAATGCTGTAGCGAACGCCGGTCCAGTAGACCCGCACGGTTTTCGGATCCAGATAGGCATTGTTGGTCACTACCGCCAGCACGTAGCCGCCGATATCGGTGTAGCCGGCGCTCAGCTGGGTGCCAGGATCGGCATATTTGATGTGTTCATAGCCGGCGAAGAACTTAACCGGATCCAGTTTGTATGACCCCATTAAGGCATACGAGGTCACATCCGCGACCGTCGCGGCCAGGGAATTTGCCGCCGAGTACCCGGCTGCCGGAAGCGCGGTCACCTGGGCCGCGGTCAGCGAGCTCCCGGTGATGGAGTCATTGATCTTCGAATAGTAGGCATCCAGTGAGGCGCCGGCGAAGCTGCCGCCGATATCGGCCTGGTAGGCGGTGCTGGCAGAGCCGTCCGACTCGTTGAACTTGTACATCGCGCCGAGGTGCACGTCCTGGTACTTGACCAGATACTTCACCGTGTCATCGAGCCGGTTGGTTTCGCTGCTGCCGGCGCCGGCATAGGTGTTTGAGGCACCCAATACGCCAAAGGCGGTAGCGAGGTAATTCGGATCGTACTGAATCATCCCTTCCGACAGCAGCGCCACCTGGCGACCGAAAGTGACGGCGCCGAACTGTGGCGACTGCAGCCCGACGAATGCGGTCTGGAAGGCCTGACCGGCCGAACTGCCATCGACCCCGATGTTCTGGTTGTTTACGGCCTTGCCATTGTTCACCGCGAGGGACTTCAGGGAGTCCGCGATCTGGCCGGACTGGGGATTGAAAAATGTCTCCACCTGGAACACGGCCGACAGGTCGCTGATCAGGTGTTCGGTGCCCTGCAGACCCACGCGCGACTGACCCATATTGCTGGGCGTCACACCGACCGGTGACTCATAGTCGTTGGCGCGGACGATGTTGCCGCTGGCGGCCGGACGGTACGGGGTGAAGGGCGCACTGTGGGTATCGTATTGGATACCGGCATCGATGACGCCATACAGCGTGATACCGTTCCAAGTCAGGCTGTCATCCGCAGGAACGCCCGGTCCGGTCTTCTGCTGCGCGAAGGCGGGAACCGCGCTCAGGGCACTGATCAAAAGAAGCGCGGACCATCGGCGAAGCACTGCGCTTCCATTTCTGTCGTTCACTCGCTACTCCCTATTTCCTCTGGAAAACATCGTCTTAGACACGCGGCGCAGGGCATCGGGTACGGCCCTGATGCCTTTGTGCATCCACGGCAGCCAGTCTAGGGCGTGGCGGTTATAAGGTCAGTCGTGCACCGGTTACAGACCGGTAATAGGCAAAGTCGCGCCGGCCGCGCGCACTGTTGCGGTCCGTTACAAAAATCCCGCCGGCGGCGCGCTGCCGGCTGGAATACTGGTCGCATATGGAACAGTCGCCGCACATCCTGTTTGTCGAGGACGATCCGGATATCCGCGGCCTGGTCGCCGATTTTCTCGAGCACAACGGCTACCGGTTGAGCGTCGCCCGGGATGGTCGGGAGATGGATCGCCTGCTGGGCGTGAGTCGAATCGATCTGCTGATCCTCGACATCATGTTGCCGAAGGAGGACGGCCTGTCGCTGTGCCGTCGGGTGCGTGCCAGCAGCAGTGTGCCGATCATCATGCTCACCGCGCGTGCCAGCGAAGTCGATCGGGTCGTGGGCCTGGAGATCGGCGCCGATGACTATCTGACCAAACCCTTCGGCACCCATGAGCTGCTGGCCCGCATCCGCGCACTGTTGCGGCGCGCACAGTCGGTGGGCACACCCCAGGCGCGGCAGCGCTCGGTACTGCAGTTTGCGGGGTGGAAACTGGACATGGGCACCCGCCGGCTGACCTCGGTGGACGGCGCCCAGGTGCCCCTGACCGGCGGTGAATTTGAACTGCTGGCCGCCTTCTGCGAGCGGCCCAACCGGACGCTGACCCGCGACCAGCTCCTGGACCTCACCCGAGGGCGCAGCCCGGCGCTGTTTGACCGCAGCATCGATATCCAGGTCAGCCGCCTGCGACGTAAGATAGAAGCCGACCCGAAGAACCCGCTGCTCATCCAGACCGTGCGCTCCGGAGGCTATATCTTCACCCCCGAGGTCACCGCCGCTTGAAACGCCTGCTGCGCTGGCTGGTACCGGCCGGCTTTCGCGGGCAGGTTGCCGCCATCCTGATCCTCGGCGTGCTGCTCTCGCAGGTCATCGCGGGGGCGCTGTACCTGGTGGCGCTGCCGCAATGGCAGCAGGTGCTGCGGCCTGACCTGGCCGTCACCAAGGTCGCCATGGTGGTGCGGCTGCTGGAGTCGGTGCCGGGAGCCAACCGCGCTGCCTTTGCACGTTTGTGGGACGAACCGCAGTTTCGCGTGCGCTATACCCCCGGCATGCAGCGGCTGCCGCCCCTGCAGTCGCCGCCGGATCTGAGGTTGCGGGCACAACTGGCGGCCAGGCTCGGCGCCGCTGCGGCCGAGGTGCAGATCAGCGCGCAGCAGCGCCCGCACGAGCCCAACGCCACGCTCATCAGCGTGCTGCTGCCGGACGCTGGCGTGCTGCAGATCACGGCGCCGGTGGGACTTGAGATCCGGGTCGGCCTGCTCGAAGAGCTGGCCACGGTGGCGTTCCTGATATTCGCAATCGCCGGACTGTCCTTCTGGGTGACCTGGACGGTCAATCATCCGCTGGACCGTTTTGCGCGCGCCGCCGAACGCGTGGGCGTTGATGTGCATTCGCCGCCGCTGGCGGTGCACGGGCCGCCGGAACTGCAGCGGGCGATCGGTGCCTTCAACGAGATGCAGGTGCGACTGCAGCGGCTGCTGACCGACAGAACCCTGATGCTCGGGGCCATCAGCCACGATCTGGGCACCCCGCTGACGCGATTGCGCCTGCGCGTGGAAACCGATCGGGCCGATGACAAGGCGAAGATGCTGGCCGACATCGAGGCCATGCAGATCATGCTCACTTCGGCGCTCTCATTCGTGCGCGGGGTCGATGATGCGGAGCCGCGCGAAGTGGTGGAACTGGACTCGCTGCTGCAGACGGTCTGCGACCTGGTCAGCGATCTGGGTGGCAATGTCAGCTACGGGGCGCCGACGCGCAGCAACTATTACTGCAAACCCCAGGCAATGCTGCGGGCGCTCACCAATGTGGTGACCAATGCCGCAAAATACGGCGGACAGGCCTCGGTCACCTTGCAGCGCGTCGCGGACCGCGGCTTTGTCATTGAGATCCAGGATGACGGTCCGGGCATTCCCGACAGTGAGAAAACCAAGGTCTTCGAGCCCTTCTATCGCACCGATGAGGCGCGTGAATCCGACCGTCAGGGAATGGGCCTGGGCCTGTCCATCGCGCGCTCCATCATCCTCGCGCATGGCGGAACCATTGAACTGCGTGACCGTGAGCCTCACGGTCTTAACGTCCACATCTTCCTTCCGGCAACCTTTCTGCCAACTATTGTGTAACCGAGTGTTTCACTGACAGCCGCGCGACACGCTACGGTGCAATTTGTGCATCACCCCCGGCTGCGCGGCGCGGCATCATGCGCCCTGACCTTCCACCAGGCTGCGACCGATGTCCTTTGTTCGTTACGTCCTCGGCAAGCCCTACACCGTTGCGGCGGTGCTCATTCTCGTGAGTCTGCTCGCCATCGGCGAGGGCCTGAGAATGCCGGTGGACATCTTCCCCAGCATCGACATTCCGGTGGTGAGCGTCGTATGGACCTATGCCGGCATGAGCGCCCCGGATATCCAGAACCGCATCCTGACCCTGCACGAGCGCCAGCTCGCCTCGCTGGTGGATGACATCTCGCGCATCGAGGCCACCAGCTATCAGGGCGTCGGTGTCGAGAAAATCTACCTGCACGAAGGCGCGGATGTGACCCGCGCGATCTCGCAGCTGGCAAGCAGCGCCGCGTACGTGCTCAAGTACATGCCACCGAACATCAATCCGCCGCTGGTGATCCGCTACGGGGCGACGGACGTGCCGATCATCCAGCTGAGCCTCTCCAGCAACACGCTGCCGGATACCAAACTCAATGACCTGGGCCAGAACATCATCCGGCCCGCCCTCGCCGTGGTGCACGGCGCGGATGTGCCCTACCCCTATGGCGGCAAGCCGCGCGTCATCATGGCGGATCTGGATCCCAAGGCGCTTGAGGCGCGCGGTCTCACCGCCAGTGATGTGAGCGCTGCGCTACAGGCCCAGAACGTGATCCTGCCGGCGGGCGATGTGAAGATCGGCACGCAGGACTACACCCTGACGATGAACAACAGCCCGGATGTGCTGGAGGAGATCAACAACTTCCCAGTCAAACAGGTCAACGGGCGCACCGTGTTCGTGCACGACGTGGCGCATGTGCACGATGGCTTCCAGGTGCAGACCAACTCGGTATCGGTCAACGGCGTACCGGGCGCACTGATGTCGATCCGCAATACCGGGGGTGTCTCCACGCTGGCCGTGATCAAGGGAGTGCGCGAGGCGCTTCCGGATATTGAACGG
>DATHMK010000069.1:0-31237 GCA_035487155.1 Steroidobacteraceae bacterium
CCAAGGGTACGGGTACCAAATCATCAATGCCAGCGTCAGCGGCGAGACCAGCAGTGGCGGCCTGGAACGACTGCCCCACCTGCTGGCGGTGCATCATCCCGCGGTCGTGTTGCTCGAATTGGGCGCCAATGACGGTCTGCGCGGCTTGCCTCTGCAGACGGTTCACGACAACCTTGCGCACATGATCACGCTGGCCAAGGGCTCCGGGGCCGAGATCGTGCTGCTCGGCATCCGCCTGCCGCCCAACTATGGGCCCCGCTATGGAAACGGCTTCGCCGAGCTGTACTCGGACCTCGCCCGGCAGCAACAGGTACCCTGGGTACCGTTTCTGCTGGACGGGGTGGCATTGGATCCGGCGCTGATGCAGGCCGATGGCATGCATCCGGTGGCGGCCGGTGAGCCGCGGGTGCTCGACACGGTCTGGCCCTATCTGCTGCCGCTGCTGAGGCATTGAACATGGAACGGATCTGGCTCAAGTCCTATCTGCCCGGCATGGCCACGGATATCGATCCGGATACGCTGCGCTCGCTGAAGCACATGGCAGAGTTGAGTTTCCAGAAGTTCCCGGAGCGGGCCGCCTTTATTCAGATGGGACGATCGCTGACCTACGGTCAGCTCGAACGCCAATCGAGGGATTTCGCGGCCTGGCTGCAGACCGCGGCGGGTCTGAAGCGCGGCGATCGTATCGCCATTATGTTGCCCAATGTCCTGCAATACCCGATCGCGATGTTCGGGGCACTGCGCGCCGGACTGACGGTGGTCAATACCAACCCCCTGTACACCGCCCCGGAACTCGAACATCAGCTCAAGGATGCCGGTTGCGCAGCCATCGTGGTGCTGGAGAATTTCGCACATGTTCTGGAGGCGGTGCTGCCGCGCACCGGGGTGCGACATGTCATCACCACCAGCGTCGGGGAGCGGCTTGGATTTCCAAAATCGGCAATCGTCGATCTGGTCGTGCGCCGGGTACGCAAGCAGGTGCCACCCTGGCACCTGCCAGGGGCATTGAGCTTTGGCGCAGTGCTGGCAGCGGGACGCGATCTGGTGCTGAAGGACATCGATCTGACGCACGAGGACGTTGCATTTCTGCAATACACGGGCGGCACGACGGGAGTTGCCAAGGGCGCGGTACTCACGCATGGCAACATCTGCGCCAATCTTCTGCAGGCCTCGGCCTGGGTCGAACCGTTCCTGCCCGGTACCGCCGATGTTCCTCAGTACCTGATCACGCCCATACCGCTGTATCACATCTTCGCCCTGACGGCGAACTGCATGCTGTTCATGCGCCTTGGATGGACCAATGTCCTGATCACGAATCCACGTGATTTTCCCGGCTTTGTCGCCGAGCTGCGCAAATATCCATTCGCCTTCCTGAGCGGCGTCAATACCTTGTTCAATGCGCTGTTGCATACCTCGAGCTTCAGGAGCGTGGATTTCAGTCATCTGAAAATCACGCTGGGCGGAGGCATGGCGGTGCAGGAAACCGTGGCACGCCGCTGGAAGGAAGCAACGGGCAATCCATTGACCCAGGCATGGGGCCTGACCGAGACCTCGCCCGGCGCCTGCATCAATCTGCCGGGTGCGGATTTCAATGGCTCCATCGGGCTGCCGATTGCTTCCACAGAGATTTCGATTCGGGATGAGGCCGGAGCGGAGGTCAGTCTGGGTACCGCCGGCGAACTGTGCGTGCGCGGGCCGCAGGTGATGCGTGGCTATTGGAATCGTCCGGATGAAACCGCGATGGTGATGCTACCGGAGGGTTGGCTGCGCACCGGCGACATCGGCCATATGGATGAGCGCGGATACGTCTTCATCGAGGATCGTAAGAAGGACATGATCCTGGTCTCCGGTTTCAACGTCTATCCCAACGAAGTCGAAGCCGTCGTGGCAGCCATCCCCGGCGTGGTTGAGGCCGCGGCGGTGGCACAGGCCGATGAACACTCCGGGGAAGTCGTGGCAGTGTTCGTGGTGTCCAAGGATCCGGCGCTGACGGAACGCGCCATCATCGATGCGTGTCGTGCATCTCTCACCGGTTACAAACTCCCGCGGCATGTGTATTTCCGTACAGAGTTACCCAAGTCCAATGTGGGCAAGATACTCAGGCGGGTTCTGCGCGATTCGCTGGTGAAGCAGGGATCAGAACCGGTGTCATCTGCGAGCCGGAAATGAGCCATGAGGCGCTCACCCTGACCCAAAGGTGAGAGTACCGATATCTGCCGGAGAACCTTTTTTCGCCCAGGTTTCCGGCCAGTTCCATGGTCCCGAACTCCCACGCCGTGTCCCGGTGCACCTTGACCGCGATGTCGCTCACGGTCAGCGTCTCCAGGTTGACGCGGTTACTGCCATGGCGGGCAACGAGCATCGTTTTGTCGATGAGATCCCCGGACGGATCTATTCCGACATAGTCTGAGCTGGGATAGTTCGACACGGTGTCCGCATCCGTGCGTTTTTCGGCTTCTGCAACTATGCGGCTGAGGCGAATAATCTCTTCTTCGATGCTTCCCACATCGGCCACCCGGCAAAGCTGAAGATACTAACGCGCAGCGGCGCCTTTCAAAGAGTTTTCATACCACTGTCGGCTCGCTGCGACTATTTGCTATCTCGAAACTATGAGGTAGCGTTTCCCTCCTATCTATAAAGGGGAATATCCATGTCTGCGCGAACGCTCGGCCTTCGCCGCACTCTTCTATCGCTGATGGCAAGCGCCGGTCTGCTGCTGCTGGTCGCATGCGGCAACTCTACAAGCATGAGCTCGACCGGCACCACCAGCGCAACAACTGGGTCGGGATCCGGTACCTCAGGTACTCAGTCGTGCGGCGCTTCATGCGGCACGATGCTGGCGACCATGACCGATGCGCCGGGAGACTTCCTGAGCTACGTGGTATCCGTGGACTCGCTGCAGCTGCAGAAGGCCGACGGCGCCACAGTCGAGACCGTGCCGGTGCCAACGACGGTTGATTTTGCGCAGCTCGTCAATCTGACGGAGCTGATCAACGCAGGGCAGATTCCGGCTGGAAACTATACCGGCGCGGTGATGACCCTGGACTACTCCAGCGCACAGATTACGGCCCAGGACTCCTCCGGAAATCCTGTGCAACTCACGCCCGTCGACGGCAGCGGCAATACCATCACCGGAACCGTGCAGGTCTCAGTCACACTTGATAGTGCCCATCCGCTGATCATTACGGCGGGCAATACTTCGCGAATTGCCTTTGATTTCAACATTGCAGCCTCCGACCTGGTGAACCTCACGTCGGATACCGTGACGGTAAGCCCCACGCTCACCGCCACCATTGCACCCTCAGACAACAAGCAGCTGCGGGTGCGCGGCACCTTCGCCAGTGCGGGCTCCAGTGACTTCGTCGTAAACGTGGAGCCTTTCTGGTCGCAGACCTCGACCGGCCAGTTCACGGTGAACGTAAGCTCCACCACGACCTATCAGATCAATGGTACGTCCTACACTGGCGCGGCCGGTCTGACTGCCATTGCAGCGCTTTCCACGGGTACGACCATCGCCTCCTTCGGGACGCTGGACACCAGCACCTCACCGGCAACCTTTACGGCGGCGAACGTGATTGCCGGCAGCAGCCTGCAGAGCCCGACTCTATACCAGCTGTCCGGCACCGTTGTCGCCCGAAGCGGCAATACCGTGACCTTGAGTGCAGCAACCTGGTGCAAGCCCTTCGGGATCTACGGCGGGTTCTCGCGCCAGAGCATTCCGGTGACCGTGGCCTCTGGAACCGTGGTCACTGAGCAGGGTGGATCGGGTTCATACACCATAGCCGACATCTCCGTCGGCCAGCATGTGGACATCTTCGGTTCGGTCACTCAAAGTGCCGGCATGGGCATCGCGAGTGTTGATGCGAGTGCCGGTCAGGTGCGTTTGGATTACACCCCGGCTTGGGGCTTGATCACCAGCCTGACGGCACCGAGTGGATCAACAGCGGGCAGTGCCGTGGTTGACCTGATGGCACTTGATGGATTGAGCGCCGGCTCGTTCACGTTCGCCGGAACCGGGATGTCCTCAGCCAATGATGCGAATGCACAGTCCTATGTCGTCAATACCGGTACGTTGAGTCAGACCGGATTGGCGGCAAACGCGCCAATTCAGGTGCTGGGCTTTGTGACACCGTTCGGGACCGCGCCGCCGGACTTCATGGCGACGTCGTTGGTGAACTACGGAAGTGTCACGGACTACCTGAATGTCTCCTGGGGTTGGTCGGGCTCGACCACCGCGCTCACCGGTCTTACCGCATCAAGCACGTCACTGACGTTGAGCTTGACCAATGTGGGCTGGGAGCATGCGGTGCGCATCGGGCCGGAGAGCATCGACCTGACCAAGTTGTCGACATCGCCGACCATCGTACCAAGTACGACGGGGACCTTGAATTTCACCATTGGCCACGCGCGCACTTTCAAAGTGGAGAACTTCAGTTCCTTCGCCAGCTTTGTCACGCAACTGTCCTCGGACCTCACGGGTACCGTGGGCGTGATACAGATAAGCGTGGCGGGTAGCTACGACAGCATCACCAACACGTTTACGGCAACCGGGTTGGCGATCCTTCTGACCCAATAGGGACTGCCATAGGCGCGGCCCGCGCTCTGAGTGCTCAGGGCGCGGGCCGGAATTGATCAGGAAATGCTGTGGTGCCGCCTCAACGCGCAGCCGCAGCTATGACCACCGAGGCGATTACGCCTGTGGCTACCGCTGCAAGAACGTAGTTACCGTCCACCTCACGCCATTCATAGCCCGCCGGGGGCGCGCGCAGGTGCCGGTCGTGGTAGTCGACCACTTCCCCACGCTTCCAATCCTCGTCGCGCATCTTCGCGCCCTTCTTCCATTCCTCATGCTTGACGTATTGATGGTTGTCGTGATCGTCGGCGAATGCCGCCGTGTTGGCGGTAACGACCGCCGCTGCAAGGACAAGTGCAGCGATAAGAGGTGTTTTCATGGGGACTCCTAAAATATCACTGATGGATTACCTGGTTGAATCGGCGGTTGCGGCCATGGCCAAGCAGTAGTCCGCTCCAGGAATGGCTACGTTTCCATGCCTTCGCCGCATGTCACGTGCTCGCCACAGTATCGCCATCAGTTGGCGGCCGCTGTCGGGCGACGGACGGATCGCGCTAGGGGATATTGACGCTGGTGCGACAGACGAATCCGACGCTTCGGCAATAATGGTGGCCTGAAATCGCCGCTCTGGCTCAGAGCTTTATGGCGTCCACTTTTGCAAGTGCCGCAGCAAGAGCCTTCTTTGCGACGTCGGGGCCAAATGCGATGCCCTCGATGGCAATGACTTCAATATCGGTGACTCCGATGAATCCGAGGGCCGCCTTCAAATAGGGGTCCTGGAAATTCAGTGCCTGCATGGGCCCTTGGGTATAGACGCCGCCTCGCGCGAGTACGAGGTAGGCCTTCTTGCCGGTAACCAATCCCTGCGGACCCTGCTCCCCATAGCGAAATGTGACACCCGGCCGCACTACGTAGTCTACGTACGCTTTGAGGCTCGATGGAATTCCGAAATTGATCATTCCGGCCGCGATTATTACGGTGTCGGCGGCGAACAGTTCCGCCAGCAATTTGTCTGACAGTACCAGAGCGGCTTTTTGCGAGACAGTCAAATGATCCGCCGGAGTATTGCGGGCGACCGCGAAACTATCGTCAATATGCGGCAGTGGCTGGTGTGTGAGATCGCGCACCACAAGAGCTGACCCGGGTCGACTGGAGAGTTTATCGGCAAGCTTCCGCGCCACCTGAGTCGAGTAGGAGTCTTGGCGCGGGCTCGAAATGATTAGCAGAATCTGGGTCATGTCGTTTCCTTTTGAGGGCAGCTGATCACCCGGCCCTCATTCCACTATCCACCGCACGGTCAACGGCCATGATCTAGGACCTCTTCAGACGAAAGAAACAATGCCACATTCGCCGCTTATTCTGGTCGGCAAGGCGCTGCAGAGGCGGCTTGGCTAGCATCTAACTGAAGTTAATAACAGTCCACTGCGGGTCTGAGCCGATTGACGCGCAGCGCAAAACAGCGCCCGGGGTTCCACCCGCACGCTGAACAAAACAACTATCACCGCTGGGTGTTACCGCAGCGGTTCGGTCTAACCTTTAGCCGCCAGCGACGCCAGTGATGTTGTGACCACCCGCTACACCAATGATGTTGCTGCCGCCAGCAACTCCTGTGATGTTGCCACCACCCGCCACTCCGGTAATGTTGCTGCCGCCGGCAACGCCCGTGATGTTGCCACCACCCGCCACTCCGGTAATGTTGCTGCCGCCAGCAACGCCAGTGATGTTGCCACCACCCGCCACTCCGGTAATGTTGCTGCCGCCGGCAACGCCCGTGATATTGCCACCACCCGCCACACCGGTAATGTTGCTGCCGCCAGCAACGCCAGTGATATTGCGACCAGCCGCCACACCGGTAATGTTGCTGCCGCCAGCAACGCCAGTGATATTGCGACCAGCAGCAACGCCGGTGATGTTGCTGCCACCAGCAACACCAGTGATGTTTCGGCTCATCGCAATCGAGATATTGCTACTGTACGTCCCTTCGATTGGCTGGGTCAGGATCGCGGAAGTCGTTGTCGTAGCGATTTGCGTCGCTCCAACGTTGACGACCGTATCAACTTTCGCATCCAAGTTCTTCGCCTGTGCAATCCCGGCGGTTGCAACAAGCGCCAGTGACGCCATTCCAAGCATCTTCTTCATTTCTTTAGCCCCATCCTTCCCAAATATCAATTCACCAGTCCACCAACAATCGGTGGACGGTCTCCCTCGACTTCAAGGCCAGCTGCAACACAACCAGCCTTGCAACTCAAATCAATGTTCGCGTGGATCGATAGACCCCTCGTCATTCGCAGGAGCGGTGCCATCACCAAGTTCCTCGAAGAAAAAAACGCCGACACCGTAGCGGTGGTCCGACGGCTCATTTGGCTCGTAAGCAACCTTTGACAGCCAACTGTCGAGCTCCGTTAGATATGAATCGGTTGCGGTCACCGCTCGCGTATGAAATGTCTTACGCATCCGTTGAGACAAAGGCGCATCGGAGGTCAGGAGACGGTCGAAATACCTTTCGCCCGGTTCTTCCATCGCAAAGTTGTGCGCAACGGTTTCCGACGCCCGCTGGAGAAACCGACCGTATTGCTTTAGAAGATTCGTCTTCCCACTGCGCATATTCGCCATTGCTGCACGTGCCTTGCACCGTACGAGCGTCCCGCCGACGACTTCTGCAACGCCGTGCGCGATTAGCTCATCGAGCGTGACCTTCTCGGGAAACTCGGCGCATGCGACCTCGACTAGCCCCGGAAAGGAACGGCGAGAACTGTCATCCTGTGGCTCCAAATCCAGGTCAATTGGAACGCCATAGGCTCCAGAAAATCTTGGATTGGTATGCCAAACCGTCAGCACGATCCCGATCCTCTGCAACTGGTCGGCTGATACACCGCGGGACGCATCGGCGGATGGCTTGCCTCTCCGAATGTGCGCCACTTCACCGCGTGTCATACCAGCAACAATTGCAAGACGAGCATCGGAAATTTCGTGTCCTCGCTCGCTCGTCAAACGCTGTTCCATTTCATGTACATAGACGGCACGTGCCGCGCGCGCCACGTCGTTTGACGTCATTCCGTAGCCAATGGCGATAGGCATGAGCGGCGCGAGTGCACTCTCAAGTAAACGCTCGAACGCGCGTCGTTCCTGTGGGTCGGCCTGCACTGCAGCTGACTGATTCAAGATCCGGCTCCGCTCAAATGCCGAAGCAAAAGTGTTGAGATGGATGGCGACGCCACAGCCCAGCGCGCAGCAATCGCAAATGTGCTGCCAAGCACACCAGGGTCAGACTTGCTATTAAGGTCGTCGCAGTTCATGAGGGTCGTGTATCAAGCAGGCTTTGGTCGGCGCGCGTTAAGTAAAGTTCTGAACCTATTATGAAATATCACGATTGGGTGTCAATGCTTAACCAGTTTCAGTTATGTGAAACTGCAGCAAAGATGGCTAATAGCGTGGACGCGACGCGACCTGGTTAACTGTATATTCATACAGTCTCAGTGTCCTGAAAGGAGTCGCGATGGCACGCTATATCCCCGTAGGACTTGCTGCGGAACTTCGATTAGAGATGCCGCCCGCAGTGCTGCCTGCCGCCGATCCTTAGACTTGGCCGAAAACCGATTCGAGTGGCTGTGGCACCGATTCTTCGGCGCACCACGGCCCCTTCAATGTTGCTCTGCAATACAACGAAAGCTCTGGGGACTTGGGCGGCTGTAGGCAACCAATACGCCACCACTATCAACAAGTACTTCGTCGGTGCTGTCGAACGCGCCGAATGGCGAGCCTAGGTGGTGTGACCAACCCAGGACTTATCCTCGAGACCTTCTGCTGAGCCCTGCGCTGGCTTTGCCTAACGGGTCCCGCGGGCGGCTGGCTGGTGTGGTGAAGCTCAATCTCGCGATGAGTGCCCTGCGATACGCGTTAGCTGGAGCGTGCCCGGGTTTCTATCCGCCAATACCGAGAGTCATTGTGAAGTGGTTGGCGAAGACAACTTCGGAGATTTCCTTGGGACTGCTTTTGAGGCCGACAGGCGAAATCACACAGAAGCGCTGTGATGGCCAGGACGGCCGCGCCACGGAGCATGACCCAGGCCATCATCGCTCATTTTTCCGCTTCGGCCGCTTACCCGCTTTTGACTCATTTGGCTGTGATGAGACGCGCCGAATAGCCACGACTGCGGCGCCAACCTCCACACCTGTCGCGCGTTCATCCGCCCCCCCGGGTTCCGGCCCATGGGACCGGATAAAAAGATCAATGACTTCGAGCAAGCCATCGGCGCGCTTATCCAGCTGCGATCTGAACAACGGGAGTGCCCGAGAATCGACGTTTCCAATTAAAGTCCGCACCGGCAATTGTTCTTCGGCGGGAGAGGTAAGGTTGTGTTCGAGGGTATTAAGCATATCGCCGGCGGTCTCTGCCGTCGTCAGCACTGACTCGAGGTTTGGACCACCAATAACAGGGTTGCGCCGCATCGCTCTCACTCGACCGCTGCTGACGAGTCGGATGGCGCCAACCCGCACGAGCTCCGACAACATCGTCTGGTGATATACGCCGCCACTGTAGAGCTCGACCAGCTTTCGGAAGCTGTGGCGGTCGCCGTCGACAGGCAATACGGCTGGATCCCCAAGCTTGGTCTGAAACAGGTTGTCATCATGCCAACCATTAAGTACCCGAGCGGCGCGATGTAATTGCGTATTACTTCGCGGATGAAACTCATCTTGTGGATTAGCCAAGATGGCCGGTAGAAATGCGCGGTTGATTCCTGTGATAACCGCTAGCTTCGAGTAGGTGACCTTTTCTCCCTGTTCCTCGAGATACTCGGATCCTGCATGAGCGTAAACGCTATCGACGATGGCTTTAAATTCACCAGCGCTTACACCAAATCGCACCAATATCCGCACCAACGGATGGAGGATGCGACGGCACATGACGCCAAGGGCAAGACGAATATCCGACACAGCGCAAGCCTACCTATGAACGGGGCACCCCGCAGCTGCTTTTTTTGTGACAAAATTCGAAATCTTAGATATCCAAATGACGCGCGGATCGGATTGAAGGGTCTTGGCCGCTCGATCCGAACTTTGTCAGCTGAAAGCTTAAGCCGCTTTGAGTCCCAATAACCTAGTAGCCTCGAGTCCCCAGGAGGTAGATTCCGCCTTCCGTCCCGATGATGTAACGAGGGGCGCGGCTCGCAACGGTCGTCTCATTGCTGTAGCGAACTTCAATCACTGCACCTATGACGAAGGACTGCGAGCCACTGACCTGAGACTGGAGGACAAACGTGTCGTCTACGATACCAACTTACTTTGGACCCACCTCAAGCGTCGACAGCGACTCGACGAGCAATGCCATCACCGCTGCAATTTTCGGAATCTTCATTCAGAAATCACGGTCTTTCCTGATCGCCCTTGATCGAAGTCGGCCCTGCGCGCGCCGCCGGATTGCGCAGGTGACAGCGACTCCTTTGGAACGTACACATCAGCACCATAGCGGCGCCCTCCAGCTAACCAATCGGATTCAATATGCTTCGTGATTGAGTGGTCCGACATCTTGTCGCGACCTTCGCCAAGGCGCGCCATCCAAGCCAGTTCCGCGAAATTTCTCTCCGGGGGACCGCATGCGGCTTCCAGATTTGCGTCCAGCGCAGACCAAAATATTCCAGAAAATTAGCTACTTAGAAGCATCGGGCCCAGACGTCAACCGTATCAAGTTGGGGACTTACCGGTGCTCTACTTTACCCATGTACTTTTAGTGCTCTTTGCGGCGGGACGGGCCGTTAATGTTTTTCGAGAAGGTTGCGAGCGGTCGCTCTCCGCGCTGAGGTAGAGGCCCACGTAAGGGCGAACAGATTCGTGTTGGGTGTGCTCCGATCTCTGTCCTTCCCGCTGTCGATGCGCTATCCAGTCATCGACAACTTCAAGAAATGCAGATCCATGTCGAGCCACGAAACTTTGCAAATCGGCCAGGTCATCCTCTGAAATCTCGAATCCTGAGACACCCATTTGGAACGCAACCAACGGCATGCCCTTTGCGCGATGCAGCAAATTGGTCTGCAAGGCCAAAAGCAAGGCCCTGAGTGGCCTCAGATATTCATCTGCCAAGACAATGCCACTGTCGACGCCCTTTGCGACAGCGGCGCGTTCGCGCCAACGCAACCGGCCACTGGGCAACCGAATGATCGCGCCGGTTGCCAATAGGATGTCGCGGCACAAGGCAGGCCGCTCTCGCGGGAGCGCCACTGCTACAAGGTCGGAGAAACTCGGAACTCCGGCGACAAAAGCGAGGTCGCGAGGCCTGCCGTCCGCCCCGAGGAACTTCGGATCATCAGCCCAACGAATCACTACTTGTGACCAATATTCGAGTCGGCCACGAACCACGGTGACGGGGGCGGGGAGCTTAACGATTGGCAGTTTCCGCACAAGGGCGAGAACCTCGCCGCGAGTTACTCCGATGACCTGTAATAGCCGTAGCAATGGTTCTAGAACTTCAGGCAGCGTAATTCCGGTCAAGGCGGCCAATCCGCCTGCCTCCCTAGCTGACGGCACGTGCGAGCTGCGATTTTTAGATTTGGTGCGACGCACGATCTTTCCCCTTTTCCGCTTCTCTCCCTCAGCACCCCCACAGAACTCAAGTCCGCTCTGCAGCATCAAATAATCGCTGGTGCTCGAGGATGGCGAAGCGGTCGGTCATGCCGGCGATGTAGTCCGCCACGGCGCGGGCGCGACCAGCGTTACCGAGCGAACCCTCGAGATGTGCAAGCGATTCCTGGTGTTCCGTTGGCATCAGGTTCGGGTCGTTCACGAATGTATCAAACAATTGGGTCACCACGACTTTTGCCTTGGACGTCATGCGCAGGACTTTGTAGTGACGATAGACGCGTTCATTCAGGAACTGCTTGAGCTTGAGCTGCTCGCGGGCCACTTCAGAGGTGAATGCCACAAGAGGCTTGGAGCGGGCGCGGATGTCGCCTATCGATTCCGGCGCAGCCCGCTCGAGATTCCTGCGAGTCGTGCGGATGAGATCGCTGACGACATGATTGATGACCCGACGGATCGTTTCATGAATGACTTTGCGGACGGGAAGGTTGATGTATTGCGCCATGACCTTGCGGCGCTGGTTTTCAAAAAGCCCGATCTCCGCGAGGTCCTCGAGCGTGATAAGGCCGGCGCGAAGGCCATCATCCACATCATGATTGTTGTAGGCGATTTCATCGGCGAAATTCGAAAGCTGGGCTTCAAGGGAGGGTTGGCGACGGCGTATGAAGCGCTCGCCCAATTCGCCCAACTCCTTGGCATTGCGCAATGAGCAGTGCTTGAGGATGCCCTCGCGGCATTCGAAAGTAAGGTTGAGCCCGTGGAAGTCGGCGTAGCGGTCCTCGAGTTCGTCGACGACGCGAAGCGACTGCAGGTTGTGCTCAAAACCGCCGAAGGGTCGCATGCAGGCATTCAGGGCATCCTGACCGGCATGACCGAATGGCGTATGACCAAGATCATGAGCCAGGCAGATAGCCTCCGCCAGGGTCTCATTGAGGTCCAGGGCGGAGGCGATGGAGCGCGCTATCTGCGCAACTTCCATGGAGTGCGTCAGACGGGTTCGATACAGGTCGCCTTCATGATTGACGAACACCTGGGTCTTGTAGACCAGTCTGCGGAAAGCGTTGGAATGGATGATGCGATCGCGATCGCGCTGGTATTCGCCGCGGAACTGCGGTGGCGGCTCCGCGAAGCGCCGGCCGCGTGACTGTGATTCGGCCGCCGCATAGGGGGCCAGGCTTGCCGCTTGGCGCCTTGGGCGTGTCACGATCAGCCGAAATATCCGGTCAGGGTGGTCTGCAGCGCCTCGGCCGGATAGTCCGCCGTGACCAGCGCCGCGCCGATCCGCTTCAAAAGCACGAAGCGCATGCGCCCGGCCTTCACTTTCTTGTCGATCTTCATGTGCTGCATTGCTGCCTCCGGGGAAACATCCGGCGCGGCGATCGGCAGACCGACCCGGTGCAGCAGCGCACGCAGCCGCGTGACGTCCGTTTCACTCAGGTAGCCGCATTCACGGGACATGGCGGCGGCCATGAGCATTCCAGCGGCGACTGCCTCGCCGTGCAACCAGGTACCAAAGCCGGTGGCAGCTTCAATGGCGTGGCCGAAGGTGTGACCGAGGTTCAACAAGGCGCGATCGCCGTGCTCGCGCTCATCCTTGCCGACGATTTCGGCCTTGATCTCGCAGGAGCGGCGGATGGCGTGAGTTAGCGCGTCGGTGCTGCCGGCGAGCAGCCGATCGACATTGACCTCCAGCCAATCGAAGAAGGCCGCATCATGGATCAGGCCGTACTTGATGATCTCGGCGAGGCCTGCGCGCAGTTCACGCGGCGGCAGCGTGGCCAGGGTGCTGGTGTCGGCAATCACGGCCACGGGCTGGTGGAAGGCGCCGATTAGGTTCTTGCCGCCAGGATGGTTGACGCCGGTCTTCCCGCCCACCGAGGAGTCCACCTGGGCGAGAAGGGTGGTGGGAACCTGCACGTAATCGATGCCGCGCTGGTAACAGGCCGCGGCAAAACCAGCCATGTCGCCGACCACCCCGCCCCCCAGGGCCACCACCGTGCTGTCGCGCGCCAGTCGATTCGCCACCGCCACATCAAGGATCCGCGCCAGGGTTTCGAGGGTCTTGTACGACTCGCCGTCCGGCAGGATGGCTTCGATGAGGTTGCGGTCCCTGAGACCGCGTTTGAGTGTGGCTGCATATAGCGGCGCCACGGTGGTATTGCTGACCAGCAGCACGGCGCCATGCGGTACGTGGGCATCGAGGAGTTCGACGTTGTCCAGCAGCCCCGCGCCGATGAAGATCGGATAGCTGCGCTGCGCGAGTTCGACCGTCAATGTATTCACGATGCCTGCGATTATAGAGCCTTCAGCCACCCGCAACCGGAAAACCAAGGGCTTTGATGATCTCCTCGGCGACCGACTGGATCTTGCGGCCGTCGGTGGTCACCTTGAAGTCGGCGATCGAGCAGTACAACGGTTCGCGCTCGGCCATCAGCTGGCGCAGTTTTGCTTCGGGATCCACGTTGGCAAGCAACGGCCGGTGCCGGGCGTGACTGGTGCGGTGGGTCTGCTGTTCGACCGAGGTGATCAGGTAGACCACGCTGCCGCGGTTTGCCAGCAACGAGCGGTTTTCTGGCAGCAGAATCGCGCCACCGCCGGTCGCGAGCACCAGGGGCTCGACCAGCGTAAGGGCCTCTATGGCTTCCTTCTCGCGCTGCCTGAACCGGGCTTCGCCCTCTTTCTCAAAGATATAGGAGATGTCGACGCCGGTGCGTTTCTCGATCTCCGCGTCGCTGTCCAGGAACGGCGCATCGACCATCCGCGCCAGGATCCGGCCCACGGCGCTCTTGCCCGAACCCATGGGGCCAACGAGGTAGATATTGCGCTTGCCGAGCATAGGGTCGGCAGGATAGCAAACGGCCGCCTTGCGGCGGCCGTGCTGGAGGGATTTCAGCCTTTCTCAGTAGCAGGTCGAGTTCTGGCCATACGGGCTGAACTGTCCCGGCGGTGACTGCGCCTGGTTGGAGTAGTCCGCGGCCGCGCCCGGCAGGATGAAGGTTGCCGTGGTGCTGTTTTGAGTGCCGGATACGGTCGCCGTGGCCGTCAGGGCCACCTGCACCCAGTTGGCATGATCCTTCGGGTAGATCAGGTTCACCTGACCGGAACCGACCGATGAGGTGAGGATCGAGCTGACGTCGGTCGAGGCCACCGACCCGGGAATGGCGGTCAGCACCCAATTCGTCGGCACCGGATTGGGCACCGACGTCTCGATCACCCCGTTGTCCTCGTAGACCTGAGTGTTCGGGCAGACGGCATTGGGCTGGTAGACCAGACCATCCAGCCATGAGGGGCTCACGTACGTGGCCATCCCGCCCATGAGGTATCCGGTGGACTGCAGTGAGAACGTGATCGTCACACCGCTAAGGCCATGCCCCGAGGCATCTACCGCCTGGACCGTGTACGGCAACTCGTACTGCGTATTGCTCAATTCGATGACGATATTGCCGGTACCCAGTGACAGGAACACGGTCTGGCCGCCCACGGTCAATGTCGTCGAGTTCGTGATGTTGGTGCCCAGCACCTGCACCTGGATGGTGACGCCATTGGGCGTGCTGGAGCCGGTGCTCGCCGTGTAGGTCACGGTGGCCTGACCCTCGGCATTGGTCACGGCCGAACCTGCCGAGAGCGTGCCGCCGGTGGCATCGGTGAGCGTGAAGTTCACGGTCGCGCCCTGAACCGGATTGGGGTTGGGCGTGCTGCCATCCACCACCGTCGCAACGACGGTGCTGGTGCCCTGAGTCGGTACGGCGGACGGGTTGGCCTGCACGGAAACCGCGGCCGCGGTGCTCACCGGCGCCACGAAGTTCACGGAGGTCTGTGCGGTCGCGACGGTGACGCCACTTTGCTGGGCAGTCGCCGAAACGTTCGCAGGGCCGGCGGTGGCCGAGTACAGGGTCACCGGCGAACTCATGACGCCATTGGTCACGGTCACGGAGGTCGGCGACACGGTGCCGCGGCTGGATGAGAAATTGACCGTTCCGGACTGCTGCGCGGCGCCCGCGCCCGTCCAGGAGATCGTCACCGGCACCGCGTTGGCGAGGCCGACGTCGATGGTCGCACCGCTGGCGGGTGCCGTGATGGTGAAATTCTGGCTGCTGATGGTGACCGTCTGGGTACCGGTCATCGCGGCGGTGTACGCACTGGCCGTGATGGTGTCGGTTCCAGCGGTCGTGGCGGTATAGGTGAAAGTCGCCGTACCGTTCGAGCCGGTCGTCACCGAGGCGGGCGCCAGCGTGTTGCCCAGTTTCGAGGTCAGCGTGATCGGCTGTCCGACAATACCGTTGTTCCCTGAGTCAACCAGGGTCGCGGTGTAGGTGCCTGAAGCCCCCTGCACCAGGCTGGTCGGACCGCTGACGGTCAGGGCAGTGCCGATCACGGCGATGTTGATCGTCGCCATGCTCGTGCCGGAAGTGGCGGTGACGGTGATGGTGCGGTTCTGGGCACTGGTGCCGGCACTGAGGGTGGCGATGGCCGTGCCGGTCGCATCCGTCGTGCCCTGGGTGATGGTGAGCGCGCCGGAAGTGGCCTGGAAATTCACCGTGGCCCCGGATATCACGTTGTTGTTGGCATCAACCAGCAGCGCCTTGATGGTCGCGGGCGCCGAGCCTGGAGCCGAGGGAATCTGCGGCACGCTGGTGGAAAGGGTCAGGGTCTGCTGGGTGCTCGCCACGGTGACGGTGGTCTTGCCGCTGATGCTGCCTGAAGACGCAGTGACCGTGATGACGGTGCCCGCCGAGATGCCCATGGCTGCCAGGGTGGCCGTGGCCTGGCCGGTGGTATTGGTCGTGCCGTTGGTGACGGCGATCGTGCCGGCACTGGTGGCGAAGGTCACCAGGGCACCATTGACGGCGACATTGTTCTTGTCGGTCGCGGTGACGGTGATGGTTACCGTGGTGCCATCGGGTGGCAGGGTTGCCGCGCTCGAGGCGACCGTCAGGTTCGCGACGCTCAAGGCGGTGGCGCCACTGCTATTGGGAGTCACGAACGCGCCGTCACCGCCGCACCCTGCGAGGGTAGCGGCGAGCATCAGCAGCGTCAGAGTTGACCAGAGTTTACGCATGTCTCACCTGAAATTCGTTGCGATTAAGACCAATTGGCAGTAGGCCATCAGTACACATTGACGCCTTCATGAACAATCTTCGGCGTCACAAAGATCAAGAGTTCGTCTTTGTCGTTGGTCTTGGTCGTCGTCTTGAATAGGTTGCCAAGGACCGGTATGTCGCCAAGGTATGGCACCTTGGTCTCATCGATCCGGTGCTGGGTCTGAAGAATGCCGCCGAGGACCACGGTCTGGCCGTCGCTGACCAGCACTGTCGTGTTGATCTCCTGGGTGTCGATGCTGGGCACGTTGACGCCGCCCGAGGCCACCACGATGGTGCCGACGGTGTCCTTCTTCACGTCCAGATCGAGGTTGATGCGGTTGTCAGGGGTGATCTGCGGCGTCACTTCCAGTGACAGCACCGCATCCTTGAACTGAATGGAGGTCGCGCCGCTGGAGGCGGACTCCTGGTAGGGAATCTCGGTACCCTGCAGGATCTTGGCCTGTTTCTGGTTGGCGGTGATCACGCTGGGCGAGGAGATGATGTCCGCACGCGTCTCGGTCTGCGCCGCCGACAGTTCCAGGTCCAGCAGGTAGTCGGAGCCCAGGATCCCCAGGGCAATGCTGCCGGCAGGGCTGGAGACCGGCAGGTTGACGTTGTAGCGCGTCGGCGCATTGGTGCCGGTGGGCAGCGTGACCGGGAACGTTGAGCCCGTGGTGGTCAGGTTGGTCAGTGCCGAGGATACGATGGTGTCGACACCGGCGGCGGAGCCGGAGGTGGTGACCAGGCCGTTGGCACCGTTCTTGTTGACGCCATTGAAGCCCAGCACCGCACCGAGCTCACGCTGGAAGTCATTGTTCACGATGACCAGGCGCGCTTCGATGCGTACCTGGCGCACGGGAATATCGAGGGTCGTGACCAGGCGGCGCACATCCTCGAGCCGTTCGGAGGTGTCCTGCACCAGCAGAGTATTGGTACGGGCATCCACCGACACATTGCCGCGCGGTGAGAGCATCGAACGGCCGGTCGACTTGATCAGGGTGGCCATGTCGGAGGCCTTGGCATAGTTGACCTGAATGAACTCCGAGCGCAGCGGCTCCAGTTCCTGAAGGTCCTTGCGCGCGGCCAGTTCGGCCTTCTCGCGCGCCGCAATCTCATCGGCAGGTGCGACGATGATGACGTTGCCGTCCTGGCGCTTGTCCAGGCCCTTGGTGCGCAGGACGATGTCCAGGACCTGGTCCCAGGGAACGTTCTGCAGTCTAAGGGTCATGCCGCCGCGCACCGAGTCGCTGACCACGATGTTCTGCCCGCTGGTATCGGCAACCAGCTGCAGTACCGCGCGGGTGTCCAGGTCCTGGAACACGATCGACATCTTCTCGCCCGTGTACAGGCGCTTCTCATCCTGTGCCACCTCGGGCTTGCGCTGCGGCTGGATTTCCACCACGTACTGATCATTGGTCTGGTAGGCCAGCTGCTCGTAGTCACCCTTGGCGCTGATGACGAGCCGGGCATCGTTGCCCGAACGGGTGGCATCGAAGCCGGTGACCGAAGTGCCATAGTCGTTGGCGTCAAAGCGGCGCATCAGGCTCTTGGGCAACTCGGTGCCCATGAAGTCGACGACCACCTGGTCGCCCACCTGGCGCAGGTTGATCGGGGTATGCGGGTCGGACAGGCGCACGATCACCCGGCCGGCGCCATCGACGCTGCGACGAAAATCGATGCTCTGGATGCTGCGCGTGCTGCCCACGGTGGTCGGCGCGGCGCCATCGCTGGTGGCCGGCGCGGCCGTGGCCACGGCCGCGGCGCTGTTCGCCGCACCCAGGGTGATCACGATGTTGTTGCCATCGACCTTCATGGCGTAGGGCATCATCTTGTCGAGGTTCAGCACCAGGCGACTGCGATCCGAGGTCTCGGCGGCGGAGATTGTGTCGAGCCCGCCGGAGCGCACGTCGATGCGGCGCGAGGTCAGGGCCAGTTTGGTGTTCGGCAGGTCCACCGAGACCCGTGCCGGATCATCGATGGCAAAGCTGGTCGGCTGTGGCGCCGGGCCTGACAGCTTCAGGGTCAGCTGCAGCTGCTGTCCCGCCATGGGCCGCACATCGATGGCCTGCAGGGTATTGCTGTCAGCTGCTCGGGCCGGCGACAGGAGGGTTGAACCGGCGATGAGCGCGGTCAGGAGCGTCGCGAGGGCGCTTCGGATCCGGTTCAACGGGTTGAGGCGTGTCATTTTTGAAAACTCCCTGCAGCTGTTCGGCTATTCGTTCAACGAGAGCGCCGCTGGGCGCTCGATGTAGCCACCCAGGCCGTCCGGAACAATTTCTCGAACGTCGATCTTTGAAGTGGAAATGGCGGTGATCTTGCCGTCGTTCTGACCCACGTAATTGCCAACGATGACCCGATGCACCAGGCCGTCCTTGGTCTGTACCAATCCGTACATCTGTCCGCTCTGCTGAATCGTGCCGACCATCTTCATGGTGTCCAGCGAATACTGTTCGAGGAACTCGCGGTTGCGATGCGCATCGGGGCGAAGGTTCGGGTTGCCGGCATTGGGCGACGTCGGCATGAACGGCGAGCGCAGGTTCATGTCGGCATAGGTGTAAGTCTGGTACGGCTTGACCTCGGGCAGCGGCTCGACGCGGCCGCCGGCTTCCTGGTTGGTCGCGTTGATGAAGGCCTGCAGGTCATCATCGCCACTGGAACAGGCGGTGAGACTCGCGCCGACCACGATCAGTGTCAGCAGCGGCAGGTGCATTACCGTCTTGAAGGTGCTCATCTTGTCGGCCCCTTCTTAGTCTTGGCGGCATCGGCGCTGCTGAGCTCATCCTCATCCAGGTAGCGGTAAGTCTTCGCGGTCAGGTCCATGGTGAGGTTGTCGTAACCGCTCTTGCCGTCCGGTCTGATCTCAAGGTCATGCAGCGTGACGATGCGCGGCAGCGCTGCGATACCGCTCACGAACTCGCCGAACTGGTGGTAGCTGCCGCTGAAACGCATGCGCACCGGGTATTCGGCGTAGAAGTCCTTCTTCACTTCGGCGCCGGGCTGGAACAGCTTCTGCGAAAGTCCGGCGGACAGCGCCGTCTGTGAAATCTCGACCACCAGGTTCGGCACCTCGGTGCGACCCGGCAGCTGGCGCAGCAGGGCACCGAAGGAGCGCTCGATGTCGGCGAGCTGCTGCTTGTAGACGCTCAAGTTGACCGCCTGCGCATGCTTGGTGCGGAACTCCTGGCGCAGCTTCTGTTCTTCCTGCTGGTACTGGTCGAGCACCGGGCTCTCGTTCGACCAGACCAGGAAGTAGCCGAGAATGGAAGTCAGCACCACCAGCCACAGGGCCACCGCGCCGATGCGTATGGGCAGCGGCCAGCGGCCGGGCTCGCGCGGATCAAGCGACCGCAGTTCTTCGATCAGGTTCATGGCGCAATCCCCCGGCGCACGCCGGTCCTGGACACACCGGGTGTGGGACGGGGCGCGGGCTCCGCGCTGGTGTCGCCCCCGTTGGGAACCTCATCGGCGAACACCGTGAAACTCTGACCGCCGCTGCTGGCATCGGCCTGCACGACCTCCAGCTCCGGGTGCATCAGCCACTGGGAAGATTCGATGTTGCGCATGAAGGCCGATACGCGGGTACTGGACTGCGCGACGCCATCGAAGCGGAACTTCTGGTCGGTCTGCTTGATGCCCGTCAGATAGGTGCCGTCGGGAAGCGTCTTCACGATCTCATCGAAGACATGCACGATCTCCGGACGGGCGTGCTGCAGCTTCTCGATGATTTCCATGCGCGCGATGAAGTTCTGCTTGGAAGCCTCGAGGCTGTTGATCTCCTCGATCTGCTTGTCGAGGCTCTTGATCTCGGTGCGCAGCCGGTCATTGCGCCGCTGCTGCCCGTCGATCATGGAGTTGAACATCAGGTAGCCGAGAAATGCCAGCAGGCCGGCAATCAGGGTGGCGCCGACCAGGCCGATCATGAACTGTACCTGGCGCTCTTTGCGTTGCTCGTCGCGCCAGGGGAGGAGGTTTATCCGTGGCATGTCAGTCGAAACTCCTCAGAGCAAGACCACAGGCCGTCAGCAGCGCCGTGGCATCCCGCGCCACCGCCTGGGCCTTGGCGCGCGAGGACAGCTTCATCTGTCCCAGCGGGTCGCCCTTTTCGGCCGAAATTCCCACGCGGCTGGAGATGACATCGCCGACGCCGGAGATGTTCGCGCAGCCGCCGCAGACCAGAATCTTTTCCGGCTGCTCGCGGCCCGACCCTGAAGCCAGGTAGAACTGCAGTGAACGGCTGACCTGCTGGGTCATATCGTCGATGAACAGATCCAGCACTTCGGACTGGTAGTTGCCCGGCAGCCCGCCTTCCTTCTTGGCGCGGCCGGCCTCCTCCATCGACAGTCCGTAGGTGCGCATGATTTCCTCGGTGAGCTGCTGCCCGCCGAAGGCGAAGTCACGGGTGTACACGATCTTCAGGTTGCGCAGCACGCTGAAGGTGGTGCTGGTGGCGCCGAAGTCGACCACCGCGATCGAGCGATCGATGCCGCCGTCGGGCATCTGATGGGTCATCAGTTTGCAGGCGTTCTCCAGCGCAAAGGCCTCCACGTCGACGATCTTGGCGGTGAGTCCCGCCGCATTGATCGCGGCCTGGCGCTGCTCGACGTTTTCGGTGCGGGTGGCCACCAGCAGCACGTCATTGGTCTCGGTCTCCTTCTCCGACGGGCCGAGCACCTCGAAATCGTAGCTGACCTCGTCCATCGGAAAGGGGATGTACTGGTCGGCCTGCATCTCCACCTGCGCTTCCAAGTCCGCGGTGCGCAGGCTGCGTGGCATCTGGATCACCTTGGTGATGGCGGCATCGCCATTGATGGCAATGGCCACCTCGCGGCTGCGGGTTCCGGAGCGCTTGATGCAGCGCTTCACGGCCTCGCCGACGGCCTCGGCGTCGACGATGGTCTGCTCGTTCACGGCATTCTGGGGGGTGGGTTCGGCGGCGTAGGCCTCCACCCGATATTGTCCGCCCGCCATCGACAGCTCGATTAATTTGATCGAAGACGTTGTTATGTCAAGACCGACGAGCGGCCGATACTTACCCTGTAGCAGGAACATTTTGTTTCCTTATCAGTAAGTTACAGCCGAAAGCGCCCGCGCAGGATCATTTCGTAGGCCACTATATAACAGGAAAAAGTTAAATAGAAATTGGGAACGCTTCAGAACCGCCCCGTAAGCCCATGATGTGGCAGCGCGGGACCGGGAACTGTTGCCGGCGTCACACTTGCACAATCCCGTCACGCCCAACATTTTCGATTGCGTATGGTCCAATCTGATTTTGGGGAGACTAGGCTCCACGTATCTATGGGCGAGGGGAGCGGAAGACTGCGGCTGGAGCGGGCCTGCCATGCGAGGATCATGGCAATGGCTTGGTTTAGCGTCTCAGCCGGCAGCCCCGCTGTCCTAGGTACTCGCACCCTTAGACCGGAAGCTTTGCGTCCCCACCTTTCGGTGAGTTTGCCCTTAAGTCGGCCGCTACTATGCATAGCAGCCGAAACCTTATCAAGCGGATACAGTCACGTTCTGTGAAACGAAACTACCTCTCTGTCCTGATTGCAGCGGTGGGCGGTGTGATCCTGATCACACTTATCGGCGCCATCGGCCTGGCGGGCTGTTATGTCTACCTGGAGCCCTCCCTGCCCTCGGTTGATGCAATGCGCAATGTGGAAATGCAGGTACCGCTGCGCGTGTATACCCGCGACGGTGACCTGATCGCGCAGATCGGGGAGCAGCGCCGCCTGCCGGTGACCTGGGAGCAGATCCCCGATCTGGTCAAGCACGCCTTCCTCGCCGCCGAGGACGACCGCTTTTTCCAGCACCATGGAATCGACTATCAGGGGGTGCTGCGGGCGGTGCTGGTGGATGTGATCTCAGGGGATCGCGCCCAGGGTGCGAGCACCATCACCCAGCAGGCGGCGCGGCAGCTGTTCCTGACCCTGGACAAGACCTGGCGGCGCAAGCTCGAGGAGGCCTTCCTCACCTATCGCATGGAGCACGAGTTCTCCAAGCAGGAGATCTTCGCGCTGTACCTGAACGTGGTGTTCTTCGGCGAGCGTGCCTATGGGGTGGCGGCCGCGGCCGAGACCTTCTACGGCAAGTCACTGGACCAGCTCAGCGTCGCCCAGGCGGCCACCCTCGCCGGCATCGTGCAGCTGCCCTCGCGCTACAACCCCATCGTCAATCCGCAGTTCGCCAAGGCACGCCGCACCTATGTGCTGCGGCGCATGAAGGACCTGGGCTACATCGATGCCAATACCGCCGCGACGGCCAATGCCGAGCCGGTCGAAGCGCGCACGCATGCCCCGCTGTACGACGTGGATGCCCAATACGTGGCCGAGATGGCGCGCCAGGAAGTGCGCAAGCGCTTCGGCCCGAAGGCTGAGACCACCGGCTACCGGGTCTACACCACCATCGACAGCCGCCTGCAGACCGCCGCCAACCGGGCGGTGCGGCTGGGCCTGATCGAATACGACCGCCGCTATGGCTGGCGCGGCGCGACCGCGCGCGTGGAGGTGCCCGCGGGCGCCGACAGCTCCGATCTTGAAGACCTGCTGGATGAATATTCACCGGTCGGTCCGCTCATCCCATCGGTGGTCACCGAGGTCGGGGACCAGTCGGCCAAGGTGTACGCCAAGGACTATGGCTTCCAGCAGATCAACTGGGACGGGCTGGCCTGGGCGCACAAGCAACTGGACAACGAGCGCATCGGTCCGGCGCCCAAGAGCGCCGGCGAAATCCTGGCGCGCGGGGATGTGATCTATATCTACACCGACGGCAAGCATGCGGCGCAGCTGGTGCAGATCCCGGAGGCACAGGCGGCGCTGGTATCGCTGGATCCCATCGATGGCAGCGTCTCCGCGCTGGTGGGCGGATTCGATTACTTCAGCAACAAGTACAACCGCGCCGTGCAGGCGAAGCGCCAGCCGGGCTCGGGGTTCAAGCCCTTCCTGTACTCAGGGGCGCTGGAGGACGGCTTCACGGCCGCTTCGGTGCTGCCGGATGCGCCGATCGTGATCGAAGGCAGCGGCATGGAGACCGCCTGGCGTCCGAAGAACTCCCACGGCGGCTTCAACGGTCCGACGCGGCTGCGTGAAGCGCTGGCCAAATCGCTGAACCTGGTCTCGGTGCGCCTGCTGCGCGAGGTCGGTGTCGATTACGCCATCAATTATGCGACGCGCTTCGGCTTCGACAAGGACTCGCTGCCCAGGAATTTCACGCTCGCGCTGGGCACCATGCAGGTGGCTCCGATCGATCTCGCCGGCGCCTATGCGACCTTCGCCAATGGTGGCTTTCGCGTCTCGCCCTACTACATCGACCGCATCGAGGATGTCTCAGGCAAGGTGATCTGGCAGGCCAATGCGCCGGTCGCCTGTCTGCAATGCGAGCAGACCGCCGATCTCTCGACGGTACCGATCAGGGATGCTTCCGAGTCGACCCTCGACGCCGCCGACGCGATCCGCGGCGGCGTGGGTCCGCTGACGACCCAGCAGCTCGCGCCGCGCGTCATCAGTCCGCAGAACGACTACATCATCACGGACATGATGGCCGATGTGATCCGCCACGGCACCGGGGCCCGCGCCATGGTGTTGGGGCGCACCGACCTGGCCGGCAAGACCGGCACCACCGATGACTCCAAGGACGCCTGGTTCAACGGCTTCAATACCAAACTCGTCACCACGGTGTGGGTCGGCTTCGACCAGGAACGCCCGCTTGGAGAAACCGAGGAGGGCGCGCGCACCGCCCTGCCGATCTGGATCCGCTACATGCGTGAAGCGCTCAAGGATGTGCCGCAGGAGAAACTGCCGATGCCGGACGGCCTGGTGCAGCTGCGGGTGTCACCGCAGACCGGTGCGCTGGTGAGCGCCGAAAATCCCGACGGCATGCTCGAGACCTTCATGGTCAATCACCTGCCGGCCAGCGGCGCACCGGTCAATACGCAAAGCCAGCAGACCGCCGCGGGTTCTGAATCGCTGTTCTAGTTTTCGGCGCGATTTCGGGTTTGATTTTCCGCCCGCCGGGCAAGATGATTGGAACATGCCAAAACGATTGAGCGTTCGCGCTGAACATCTGCGACGCGCGCTCGCCCAGGAAGCCGCGCGGGTCATGGCCGAACATGGCATCCGCGACTTCCTGGTCGCCAAGCGCAAGGCGGCCGAGCGCTTCGGGGTCACCGATGGCGCGGTGCTGCCTAAGAACACCGAGATCGAGACCGCCCTGGCCGAATACCAGCGCCTGTTCGGGGGCGATTCCCACACTGAAACCCTGCATGCCCAGCGCAGCGCGGCGCTGCATGCCATGCAGCGCCTGTCGGGTTTCGAGCCGCGCCTGGTGGGAGCGGTTCTCAGCGGCACGGCGACCGAACACTCGGAGGTACAGCTGCACCTGTTCGCCGAACGCCCGGAGTCGGTGACCCTGTGGCTGATGGACCATGGCATACGCCATGAAGTCACCGCCCGGCGCGTGAAGATGAACGCGGAGCGGGTTCTGGAATATCCCGGGGTGCGCTTCGAGGTCGATGATCAGTCGATCGAGGCGACGGTTTTCCCCACCGATGGAATTCGCCAGGCGCCGGTGAGTCCGGTCGACGGCCGGCCCATGCGCCGCGCGGACGTGGCGGACCTCGAGGCCCTGCTGGCCGCGGACTGAATCAGCCTTTGCGGGTGCCGATGGCGGCGTAATCGCGCTGCGGTGAGCCCGTGTACAGCTGTCGTGGGCGACCGATGCGCATGCTCGGGTCGGCGATCATTTCCTGCCAATGCGCCACCCAGCCCACGGTGCGGGCGATCGCGAACATGACCGTGAACATGGAACGCGGAATCCCCAGGGCGCTGTAGATCATGCCCGAGTAAAAATCGACGTTCGGGTACAGCTTGCGCGCCACGAAGTACTCATCCTTCAGCGCCACTTCCTCCAGGCGCAGCGCCAGCTCGAACAGCGGATTGTCCTGGCTGCCCAGCCTGGAGAGGACCTTGTGGCACATCTCACGGATGATCTTGGCGCGCGGATCGAAGTTCTTGTAGACCCGGTGGCCGAAGCCCATGAGCCGGAAATGGCTGGACTTATCCTTGGCCATCGCCAGGTACTTCGGAATATTGTCCACGGTGCCGATCTGTTCGAGCATCGCCAGCACCGCCTCATTCGCACCGCCATGGGCCGGACCCCATAGCGCCGAGACGCCGGCGGAAATCGCCGCATAGGGATTGGCGCCGGTGCTGCCCGCCAGTCGCACCGTGGAGGTGCTGGCGTTCTGCTCGTGATCGGCATGCAGTATGAACAGCAGGTCCAGCGCCTGGGCCGCCACCGGATCCACCTCATAAGGCTCGCAGGGCACGGCAAAGAACATGTGCAGCAGGTTGCTGCAGTAGTCCAGGTCATTGCGCGGATAGATGAAGGGCTGGCCCAGGGAGTGCTTGTGGGCCGCCGCCGCGATGGTCGGGATCTTGGCGATAATGCGATGCGCGAAGATCTCGCGGTGCCGCGGATTATGGATGTCCATCGTGTCGTGATAGAACGCCGACAGCGACGCCACGACCGCCGACACCATGGCCATGGGGTGGGCGTTGTGGTGAAAACCATTGAAGAAGCGCAACAGCGACTCGTTGATCATCGTGTGATGACGGATGCTGAGCGTGAACTCATCCAGCTGGCTCTTGGTCGGCAGCTCCCCGTACAGCAGCAGGTAGCTGACTTCGGTGAATGAGCTCTGCGCGGCCAGCTGTTCGACCGGGTAGCCACGGTGCAGCAGGACGCCGGCGTCCCCGTCGATGTAGGTGATCTTGCTTTCGCAGGCCGCGGTCAGCCCGTAGCCAGGATCGAAGGTAAAGGCGCCAAATTCCTTGTTCAGCGGCGCCACGTCGACGACGCTGGGGCCCACGGTTCCGGGACGTACTGTCAGCTCCGCCTTTTTGCCACTGGCGCGATCGATGAGCTCGAGCTTGCTCTCATTCATGTTGTTGCAGCTTCCACAGAATGCTGGCGCGGGGGATTCACGCAAGCCCAGCTTCAGCGTTACATGGTCCGCTGGCGGAATCAAGGCAGCGCGAATTAAATTCCGAACAGGTGCGCGTGATGCTCCTCTTGAAGAGGCTGCAGCACAGTGCAATCAGCGTGATGGGGCTGCCCGGATCAGGCCCACGCAGGGCCCGCTCAAGGGCAGCCGCACAGGGCTCAGCGGGCGGTGGCGCCGGCGCCGTATTTCTTGCGGAACTTGTCCACGCGACCGGCGGTATCGACGATCTTCTGCTTACCCGTGTAGAACGGATGGCAGGCGGCACAAACTTCCACCTGGAGGTCATGGCCCAGCGTCGAACCGGTCTTGAAGGAGTTCCCGCAAGTGCAGTTCACGTTGATCTCTTTGTACTCGGGATGACCTGCTTCTTTCATAACTAACTCCCGGATTGGACGGGCATGGGCAAAAGGGCGGGCGAGTTTAGCGGCGAATCCATCGATGCTCAAGGGGCCCGTGCCCTTGGCGTCATGGAAAGCCGGCGACTGACAAGAACAAGGTTCATCTGGTGCAGTGCGAGCCCATTCCTTATCCACAGAACCTGTGGATAAATCTGTGGACTGTCGCTCTCGCAGAGCCTCAACATTCGGGTGAAATTGCACTTTTGTGACCTTGGTTAAACATTGTACACCTAGTTTAGGCCTTACAATTCAATAGGTTACTGGCATCATATCGAGCAGATTGGGTGATATTGCACGTAATCTGCTCATTTACCAAAGTGCCCCGGCAACCCTGTGTATAACGAACGCCCCGACCCAAATCAGACCACTTTCGGTCTTGACAGTGCTGGATCTGCGGTCGCAGGCGAGTCCGGAAGGAACTCCAGCAGCAAATCATTCAAAAACCGCTGACCGGTCAAGCTCGGGACCCAGCGTCCATCGATGCGGGCCAGCAGGCCTCGAGACTGCTGCTTTAGCAAGGTGGGGACCACCTGCTCGAACCTCAAGCCCGTGCGCCCCTCGAAAAGCGCCGCGTCAAAGCCCGCCGTCAGCCGCAGGGCGTTCATCATGAACTCGAACGGTAGCTCAGCAGCGTTGACGGTTCGCAGCACCAGGGCCGTCCCTGCCTGGTAGCGCCGTGGTTCTCGGGTGTGCGTGGTGCGCACGATCGCGCCGGCGGCCACATCGGTGAGCTTGCCATGGGCGCCGGCGCCCACACCCAGGTAGTCGCCGAAGGTCCAGTAATTGAGATTGTGGCGGCACTGACGCCCCTCATGGGCATAGGCCGACACTTCGTAGTGGCCGAACCCTGCGTCGGCGAGTTCCTGAGCGCATTCCTCCAGCATCAACTCGATGCTGTCTTCACCGGGCAGCGCCGGCGGCTGCGCCCCGAATACCGTGCCGGGCTCCATGGTGAGGTGATAGTGCGAAATATGAGCCGGCCCCAGCGCCAGCGCCTGGCGCAGATCCGAGCGGGCGCCGGCCACGTCCTGCCGTGGCAGGCCGTACATGAGATCCAGGTTGAAGTTGCCGACGCCCGCGGCGTGCAGCTCCTCGGCGGCCCGTATGGTTTCGGCTGCCGAGTGGATCCGACCCAGCTCCTGGAGCTGCTGCGCGCCGAAACTCTGCGCGCCCAGGGACACCCGGTTCACGCCCGCGGCCGAATATTCGGCGAAGCGGCCACGCTCGATGGTGCCGGGATTGGCCTCCAGGGTGATCTCGATGTCAGGCGCAAAACCGATGAGCGCGCGCGCCTCCTCCAGCACCCGCCCGATGGCCGCAGGGGAGAACAGGCTGGGCGTACCACCCCCCATGAAGATGCTGGTCAAAGGCCTGCCCGCCACCTGCGGCAAGGCGGCCTGTTCGCGCAGGTCGCGCAACAAGGCCTGCAGGTATTCAGCTTCCGGCAGCGAGCCGTTGAGGGTGTAGGAGTTGAAGTCGCAGTAGGGACATTTGCGAACGCACCAGGGAAAGTGCAGGTACAGCGACAACGGCGGCAGCCGCACACTCACGGCAATGCGGCCAGCAGCGCGCGCAGCGCCTGCGCACGGTGACTCAGGACATTTTTCCGGGCGGCCGGCAATTGCGCGGCCGACAGCTCGCTGCCATCAGGTTGAAAGATCGAGTCGTAACCGAAGCCCCCGCTGCCGCGCGGGGCCGTGAGCACCCGGCCCTGCCAGATGCCGGTGGCGACGATGGGCTGCAGGTCCGCGGCATCGCGCACGAAAACCAGCACGCAGTGATAACGGGCGGTGCGACGCTCTTGGGGCACGCCCGCCAGTTCACGCAGCAGCAAGGCCAGGTTGTCGGCATCGCTGGCCTGCTCACCGGCGTAGCGCGCCGAGCGCACACCCGGGCGGCCATTCAGTGCATCCACCTCGATACCCGAATCATCGGCGAGCGCCGCCAGCCCCGAGCTTGCGGCATGCCGCGCCTTGAGCAGCGCATTTTCCAGATAGGTGCTGCCGGTCTCCTCCGGCGTGACAATCCCGAAGAGGCTCTGCGGCAGCACTTCGATGTCGCGGGCAGCCAGCAGTGCCGAGAACTCCCGGACCTTGCCCGGGTTGCCGCTGGCGAGCACGGCCTTCATGCCTCAAGCCAGCGCCGCGAGGGCCTGCGACTGCAGCGCGAAGATGCTCGAGAGGCCCGCCGTCGCCAGGTCCAGCAGCGCGTCGAGTTCATGCCTGCGAAAGGCATGGCCTTCGGCCGTTCCCTGGATTTCCACGAAGGCGCCGCCACTGTTCATGACGACGTTCATGTCAGTCTCGGCCTGCGAATCCTCGGCATAGTCCAGGTCCAGCACCGGCGCGCCGGCGAAGACGCCCACCGATATCGCGGCGATCTGCCCATGCAGGGGACTGCGGGTCAGGGCGCCGCGGACCTGCAGCGCCGCGCACGCCTGCGCCAGCGCGACATAGCCACCGGTGATCGCCGCCGTGCGCGTACCGCCGTCGGCCTGGATCACATCGCAGTCCAGCGTGATGGTGCGCTCGCCGAGGGCTTTCAGATCCACGATGGCGCGCAGCGAGCGGCCGATGAGACGCTGGATCTCCTGGGTGCGGCCGCTTTGCTTGCCACGGGCCGCCTCGCGGGCCTGGCGGGTATGCGTGGAGCGCGGCAGCATGCCGTACTCGGCGGTGACCCAGCCCTGGCCCTTGCCACGCAGGAAGGGTGGGATCGTCTCCTCGACGCTGGCGGTGCACAGCACGTGAGTGTCGCCGAAGCGCACCAGGACCGAGCCTTCCGCATGCCTCGTGAAACCGCTCTCGAAGCTGATGGGCCGCAGCTCATCGGCCACACGACCGCTGGGCCGCACGGTCACTGGCTGCGCCAGCGCAGCACGGCGCCCGAGGTGTTATCGCTGTTGGGTCCGGCGGCGGCCACGGCAGTGCGGCACAGCGCAGCAAGCTGGTCGCGCGAGGGGATGCCGGCCATGGTGAGGGCGGTGGCGATTTCGCTGTCTCGCAGGCAACCCCACACGCCATCGGTGCACACGAACAGCACATCGTCGCGCTGCAATACCCGACGCTGCCCCAGGGTCATGTCAGGCAGCACCGGGTCCCCCCCCAGACAGCACTCCACGTAGTTGCGCATGGGATGATTGTGCGCCTGATCAGGGGTGATCAGACCCTCGCGCAGCAGCAGCTCCACATGACTGTGGTCACGGGTCCGCGCCGCCACGGCGCCCTGGCGCAGCAGGTAGATACGGCTGTCACCCACATGGGCCCAGTAGGCCGAACTTTGCTGCACCAGGCATACGGCACAGGTCGCTCGGGGCCGCTGCTCCAGAGGCAGGTGCAGGCCAATGCGCACCACCTCCTCATGCGCCCTTCCCAAGGTCAGGTGCAGGAAACCCAGCGGATCGAAAAGTGGCTGAGGGGTGTGCCAGAAAGCCTCAAGCAGGGTCTTGAGAGTCACCTCGGCGGCGCGTGCCCCTTCGGCGTGGCCACCCATGCCGTCCACCACGACCAGCAATGCGGAATGCTCGGCGACGGCCACCGACACCCGGTCCTGGTTCTCCTCCCGACCGCCCAGAAGGCTCAAATCAGCGTATTCAACCTGCAAGGAATGTTCTGTCTGTCTGTTACACTGCCGCGAATCTTATATCACGCGGATCGCTGGGGGCATCAGACGCGATCGCGCGGCCTCCTGTAAGACGACAACCAGCTTAAGTCTCATCTGGACCAACATGATTGCGAGCATGACCGGCTTCGCGCGTCGCGAAACCTCCGGGCCCTGGGGTTCACTCATCTGCGAACTGCGCAGCGTCAACCACCGCTTCCTCGAGTCAAGCCTGCGGCTGCCCGAGGAACTGCGCAGCCTGGACCCTGAGATCCGCCAGCAGTTCGGGCGCGGCCTGAAACGCGGCAAGGTCGACTGCACCTTCACCTATCGGCGCACCGACGCCGCCGCCCATGCGCTGGATCTGGACCGAGGCGCCCTGGACGCCCTCCTGGCAAGGGTCCGTGAAGTGGCCAGCCTCGCCGGCTCGACGCCGGTCAGCCTCGATGCCCTGGATGCCCTGCGCTGGCCGGGCGTGATACGCGACACCGACACCGGCACCGAGGATCTCTTGGCCGCGGCACGCGCCCTGGCCATCGCCACCATCGAGGATCTGGCGCTGGCGCGTTCGCGCGAAGGCGCGCGGCTGGGCGAACTCATCGAGCAGCGCTGCGCGGGACTTGTGAACCTGGTGGCACAGGTTCGGGTGCGGCTACCCGAGGTCCGCAGCCGCATCCGCGCCCGCCTGGATGAGCGTCTGGCTGAACTGAAAGCCGAGGTGGATCAGGAGCGCCTGGAACAGGAACTGGCGCTGATGCTGCAGAGACTGGATGTCGATGAGGAGCTCGATCGCCTCGGCTCGCATGTGGAGGAGATCCGCCGCATCATCGCCGGCAGCGAACCTGCCGGCCGGCGCCTGGATTTTCTGATGCAGGAACTGAATCGCGAAGCGAACACGCTGTCATCCAAGTCTCAGGATCTGGAAACCACGCGCGCCGGTGTCGACATGAAAGTGCTGATCGAGCAGTTACGTGAGCAGGTGCAAAATATCGAGTAGTGTCCAGGGGCGTCCA
>DATHMK010000070.1:0-5545 GCA_035487155.1 Steroidobacteraceae bacterium
TCCTCGATGGTCACGATGTGATCCGAGGAGCCCTCGTTGCGATGGTTGATCATCGCCGCGATGGTGGTGGACTTGCCCGACCCGGTTGCCCCCACCACCAGCACCAGCCCGCGTTTGAGCATGATGAGATCGCGCATCACGTCGGGCAGGTTCAGGGATTCCAGGCGCGGCATATCGGCCGTGATATAGCGCAGCACCACGGCCGGATAGCCGCGCTGCATGAAGACGTTGACGCGAAAGCGTCCCAGCCCGGGGCGGGAGATGGCGAAATCGATCTCCAGTTCGGACTGGAAACGCTCGCGCTGGTCCTGGTTCATCAGTCCCAGGGCGGTCTGGCGCACCACCTCCGGGGTCAGCACATTCTTGTTGACCGGGAAGATCTGGCCTTCGATCTTGATCTTGATGGGTGCATTGGCGGTGAAGAACAGGTCCGAGGCCTTCTTCTCCACCATCAGCTTGAACAACGGCTTGGTATTGAGAACGGTCTGCGCGGGCGACTCGGCGCCGGCGGGGCCCTGGGCGGCACGCACCTCCGGAGCGTCTGCCTCCGGAAGCAAATCGTCGCTGGCTGCGTTCACAGGCTCTTGCCCTCGTCGGGTTCCTCGGTCAGCGACAGGCCGCCGTCGCCGGCATCCACGTGCTCACGGCGGCTTTCCAGCTTGATGCGCAGGCGCAACTCGTTCTTGGAGTCGGCATTGCGCAGTGCATCTTCGTAGGAAATGTAGCCACTCTCGTAGAGCTCGTACAAGGACTGGTCGAAGGTGCGCATCCCGAGGCGCGTGGAGCGCCCCATGACTTCCTTGATCTTGGCCACTTCGCCCTTGAAGATCAGGTCCTGGATCAGCGGCGAGTTGAGCATGATTTCGGTGGCGGCGATGCGGCCGCCACCGGACTCGCGCGGAATCAGTCGCTGCGACACGAAGGCGCGGGTATTGAGCGACAGGTCCATGAGCAGCTGTTCACGCCGCTCGTCCGGGAAGAAGTTGATGATGCGGTCCAGCGCCTGGTTGGCACTGTTGGCGTGCAGGGTGGCCAGCACCAGGTGGCCGGTTTCGGCGAACTGGATGGCGTATTCCATGGTCTCGCGGTCCCGGACCTCGCCGATGAGGATGACATCCGGGGCCTGGCGCAGGGTGTTCTTCAGCGCCGCATGCCAGGACTCGGTGTCCACTCCGACCTCGCGGTGCGTGATCACGCAGCCCTTGTGGTGATGGACGTACTCGACCGGATCCTCGATCGTGACAATGTGATGCCGGGTGTTTTCGTTGCGATGACCGATCATGGCGGCGAGCGAGGTCGACTTGCCCGAACCGGTGCCACCGACGATCATCACCAGGCCGCGCTTGGTCATCGCGACTTCTTTCAATATTACCGGCAGGTCCAGCTCCTCGAAGCTGGGGATCTTGGCGTTGATCAGGCGCACCACGGCGCCGGTGGCGCCCTGCTGCACGAAGGCACTGACGCGAAAGCGGCCGATGCCCGGCGGGGAGATGGCGAAGTTGCACTCCTTGCTGGCGTCGAACTCCTTGGTCTGCCGGTCATTCATGATGGCGCGCACCAGGATTGCCGATTGCTCGGCGGTCAGCGCCCGATCGCTCTGCGGCCGCACCTCGCCGTCGACCTTGATCGCCGGCGGAAAGCCCGCCGTGATGAACAGGTCGGACGCCTTTTTCTCCGTGACGCGGCGCAGCAGGTCCTGCATCAGCTTGATGGCTTGATCGCGATCCATGGCCTACAGCGCGTCCTTGTTGGAGGCCTTGTAGCGCGCCTCTTCCTTGCTGACCAGGCCCTTCGAGACCATCTCGGTCAGGCACTGATCCAGGGTCTGCATGCCCATGGCCTGGCCGGTCTGGATGGCCGAGAACATCTGGGCGATCTTGCCCTCGCGGATCAGATTGCGGATCGCCGGAGTGCCGATCATGATTTCGTGGGCCGCGATGCGGCCCCCGCCATTCTTCTTCAGGAGGGTCTGGGAGATGACCGCCCGCAGGCTCTCGGAGAGCATGGAGCGCACCATTTCCTTCTCGGCGGCGGGAAATACGTCAACGATGCGGTCGATGGTCTTCGCCGCCGAACTGGTATGCAGGGTGCCGAACACTAGGTGTCCGGTCTCGGCGGCCGACAACGCCAGGCGGATGGTCTCCAGGTCGCGCATTTCACCGACCAGGACCACGTCAGGATCCTCGCGCAGCGCTGAGCGCAGTGCTTCGGAGAAGCCCAGGGTGTCGCGGTGCACTTCACGCTGGTTGATCAGGCAGCGTTTGGAGTCGTGGACGAACTCGATCGGATCCTCGATGGTGATGATGTGATCCGGGCGGTTGTCGTTGACGTGGTTGATCATGGCCGCAAGTGTCGTGGACTTGCCCGAGCCGGTCGGTCCGGTCACCAGCACCAGGCCGCGCGGCAGCATGCACAGGTCGCGGAAGATCTTCGGACAGTTCAGGTCGTCGAGGCTCAGGATCAGCGACGGAATGGTGCGGAAGACGGCGCCGGCCCCGCGGTTCTGGTTGAAGGCGTTGACGCGGAAGCGCGCCAGTTTTGGAATCTCGAAGGAGAAGTCGGTTTCGAAGAACTCCTCATACGCCTTGCGCTGCTTGTCGTTCATGATGTCGTACACCATGCTGTGCACTTCCTTGTGGGCAAGTGCCGGCATGTTGATACGCTTCATGTCGCCATCGACACGGATCATCGGCGGTACACCGGCGGACAGGTGCAGGTCCGAAGCGCTGTTCTTCACCGCGAACGCTAGCAGCTGCGCAATGTCTACGGCCATTGAAATTCCTCGAGGGACGGCAAGCGCGATTCAACTTCGAGTATAGCGGAGGGGTCGGCCAGCCCATATGTTAATAGATCCACAGAATTCGCTCGCCACGCAGTACGTCGCCGGGAATCTGGCGCGGGTGCGGGCGCGGATCGGCGCTGCCGCAGCACAATGCGGCCGGAGTGTGGACCAGATCACACTTGTGGGCGCCAGCAAGGGGCAGTCCGCCGCGGTTCTCACCGCCGCCCTGGCGGCCGGACTGCGCGATTTCGGGGAAAGTTACGTCCAGGATGCCCTGCCCAAGATGGCCGCTCTGGCGCAGGATCCGACGCCCATCTGGCACTTCATCGGTGCATTGCAGACCAACAAGACCCGCGCCGTGGCCGAGAACTTCGCCTGGGTGCATGGCATCGACCGGCTGCGCATCGCCGAGCGGCTTTGCGAGCAGCGCCCCTATCACGCGCCGGCCCTGAACGTTTGCGTGCAGGTGCATATAGGCGGCGAAGGCAGCAAGGGCGGTGCCGATCCGGCCCTCGTGCCGCAGCTGCTGCGCGACATCGCGCAGCTGCCGCGCCTGAAACTGCGCGGGCTGATGTGCCTGCCGCCGCCGGAGCAGGATCCGGTGCGCCAGCGTCATTGGCTGCACCAGTTGCGGCAGGTGTTTGAGAGCGTGAACGCTGACGGTGCGGGCCTCGACACGCTGTCGATGGGCATGAGCGGTGATCTTGAAGCGGCGATCCACGAAGGTGCAACGCTGGTGCGCGTCGGCACCGATCTATTCGGTCCGCGCGTGGCGCGGCCAAGCCCCAGCCATATACAATCCTCGCGATGAAGTCACTTCGTATCGGCTTTCTGGGCGGCGGCAACATTGCGCGCGCCCTCATCGGCGGTCTCATTGCGCGCGGCACCCCAGCCTCACTGATCAGTGTCGGTGAACCTTTCGAGACCGCCCGCGAGCAGCTGCTGCGCGACTTCAAGGTGCAGGCCAGCGCCGACAACCGGCGCGCCATCCAGGGCTGTGCACTGATCATCCTGGCCGTCAAACCGCAGGAAGCCGCCAAGGTCCTGCAGCCGCTGGCAGCGCCGCTGCAAGGCGCGCGCCCGGTGCTGCTGTCGGTCGCGGCCGGCATCCGCATCGCGGCGCTGAGTGCCTGGGTGGGGGCGGGCGTGCCCATCGTGCGCGCCATGCCCAACCGCGCCGCCCTGATCGGCGCCGGAGTCAGCGGCCTGCATGCCGCGCCCGGGTTGACCGAGGCGGAGCGCAGCCTGGCTGAACAGGCGTTGCAGGCGGCGGGACAGACCGTGTGGGTGGCACGCGAGGCCGACCTTGATGCCGTCACGGCCCTGTCCGGCAGCGGCCCCGCCTACTTCTTTCTGCTGGCCGAACTGATGATGCAGGCGGCCATCGCCCAGGGCCTGGCGCCCGAGGCGGCCCGCAGACTCGCGGTCGGCACCCTGCACGGCGCCGGGGCATTGGCCGCTGCCTCGGACGGTGATCTCGCCCGCCTGCGCCAGGAGGTGACCTCCAAGGGCGGCACCACCGAGGCGGCGCTCGGGGTCTTCACCGCGGCCGACTTCGCCGGCACCGTGGGACGCGCCCTCGAGGCCGCCACGCGGCGCAGCCGCGAGCTGGCGGACCAGTTTGGAACCTCCTCGACATGAACGCGCTTTATTTTCTGGTCGACTCGGTGCTCACCCTGGCGCTGTACGTGGCGCTGCTGCGGCTGCTCATGCAATGGTCGCGGGCGGACTTCCGCAATCCGATCGCACAGGCGGTGGTCAAGATCACCAATCCGCTGATCATGCCGCTGCGTCGCGTGCTGCCGCCCATCAACAAGATCGACACCGCCTCGGTGGTCACGGTGCTCATCGTGACCCTGGCCGACGTGGTGCTCATGAGCATGGTGCGCGGCTTCGGCGTCCCGCCGCCGGTGCTGCTGTTGCGGGCCGCGGCGCTGCTGCTCGCGACCTCGGTGCTGTGGTTGTATTTTTACGCCATTTTCCTCTATGCGCTGATGAGCCTCATCGCGCAGGGCAGCTACTCGCCCATGCAGCCGCTGCTGACCAGCCTGTGCGAGCCGATATTGCAGCCCATACGGCGTATCATTCCGCCGATCGCAGGCCTTGACCTGTCGCCGCTGTGGGCTGGGCTGCTGATCCAGGCGCTGCTGATCCTGTTGCGCTGAGCGCTCGCCGCGTGCCCACGTAAGTCCGAGGAAAACAGCCACTTGCAGCGTGGTGCTGACGCAGCACCAGTCAATGCGATGACCGCTGCGCGCGCCCGCGACGCACCCACGCACAATCTGCGTGCACACGCAAACGCTGAAAAAAAAGGCACTTCAAGCGCAGCAGCACAGCAGAAATAGCTTGCGAATGTGTCCCCATGTGATATTTTTCGGCGCGATTCGTTATGCGCGGTGCGGTCCGCGCGCTTGGGTTACAACGTTGGAGGAGTAGCAAAACATGGCGAAAAAGGGTGGCGCACCGACCAAGTCGGAGATCCTGACTCAGATTTCCAAGGACACTTCACTGTCGCGCAAGCAGGTCAGTGGCGTGTTCGATTCTCTGAGTGGCGTGATCAAGAAGAGCCTGCGCAGCAACGGCCTGTTCACACTGCCGGGCCTTCTGAAGCTGAAGGTCGTGAAGAAGCCCGCCACGAAGGCGCGTGAGGGCGTGAATCCGTTCACTGGCGAGAAGATGACGTTCAAGGCGAAGCCCGCGAGCAAGAAAGTGCGCGTGCTGCCGCTGAAGAGCCTGAAGAGCATGGTGAATTCCTGATCCACC
>DATHMK010000071.1:0-49560 GCA_035487155.1 Steroidobacteraceae bacterium
AATCCACACTACGGACGGCAATATAACTTATAAATAGTCGCGCGCCAAAATCTCGGCGATCTGAACGCTGTTCGTAGCCGCTCCTTTGCGAACATTGTCTGCGACTATCCATAGGTCAAGCCCACGCTCTGACGACATATCATCCCTGATGCGCCCCACATAAACTGTGTCGCGGTTCGCTGCCTCGACGGCTGCCGTGGGGTACCCCCCGGGACGCCGCTCGTCCATCACCGTCACTCCCGGGGCCTTGCGCAGCAGTTCCCGCGCTGCAGCAGCGGTCAGTTTGCGATGAGTGGTCAGGTGCACCGCCTCGGAGTGCCCGTAAAACACCGGCACGCGCACCGCGGTCGGATTCACCAGAATGTCCGGTGAGCCGAGGATCTTGCGCGTTTCCCACACCATCTTCATCTCTTCACGGGTGTAGCCGTTGTCCTCGAAGCGGTCGATCTGCGGCACACAGTTGAAGGCGATCTGCGCGGGTATCACACCGGGTTTCACCGGGCCCTGACCGCTGAGCAGGGCGGCCGATTGCGTGGCCAGTTCGCCGATGGCCTCGCGGCCGGCGCCCGAGACCGACTGATAGGTGGCGACATTGATATGCGCAATGCCGGCTACATCGTGCAGCGGCTTGAGCACCACCACCATCTGGATGGTCGAACAGTTCGGATTGGCGATGATGCCGCGGTTGGTGTACTGCGCGATGGCCGCGGCGTTCACCTCCGGCACCACCAGCGGCACCTCCTCCAGATAGCGAAATTCCGAAGTGTTGTCGATCACCACGCAGCCGGCCGCGGCGGCTTTGGGTGCGTACTCACGCGACACTTCCCCGCCCGGGGAAAACAAGCCGATGTCCACCTGGCTGAAATCGAAGTCGGCAAGATTACCGACCGCATGGCGCTTGCCGCGAAAGCTCACTGATTTGCCCAGCGAGCGCTCGCTGGCGAGCGCGAACAGCTGCCGGACCGGAAAATTGCGCTCCTCGAGCACCTCGATCATGGTCTCGCCGACCAGCCCGGTGGCGCCCACCACCGCCACATTGAAGCCCTCGCCCCCTGCTCTGCCGCTCATGTGCGCCCCTGATTGAAGTGCGCCACTTCAGATGACCGGAGTGGCCGACTTCACGTCCATGTTCTGCCCGCGATGCCGCAGGTAATGATCCATCAACACGATGGCCAGCATCGCCTCGGCGATGGGCACCGCCCGCAGACCCACGCAAGGATCATGACGCCCGGTGGTCGTGATCGGCACCGGCTCGCCGGCCAGGTTGATGGTGCGACCGGGAACCTGGATGCTTGAGGTCGGTTTGAACGTCAGATGCGCGACGATATCCTGACCCGAGGAGATCCCGCCCAGAATGCCCCCGGCATGATTGCTGAGGAAGCCCTGCGGCGTCATTTCATCGCGGTGTTCGCTGCCCTTCTGGCTGGCGCTGCGGGTACCGGCACCGATTTCCACGGCCTTCACCGCGTTGATGCCCATCATGGCGCCGGCGATGTCGGCATCCAGCCGCTCGAACACCGGCTCGCCCAGCCCCGGCGGCATGCCGCTGGCGATGACGGTGATTTTCGCACCCACTGAATCACCGGCACCGCGCACCTCCCACAGCAACGCCTCGAGCTCCGCGATCCGCGCCGGGTCCGGGCAGAAGAACGGATTCTCGTAGGCGAAGGCGGGATTGACCGCATCAAGCGTGAGCGGCCCGACCTGCGACACGTAGCCCTGGATCCTCGCCCCCAGGCGCTGCGCCAGGTATTTGCGCGCGATCGCCCCGGCCGCCACCCGCATCACCGTCTCGCGCGCCGAGGAGCGCCCCCCGCCGCGATAATCACGAAAGCCGTATTTCTGCTGGTAGGTGTAGTCCGCGTGCCCGGGACGGAAGCGGTCCTTGATCTTCTCGTAGTCGCGCGAGCGCGCATCGGTGTTCTCGATCAGAAGGCCGATGGGCGTGCCCGTGGTGCGGCCTTCGAACACGCCGGAGAGAATGCGCACCGCATCGGCTTCATGGCGCTGACTGACGAACTTGGAGGTTCCGGTGCGGCGCCGGTCGATATCGGGCTGCAGATCCGCCTCGGTAAGTTCAAGACCCGGCGGGCAGCCATCGACGATGCAGCCCAGGGCCGGCCCGTGGCTTTCGCCAAAGCTGGTCACGGTGAAGAGCCTGCCAAAGGTATTTCCGGACATGGTGCTAACTGCCTTGGTCCCGAAGCTGCTGCGCGGTGAGTACGAACACCCCGCCACCGCCGCGTTCAAACGTCACCCAGGTGAAGGGCAGACGGGGAAACGCGCGTTGCACCGCGACTTGCGTATTGCCGACTTCCACGATGAGAATGCCTCCGGGGTTAAGATGCCGCCGCGCATCCTTCAGGATCGCCCGTACCGCGTCCATGCCATCCCGGCCCGAGGCCAGCGCCAGAGGCGGTTCATGCCGGTATTCCGCGGGCAGCGAGCGCATCTCGCGCGCCCCGACGTAGGGCGGGTTGCTGACAATGATATCGTAGCGCTCGGCGCCCAGGGCGCTGAAGTAATCCGATTGCAGCAGCCGCACCCGCCGCCCGAGCCGGTGGCGACGCACGTTCAGGGCCGCAAGCTCCAGGGCCGGTGCCGAAATGTCGAGCGCATCGACCCGGGCGTGCGGCAGCCGGCGCGCAGTGGCGATGGCAATGCAGCCACCGCCGGTGCCGATGTCCAATACCCGGCGGACCCGCCGGGGCTCGACCCAGGGTGCAAAGCCGCGCTCGATCAGCTCGGCGATCGGCGAGCGCGGAATCAGCGCCCGCGGGTCGGTCCTGAACCGCAGACCGGCGAACCAGGTCTCACCCGTCAGGTACACCGCGGGCGTGCGCTCGCGGATACGCCGCGTGATCAGTTCGCGCACCTGCCGTTGCTCATCCTTGCTGGTGACGCGCCGGTAGCTGCGTGCCGTGGGAGCGGGCAGCCCCAGGGCATGCCAGATGAGCGCCGCGGACTCATCCCGGGCATTGTCGGTGCCATGGCCGAAGAACACCCGCGCTCGGCGCAGGCGCCGCGCGCCGCGCTCGATCAGCCCCTGCACGGTCACAGGCGCTGAAGACCGGGAGCGGCTGCGCTTATGGGATACTTTGTTCATGAAACTGCGCTTGACCCACGTCCTGATGGTGCTGGTAGTGCTCGTTGCAGCCCTGGCGGGCTTCTGGCTGGCGCACCGACTTGATCATTCCATGCCGGCGCTGACAAGTGGCACATGGTTACCGCAGGCGCGCGATCCGGGTGAATTCTCGCTCACCGACCAGAACAACCGGCAATTTACCGCCGCGCGCCTGCAGGGTGCCCCGACGCTGGTCTACTTCGGCTACACCCGCTGCCCCGATGTGTGTCCGGTGACGCTGCTGCAGCTGGCGCAGGTGGTGAAGACCGGCGTGGTGCCGCGGCTGCGGGTGGTGTTCATCAGCGTGGACCCGGCGCGCGACACGCCCACCCAGCTGGCCCAGTACGTGCGCGCCTTTGACCCCGACTTCATCGGTTTGACGGGCACCGCGGCCATGCTGCAGACCGTGGCGCGCAATTTCGGCGTGGCCTTTGTGCGCGTGGATCTGCCGGGCGGTGACTACAGCATGGACCACTCCTCGACGATCTTCCTGATGGACAGCCATGGCCACAATGTGGCCGTATTCAATGCCCCGTATGACGTGAAATCGCTGACCGATGACCTGCGGCGCGCCGCCGGCGATCTGTAACCGATGCGCGACTCCGCCTTCATTCTTCTGCAGCGCCTGCTGCCGCAGCACACCCTGTCGCGGCTCGTGCATGCGCTGGCGCGGGTGCGCTGGCGCGGCTTGAAGAACTGCCTGATCCGTGCCTTCATGCGCAGCTTCAGGCCCGACATGGGCGATGCGCGCGAGCGCCAGCCGCTGGCCTACGAAAGCTTCAACGCCTTCTTCACCCGCGAACTGGCTGCCAATGCCCGTCCTCAGCCGCAGGACCCGCGCGCGGTCAGCTCCCCCGTGGATGGCACCATCAGCCAGATCGGCTACCTCGATGAGGACTCGATCCTGCAGGCCAAGGGCCGCAGCTTCAGCCTCGCGGCACTGTTGGCCGCCGATGCGGCGCAAACGGCGCAGTTCACCGGGGGCGCCTTCGCGACTTTGTATCTGGCGCCTTACAATTATCACCGCATCCATATGCCGCGGGCCGGGCAGCTGCGCACCACGCGCCATGTTCCGGGCAGGCTGTTCAGCGTGAATGCGGTCACGGCGGCGGCGGTGGAGGGCCTGTTCGCGCGCAACGAGCGGGTGGTGTGCATCTGGGACGAGGGCCCGCATCCCTTCGCGATGGTGCTGGTCGGGGCGCTGTTCGTGGGCAGCATCAGCACGGTGTGGCATGGGGAAATCACCCCTCCGACGCGGCGCGCGCCTGAGGATCTGCCCGCGGTTGCAGGTCCGGCCGCGCAGCTGGCGCGCGGGGAGCTGATGGGCTGGTTCAACATGGGTTCGACGGTAGTGCTGCTGTTTCCCAAAGACCGGGTGCGCTGGCAAACGCAACTGCGCGCCGGCATGCCGGTACGCGTCGGTGAGTCCCTCGGGGACATTCAGGACCCGGCATGAAGGCGACGCCCGAGGACTGGCGGCCCACGGCCTCGGCCGAGCGCCTGCAGCTGCGCGCGGCGCTGCTGGCCCGCACCCGCGCCTTCTTCGCCGCGCGGCAGGTCCTGGAGGTGGATACGCCGCTGCTGGTGAATGCGCCGGTGAGCGACCCTCACATTCACTCAGTGGCCGCGCAGGCCGGCGCAGGCCGGCAGCTGTTCGTGCACACCTCGCCCGAATACGCCATGAAGCGGCTGCTGGCGGCCGGGACGGGGGATATCTATCAGATCTGTCACGTGGCGCGCGGCTTCGAGCGCAGCCGCATTCACAACTGCGAATTCACGCTGGTGGAATGGTATCGGCTGGGCTTTGATCTGCCGCAGCTGATGGACGAGGTGGAAGCACTGGTAGGCATGCTGTGCGACACCCATCCGGGCGCGCGCCGCGCCGAACGGCTGTCGTATCAGGAGGTCTTCAAGCGCCATGTGGGCCTGGATCCGCTGCAGGCATCGGTGCCGGATCTTCAGGCCGTGATCCAGCACCTCGGATACCGCGAAGCTGCGCAACGCGATGAAATCCTGGATCTCATCATGGGCGCCGTGATCGGCCCACAGCTGGGGAGAGAAGCGCTCACTTTCATTCATGGCTATCCGGCCTCGCAGGCGGCGCTGGCGCGTCTTGATCCGGCCGATCCGCGCACGGCGCAGCGCTTCGAGCTGTACCTGGAGGGAGTGGAACTGGCCAATGGCTTTCAGGAGCTGGCGGCCGCGGGTGAACAACGCGCGCGCTTCGCCGCGGACCTCAGCGAGCGCGCGCGCCGCGCGCTGCCGCGGCATCCGCTGGATGAGCGGCTGCTGGCGGCGCTGGCGGCCGGCCTGCCCGAGTGTTCGGGCGTGGCGGTGGGATTTGACCGGGTACTGATGCTGGCGGCCGGCGCCGCGGACATCCGCGACGTGCTGCCCTTTCCTACCGAAACGGCCTGAGGCCTACTGCTTGGCGCGGGAGATGTACTCGCCGCTGCGGGTATCCACGCGGATGATCTCGCCCTCGTTGATGAACAGCGGCACCCGCACCACCGCGCCGGTCTCCAGCTTCGCCGGCTTCTGACCCCCGGTGGCGGTGTCCCCGCGCAGGCCCGGATCGGTCTCGACGATCTTCAGTTCGATATGCGACGGCGGGGTCACCTGCAGCGGCTCGTTGTTCCATAGCGTGACGATGCAGGTGATGCCGTCCTTGAGCCAGATGGCGTTATCGCCCACCGCGGCCTTGCCGGCGGTGTACTGCTCGAAATTCTCCGGCACCATGAAGATCCAGAACTCCCCGTCCTGGTAGAGATACTGCATGTCCATGTCGACCACATCGGCCGCATCCACCGAATCGCCCGACTTGAAGGTGCGCTCAATGGTGCGCCCGGACTTGAGGTTGCGTACCTTGACGCGGTTGAAGGCCTGCCCCTTGCCCGGCTTGACCATCTCGTTCTCGACGATCGAGAACGGTTCGCCGTCCAGCAATATCTTCATGCCGGACTTGAATTCGCTGGTGTTGTAGCTGGCCATTTCCTTCTCGCAGTGCCGGCCCCAAAATGGGCCGCGAATGATACCGGCAACCACAACGGGCCGCCAGCCGGCCCCTCCCCCCACCTGGCAGCACGAGCTGGCGGGCGCTATTACCGATCCTGGGGCCCTGGCGCGCGCCCTGGGGCTGGATCCGGCCCTGTTTCCGGCGGCCGGCCAGGCGAGCGAGCTGTTCCGGCTGCGGGTGCCCTTGAGCTTCGTGGGGCGGATGCGGCGCGGCGACCCGGCCGATCCGCTGCTGCGGCAGGTCATGCCATTGGCGGCCGAACTGGCCGACCGGCCCGGTTTCGGGCCCGATCCGCTGGCGGAGCGCGCCGCCTTCAAGGCCCCGGGACTGCTGCAGAAGTACCAGGGCCGGGCGCTGCTCATCGCCACCGGCGCCTGCGCCATCAACTGCCGCTACTGCTTCCGGCGCGAGTTCCCCTATGCCGAACAGATCGGCAATGCGGCATTGAGCCAGGCGCTGGAGGCGATCGCCGCCGATCCCTCCATCGAGGAGGTGATCCTCAGCGGCGGTGACCCCTTGACCCTGAGCGATGCCCGGCTGCGGTCCCTCACCGATCAGCTGGCGTCGATTCCGCAGCTGCGCCGTCTGCGGCTGCATACGCGTCTGCCGGTGGTCCTGCCCTCGCGGGTTGATGCCGGACTGCTCACATGGCTGCGCGATCTGCCCTGGCCGGTGGCCATCGTCCTGCATGCCAATCATGGCAACGAAATCGATGCCGAGGTGCGCGCGGCCTGCGCCGGCTTGCGCGCCGCCGGCGCCAGCTTGCTGAATCAGTCGGTGCTGCTGCACGGAGTCAACGATTCGGTCGTTGCGCTGTCGGATCTTTCGCAGCGCCTGTTTGAAGCCGGCGTGATCCCCTACTACCTGCATCTTCTGGATCGCGTGCGCGGCGCGGCGCACTTCGAAGTCCCCGAAGCGACCGCGCAGCAGCTGATCGGTCAGCTGGCCGCGACGCTCTCCGGGTACCTGGTACCGCGCCTGGTGCGCGAGCTGCCGGGGGGGCCTGCGAAAATTACGGTGGCGCCACAGTTTCCGCCTTGGAAAATGTGAGACCCGTCGCACGCGGGCCCCCATGGGCCCGGTGCTAGACTCGGTCGCGAAAAACCGACGCCGCGCAGCGCCGGTATCAGGATGTGCCTTTGTCCGAGCAGACCGCCGTTCCCCTGATCGTATTGTCCACCACGCGGGATCCCGTCGAGGTGATCAACAGTGCGCTGCGCCGGGCCGGTCATGCCGCGCACTGCACCTGGATTCCGGCCCTGCGCGATCTCGGGGACGCCCTGACTCAGCTGAACCCTGAACTGATCCTGCATTTCGAACCCAGCAGCGAAGACCTGGTGTCGGCGGTGGCAGTTCGCGACCAGCTCGCCCCTTTGGTGCCGCTGCTGGTGGTGGATGATTCGGTGACCGAGGTGCGCATCGCCGAGGCCATGGCCAAGGGTGCCCGCGACATGGTGTCCTCGGGTAGCGCTGAGCGCCTGCAGGCGGTGATGGCGCGTGAGCTGCGCTCGCACCGCATGGAACGCGCCCTGGAGAGCACCTTGCGCACCGCGCGCGACGCGCGCCGTCAGCTCGCCTCGGTGCTGCAGCATTCCAACGATGCCATCGCCCAGGTCCAGGAGGGCATTCTGGTGGATGCCAATTCATCCTGGCTGGAGCTGTTCGGCTTCGAACTGGACGCCATCGCCGGCCAGCCCATCATGGATCATTTCGAGCAGACCACGCACGCACCGCTCAAGGGGGCGCTGGCCGCCTGTCTGCAGGGACGCTGGAGCAATCATCCCCTGAGCACGGAGATCCGCTTCGCCGATGGCACGCACCGCCAGTTGGACCTGGTGCTGGCGCTGGGCGAACACGATGGCGAACCGTGCGTGCAGCTGATCATCACCTCACGCAAGAACGACGCGCGCAAGCTCGAGGAGGATCTGGCCGATGCGGTGCGCCGCGATCCGACCACGGGGCTGTTGTATCGCACGCCGCTGCTGGCGGCCGTGAATGAACAGGTGGCCGCGCCGGTGCGCGGCGGCGTGCGCTATTACGCAGTGGTCAAACCGGACAAGTTCGCCACGGTGGAACGTGACGTCGGTCTGTCCGCCAGTGAGGATGTGCTGGGCGCCTTCACGGTCCAGGTCCGCGAAGGCCTGCACGCCAATGAAATCATCGGCCGGCTGGGCGGCACCAGCGTGCTGGTGCTGCTGGAGCGCGGCAACGATCACGACATCGAAGCCTGGGGCGCCCAGCTGGTGGCGCGGGTCGCGCGTCAGGTGGTGCCGGTGGGAGAGAAAACCCTGTCCATCACCTGCTCGGTGGGCCTGAGCGTCGCGCCCAGCACCGGTGCGCAGTCCGACAGCGATGCCGCCATCGCCGATGCGCTGGATGCCTGCTCCAAGGCCCAGTCGCGCGGGGGCAACCAGGTCGCCCTCTCCGACAAGGCCGACAACGATACGCGCGTGAAGGCCTACGATCAGGTCTGGGTCAAGCACATCAAGGCGGCGCTGATGGAGAACCGCTTCCGCCTCGTGCAGCAACCCATTGCCAGCTTGCAGGGCGGGGATTCGGCCATGTTCGATGTGCTGCTGCGCATGCTGGACACCAATGGCAAGGAAGTGCTGCCCGGGGAATTCATGCCGGCGGCCGAACGCAATGACCTCCTGAAGAACATCGACCGCTGGGTGGTGGGAGCCTCACTGTCCTTCGCCGCGCAGCGCAAGCCCACCTGCCTGTTCGTGCGCCTCTCTCAGGACACGCTCAAGGATGGCTCGTTCCTGGGCTGGATCGACAATCAGATCCGCGCCACCCGCTCCGACCCGAATCGGCTGTGCTTCCAGGCCCACGAGGACGTGGTGGCTACCCACCTGGAGCGGGTGCAGAAGCTCAGTACCGAACTGCGCAGCCGCGGCTTCAAGTTCGCCATTGAACGCTTCGGTTCGGGCCGCGATCCACAAGGACTGCTGGAGTCCACGGCCATCGACTTCGTGAAGATCGACGGCGCACTGGTGCAGGCACTGACCAGCAACCAGGATCTGCAGCAGCGGGTGCGGGCCCTGGTGGATCAGGCCAAGGCGCGCAATATCGAAACCATCGCCGAGCGCGTCGAGGATGCGAATACCATGGCGGTGCTGTGGCAGCTGGGCGTGCAGTACATCCAGGGCTACCTGGTGCACGCGCCCGAAGAGATCGTGCTACGCAGCTAGCCGCGGGGCGACCTCGAAGGCGAACAGCCGCGCGGAGTGCTGCGCGATCTCAAGCGGCATATCCCCGAACAGCAACTGCGACAGGAAGAAGTTTGCGCCTGCCGCCTGGTTCTGTGCCCGCACATACTCCGCGACGCTTTGCGCCGTGCCCGCGATCGCCATGCCATGGGCCTGAAGCTCATCCCACTGCAAGGGCATCGCGACCGGCAGCGGCACGCCGCGCCGTTCCCACAGCGCCGCGAGCGAGGCGCGCCAGCGGGGAAAGGCGGCGCGCGCCGCGGCCTGGGCCTCGGCCTCGGTTTCCGCGACCACCACATGGCGGCACACGCCCATGAAGGGCAGATCCTGCGGCGCACGCCCCAGGGCCTGCCATTCCTGACGATAGCGCTCAAACGCCACGCGCGCCGCCGCCGCGGGCCGCAGTGAGATCACATGGGCACAGACCTTGGCCGCCCATACCGCGGCGTCGGGATTCCCCAGTCCGTACCACAGCGGCGGCCGTGGCTGCTGCAGGCATTGCAGGATCATCGGAAAATCACGCACCTGGAAGTACTCGCCGCTGAAATCAACCTGGGGCGAACTGAGCGCCGCCAGTACGATGTCCCGGGCTTCCTCGTAGCGCTGCTGCGTCGTCGCCGGGTCAACGTCGTACAGTTCCTGCTCCAGGGCCACCGCGCCGCGCCCCATGCCGATCTGCAGGCGCCCACCACTGAGCTGGTCGAGCATGCAGATTTCCTCCGCCAGTCGCATCGGGTGGTACAGCGCCGCTACGTAGACCATGGGCCCGAAACGCAGCTGGCGGGTGCGCTGCGCGACCGCGGCCAGGTACACATTGGGTGAGGGCGCAAAGCCCAGCGGCGTGCCGTGATGTTCGGCGACGTGGTAGGAATAAAAGCCCAGCTGATCCAGTGTCTCGGTGAAACGCAGGCGCGTCTCAAAATGCTCATGCGGGGGCCGGCCGCTGTCATCGACGTGGTCCATGACACCGAATTTCATCCGCGTGGCCCTCGTGGGGATCTTAGGACTGGCGCTTCAGCAGCCATTGCGCCAGCAGGCGCAGCGGATCGGCGCGAGTGCCGAACGCTGTCAGGGCATCCAGCGCCTCATCATGCAGCCGCTGCATGCGCTGCTGCGAGGCTGCGACGCCGATGACGGCCGGATAGGTGGGTTTGGCGCGGGCGCTGTCGGCGCCGGTCGCCTTGCCCAGCGTCGATACGTCCCCCAGCACATCCAGCAGGTCGTCCTGGATCTGGAAGGCGAGGCCGACGGCGGTCGCGAAGCGGCCGAGGTTCTGTGACAGGGCTGCACTGAGGGTCGGAACGCAGGCGGCCGCCATCATCACGCTGACCTTGATCAGGGCCCCGGTCTTGCGCGCATGCATCTGTTCCACTTCGGTGATGCCGATGGCCTGCCCCTGCACGCTCAGATCGATGGCCTGACCGCCGGCCATGCCGAAAGTGCCGCTGGCCTCGGCCAGCAGATCGATGAGCTTCAGGCGGATCGCCGGATCGGCCGGCAGCTGCGGATCCCGCGCCAGCAGCTGGAAGGCCAAGGGCTGCAGAGCATCCCCCACCAGCACGGCGGTGGCCTCGTCATAGGCTTTGTGGCAGGTCGGGCGCCCGCGGCGCAGGTCATCATTGTCCATGGCCGGCAGATCGTCATGGACCAGGGAGTAGACATGCACCAGCTCGATGGCGCAGGCCGCCGCTTCGACCTGTTCGTCAGCCAGTCCCAGGGTGCGCCCGGTGGCGAACACCAGCGCCGGACGGATGCGCTTGCCGCCGCCCAGAACGCTGTAGCGCATGGCTGCGTGCAGCCGCGTCGGGACCTCGTCCGCGCCCGGCAGGCGGCTGGCCAATGCCTGTTCCATGCGGCCCTGCCACTGGGTCAGCTGCTGAGCGAAGGCGGCGAGATCGCCGCGCAGCTGCGTCGTCAAAGCAAATCACCCTCGACCTTGCGATCGGGACGTTTGATGGCGTCGACGGAGATCATGACCTCGCTGGCCGCGGGGGCGGCTGCGCCTTCTAGGTTGAGCGCCAGGTCCGGCGCCATCGGTCCGGAGACGCGCGGTCCGCGCAGCGAGGTCAGCAGCGCCTTGAGGGGATGCCGGAAGGCATCGTTGACCGCCGTACCCTCGAAACCGCAGTGCGCCATGCAGTTATTGCACTTGGGGTTGTTACCGATGCCGTACTTGTGCCACTCGGTGTCCTCGATCAGGGACTTGTAGGAGCTCGCATAGCCCTCATCGGAGAGCAGGTAGCAGGGCCGCTGCCAGCCGAATACGTTGTAGGTCGGATTGCTCCAGGGCGTGCAGGCGTAGGACTGGTTGCCGGCCAGGAAATCCAGGAACAGCGAGGAATGGTTGAAGGTCCAGCTGCGCTTGCTGCCATCGGGCTGCCGGGACTGCTTATTGCGTTTGAACACCTCGCGGAACAGCCGCTTGCTGGCGCTGCGGCCCAGGAACACGTCCTGGCGCGGCGCATGCTCGTAGCTGAAACCCGGCGACACCGTGATGCCCTCGATGCCCAGCTGCATCGCGGTATCAAAGAACTCCGCCACCTCGTCCGGATTCTCGCCGCTGAACAGGGTGCAGTTGATGGTGACGCGAAACCCCTTGGAGCGGGCCAGGCGGATTGCCGCAACCGCCTTCTCGTACACGCCCTCCAGGCACACCGACTCATCGTGGCGCTCCTGGTTGCCGTCCAGGTGGACGGAGAAGGTGAGGTACTTGGAGGGCTGGTATTCGTCGATATGCTTGGCGAGCAGGATGGCGTTGGTGCACAGGTAAACAAATTTCTTGCGTGCCACGATACCGGCGACGATCTGCGGCATCTCCTTGTGGATGAGCGGCTCGCCACCGGGTATGGAGACCATCGGGGCGCCGCACTCATCGACCGCCTTCAGGGCATCCTCGAGGCTGACCCGCTTTTGCAGAATTTCCTTCGGATAGTCGATCTTGCCGCAGCCGGCGCACGCCAAGTTGCACTGAAACAACGGTTCCAGCATCAGCACCAGGGGATAGTGACGGTCACGACGCAGCTTGCGGCCCGCAATATAGGTGGCGACCTTAAACTGCTGAATCAACGGTATGCCCATGCGGACTCCTGAACTGTGGCCGGACTATGGGCCGTTTGCTGACATTCTTGGGTGCATTATGAACGTGTTGCGAGCACCGCGGGGCGATGATCGTTCCAGATGCGTTCCCATTCCATAATGAACCAGGGCGTAAAGTGCCCGGAACTGCGCAGCACCATCTCGGCCTGCAGCCGCTCGGGGCTCACCCAGCGCAGTCCGGCGATCTCATGCGGGTCCGCCCGGACCTGGCTCTGGGTTCGACCGATATAGACCGAGCAAAGTTCGTTTTCCGCCCCGCTCGCGTCCCACTGGGCCTGGTACTGGAATTTGAACAGGAATTGCATGGGACAGCGCACCCCCAGTTCCTCGTGCAGGCGGCGCTGGACGGCCGTTTCCATGCTCTCGGATCGGCGCGGATGACTGCAGCAACTATTGGACCAGTACAATGGCCATAAGCGTTTGGAAGCTGCCCGCTGCTGCAGCAGCAATTCGCCCTCGGCATTGAAAATGAGGAGCGAGAAAGCCCGGTGTAAGATGCCCCGGCCATCATGGCACTGTGCCTTGCTCATATGTCCGACCTCGCGGTCGGCCTCATCCACGAGGATGAGGGTATCAGTCTCGGCTAACGTATCTGCACCCTTGGTTCCCGTGTCCACTCGACCATCATTCATCAACAGGCTCCTCCAGTCCCGAGCATGATAACCGTCCCGGAAATCGCCACGCCAGCCTACCCGGAGTTCGGTGCCCTCGCCTGGACCGGCGTGCTGCTGGCAGCACTCGCCGCCACCTACACGCTGGTGGCCCTGCTCGGTGCATTGCTGCGTCCGCGCCGGCCCGCCCCCTGGCCAGGCTCTGTGGCCCTGCCGGGGGTCACCATCCTCAAGCCTCTGTGCGGCGCCGAACCGCGCCTGTATGAATGCCTGCGCAGCTTCTGCAACCAGGCCTGGCCCCAGCTGCAGATCGTATTTGGGGTGCGCGATCCGGCGGACCCCGCCGTCGCTGTGGTGCGACGGCTACAGCATGAGTTCCCGCGGCTGGACCTGGCATTGGTGCTCGATGGCACCCACCACGGCAGCAATGCCAAGGTGAGCAATCTCATCAATATCATGGCCATCGCCAAGCACGATTACCTCATCATCGTGGACAGCGACATCCGCGTGGAACCCGGCTATGTGCATCAGGTGGTGGCGCCACTGCTCGATGAGCGTGTGGGCATCGTGACCTGCCCCTATGTGGGCCGGCCCCTGCCTGACCTGTGGTCGCAGCTCGGGGCGCAGTTCATCAACGGCTGGTTCGTTCCATCGGTGTTCGTGGCGGCACTGTTTGGTTCGCGCTCGTTCGCTTTTGGTGCAACCATCGCCCTGCGCCGCAACGTCCTGGACGCCGTCGGCGGACTGCCGGCGGTTGCCGATCAGCTGGCGGATGACTACCGCCTCGGGGAACTCACCCGCAAGCTTGGCCTGCGTACCGTGCTGTCGCAGGTCATCGTGGAGACGGTGGTGGAGGAGCGCAGCCTTCAGGATCTGCTGGGCCATGAACTGCGCTGGCTGCGCACCATCAAGGCCGTGCGCCCGCTGGGGTACTCGCTCGCCTTTGTGACCTTCTCCGTGCCGGTGGCTCTGATCGGCGCCGCGCTCGCCGGCGGCGCCGCGATGGCGCTGCTGGCCCTGGGCATCACGACGCTGCTGCGCCTGCTGATGCATGGGTACTGGAGTCCGGCCGCAGAGCGCTCCACCTGGACGCGGCTGTGGGCAGTGCCGCTGCATGACTGCGCCTTGTTCGGGGTGTGGTGCTGGGCCTTCCTGGGACAGCGCGTCAACTGGGGACAGAGCAGCTTCCATCTGGCCGAGGACGGTTCGGTCTATCCCTTGCGGCCCGGGCTGGACAAGACTCTGTCAACGCAGCTTGAGAACGAATAGTGCCGGATCCGGTCCGGCGCCTGTGCATCATCACCGCCGATGATTTCGGATTGCATACGGCCGTCAACGAGGCGGTGGAAAGTGCGCATCGCAGCGGGGTGCTCAGCGCCGCCAGCCTCATGGTGGGCGCTCCGGCAGTGCAGGATGCGGCGCGGCGCGCCTGCGCCCTGCCCGGACTGCGCGTCGGACTGCACCTGACGCTGGCCGATGGCCGTGCGCTGCTGCCGCGAGGGCAGATCCCGGACCTGGTCGATGCCGACAATCGATTCCACGACAACATGGTGGCTGCCGGATGGCGTTTTTTCGCGCGGCGCGCCGTGCGCGCGCAACTGGCCGCGGAAATCCGCGCGCAGTTCGCCGCCTTCGCCGCTCTGGGCCTGAAGCTCGATCACCTGGATGCGCACAAGCACTTCCATCTGCACCCCACGGTTCTGTCGCTGGCGCTGGCGATAGGGGCTGAATTCGGGCTGCGTGCAGTTCGAGTGCCCGCCGAACCGGGACTGACCGCGACCCGGCTGCTCAGCCCGTGGCTGGCGCTGATGCGCACGCGGCTGCGGCGCGCCGGGATGGCCTGCAACGATCGGATCTACGGTGCCGGCCACAGCGGCGCGATGGACGAGGCGCGGCTGCTCAAGGTCCTGCAGCGGCTGCCGCCCGGGGTGAGCGAGATCTACCTGCACCCGGCCACCCTTTCCGGTAGCGCTATCAGCGCCTCGATGTCCGCCTACCGCCATCGGGATGAACTGCAGGGGCTGCTCAGTCCGGCGGTGCGGGCCGCGCTTGAGGCTGCATCCATACGGCTGGGGGGTTACGGGGACATCAGCGCCTTTCGCGCTTCTGCCGCACCATGAAGTGGTCGATGCGGATTGCGCTGCTTCTGGGCACGACCCTGGCAATCGTGCTGGTGCTGCGCGAGGGACTGGGGGCGATCCTCGCGCTGCTGAGCGCCGCCGGCTGGACGCTGCTGTGGCTGGTGCCGCTGCATGGGCTGCCGCTGCTGCTGGATGCCCTGGGTTGGCGCACGCTGCTGCGCGCCGGCGGCATCGCTGCGGAACTGACGGCTCCGGGGCGCCTGTGGGTCATCGCCAGCGTCCGTGAGGCGGTCAACCGGCTGCTGCCGGTTGCCAATATTGGCGGGGAGATCGCCGGCATCCGCATGCTGTGCCGGGATGGCGCCGAAGTGACCCGGGTCGCGGCCAGTGTCGTGGTCGAGGTCTTACTCACCATCATCAGTCAGCTGCTGTTCGCCGCCGCGGGTGTGTTGCTGCTGCTGCATCTGACGGGCAAGGTGGCCCTGGCCTCGCAGCTGCTGCTGGGGCTGGCAGTGGCGGTACCGGTGGTTGCCGGTCTGTACCTGCTCGCACGCCGCGGCGCGATCTTCGAGCGCATCCTGCGTGGGGTCGAAAGCACGCTGGACCTGCCCGCAAAGCTGCTGGGCACCCTGGAGCAGGCCGTGGCCCTGGACGCGCGGCTGCGCGAACTGCTGGGACGCCCCGGCACGCTGCTGGCCACCTGCGCCTGGCAGCTGGCGGGTTTTGCGGCCGGGGCCATCGAGACCTGGCTGGCGCTGCGCTGGCTTGCGCATCCGGTGGGCTTCGGAACTGCGCTGGCGCTGGAAAGTCTGACGCAGGCCATCCGGCACTTTATATTTGTGGTCCCGGCCGGGCTCGGGGTGCAGGAGGCCGGGCTGGTGGGATTTGGTTATCTTCTGGGTCTGCCGAATGAGGCCAGCATTGCCCTGTCGCTGGCCAAGCGCATGCGCGAAATCCTGTTCGGCGTGCCGGCGCTGGCGTATTGGCAATTGGCGTGAGTATTGAAATGCAAATCGGATCGCTGGCGCATCGCGAACTGCTCGCGCGATTTTTCATGGACAGCTATGTGGACTATGTCCCCGAGCAGGTGCGTTGGCCGCAGCTGAGCGAGGCCTCCAAGATCCGCCTGGTGTCACTTCCGTTCTGGCAGGAGGCAGTCGCCACCGAGAACGTCACCTCCAGTACGGTGGCGGCGGCCGCGGCCATCGAATCCGATCCGGGGCTGCGCCAGGCCATCGAACTGCAGGGCTTCGAGGAAGGCCGGCACGCGCGGCTGCTGCGCGCGCTGACCAGCCATTACAACATCCCGGTCGACAGCCCTGTGCCCTACGAACCGCGCGACCTGGAGCATGACTTCCTGTTTGCCGGCTTCGGCGAGTGCTTTGATTCCTTCTTCGCCTTTGGTCTGTTCGCCCTGGCGCGCGAGTCAGGATTCTTCGAGCCTGAACTGGTTGCGGTATTCGAGCCGGTGGTGCAGGAGGAGGCGCGGCACATCCTGTTCTTTGTGAACTGGGTGAAGTACCGGCGTCTGCAGCTGCCGTGGTGGCGCCGTCCGGGGTTCTCCGTGCGCTGCGGCTGGATCATTCTCAAGCAGGTGTGGAGCCGTGTGAAAACCGCGCGCACCATGGGCGCAGCGCCCGACCAGGCGGCGCCGAGGTCCGGTCCCCTGGGTGGCGATGACGGTGATAACTTCACCCTCAGTGCCCACCAGGACCTGGGCGAGGATGTGACGCTGCACAAGCTTCTGGGATTGTGCCTGCGGGAGAACGATGCCCGGCTGGGGCGCTATGACCCGCGGCTGCTGCGCCCGCGGCTGGTCCCCGCCCTGGCGCGCTTCATGTTCAAGGTACTGCCCAAGCGCATCTGAGCGCTCAACCCTTGAAGTAGCCGGCGTCGCGGAACCAGCGCACCGCGTCCTGGAAGGCGATGGCCGGATCACGCCAGGTGTAGCCCAGCTCGCGCACGGCCTTGGCGCTGGAAAAATACATGCGCTTGCGGGACATCCGTACGCCCTCGACGGTGATGCGCGTGCTGTGACCGCTCAGGCGCGCGATCGCTTCAGCCACATAGGCGATGGGCAGCACGACGCCATGTGGCAGGCGGATGCGCGGCGCCCTGCGACCGGCAATGCGCGTCACCTGCGTGAGGATTTCCTTCAACGTCATGTCCACCCCGCCCAGAATGTAGCGCTCGCCATGGCGGCCGCGTTCCAGCGCCTGCAGATGGCCGCGGGCGATGTCATCCACGTGCGCGATGTTCAAGCCGGTATCCACGTACGCCGGGGTGCGACCGGCGGCCGCGTCGAGCACGATCTGGCCGGTGGGCGTGGGCTTCACATCGCACGGACCCACCGGGGTCGAGGGATTGACGATCACCACGTAGCGATTCGCAGCCCCGGCGGCCCACTTCTGGACCAGTTGCTCGGCCAGGAATTTGGAGCGCTTGTAGTGGCCGATCATGTCCGCTTCGGTGGCAATGCTGTCCTCATCCGCCACCGTGCCATCGCCCTTCAGGCCCAAAGTGGCGACGCTGCTGGTGTAGACAATGCGCGCCACCCCGGCGCGTTCAGCCGCATTGAGCACACCGCGCGTGCCCTCGACATTGATGGCGTACAGGTCCGCAGGATCAGGCGCCCACAGGCGATAGTCGGCCGCCACGTGAAACAGCGCCTCGCTGCCCTGCAACGCGGCTGAATACGAAGACGGGTCACGCAGATCCCCGGTGACCACATCCAGCGCCAGACCCGACAGGTTGCGTCGATCCGAGCCCGAACGCGCCAGCGCGCGCAGCTCCCAGCCGTCGGCCACCAGCGCCCGCGCCACCGCCGCGCCGAGGAAGCCCGTGGCGCCGGTAATGAAAGCACGCTTCACGGCAGTCCCAGATCCATCCGTCCCAGGGCACGCAGGCTACGCAGCGCCGCGCGATAACGTGGCGGCAAGCGCATCAGCGCCGGCAGCTCAGCCGGCGCGCGCATGAGCCCCGCCACCAGACGCGGCAGATTCACCTCGCCATACGCGCCCGTCGCCTGAATGACACTCAGCGGCAGCGCATCGGTTGCGCTGTCGATCACCACCCTTGCAACCGCAAATCTAACGCCCATGCGGGCTGCGACCTCGCCAATGGCAAAGCTCTCCATGTCCACCGCGCAGGCGCCGCTGTCGGCGCGCGCCTGAAATTTCGCCGCTACCGAAGCCAGCGGCTGCGGCACGCTCAGCAGCGTGTCGCCGACGACCCCGCGAGCATCCGCAACAGCGCCCGCCTGCGCTGCCAGCCGTTCACGCCACGGACCGTAGGCCGAATACGCGCCACCGGCGGCGTTGATGATGGTGTGCGGCAGCAGCAGCGCGCCGGCTTGCAGCCGTGGGTCAAGCGCCCCCGCCAAGCCAAAACTCAGCAGCCCCTGCGCACCGGCGGCCACCAGCGCCTGGGCGGCGCGGGCCGCGGCCTGCGGACCCATGCCGCTGATCGCGAGTAACCGGTCATTGGGGAGCTGGCCAAGGGTACGCGCCTCGGCCGTCAGGGCCGCGACGATTCCCGTGACACTCACTTCGCGCGGGTGGCGGCCACGCGATTGCGATAGGCGGCCAGCGCCCACAGCGGGAAGTACGCGCAGTAACCGTGGTACTTGAGGTAGAACACGCGCGGGAAGCCCGGGGCAGTGAAGCGCGGATCGCTCCACAGCCCGCTCTTCTGCTGCTGACGCTGCAGGTAACGCACCCCGTTGCGCACCACCGCGGATTCGACTTCACCGGCTGCCAGCAACCCGAGCAACGCCCAGGCGGTCTGGAACGGGGCGCTTGCGGCCGGGCCGCCGGCAAGCTGGCGGTCGTGGTAGCTGTCGTTGAGTTCGCCCCAGCCGCCATCGGCATTCTGTTTGGATGCCAGCCAGTTCACGGCGCGACGCACGGCCGGATCATCGTGGGCGATACCGGCCTGCTCCAGGGCGATCAGCACCGACCAGGTGCCATAGATGTAGTTGGTGCCCCAGCGACCGAACCAGGCGCCGCTGGGCTCCTGCTCGGCGCGCAGGTAGGCGATCGCGCGCTTCAGCGCCGTTGCGTCCTGCGCACGCCCGACCCTGGCGAGTGCGGTCACCACGCGCGCGGTGACATCACTGGTGGGCGGATCCAGCAACGCGCCGTGATCGGCGAAGGGGATCTCGTTGAGGATGTAGTGGGTGTTGTCGGCATCGAAGGCCGCGAACCCGCCGTTGCGGCTCTGCAGACCCACCAGCCAGTCCAGTGCGCGGCTGATGTTCAGCGCGTACTGCTGCGGCTCGCGCGCCTGGTGCATCGACCAGGCGACCACCGCGGTGTCATCCAGATCCGGGTAGTGAGTGTTGGTGAACTGGAAGGCCCAGCCGCCGCCGCGCACCGCGGGCTTTTGCACCTGCCAGTCCTGCGGATTGTCGAGCAATTGCTCGGGCACCAGCCAGTTTAGGGCGCGCTCGGCGGCGGCCTGTGCCTGATCATCCCCCGCCTCCTGCATCGCCAGGGCCGCCAGCGCCGAATCCCACACCGGGGAGACGCACGGCTGGCAGTAGGCTTCATGCGGGCCCACCACCAGCAGCTTCTCGATGGCGCGCTTGGCCGTGATGCGGCGCGGATCGGTGGCCGCAACGCCCATCAGGTCCAGCACTTCCAGGGCGTTGACCATGGCCGGAAAGATCGCGCCCAGGCCGCCTTCACCGTTCAATCGCTCCAGCACCCAGTTCTCGGCCTTGCGCATGGCGCGCGCGCGCATGGCCCGCGGAATCAATGGATCGATGGCCCGGCCCATGCGGTCCAGCGCCATGAAGAACCGGTTGGTGAAACCACGGCGCGCGAAATAGTGGCGCTCTTCCCAGGGCGGCAGGGTGAACAGTTCCTGGATATCCACGCCTTGCGGATTGCGCGCCAGGGGCTTCTTGGTACACAGCACGAACAGCGGCACCATCACCGTGCGCGACCAATACGACACCTTGTCGAGGTGGAACGGGAACCACTTCGGCAGCAGCATGATTTCGACCGGGATATAGGGCACGGCACGCCACGGCACCTGGCCGAACAGCGCCAGCGCGATGCGCGTGAACACGTTGGCCCGTGCCGCACCGCCGCGCGCCAGGATGGCCGCGCGCGCCGCCACCATATGCGGCGCGGCCGGATCATCCCCGGCGAGCTTGAGCGCGTAATACACCTTCACCGTGCAACTCAAGTCCAGCTCGCCGCCCACGAACAGCGGCCAGCCGCCATGCTCGGCCTGGCGGCGCCGCAGGTAGATGCTGATCTTCTCCTGCAGCCCCACATCGATATCGTCCAGGAAGTGCATCATCATGATGTACTCCGCCGGAATGGTGCAGTCGGCCTCGAGCTCGAACAGCCAGAATCCCTGAGCGCTTTGCAGACCGATCAGCGCATCGCGCGCCGCGGCAATGGAGCGTTCCAGGGCTTCGCCGCTGGCGGCGTCCGGCAGCCGGCTGATGCTGGCGGCAGCGCCGGAGCGGGCACTGGCCTCGCGCGCCAGGCGCGACTCGCGCCGGGTTGAGGGTCCTGAGGTCATTGCACGGTACCGCGGTCCGGCTGACGCAGCAGGCCCAGCTCTTCCTGCGCATCGCGCACATTCACCCGCCGGGCGCGATGGTAGGCGCTGACGGCGTGCTCGGAGTCCTCGCTCATCTGCAGTTTGCGGGGCACCCAATCCGCCGCGAGGGTGGCCCGCGGCAGTCCGGAAGCGGCACGGTTGAACAGGAACCGCAACAGGGCATTGCGCCGGGTGGCAGCATTGCTCAGCGCGAGCGTCACCGCGACGGTGCGCCGCGAAACCTTGACCTGCGAGCCCTGCGTGAAGCCCGGGTTGGCCGCGATGCGTTTGAGCGTCAGAACCGCAAGTCCGATCGCCCACAGACAGAAACGCCGGATCCCGGTCTCGCGCGCCGGGATCAGCAAGGTGAATTCCAGGGCATTGCGCAGATGGGCGTGCGCGAGGGCCACCAGCTCCTGCATGCCGGCGGCGAAACCGCTGCCCCCGTGCTCGCTGCCGGGGACCAGATGTGAGAGGTCAACGCCGTGGCGCGTGAACACTTCCTGCGGCAACCAGCACGCGCCGCGGCTGCGATCCTCCCAGACATCCTTGAGGATGTTGGTCATCTGCAGACCCTGCGCGAAGGAGGGCGCCAGACGCGAGAGTTCGGCGCGCTGCCGTTCGATGTCGTTGGAGTGGCTGCAGAACAGTTCGGTGAGCATTTCACCGACCACGCCGGCGACGTAATAGCAGTAGCTGTCAAGGTCAGCCACGGTATCCAGGCCGCGAATACTCGCGGTGCGCTGGAACTGATGCATGCCGTGGCACATGGTGTCCACACAGCGACGGATGGCGGCCTGCTGGCGCATCGGCAGCTGGCGGGTGACACGGATGACGCGCGCCAGATTGATGATCAGCTCGCGCTCGGCTGGGATCGTCCACTGCGAGAGCTTCTCGGCCAGCTCCGTCCCCAGCAGCTGGGCATCGGCGACCCCGGCCACGGCATCGGAGAAACGTTCCATGTACAGCAGCGTGTCCGGTGGCGCGATCTGCGGCTCATCCTCGATGGTGTCGGCCACGCGGCACAACAGGTAGGCATTGGTGACCGAGCGGCTCAGGTCCGGCGGCAGTTGCGGTATGGTCAGCGCAAAGGTGCGCGAAACCGCGGGCAGAATCTGATCCTGGTAAGCCTCATCGGAATGGCCCGGATGTGTGGATTTTATCTGTCGGGCCATTGTTAAAGCTGCGCAGTTCGTAGCGAGGGGTCGCCTGAGGCTGCCGTGTGGGATGACTGTCCGCTAGGCTACTGGTTTCACACAGCTTTGCCAAACCACCGCCCTGAAACGGGGCAAACCCCTCTGGGCTGGCTCACGCAGCCGGCAGCCGCGCCTCCAGCCGGTCAATCCTGCGCGGCCATCCCCGACGCAGAACGCTGCCGCGCTGCGCACGTTGACCCCGGTACTCCTTGAGGTCGGCCCATTCCAGGGTTTTGAACTGATCCCCGGTCCATAACAGCAGGCCGGCGCCTTTGGGCACCACGGTGATGCCGGCCAGGAATTCCTGCCGTTCGGCCCGCTTCCTGCTGCTTATGTCGTAGAGTTTATTGCCCTTGCCCCTGGGCATTTCCGGGACGTCAGCTACCGGAAAGACGAGCAGCTTGCCCTCATTGCTGACGGCGGCCACCAGGGCATCCGGCCCCGGCACCAGCGCCGGTGGCAGCACCAGCGCACCCTCGGGCACATTGAGCACGGTCTTGCCGGCACGCCGATCGGTGACCAGATCCTTGAAGCGCGCGGTGAAGCCGTACCCGGCGTCGCTGGCCAGCAGCCACAGATCCTCAGCCTCGCCCAGCATGACTCCGGCGAAGCGCGCCCCATCCGGCGGATTCAGCCGCCCCGACAGCGGTTCGCCCTGCCCGCGTGCCGAGGGCAGCGAGTGCGCCGGCAGGGTATAGGTGCGCCCGGTGCTGTCGATGAACACGGCATTCTGCAAACTGCGGCCCCGGGCGGCGCTCTGGAAGGCATCGCCTTCCTTGTAGGACAACGTCAGCGGGTCGATGTCATGACCCTTGGCCGAGCGCGCGAAACCCCCCGTGGACAGCACCACGGTCACCGCTTCGTTGGCGATCAGCGAGGTCTCATCAATGGCCTGGGCGGCCTCGCGCTCGACGATCTTGGTGCGCCGCTCATCGCCGTGTTTGTCCGCATCGGCGCGGATTTCGCTGGCGACCAGCTTGCGCAGTTTGGCCTTGCTGGCCAGCAAGGCTTCGATGCCGTCCTTTTCCTGCGACAGCGACTTCTGCTCGTCGCGGATCTTCATCTCCTCGAGCTTCGCCAGGTGACGCAGCCGGGTATTGAGGATCTCCTCGGCCTGTTCATCGGAGAGCTTGAAGCGCTTGATCAGCACCGGCTTGGGCTCTTCCTCGCGACGGATGATGCGGATCACCTCATCCAGATTGAGGAAGGCGATCAGCATGCCATCCAGGATGTGCAGGCGCCGGTTGACCTTGTCGAGCCGGAACTGCAGGCGCCGCGTCACGGTGGCGGTGCGGAACTCCAGCCAGCCGGTGAGGATGTCGCGCAACCCCATCACCCGCGGCCGGCCATCCAGGCCGATGATGTTCAGGTTGACCCGATAGCTGCGCTCCAGATCGGTGGTGGCGAACAGGTGCTGCATCACCTCATCCAGGTCGACCCGGCTGGAGCGCGGCACGATCACCAGCCGCGTGGCATTCTCATGATCGGACTCATCGCGCAAATCCTCGATCATCGGCAGCTTCTTGGCGCGCATCTGCTCGGCGATCTGCTCGATGACCTTGGTGGGCGAGACCTGCCAGGGGAAGGCATTGACGACGATATTGCCCTCCTCGATCACATAGGTGGCGCGGGCCTTGAAGCTGCCCACGCCCTTGTCGTAGAACTCCTTCAGATCCGCCCGTGGCGAGATCAGCTCCGCGCCCGTGGGCAGATCCGGCCCCTTGATGAACTTCATCAGCTGCGCGGTGGTCGCCTCAGGCTCCTCCAGCAGATGCACGCAGGCATTGGCAACTTCGCGCAGATTGTGCGGCGGAATATCGGTGGCCATGCCCACGGCGATGCCGGTGGTGCCGTTCAGCAGCAGGTTGGGCAGACGCGCCGGCAGTATCTGCGGTTCCTCGCGCGTGCCGTCATAATTTGGCACCCAGTCGACGGTGCCGTCGGACAGCTCGCTCAACAGCACCTCGGCATAGCGCGTGAGCTTGGCCTCGGTGTAGCGCATGGCCGCGAAGGACTTCGGGTCATCCTGCGAACCCCAGTTGCCCTGGCCGTCCACGATCGGATAACGGTAGGAGAAGGACTGCGCCATGAGCACCATGGCCTCGTAGCAGGCGCTATCCCCGTGCGGGTGAAACTTGCCGAGCACATCCCCGATCGTGAGCGCCGCTTTCTTGTGCTTGTTGGCGGCGGCGAGGCCCAGTTCGCCCATGGCATAGGTGATGCGGCGCTGCACCGGCTTCAGGCCATCGCCGAGCGCCGGGAGCGCGCGATCGAGAATCACGTACATCGAGTAATCGAGGTAGGCCTTCTCGGTGAAAGCGCGCAGCGGCTGGCGCTCGATGCCTTCGAAGTTCAGTTCATCCTGCATGGCCTACACCTGCACCTCGGCCAGATTGCCATTGGTTTCCAGCCATTCGCGCCGGTCACCGGCGCGCTTCTTGGCGAGCAGCATGTCCATGAGCTGATCGGTCTTGTCGGCCGCCTCGACGGTCAGCTGCACCAGCCGGCGCGTGCGCGGATCGATGGTGGTCTCGCGCAGCTGCGACGGATTCATCTCTCCTAGACCCTTGAAGCGGGTGACCTGCGGCTTGATGCGGGCATTTTCCTTGGCTATGCGCGCCACCACCTGATTGCGCTCGGCCTCATCCAGGGCATAGTGGACCTGTTTGCCCGCATCGATGCGGTACAGCGGCGGCATCGCCACATAGATGTGCCCATTGCTCACCAATGGCCGGAAGTGACGCAGGAACAGTGCGCACAGCAATGTGGCGATGTGCGCGCCGTCGGAGTCGGCATCCGCGAGGATGCAGATCTTGTGATAGCGCAGCTGTGACAGGTCGGTCGAGCCCGGATCAACGCCGATCGCGACGCTGATGTCATGCACTTCCTGGGAGGAGGAGATGGCGTTGGAGTCCAGCTCCCAGGTGTTCAGGATCTTGCCGCGCAGCGGCATGATGGCCTGGAATTCGCGTTCGCGCGCCTGCTTGGCGCTGCCACCGGCCGAATCACCCTCCACCAGGAACAGTTCCGAGCGCCGCGGTTCCTGACTGGTGCAGTCGGCGAGCTTGCCGGGCAGCGCCGGACCGCCGGAGACGCGCTTGCGCACCACGCGCTGCGCGGCGCGCGCCCGCTCCTGGGCATTGGCGATGGCGAACTGGGCGATTTTCTCGCCGGCATCGGCATGGCCATTGAGCCACAGCGCCATCGAATCGCGCACGAAACCCTCGACCAGCGCGGCGGCATCGCGCGAGGCCAGCCGCTCCTTCATCTGTCCGGCGAACTGCGGCTCGCGGATCTTCACCGACAGCACGTAGCAGCACTTGTCCCAGACATCTTCGGGAGTCAGCTTGATGCCGCGCGGCACCAGGTTGCGGAATTCGCAGAACTCGCGCACCGCCTGCGCAAGTCCGGAGCGCAGCCCGTTGACATGCGTGCCGCCCTCGGCGGTGGGAATCAGGTTCACGTAGCTTTCGCCGAACACCGCATCAATATTGGGTGCCCACAGCAGCGCATAGCCCACCGTGTCGGTATCGCCCTCGCGGGCATTGGTAATCGGTTCGGCGGGCAGGCGTTCGGTGGATTCGAGCTCCTCCGTCAGGTAGGCCCCGAGGTCGCCGCTGAAGAACCATTCGTCCTTCTCACCCGTGGCTTCATTGCGGAAGGTGATGCGCAGCCCGGGGCACAGTACCGCCTTCGCCTTGAGCATGTGGCGCAGCTGCGGCAGCGAGAATTTGTCGGAATCAAAGAACTTCGGGTCCGGCCAGAAGCGCACCGTGGTCCCGGTGTTGCGCTGCCCGACCGTGCCGATGACGGCGAGCTTGGCATTCACCTTGCCGTCCTTGAAGGTGATCCGGTATTCCTTGCCTCCGCGGCGGATGCTGCAGTCCAGGCGCGAGCTCAAGGCATTGACCACCGAGACGCCGACGCCGTGCAGGCCGCCGGAGAACTTGTAGGCGGCTTTTTCGGAGAACTTTCCGCCGGCATGCAGCCGGGTCAGGATGAGTTCGACGCCGCTCACCTTCTCCTGAGGGTGGATGTCCACCGGCATGCCGCGGCCATTGTCAGTGACCTCCAGTGACCCGTCCTTGAACAAGGTGACATCAATCTCGTTGCAGTAGCCGGATGTCGCCTCATCGACGCTGTTGTCGATGACCTCGTGGGCCAGGTGGTTGGGCCGCTGCGTGTGGGTGTACATGCCCGGGCGCCGGCGCACGGGTTCCAGTCCTGAGAGGACCTCGATATCGGAAGCTGTGTAGGTTTGGCTCATCGCAATTGATAAAGGAAGCTGCGCAACGGCAGCTCGACGCCCGCGGGTGGCGCGATCTTAGCAGACGCTTGCCGGAAAACCGGTGCCGTTAGTTGAAGTCGCCCAGCAGCGAGGCGCGGATGCGCTCGGCCACCGGCGCCACGGTGTGCCGGTAGAACTCGTGATCGACACCCGCGGCCAGCGCCGCATCGCTCCTGAGGGCTGCCAGCATTGGCGCGCTGAGCTCGAATCGCAGGAAATGCACGGCCGAGGTCTTCTCGTCATTTTCACGCGGCAGATCTTCATCCGCTATCGCGAACACCTTCTCGAGCCCGGCCACCTGCACCCAGCAGCGCGCTTCGACGCCGCGCAGCTGTATCAGCCGTGCGCGCCGCACGGTTTCATCCGGGAACTCCAGCAGCAGCGTCGCCTTCCAGTTGCTGCCATCCGGAATCAGCGGGTTGTAAGCGCCCAGCTCCTCATCGATGCCCTCGGGCTCGAATACCTTCTCTGCGCGCAGCATCTCCTGGACCTGATACTGGATGGTGAGGCGATCCTCAAAGCACCAGGTCATGTTCGGCCCCACCGCCAGGCGCCGGTGGCTTTTGTGCTCCAGCACCTGGGCCCGGAACTCGTTGCGCCTGCGCGCGTACTGCTCAAGGCTGAAGAGCTGGCTTGAGGTGAGCTTTTCCATCCTGCGGTCCTTCAGATTCCGTACGCGAGGCGCAATAGCTTCAGGGGATGTTCCGGGCCGCCAAGACTGGCCGCGCTGGCGCTGGCCGTACCCTCGGGCAGCAGGCTTTGAATCTGGTGTCCGGCCATGGGGCAGTCGCTGGTGTAATGACCGGGCGCCGCATTCTGCACCCTGGTTGCAACCGGCCCGCCGATCTTGACCGACGCGGCGCGAAATTCCTGTTTCACGGCGTAGGTGCCATCGTGGCCGGAGCAGCGCTCGATGACCTCCACCGTGGTGTCGGGTACCAGTCGCAGCAGATCGCGGGTCTTCAGTCCGATGTTCTGCACCCGCAGATGGCAGGGAACGTGGTAGCTGACCTTGCCCAGGGAAGTCTTGAATTCGGTTTTGAGCTGGCCGGTCTTGTGCCGCAGCATCAGGTACTCAAACGGGTCGTAGATGCGCGCGGCCACCGCCTTCACGTCCGCATCCTCCGGAAACATCAGTGGCAGCTCCTGCTTGAACATCAGCACACAGCTGGGAATGGGTGCCACGATGTCGAAGCCCGCGCCGATCACCGCCAGCAGCTGCGGAATGTTCTCTTCCTTGTACGCCGCCACCGTCTGCAGATCGCCCAGCTCCAGGCGCGGCATGCCGCAGCAGCGCTCCTTGGGGACCAGCCGTACCGCAATGTCATTGTGGGTGAACACGGCCACCAGGTCGGTGGCCAGATCCGGCTCATTGCGGTTGCCGTAGCAGGTGGTGAACAAGGCGACGCGGCCGCGAATCTCCTCGCGCGCCGCCGGGATCGGGCCGGCGGCCGCCGCCAGCGGACCGTTCAGGCCGGAGAGGCGGCTGCGCGCCGTGCGGGCATGAAACTGCGGTAGCGGCGCATCGTGGGCAATGCCGAGGGTCTTCTCCAACAGCGCGCGTGCCGGCCCGAAACGATTGACGGCGTTGACCACCTCGGCGACCACCGGGATTCCGGCGATGCGTCCGACGGCCTCAGTGGAGGCCAGGACCCGGTCGCGGATGCTGAAGCCTTGCTGGCGGGCGCGTGTCGCCTTGGCGCGCAGCATCAGGTGCGGGAAATCCACGGCCCAGGGATGCGGCGGCACGTATGGGCACTTGGTCATGAAGCACATGTCACACAGGTAGCAGTGGTCCACGACCTCCCAGTAGGCCTTCTTCTCCACCGCCTCGAGCTCGCCGCTGGCGGTGGCATCGATGGCATCAAACAGCGTGGGGAATGACTGGCACAGGCTGAAGCAGCGCCGACAGCCATGGCAGATATCGAAGACCCGGTCGAGTTCCTTCGTCAGGGCGGCTTGGTTGTAGAAATCCGGATTGCGCCAGTCAATGGGGTGACGGGTAGGCGCCTCGAGACTTCCTTCCCGGCCACCGGTGGGAGCATTGCTCATCGATTTCCTCGCGCCATGGCGCCCTCAGGCGCAGGAACCGGTCCTCAGACCGGTTCCCTGGTCCATGCTCTGGGCCCTGTGCAGGTCAGATCGAATCCAGCGCCTTCTGAAAGCGATTGGCGTGCGAACGCTCCGCCTTGGCGAGGGTCTCGAACCAGTCGGCGATTTCGGCAAAGCCCTCCTCGCGGGCCGACTTGGCCATGCCCGGATACATGTCCGAGTATTCATGGGTCTCACCGGCAATGGCGGCCTTCAGATTCAACTTGGTGTCCCCGATGGGCAGGCCCGTGGCCGGATCACCCACGGCCTCCAGGTACTCCAGGTGACCGTGCGCATGGCCGGTCTCGCCTTCGGCCGTGGAACGGAACACCGCCGACACGTCGTTGTAGCCCTCGACGTCCGCCTTTGATGCGAAGTACAGATAACGGCGATTCGCCTGGGACTCCCCGGCGAATGCTTCCTTCAGATTGGTCTCGGTCTTGCTGCCCTTGAGGTTCACGGTCGTCTCCTGCGAAGGTGGTGCGATGATCGCTTGAGGGGGTCGAATTAGACTTGTCGAATTAGACTGGGTCTAATATGGTTAACTTTATTCGCCCCGGGGTGGCATCGTCAACGGCTTTGACCCATCGCCCGGGCACTGTATAAGGTGCCATCTTCCAGCGCACTACAGTTAGGAAACGCGTGGCCCGCAGCTCCCCTCCCAGCCCCAGTCCTGATCCCCCGGCGCCAGAGTCCCTCGACTTCGAGCACTCCTTGGCCGAGCTTGAGGCACTGGTCGAGCGCCTCGAACATGGCGATCTGCCGCTGGATGACGCCCTGAAGTCCTTCGAACGCGGTGTTGCGCTCACACGTCAATGCCAGGGCGCGCTCAAAGCGGCCCAGCAGAAGGTGGAAATTCTGCTCAACAGCAGCAGCACGGCGGATCCTGAGCCCTTCAGCGAAGGCGCGGATCCGACTCCGGCTGCCGCCGAATAGTTCCCTTCAAGGTCGATCGCCCCCCTGTTTGGTTATCCTTGGTACCAGTCCGATACCTTATCCAGCTGGCACTGGTTAGACTTAAGCACCGTGCCTGTGCGCGGGCCGCTACAGAGGTCAGAAAGTTCACCCCATGCCCAAGCCTGAAGGCACCTATCCCCTGCTGAGCGCCATCCAGTCCCCGGCGGATCTGCGCCGCCTCCCGGCCGGCAAGCTACCGGAGCTGGCGGCGGAGCTGCGCGAGTTCCTGATCCAGAGCGTCAGTACCCGGGGCGGACACTTCGCAGCCGGTCTGGGCACGGTCGAGCTGACCATCGCCCTGCATTATGTCTATGACACACCGGCCGATCGACTGGTCTGGGACGTGGGTCATCAAGCCTATCCCCACAAGGTGCTGACCGGACGCCGTGACCGGCTCCACACCATCAAGCAGCGCGGCGGCCTGGCCCCCTTTCCCACCCCGGCCGAGAGCGAATACGACACCTTCACGGTGGGTCATTCCAGCACCTCGGTCAGCGCCGCACTGGGCATGGCGATCGCGGCAGCCCGTCAGGGCAGCGAGAGCCGCGCCGTGGCCGTCATCGGCGATGGCGCAATGACCGCCGGCATGGCCTTCGAGGCCCTGTGCCACGCCGGCTCCCTGCCCAATGACCTGCTGGTGGTCCTCAACGACAATGAGATGTCGATTTCCGAGAACGTCGGCGCGCTCTCCAACTACCTGGCCCGGGTGCTGTCCGGCCGGTTCTATTCGCATCTGCGCGAGAGCGGCAAGAAAGTTCTGGCCCCCATGCCCACGGTGAAAGAACTTGCGCGCCGTTCCGAGGAACATATGAAGGGCATGGTGCTCCCGGGCACCATGTTCGAGGAAATGGGTTTCAACTACATCGGTCCCGTCGACGGCCACGATCTGAAGGCCCTGGTCACCACGCTGAAGAACATCAAAAAGCTCAAAGGCCCGCAGTTCCTGCACGTGGTCACCCGCAAGGGCAAGGGTTATGCGCCGGCCGAGGCGGATCCCATCAAGTGGCACGGGCCGGGTCCCTTCGACCCGACCAGCGGCACGATTTTCAAGGAAAAGAGCCAGGGACCCACCTACTCACAGGTATTCGGCCAGTGGCTGTGCGATATCGCCGCGGTCGACCCTGCCATCGTGGGTATCACGCCGGCCATGCGCGAAGGTTCCGGTCTGGTGGAATACTCCAAGCGCTTTCCCGATCGCTATTTTGACGTCGCCATCGCCGAGCAGCACGCGGTTACGCTGGCCGCAGGCCTGGCGACCGCGGGCATGAAACCGGTCGTGGCCATCTACTCGACCTTCCTGCAACGCGGTTATGACCAGCTGATCCACGACGTGGCGCTGCAGAACCTGCCCGTGACCTTCGCCATCGATCGGGCCGGAATGGTCGGCAGCGACGGCGCAACCCATCAGGGCAGCTTCGACCTTTCATTCCTGCGCTGCATCCCCAACATGGTGATCATGGCGCCCGCCGATGAAGATGAATGCCGGCAGATGCTCTACACCGCCACCACGGTGCAGGGGCCGGCCGCGGTGCGCTATCCGCGTGGCACCGGTCCGGGCACTCCCCAGGTGCAACAGATGACGGCGCTGCCCATTGGCCGCGCCGAAGTGCGCCGCCAGGGCCGTTCGGGTCTGGCCCTGATCGCGGTCGGTGCCATGGTGGCGCCGGCGCAGAAGATCGCCGAACGCCTGGATGCCACTTTGGTGAATCTGCGCTTCATCAAACCGCTGGATGAGGACCTGGTGCTGCAGATTGCCGCGCGCCACAGCGCGGTGATCACCATCGAGGAAAACGTCGTCGCCGGCGGCGCGGGCAGTGCCATCGGGGAACTGCTGGCCAGCCAGGACGTGCAGATTTCCCTGCTGCATATCGGCATTCCGGATCGCTTCATCGAGCATGGCTCGCGTGAGGACTGCCTGGCGCTGGCCGCACTGGACCCGGCTTCTCTGGCCGCCACCATCGAGCGCTGGTGGGCGCTTCATTCGGCCACCCGGGCCCGCTCGGTCGGCGGGTTGTAGTGCGCAGCATGGATGCCATTGCCAACAAGCTGCCGCCGTCGGCGGTGGTCGAGGACGTGCAGGGGCGCGCGGATACGCGCCGCATTCCGATCAACCGGGTGGGCATCAAGGACATCACCCATCCGGTGCGGGTCAAGGACCGCGCCAGCGGCGAACAGCACACCATCGCCACCTTCAACATGTATGTGAACCTGCCCCATGACTTCAAGGGCACTCACATGTCGCGCTTCGTCAGCATCCTCAACCAGCATGAGCGGGAAATTTCGGTGGAATCCTTCCAGCGCATGCTCGAAGAGATGACCGTGCGGCTGGAGGCCGACGCCGGTCACATCGAAATGTCGTTCCCGTTCTTCGTGACCAAGCGGGCGCCGGTTTCAGGGGTGGCAAGCGTCATGGACTATCGCGCCAGCCTGCTGGGCGAGCGCCGCGACGGCAAGACCTGCATGTGGATCCGGGTCGTGGTGCCGGTCACCAGCCTGTGCCCGTGCTCGCGCGATATCTCCAAGTACGGTGCTCACAATCAACGCTCGCATGTGACGATCACGGCCAAGCTGCGCGAGCACATCTGGATCGAGGAGCTCATCAGCATCGCCGAGTCGGAAGCCTCGAGCGAGCTGTACGGCATCCTCAAACGCACCGATGAGAAATTCGTCACCGAGCGCGCCTATGAGAATCCGAAGTTCGTGGAGGACATCGTGCGCGATGTCGCGGCGCGCCTGAATCTGGATGAGCGGGTGTCCGCCTACGAGGTCTCAGCGGAGAACTTCGAGTCCATCCACAATCATTCCGCCTATGCGCTGATCGAGCACGACAAGGAAGCGCGTTAAAGCACCATCAGGTCATCCCCGACGATGACCTCGCCGGTAAATCCCTTGCGCACGGCCTCGATGAAGCCGGTGACCGGGAAGGCCAGGTCCCCGGTGGGGGCGGCCCCGGCGCCCTCGTGATTGAGCACCACGGTCCTGACATTGGCCTCGGTAGCCATCCGCGCCACGTCGCTGGGCGAGGAATGCGTTTCGGCCACATGGCGAAAGATGTTGATGGGATTGCCGGCCGCCGCAGCCGCGGCGGCGCGCTCGCGCATCTGATCGATCACGCGCTGGTCGATGACCTCGCACACGAAAACATCCGCGTTGCGCGCCAGCGTGACCACGTTCTCGGAGTAGGCGGTGTCGCCGGAAAACACGATGGAGCGGTGCGGGGTGTCGAAGCGCAGTGCGAAGGAGCGATCCGGCATGCGCGCCAGCGAGCGTGCCGGGTAGTGCGTGTTCGCAACAGCCGTGACCGTCACTTTGTCATCCTTGAACACCTCGACCGGTGTCGCGGCGGCGGTCACGTCATGCCCATGAAACTGACGGGTGGCATCCACGCTGCGCCCCTCATCCACGGTGCGGATCTCCACATTGGCGTGGAAGAAGGACACGGCGGACTGCACCATGCTCGCGGTGCCGAACGGACCGAAGGCATCGGTGGGCGTGGTCTTGCCGTTGGTCCATTGGAAGGACAGCAGCGCCGCAAGATCCCCGGTGTGATCATCGTGCAGGTGGGTAAAGAACACGCGGTCGATCTGCAGATAGCCAACGTGCGCCGCAACCAGCTGCCGCAGTGCTCCATAACCGCAATCCACCAGATAGGGCCTGCCATCGACCACCACGACGCTTGCCGTTTGGGCACGACTCAGATCAATCCCGGGTCCGGCCCGCGTTCCCAGCAACACCAGCCAGGTGCCGGGCTTGGCCGGCGCCGGCGCCGGTGCGCTGCCGGTCGCCGGGCCGCCCTGCTGCGCGGCGGCCTGCGGCGCGAACAGCGCCGGCAGCATTCCTGCCGCACATACCTGAACCGCCCCGGCCAGCAGGCGGCGTCGTGCCTGTGATGTGATTGTCACCCCGCTCCCCTCCTGCCCCTGTGTCCGCCGCTGTTATACCCCGACCGGCGCGCGGCAGCGATGCGGATTGGACTAGTGCGGTGCGAGACGCGGGAAGGTGGCGGTGGTGGAGTCCATGTCACTGGCCTGCAGCCGGGTGATCATGGTGCGCAGGAACACGCGATTGAAGCGCAGCTGGCAGGAGGCGGAAACCTGTTCCAGAAGCGTCGAACTGACCTTCAGCACGGTGACGCCCTCCAGGGCGCGGATGGTCGCGGTGCGCTTGGCTCCCGGCACATAGCTGGCCTCGCCGAAGCACTCACCGGTCTCGATGGCGCCGAGGCGCACCGAGTGCCGTTCGACCGTGCAGGTTCCGGAGACGACCACGTAGAAGCGATCGTCCATCTCCCCTTCCTTGACGATCTCCTCGCCATGGTTGTAGGTCTGCCAGTGACTGGCGCGCAGCACTTCCCAGATCTCGGCGTGCGAGAACTCATGGAAGAACTTCAGCCGGCGCAGCACGCCGAACTGCTCCTGGCGGTCGATGCGCGCGTTTTGCTCACGCAGCTTCTGATGCACGCGCGTCAGTTCGGCCGCGAAGTCCAGGCCGCTCTTGTAGCGCTTGTTCGGATCCTTCTGCAGCGCCATGGCCACCACATTCTCCAGATCCTCGGGAATGTCGGCGCGCAGGGTGTGGATGGGGGGCGCCGTGGCGTACACGATCTGGTGCAGCAGCTTCTGCAGGTTGCCGGCGCGGAACGGCCGCGAGCCGGTCAGCAGCTCATACATCACCGCACCCAGGGAGTACAGGTCGGAGCGGTTGCTGAGTTCCAGGCTCTGCACCTGCTCGGGAGACATGTAGGAGGGGCTGCCGGCGATTCCTTCGATGCGCGAGATGTCCGAGTCGGAAACCAGGGCGATGCCGAAGTCGATGATGCGCACGTCGCTGTCCTGGGTAAGCATGATGTTGGAGGGCTTCACATCCCGGTGGATGACGCCCCGCGAATGCGCATAGTGCAGCGCCTTTGCGCACTTGTAGATGATCTCCACCGCGTCATCGATGCGCAGCAGGTTGTCGGCGCGACAGTACGCGGCCAGGGTGCGCGCGCCGTGCACATGTTCGCTGACGATATAGCAGTAGCCGTTTTCCTCGCCGGCATCGTAGATGGGCAGGATATTGGGATGCTGCAGCATTCCCACCAGGTGCGCCTCGGAGAGAAACATCTTGCGCGCGATGCGCGCCCGGTCCTCATCCCCGCCGGTGTCGATGTTGTAGACCTTGATCGCCACGTCGCGCCCGTAGTAAGCATCGTGCGACAGATAAACGGTACCCGTGCTGCCGCGACCCACCTCCTTGATGATCGCGTACTTGCCGATTTTTTCGGGCGTTGCACGGGCACGGTTGGAGGGTGAATTCTGGGGCACCGTCGATCCTGGCTTTTAGCGGTATGCCGCGCGAGGATAAGGAACGGCAGCGAACCCTACTGTGATGCACCCCTCACACGACGGGAGCCGGCGCGCCCGTGCCGCACAGCCCGGCGCGCGGCCGCGCGGATTTGTCAGTTAACCGAAGTGGTCAAATCCGCGATGCGAGACCTGCATCACAGAAGCACCACGCTGCACGACAGCGCCGCGCTGTGAGCGCAAGGCCCCGATCCGGCTCCAGCCAAACTGCGCGGCCGGGCAACGCGCGACGAATTGCTCGAGCTGCGCCGCCGGCACGCTGAAACACAGTTCGTAATCCTCGCCGCCGGTGAGCGCCAGCTCCCGCGCGCGCTCCTCGCCCACCGCAGCGCGCAGCGCCGCGGACACCGGCAGTGAGTCGTAGTCCAGACTGACCCCGCAGCCGCTGGCCTCGGCGAGTCGTCCACAATCGCCCAGCAGTCCATCCGACACATCGATGCAGGCGCTGGCCAGTCCACGCAGCGCCAGCCCGAGCGCGACCCGCGGCGTGGGGTAACGGAAGCGCTCCAGCAGCCATTGCGCATGCCCGGCATCCGCCACGCTCAGTCGCGACTGCTCCAGCATCAGCCCGGCCGCCGAGTCACCCGGTGTGCCGCTGACGAACACCTCATCACCGGGCTGACCGCCGCGGCGGGTCAAGGCCGCGCCATGTGGCACGAAGCCCATGATCTGCACCGTCACGCACAGCTTGCCACCGGTGGTGTCACCGCCCACCAGGGCCACCTCATGCTGTTGCGCCAGGGCATCGAGCCCCTGTCTGAACTGCGCCAGCCAGTCCTCATCGGCCGCGGGCAGCGCCAGGGCCAGCAGCGCCCAGGCGGGCTTGGCGCCCATGGCCGCCAGATCGGACAGATTCACCGCCAGCGCGCGATGACCGATGGAACGCGCGGGAGAGCCTTTGGGAAAGTGCACCTCCTCGACCAGCGTATCGATGGCGGCAACGAGCTGCGATCCAGGCGGGCACTCCAGCACCGCGCCATCATCCCCCACGCCCAGCACCACATCGGCACGCTGCGCACCACAGTCACTGAAGAAACGCCTGATGAGATCGAATTCCGACAGCGGCATGGGTTGCCCGGATGCGCCTTTAGTGTTCGTTGCTGCGCAGGGCGCGCGCCGCCCGATCCAGCACCGCATTCACGAACTTGTAGCCATCGGTGGCGCCAAAGCGGCGCGTGAGGTTCACCGCCTCGTTCAGGACCACGCGAAACGGCACATCGGGGCGCGAACTGAGCTCGAAGACCGACACCAGCAGTACTGCGTGCTCCACCGGGTCCAGCTGCGCCGCCGGGCGATCGGTCCACTGCGCGATATCACCGTCCAACCGGATGCTCGCGCCGCAAACCCCTTCAATCAGTTCGCGGAAGTACTCGCGATCGGCCTTGGGCATATCCTCGGCATCGGCGAATTCGAGCAGCAGGTCCTGCCAGGGACCGTGATTGAGCTGCCAGCGATAGATCGCCTGCATCGCCAAGCGTCGCGCCACCGAGCGGGCATTGGTGGCCCGGCGGTCTGTCTGGACAGGCATCATTTAAGCCCGCTGTTCCAGGCGCTGGAACAGGCTGATCATCTCGAGCGCGGTTTCCAGCGCCTCGCCGCCCTTGTTCATGCCGTTGATCGCGGCCCGCTCCAGCGCCTGTTCGGTGGTGTTGACAGTCAGCACGCCAAATATCACCGGCACCCCGGTCTCCAGGCCCGCGAAGGTCAGGCCACGGGCGCACTCCCCCGCCACATAGTCAAAATGCGGCGTGTCCCCGCGAATGACGCAGCCCAGGGCCACCACCGCCTCGAACCGGCCGCTGACCGCGAGCTTGCGCACGGTGACCGGCAGCTCGAAGGCTCCGGGCACGCGCGCGATTAGCAGGTCATCGACGGCGCCGCCGTGCGAGCGCCAGGCGCTGGTTGCGCCCTCCAGCAGACTCGAGACGATGAAGTCATTGAAGCGCGCCGCAGCAATGGCGATGCGCCGGCCGCGTGCGTTGATTTCGCCTTCCACGACGTGCCCGGGGGCCACGGGGTGCGCATTTGAGCCGGCCACCTAGGAGTCCGCTCCCAGGTAGGATTCAACCGTGAGGCCGAAGGCCGAAAGACCGTGCATCTGCTTGGGTTGAGACATGACGCGCATCCGGCACACGCCCAGGTCCTTGAGGATCTGGGCACCCACGCCGAAAGTGCGCAGCACCATCGCCTGCGCGTTGAGCGCCGGCTTCGCCGCCCCGTCATTGATGGGCCCGGGGCTGCGTTGCAGCGCCTGCAGGGCGACCCCCAGATCATAGGCCGCCTCGGCTTCGCGCAGGATGACCACGACGCCATTGGGTGCCGCGGCGACCCGCTCAAGCGCGCGTCTTAGGGTCCAGGTACGCCCGTCCCCGGTGATTCCCAGCGCATCACGCAGCGTGTCCGCCACATGTACCCGCACCAGAGGCGCCTCAGGGCCGTCCAATCGGCCGCGTACCAGGGCCAGATGCACGGCGTGGCTGACACGATCCTCGTAGGCGCACAGGCGGAACTCACCGAATTCAGTGTGTACCGGCTGATCCGCGATCCGCTCCACCGAGCGCTCATTGCGCAGCCGATAGCGGATCAGATCAGCAATCGTGCCCACCGCCAGGTTGTGCCGGCGGGCGAACACTTCGCACTGGGCACGACGTGCCATCGAGCCATCATCGTTCATCAGTTCGCACAGCACGCCCGCAGGCTTCAGACCCGCCAGCACGCACAGATCCACCGCCGCCTCGGTATGTCCGGCGCGCACCAGCACGCCGCCGCGGCGCGGCCGCAGCGGAAAGATATGGCCGGGACGCGCAAAATCGCTCGCTGCGGTGTGCGGGTCGGCGAGCGCCTTGATGGTCAGCGCACGATCAGCGGCCGACACGCCGGTGCTGGTGCCGTGACGGTAGTCCACCGAGACGGTGAACGCCGTGCGGTAGCTGTCGTTATTGGTGCCCACCATCTGCGGCAGCTCCAGGCGCAGCAGCCGCTCCTCTTCCATGGGCACGCAGATGATGCCGCTGGAATGCCGGATCATGAAGGCCATCGACTCGGATGTCGCGTGCTCGGCGGCCATGATCAGGTCGCCCTCGTTTTCACGGTCCTCGTCATCGAGGATCAGCACCATGCGGCCGGCCCGCAGCTCCGCCACCACCGCCGGAATGCTGCTGAAGTCACTGGCAGCGGAGGTTTCTGGCGGCTCCGGGGTATCCGCGCCCGAACGGGGCGGCAGGTTCACGATTTTGCTCATATCCGTCTATCGTACCGCGCTGCCGATGGCTCCTCCATGGCGCCGGCCAATTTCCACCCCGTAGTCTTAACTATCTGTTTCATCTAGGATAAATCACCGCAAAAGGATCAATTTTCACCCCAACCGGCGCGCCGTATTGTACACGCCAGGCCGCGCGCACCGCGCCCGGGGACCTCGCCTTCGTGCGCTGCACAGTGTTACCGCAATTTGCAGCGGCGTAAGCTCCTGCGCCAGAGCCTTCTTGAGCGCAGCTCGCCCGATCGCAGGCCAGCTGACAATCCAAAAACGACGTCCGGGAGCAAATCATGCAACTCGTAAAGATCGGTGCGCTGACCATGCTGCTCGCGCCTGGGGCAGTGTTCGCCGCCTCAGCGTTCGATGGCACCTGGAAATTCAGTGTCGAGCATATTCAGCCGTCGCAGAAACCGTTTGTCCTGCAACTGAACCATGGCGAATACACCTGTGTAAGTTGCGCGGTCCCGTCTACACAGAAAGCCGACGGAGCCGAACATCCGCTGAAGGGAAATCCCAATGCTGACGCCGGCACGGTCACGGTCACCGATGCGCACAACGTCACGCTGGTCCTGAAGCTGCAGGGCAAGGTCGTTGACACGTTCAAATATGTGATCTCTGCCGATGGCAAATCCATGACAGTGGAAGAGATCAACGCGTACGGAGCCGCGCCCACCTCTTACAAGGAGCAGGTCACGCGGGTGACGGATGCACCGGCCGGTGCCCACGCCCTGAGCGGTTCCTGGGGCTCCGCCAAACTTCTCAGCGCCGACGGGCCCGGAGTCCTGGTGACCTATGGCATGAGCGCTGATGGATTTACGATGAGCTCGAATGGCCAGAGCTACGAGGCCAAATTTGATGACAAGACCTACCCCGTCAAGGTCGATCCCACCAAGACGGTGGTGAACCTGAAAAAGGTCAGCGACCGGGAAGTGATCGAAACCGACAGCCAGAAGGGCAAGCCGGTTGAAACGTATGACATGACCGTGTCAGCAGATGGCAAGTCGCTGCGCATTGTCGATACCGTCCTGCATGACCATCGGGTATCAACCTACGTGATGAGCAAAACGCACTAAGCGGCGGGATGGCCCAGTAACCTTTCCACATAGCGGGCCACCTGGTCGATTTCCAGGTTCACGGCGGCCCCGGGAGCCAGTGCTCCCAGGGTCGTCACCTCCAAGGTGTGGGGGATCAGGTTGATGCCAAAGCGCGATCCTTGCACCTCATTGACCGTCAGACTCACGCCATCCACCGTGACCGAACCCTTGCGCGCGATGTAGCGGGCGAGCTCAACCGGCGCCTCAATCACCATGCGCGTGGAGCGCGCGTCGTGGCTGCGGGAGACCACGGTGCCCACCCCATCCACATGTCCTGACACCATATGCCCGCCCAGGGCATCCCCGGCGCGCAGTGCCGGCTCCAGGTTGACGCCCGAACCCACCGCCAGAGCGCCCAGGGTCGTCACTCCCAGGGTCTCGCGTGACAGGTCCGCTTCGAACCCGTCCGCGCTCAGCGCCACCACCGTGACACAGCAACCTTGCACGCAGATGCTGTCACCCAGCGCCGTCCGCGCCAGGTCCAGACGCTTCACGCGAATGGCCAGCCGTACGTCACCGCCACGCTCGGTGCGCGCCGCCACTGTGCCTACGTCCAGGACAATTCCGGTGAACATGGATGGTTGGCTTCCTCGTGATTGCTACGCGCCGGGCAGCCGCAGCCGCAGGCGCTGGTCCTGGCCCAGCATCAGGGTCTCAAAGACCTCGAAGCGCCGCGCCTGCGCCAGCGACAGCGGCTCGGGCAGATGCAGCAGGCCCCGGGCCCGATCACCCAACACCACCGGCGCCACATACAGCAGCAGCTCATCGACGCACTGCTGTTGTACCAGAGCACCGGCGAGCGTCGCCCCCGCCTCAACCAGCACCTCGTTGATCCCTGACTTTCCCAGCACCCGCAGCGCCTGCGCAGCATCCGGCGCTGCACCCGGTGCCATCTGCTCCACGCGCGCGCCGCGCGCCTCGAGCACCCCGATGCGTTCCCGGTCGCTGCTGGCGGTGAAGATCCACACGCCCCCGTTGGCCGTGTCGGCCAACACCCGGGCCTCCGGCGGGGTGCGCAGATGGGTGTCGAGAATGACGCGCAGTGGCTGGCGCACCTGCGGTCCGGGCGGTCGCACCGAGAGCATCGGATCATCCGCCAGCACGGTGCCAATGCCGGTGAGAATCGCGGAACTGCGGGCGCGCCAATGCTGGACATCCGCGCGCGCAGCCTCCCCGGTGAGCCATTTGCTGCGGCCATCGCTCAGGGCAGTACGGCCATCCAGGCTCATGGCCAGCTTCAATCTGACCAGCGGCAGCCCCATTCGCATGCGTTTGATGAAGCCGGCATTGAGTTCCACCGCGGCGGCCTCGAGCAGCCCCGACTGCACCAGTACCCCGGCTTCGCGCAGGCGCCGCGCGCCGGCACCGTTGACCAGTGGATTCGGATCGCCCACCGCGTACACCACGCGCTTCACGCCGGCCTTGATCAACGCCTCGCTGCAAGGTGGCGTACGGCCATGATGATTGCACGGCTCCAGGTTCACATAGGCGGTCGCGCCGCTCGCCGGCGTGCGCAGATTCGCCAGCGCCGCGGCTTCGGCGTGCGGGCCGCCGGCATGCTGATGCCAGCCCTCGGCCAGCACCACGCCATCACGCACCAGCACGCACCCCACGCGCGGATTCGGATGCGCGCTGGCGAGCCCCTGCGCGGCCAGGGCCAGGGCACGGGCCATGAAGGCATGATCGGCCGCATCAAATGCGCTCACTTGCGGGCCTTCGGTGGGGCCGGTTCGGGGCTCAGCAGCGGCAACTGATCCACCGCGGCGCTGTCCCGGGCCGGCTCGCGCCGCCCGCGACGATGCCGCAGCCGGTCGATCTCATCACGGAAGGCCTCCAGATCCTGGAAGCTTCGATAGACCGAGGCGAAGCGCACGTACGCCACCTCATCCAGATGCCGCAGCTCGTCCATGACCAGCTCACCGATGGCCCGCGACTGCACTTCACGTTCCCCCAGGCTGCGCAGTTTGTGATCGATGCGGCTTACCGCCTCCTCCACCGCTTCGAGGGCGACCGGGCGCTTCTCGAGGGCCTTGGTCATGCCAGCGCGCAGTTTGGCCTCATCGAAGGGCTCGCGGGTGCGATCACTCTTGACCACCATTGGCATGATGAGTTCGGCGGCCTCGAAGGTCGTGAAGCGTTCCCCGCAGGACAGGCACTCGCGCCGGCGCCGGATCTGGCGACCTTCACCGGCCAGTCGCGAGTCGATGACCTTGGTTTCGATGTGATTGCAGAAGGGACAGTACATGGTGCGTCCCGGCGCGCTCCATCACGCCCCGTACACCGGGAAGGCGCGACACAGCTCCACTACGCGGCCGCGGGTCTTCTCGACCACGGCGGCGTCGCCATTGGCATCCAGCACATCGGCAATGAAATCCGCAACGCGGGTGATCTCCTGCTCCTTGAAACCACGGGTGGTGGAGGCCGGAGTGCCGATACGCAAACCGCTGGTGACCGTGGGCGGGCGCGGGTCATTGGGCACCGCGTTCTTGTTCACCGTGATGAAGGCGTGGCCCAGGGCGGAATCGGCATCCTTGCCGGTGATATCGCGATTGATGAGGCTCATCAGGAACAGGTGATTGTCGGTGCCACCGGAGACGATGTTGAAACCGCGCTGCGTGAGTCGTGCGCACATGGCACGCGCATTGGCCAGTACCTGGGCCTGGTAGGCCTTGAATTCCGGCTGCAGTGCTTCCAGGAACGCCACCGCCTTGGCCGCGATGACATGCATCAGCGGACCACCCTGGGTGCCCGGAAACACCATGGAACTGAGCTTTTTCGTGATCTCCGGATTCTCGCGCGCCAGGATCAGTCCGCCGCGCGGCCCGCGCAGAGTCTTGTGCGTCGTCGTGGTCACGACGTCCGCAAAGGGCAGTGGATTGGGGTAATGACCCGTGGCCACCAGGCCCGCGACATGCGCCATGTCCACGAAGAACAGCGCGCCGACGCTTTTGGCGATCTGCGCGAAACGCTGCCAGTCGATGACCCGCGAATAGGCGGAAAATCCCGCGACGATGATCGCCGGTTTCTCCGTCTCTGCCAGCCGCCGGACCTCCTCGTAGTCGATCTCGCCGGTGTCGCCGCGCACCCCGTACTGCACGGAGCGATACAGCTTGCCGGAAAAGTTGACCTTGGCGCCATGGGTCAGATGGCCGCCGTGATCCAGGCTCATGCCCAGGATGGTGCTTCCGGGCGGCACCAGGGCCAGGTACACCGCGGCATTGGCCTGTGAACCCGAGTGCGGCTGAACATTGACGTAGGCGGCAGCAAACAGTTTCTTGGCCCGCTCGATGGCCAGCTGTTCGGCGATATCGACGTACTCGCAACCGCCGTAGTAGCGCTTGCCCGGATACCCTTCCGCGTATTTGTTGGTCAGCACCGAACCCTGGGCCTCGAGGACCCGGGGACTGGTGTAGTTCTCCGAAGCGATGAGCTCGATGTGATCTTCCTGGCGCTGCTGCTCACCGGCAATGGCGCGGGCGAGCTCCGGGTCGAAACCGGCGATGGTCATCGTCTTCTTAAACATTCGCGGTGCCTTTGGATGGATTCTTGGGGACTGCAGAACAGCCCACCATTGTATCTCAGGCCAGCCCGGCGACGACTTCGGACCAGGCCTTGCCCAGGTTGCTGCGGTTGTAGCCGCCGCCGCCCAGTGCCAGTACCCGCCCATGGCCCAGGCGCCCGGCGAGCTGCACCAGATCATGGGCCGCGCGCCCATGGTTGGCGGGACTGAAGCGCAGGTGCGTGATGGGATCCCCTTCAATGCTGTCCGCACCGCACTGGAGCATCAGGAACTGCGGCTCGAAGCGCTCGATATGTTCCAGCGCCCGGGCCCAGGCGACCTGAAAGGCGCGATCCCCGGACCCTGCGACCAGCGGCAGGTTCAGTTTGGTGCCAACGGCGGCGGCCCGCCCGGTATCCTCGGCCCTGCCGGTGCCCGGGTACAGGCTTTCGCCATCCTCGTGGATGTCGGCGAAGATGACGGCGGGGTCATCCTCGAAGCCAAAGTACACCCCGTCACCGTGATGGGCATCGATGTCGACATAGCCGATGCGCTGCAAACCATGCCGGCGGCGCAGCAACTCGATGACCACCCCACAATCATTGAACACACAGAAACCGGCGGCATGGTCGCGCCCGGCGTGATGCAGTCCGGCGATGGGAACGAAGGCGCTGCGCGCCGCGCCGCTCATGATGCTTTCGGCGGCGGTGATCGTGGCACCCACCACGGTGGCGGCGGCCTCGTACACGCCCCGGAAGGCCGGTGTATCCCCGCCATCCAGGAACCCCTGGCCGGTATGTGAACGCTCGCGCACGAAGTCCACATAGCGGGGAGTATGGAAGGCCAGCAGTTCCTCATAGGTGGCTTCGCGAGGCTCCAGCAGCTGCACGCTGCGCTGCAGGCCGCGCGCTTCAAACTCTCGCAGGAATGCCGCGTGGCGGTCAGGACCAAACGGATGCCCATCCGGAAACCCATAGCGGGCCAGTCGCTCGCCGATCACCACTGCAACCGGGTTGTTCACTGATGATGAGCCTAGCACGTCCCTTAGGGTTTCAAGGATGGCTGCCGCAGCGCAAACCCACGGCCGGCCTGCGTTCGCGATAAACTCGAGCTTTCAACCAGCCGACAGCTTATGGCCCAGTATATATACACCATGAATCGGGTATCCAAAGTGGTACCCCCGAAGCGCACCATTCTGCGCGACATCAGCCTGTCCTTCTTTCCGGGAGCGAAGATCGGGGTTCTCGGCCTCAACGGCTCCGGCAAGTCCACGTTGCTGAAGATCATGGCGGGCATCGACCAGAACATCGACGGCGAGGCCCGGCCGCAGACCGGCATCCGCGTCGGCTACCTGTCCCAGGAGCCGGAACTGGATCCGACCAAGACCGTCCGCAGCGTCGTCATGGAGGGTGTCGGCGAGACCTTTCGCCAGGTCGCCCGCTTCAACGAAATCAGCGACCGCTTCGCGGAACCGATGTCGGATGATGAAATGAGCGCACTGCTGGAAGAGCAGGCGAAGCTGCAGGATGCCATCGATGCCGCCGGGGGTTGGGAGCTGGAGCGCAAGCTGGATATTGCAGCCGACGCCCTGCGCCTGCCGCCCTGGGAGGCGCTGGTGGAGCGCCTGTCGGGCGGTGAAAAACGCCGCATCGCATTGTGTCGCCTGCTGCTGTCGGCCCCGGACATGCTGCTGCTGGATGAACCCACCAACCACCTCGACGCCGAGTCCATCGGGTGGCTGGAGCGCTACCTTGAGGAATATCCGAGCACCGTGATCGCCGTGACCCATGACCGCTATTTCCTGGACAACGTGGCCGAGTGGATTCTCGAACTCGACCGCGGACATGGCATCCCATGGCATGGCAACTATTCCTCCTGGCTGGAGCAGAAGGAGCAGCGACTGCGCGTCGAGGAGCGCGAGCGCGATGCATTGCGCAAGACTCTGGAACGCGAGCTGGAATGGGTGCGGCAGAACCCCAAGGCGCGCCAGGCGAAGAGCAAGGCGCGCATGCAGCGTTTCGAGGAGCTCGCCTCGCGCGAATACCAGGAGCGCAACGAGACCAACGAAATCTACATTCCGCCGGGCGAGCGGCTCGGCGAGCTGGTGATCGAGGTCAAGGGGCTGCGCAAGGCCTACGGCGAACGGCTGCTGATCGACAACCTCTCCTTCAACATGCCCGCCGGCGGCATCGTCGGCATCATCGGTCCGAACGGCGCGGGCAAGACCACCTTGTTCCGCATGCTCACCGGCAGCGAAGCGGCCGACGCGGGCGAAATCCGCATCGGACCCTCGGTCAAACTCGCCTACGTGGACCAGTCGCGCCAGGCGCTGGATGACAAGAAAACGGTGTGGCAGGAGATCTCCGGTGGCCTGGACATCATCAAGGTCGGCAACTACGAGACCCCCTCGCGCGGCTATGTCGGGCGGTTCAATTTCCGCGGCACCCAGCAGCAGCAGCTGATCGGCGAGCTCTCCGGTGGCGAGCGCAATCGCGTACACCTGGCCAAGGTGCTCAAAAGCGGCGGCAACGTGCTGCTGCTGGATGAGCCGACCAACGACCTCGACGTGGAAACACTGCGCGCGCTGGAAGAGGCGCTGCTGAGCTTTCCGGGGTGCGCGGTCGTGATCTCGCACGATCGCTGGTTCCTGGATCGCATCGCGACCCATATCCTCGCCTTCGAAGGCAACTCCGAGGTGGTGTTCTTCGAAGGCAACTATCAGGAATACACCGAGGACTTCCGCCGTCGTCGCGGTGAGGATGCCGCACAGCCACATCGCATACGCTACAAACCCCTCGCGCGCTGAGGGAGCAAGGTGTCGGCAAAACCATCAGCTGACCCGGAAGCCTCGCTTGGCGAGGGCTCGCGCCGGTGGGTGGGACCGGTGGCCGCACTGCTGGTGTTCTCGGTCATGGCGTGGCTGCTGCACCGGGAACTGGAGCAGATCCACGTCCATGACATCCTGGCGCATCTGGAGGGCATACCCTCCGAGACGCTGCTGATCGGCCTGCTGCTCACCGGCGGCAGCTACGCCGCCCTGTGTCTGTATGACTATCTGGCGCTGCGCTATCTGCACAAGAAGGTGCCGGTGGGCCGGGTGGTGGTAGCGAGCTTCATCGCCAATGCCTTCGGGCACAACCTGGGGTTCGCAGCCTTCACCGGTGGCGCGTTCCGGCTGCGGCTCTACGCCTCATCGCGTCTGACCGCCATCGACGTTGCCACGGTCACAGGCTTCACCAGTCTTACCACCGCCCTGGGACTCGCGGTGCTGGCGGGCGTTTCATTCCTGCTCTATCCCAAACAGGCCTCTGCGACCCTCAGCGGCCACAGCGGCTGGCTGCTGCCGGTCGGCGCGGTCCTGTTGGGTCTCGTTGCGGCCTACTTCGTTTGGACCTGTTCGCGCAGTGCGCGGCTGGAGTTTCGCGGCTGGCTGCTGCGGCCGCCCGGCGCGGCCATCGGCGCCATCCAGGTGATCGCCGGCACTTTGGATCTGGGCATGTCCTGCGCCGTGCTGTGGCTGATGCTGCCCGCGACGGCACATGTGGATTTCGTGGCCTTCGCCGGTGCCTACGCGGTCGGGGTGACCGCGGGCATCATCAGCCACGTACCCGGGGGCCTCGGCGTCTTCGAGACCGTCGTCGTGATCGCCGTGCCGGAGATTCCCGCCGATGCACTGCTGGGATCGCTGCTGGCCTATCGCGCGGTGTTCTATCTGGCGCCCCTGGGCGTCGCCACGGTGATGTTCGCGGCCGAGGAGCTGGGCGCGCAGCGCGCGCGCCTGGCGCAGGCGCGGGCGCGCGCTGCGGCCTTCATCGGCCCGGTGGTGCCCTCGGTGGTCGGAGCGCTGACCTTCATCGCCGGCACCGAACTGCTGTTCTCGGGTGCCACGCGGCACCTGGACGCCGACATCGCCTCCGTCACGCGGCTGCTGCCGTTGCCGGTCGTGGAACTGTCACATCTTGCCGGCAGTGCGGTGGGTCTGGGGCTGCTGATCCTGGCGCGCGCGCTGTTTCGCCGCATCCAGTTCGCCTACCACATCAGCTTCTGGCTGCTGCTGGCCGGCGGCGTCCTGACGCTGCTCAAGGGTGGCATACTCAAAGAAGCGCTGTTCCTGTGGGTGGTGCTGGGCATGCTGGTGCTGGGGCGCAGCTCCTTTTACCGTCGCGCCTCGCTGCTGCATCAGCGCTTCACGCCGACCTGGGCCGCCAGCATTGTCGGTGTCATCGTCGCCAGCGTCTGGGTGGGCCTGCTGGTCAACCGCCATATCGAGTATTCCAACGATCTGTGGTGGACATTCGCCTTCGATGCCAACGCGCCGCGCATGCTGCGTGCTTCGCTGCTGGTGTGCGTGCTGACCGCCGGCGTGCTGCTGGTGACGCTGCTGCGGCCGGCGCGACCGGTACCTGAACTTGCGCGCAAACCCGCGCTTGAGGACATCAAGCGGGTACTGAATGAATCCCCTTCGACTCTCTCCAACGCCGTGCTCACCGGCGACAAGCACCTGCTGTTCAGCGACAGCGGCCGCTCCTTCATCATGTACCAGGTGCAGGGACGCAGCTGGATTGCGCTGGGAGATCCGGTGGGACCGCGCAGCGAGGCTGAAGAGCTGGTGTGGCGCTTCCGCGAACTCTCCGATGAGCACGGCGGCCGCGTCGTTTTCTATCAGTCCAGCGTCGAGTGCCTGCCGCTGTATGTCGATCTGGGGCTCGCCGCGATGAAGATCGGCGAGGAGGCGCGCGTGCCACTGGCGAATTTCTCGCTGGAGGGCAGCATCCGTGCCGAGCTGCGCACCGCACGCCGTCGCGGCGAGCGCGATCGGGCCACCTTTGAGGTGGTGGCCCCGGGCGAGGTGGCGCAGATCCTGCCGGCACTGCGCTCCATCTCAGCCTCCTGGCTGAAGGACAAGGCGACGGCCGAGAAGGGCTTCTCGGTCGGGTCCTTCTCCGAGCGCTACCTGCGCAATTTTCCCATCGCGCTGGTACGGCGCGATGGTGAGCCGGTTGCCTTCGCCAACCTGTGGCAGTCGGCCGGTCGCGAGGAGGTCGCCGTGGACCTGATGCGCTTCAGCCCGGATGCGCCCCCCGGGGCCATGGACTTCCTGTTCGTTGAACTGATGCTGTGGGCGCGCCAGCAGGGATTTGCCTGGTTCAGCCTGGGCGTGGCGCCCCTGGCCGGTCTTGAGCGCCATCCGCTGGCGCCAGCCTGGCATCGCATCGGGAACTTCATATTCCGCCACGGCGAACACTTCTATAACTTTGAAGGCCTGCGCCGCTACAAGGCCAAGTTCCATCCCACCTGGGAGCCCAAGTACCTGGTGGCCCCCGGCGGCGTCGGGCTGCCATTGATCCTGGTGGATGTCTCGGTCCTGATCGCGGGGGGCATCAAGGAACTCTTCGTCAAATAGCCGGCAGGCCGCCGCGGCGTGACATAAGACCCCGGGTCAATTCCACGCACCTGTTCCGGTGCGGCAATTGGGTTAATATTGCCCCGCCGAGGATGCGCCACCAGATCCGATACCAACCAAGGCGCACGGGGCACAGGACCATGTCCGCTTATATCGACGCCACGGGCCGGCTGATCTACGAGCAGGAACGCAATCTGGTGCTGCAGTGCCCACACTGCGACGTGACCTCCCATATTGCCATCAGCGCCGTGCCGGATTTCGCGCAACTGCAGCAGTACAAACCACGCGCGGTAGGAATCGTGGCGCGCTGCGATGCCTGTCATGCGCCGATCTTTCTGCGCTTTCCGGTGCGCATGTATCGCAGCAACCGCATCGAACTGTCGGCGCAGTTCACGGAAATTGAGCGGCCGCGCGAGAAGTTCACCTTCACTCACCTGCCGGCGCAGATTGAACAGCCGTTCCGCGAGGCGCTGCTGTGCTTTTCGGGGGGTGCCTACAACGCCTTCGCCTCCATGTGCCGGCGCACGGCGCGTGCCGCGTTCGCGGACCTGGGAGAATCGGGCAAGCTGCGCGTGTTCGACCAGCTCAACGAAGTGCGCGCGCTGGTCAACATCGATACGGAAACCTTCCAGCTGCTGAAGGCCGTGATATTCGGCACCGGCTCAGATTCCAACCCGGAGCCGCCGGCGCTGGATGCCAACAGCGCCGCGGTGGTTCTGGAGGTCATGAAGGATCTGCTCTATGAGGCCTATGTGCGGCGCGGACGGTTGCAGCAGGCACTGCTGATGCGCAAGTTCCTGGCGGACGAGACCGCCGAAACTCTCATGCCGCTGCGTGACGCCAGCCAGCAACCGGCCTGAGCCGGCCACCTCAAGTTGCCCCTGCCGGCGCCGTTAAGGGGTTACCTCCCGCACGGATTGCTGTCATTCATGTCAGTCGCCTCTCCCGACCCGTCCAGCTCGCACCAGCTTCGACAGGCGGCGGCCGATGCCGCGCAGGCCGGCGCTGATGTCATGGTCGCCGTCCTGGACGGGGCGATTGTGGCCCTGGAGATGGGCCGCGCCTCGCTGCTGGAGGGCCAGTGGCAGCACGCCGCGCGGCAAATCCTTGCCACCTGCCAGCTGCTGCAGGCCCTGCGCGACAATATGGATGTTCTGGGGGGGGATCCGCTCGCCGCCAATCTCGCCGAGCTGTACGATTATGCAGGCCAGAAGGTGGGCCTCGCGGCCACCGCAAAGTGCCGGGCACCCCTGGATGAGGTCTGGCACCTGTTGAAGGAGGTGCGGGCCGCCTGGTCGGCTCTGCCCGCCGCGGCCCGCATGAAGGCCGCCCGCCCCGCCACGGCCCTGCAGCTCTGGAGCCCCGGCTCATGTTCGATGGTTCCGATACAGTAGTTCTCTACAACGAACTCGCCTACGAGGAAATCCTGCCCGTCGGCTGGGCGCCGCTGTCCGGCAGCATGGATGCGGTCGCCGCTGCCAGTTTCACCGAGCGCAATGTCCGTCTGTTGCAGGCGCTCGCGGCCATCGAGGACCACGGCGTCTCCGACAAACCCGATGAGTCGGCGCCGGACCTGACGCGTCTGGACTTCAAGATCAACCTGCTCCTGGACCTCGTCGGCCAACTGGTCGTCGCCAATCGCCCGCGCCCGGCCGCGGTGGCGATCCGCTTCAATGCCCAGGGCGCCCTGTGGCACGCTTCCGGCCCGCTGCCAGCGGCCGGTTCGCAGGG
>DATHMK010000072.1:0-85176 GCA_035487155.1 Steroidobacteraceae bacterium
AAGACGATGTGCCGAAGATGACCGAGGCGCTGGCGCAGGGCGCGCCCAGCGTCGTCGCACTGGCGCGCGATGACGGCACCGTGCTGGACACCGGCACGGTGGCGCTGCTCGACAATCAGATCGACCAGACCACCGGCACCATCCGCGTCAAGGCCACCTTTCCCAATGCCCATCTGCGGCTGTGGCCCGGCGAGTTCGTGAGCGCGCGCGTGCTGGTCAACATGCACATGCAGGCGCTGACCATTCCGGCGGCGGCCCTGCAGCGGGGACCGGATGGCATGTTTGCCTATGTGGTGCAGTCGGATTCCACCGTGGCCGTGCGCCCGCTCAAAGTCACGCTGCTGGATGAGAACACCGTGATCGTCGACAGCGGCTTGAGCGCCGGGGAGCGCGTGGTCACTTCCAACCTCTATCGCCTCGAGCCGGGAACGACGGTGCGCATCAACAGCGCCGCGGGCCACAAACCCTCATGAGCGTCTCAGCACCCTTCATCAACCGGCCCATCGCCACCTCGCTGCTGATGGCCGGCGTACTGCTGGTAGGGGTAGTGGCCTTTCCGCTGCTGCCGGTGGCGCCCCTGCCGCAGGTGGATTTCCCCACCATCCAGGTGACCGGACAGCTGCCCGGCGCAAGCCCGGAGACCATGGCGGCCACCGTGGCGCAGCCGTTGGAAACTCAGTTTGCTGCCATCCCCAGCGTTTCGCAGATGACCTCGACCAGCGTCCTGGGCACCTCGACGATCATCGTGCAGTTCGACCTGGACCGTAACATCGACGCGGCCGCACAGGACATCCAGTCGGCCATCACCGCCGCCGGTGGCCAGTTGCCCAAGAACCTGCCGGCGCCACCCAGCTACAAGAAGATCAATCCTTCCGACACCCCCATTCTCATGTACTCGGTCAGCTCCTCGGTGCTGCCCGTCACCACCGTCGATGACTTCGCCGAGACCGTCCTGGCGCAGCAGATGTCGCGCATCCCCGGGGTCGGCCAAGTCGCCATCGGCGGTCAGCAGAAACCCGCGGTGCGCATCCAGGTGGACCCGGCCAAGGTCGCCTCGATGGGCATCCAGCTGGAGGACATTGCCGGCGTCATCGCCAACGCCACGGTCAATGCGCCCAAGGGCTCCTTCAACGGCGCCTTGCACAATTTCGCGATTTACGACAACGACCAGCTGATGAGCGCCGCACCCTGGAACGACATCATCATCGCCTACGTGAATGGCGCCCCGGTGCGCATCCGCGACATCGGTGTGGCGGTGGATGGCCCGGAAAACAATCAGATGGTGGCCTGGCAGAACGGTCATCCCGGCATCCTGCTGCAGGTGTTCAAGCAGCCCGGCGCCAATGTCATCGATACGGTGAACCGCATCAAGGCCATGCTGCCGCATGCCATGCTGGCGGTACCGGCATCCGTGAAGGTCAGTCTGGTCATGGACCGGACGGTGACCATCAATGCCTCCGTGCACGATGTCGAGCTCACCCTGCTGCTGACCTTCTGCCTGGTGATCCTGGTGATCTTCCTGTTCCTGCGCAATGCCTGGGCCACGATCATTCCGGGCGTCACGGTGCCGCTGTCGCTGTTCGGCACCTGCGCCGGCATGTACCTGCTGGGCTACAGCCTCGACAATCTGTCGCTGATGGCTCTGACCATCGCGGTCGGGTTCGTGGTCGATGATGCCATCGTGATGCTGGAGAACATCTACCGGCACATCGAGGCGGGCCTGTCGCCGCGCGAAGCGGCTCTGAAGGGCGCCGGGGAGATCGGTTTCACCATCATCAGCATCAGCATCTCCCTGATCGCGGTGTTCATTCCGCTGCTGCTGATGAGCGGCATCATTGGCCGTCTGTTCCGCGAGTTCGCCATCGTGGTGACGCTCACCATCGTGGTCTCGGCCTGCGTCTCCCTGACGCTCTCGCCGATGATGTGCTCACTGTTCCTGCGCGATGAGAAGCATGTGCGCCACGGGCGCCTGTACACCATCATCGAGGGCGGCTTCGACAAGATAGTCGCCGGATATACCCGCGGCTTGGACTGGGTGCTGGCCCACCAGCGCATTACGCTGCTCGTGTTCCTCGCCACTTTGTGCAGCACCGTGCTGCTGTACATCCGCGTGCCCAAGGGCTTCTTCCCGCAGCAGGACACCGGCCTGATTTCCGGCCTTTCGGAAGCCGCCCAGGACATCTCCTTCAGCCAGATGGTCAAGATGCAGCATCGCCTGACCGACATCATTGGCCAGGACCCGGATGTAGCCTCGTACGCCGCTTCGGTCGGGGGCTCGCGCTCGATCAACCAGGGCTTCCTCATCATGAGCCTGAAGCCCAAGGATCAGCGCAAGTCGAGCGCCGACCAGGTGATCCTGCGGCTGCGGAAAAAATTCAACTCAGTCAGCGGCGGCACCGGCCATCTGCAGGCCGCGCAGGACATCAACATGGGCGGCCGCACCACCGCGACCCAGTACCAATACACCCTGCAGGACTCGAATCTGGACGAGCTCAGTGCCTGGGGGCCGAAACTGCTGGCGGCCATGAAGCAGCTTCCGGAACTCACGGACGCCACCTCCGATCAGTACACCAACAGTACCAAGGTGTCCCTGGTCATCGACCGCGATCAGGCGGCACGCTTCGGCATCCAGCCCGAACTGATCGATGCGACGCTGTATGACGCCTATGGCCAGCGCCAGGTGACCCAGTACTTCACCCAGTTGAACGCCTACCACGTGATCCTGGAAGTGCCGCCGGCCCTGCAGGGCGATCCTGGGTCGCTCGACAAGCTGTACATCAAATCCCCGATCACCAACCAGATGGTGCCGCTGTCCAGCGTCGCGCACTACGACACCTCGCACGTGACCTCCCTGCAGATCAATCACCAGGGTCAGTTTCCCTCGGTCACCCTGTCCTTCAACCTGGCGCCCGGCGTCGCCCTGGGCCAGGCGGTCGATGCCATCAATCGCACCTCGGCTACGATCCACCTGCCGGAGGGCATCACCGGATCCTTCCAGGGTACGGCGCAGGCCTTCCAGGATTCGCTGCGCACCGAGCCGCTGCTGATCCTCGCGGCGCTCATCGTGGTGTACATCATCCTGGGCATGCTCTATGAGAGCTACATCCATCCGCTGACCATTCTCTCGACCCTGCCCTCGGCCGGCGTCGGCGCGTTGCTGATGCTGCTCATCTTTCACTTGGACCTGTCGGTGATCGCGCTCATCGGCATCATCCTGCTGATCGGCATCGTCAAGAAGAACGGCATCATGATGGTGGACTTCGCGCTGCAGGCCGAGCGCGAGCGGCATCTGGCGCCCGAGGCCTCGATCCGCGAAGCCTGCCTGATGCGCTTCCGCCCCATCATGATGACCACCATGGCGGCGATCCTGGGTGCCCTGCCACTGATGCTGGGCCGTGGCACGGGCTCGGAGATGCGCGTGCCGCTGGGCTACACCATGGTGGGCGGGCTGGTGCTGAGCCAGGCGCTGACCCTGTTCACGACGCCGGTCATCTACCTGTACCTGGATCGCCTGCGGCTCAGATTCGGGCGCAAAGCCGAACACCGCGCCGACGCGCATGAAACTGCGGCGGCCAGTGCCGAAGCAGAAGCGGCAACCTGATGCAAAGGACAAGCGCATGAAGGTGCTACTGGTGGAGGACAACGAGCGTGTCACGCGCTTCGTCACCAAGGGCCTGCAGGAGGCCGGACACACGGCCGACCATGCCGACAATGGCCGCGATGGCCTGTTCCTCGCCGCCAGCGAGCGCTACGACGTCATCGTCATGGACCGGATGCTGCCGGGGAACATCGACGGCCTGTCACTGATCAGTGCCCTGCGCCAGTCGGGCAACCAGACGCCCATCCTGATCTTGAGCGCCCTGGCCGATGTCGATGAACGCATCAAGGGCCTGCGCGCCGGGGGCGATGACTACCTGACCAAGCCTTTCGCCTTCGGGGAGCTGTTGGCGCGGCTGGACGCCCTGGGCCGGCGCACCCGCCAGGACGGCACCGTCACCACTCTCGAAGTGGCGGACCTTAAGATGGACCTGCTGTCGCGCAAGGTGCTGCGCGGGGCTCGCCAGATACTGCTGCAGCCGCGGGAATTCAAGCTGCTGGAGTACCTGATGCGGCACGCCGGCCAGGTGGTCACGCGCACCATGCTGCTGGAGAACGTCTGGGACTATCATTTCGATCCGCAGACCAATGTCGTGGACGTGCACATCAGCAAGTTGCGCCAGAAAATCGAACCGGAGCCGGAACGCTCGCTGCTGCGCACCGTGCGCAATGCCGGCTACATGCTGAGCGCCGAGTAGGCCCATGGCGACCCTCATCCGCTCCTCGGCCGCCACTCTGTCCTTCAGCTATGTGTTGCTGGGCATTCTCGCGCTGGTGCTGTTCGCACTGCCGCTGGGTTACGCATGGCGGGCGGCTGACAACGACACACGCCTGCAGATCCTCGCCGAGGACTCGCAGCGACTCGCGGAGGTATTCAACCGCAAGGGGCCCGCGGGACTCGCCGATTTCATCAACGAGCGGGTGGGCCTGCAGATCGCCGGCGAACGCATCCTGCTGCTGACGGATGCCAGGCAAAGGCCGCTGGCGGGGAACCTGCCGGCGTGGCCGGCCGGCGTGCCGGCGGATCCTGGCAGCTACACCACGCCCATTGAACTTGACCATCATCCGACCATGGTGACGCTGGTTCGCACCGTGCTGCCCGGCGGCTACAACCTGCTGGTGGGGCGCGATGTGGCGCGGCTCGCCCCGGTGATGACCCGCTTCTGGTACGGCCTCGCCGCCGCCATAGCGGTGCTGCTGGTGGCGGGCGTGGTCGGCGGCATCCTGATCCGCCGCGCGCTGCTGGCCCGCATCCACAGCATCCGCCAGACCGTCTCGGCCATCATGCAGGGGGAACTCAGCCACCGGCTGCCCACCGGCCGAGGCAGCGATGAGCTCAATACCCTGAGCGTCACCATCAACCGCATGCTCGAGCAGATCGAGCAGCTGGTGCATGGCGTCGCCAATGTCTCCAACGCCATCGCTCACGACCTGCGCACGCCGTTGACCGAACTGCGCTCAAGGCTCGAGGAGCTGTCTCTGACCCGCCCCTCGCCCGCCGAAGCATTCGCCGAAGTGGACGCGGCCGTGGCCGACGTCGACCGCGTCATCAGCATCTTCAATGCGCTGCTGCGACTGGCCGAGATCGACACCGGCATGCGCCGCTCCTGCTTCATGGACGTGGACCTGCGCGACCTGTGCGCGCGCGCCGTGGAATTCTACGTGCCGGCGGCGGAGGTCAAGGACATCACCCTCACCTACCGGGATGAGGCCGGCGCCCTGCATGCCTCGGGGGACAAGCTGCTGCTGGCGCAGGCGGTGAACAACCTCATCGACAACTCGCTCAAATACACCCCGCCGGGTGGCCAGGTGACGGTGACGACCATGCGTCCGGCCGGGGAGAATGCCGGCATAGTGGTCGCCGATACCGGCCCGGGCATGACGCCCGCGCAGCGCGCCCGGGCCACGGAGCGGTTTTTCCGCGGTGACGCCAGCCGCGGCACGCCGGGCGTGGGCCTGGGGTTGAGCCTGGTGCAGGCCGTCGCGCGACTGCACGGCGGTACTCTGGAATTCGCCGACCAGCAGCGCGGCCTCACCGCCATCATCAATTTCCCCAGCAAAGCCTGATTGGCATGCTGTATGTCTATCCACCGGTCCCCAGCGGCGCGCAGCCGCCGCAGCGGCCGATCTGGATCGATCTGCAGGCCCCCACGCCGGATGAGGAGGCGCTGGTGGAGAGCGAACATGGCCTGCGCATTCCGACCCATGCCCAGCTGCAGGAAATAGAGACCTCCAGTCGTCTGCGGGTCGAGGGCCAGACCCTGATGATGTCCATGCCGCTGGGTGTTCAGGACTACCGCTTCGCCAATCGTCCCTTGCCGCTCGGCTTCGTGCTCACAAAGGACATCCTGGTCACCGTCCGTTACTGCGACATCCATGCCTTTCCGGATGTGCAGGCCACACTGCTGCGCGAGCACAGCGACTGCACCAGTGCGGCGGTGTTTTCCAGATTGCTGGAGGCCATGGTGGATTTCGCCGCCGATCGGCTCGAGCAGATCAGCGCCGACCTGGCAGCCGTATCGCAGCGGGTATTTGGCTCACCGGCCCAGCCCCTGCCCGAACGGCAGCGCTTCAACGGCGCCATGCACCACAATCTCATCAGCGTCGGCCAAACCGGCGAACACCTCTCGCGCATCCGCGAGAGTCTGCTGGGGCTGATGCGCATTGTGAGCTTCGCGGCGCAGACTGCCGCCTGGTTGCCGAGCGATATCCAGGCCCGGCTCAAGACGGTGCGTCATGATCTGGAGTCGCTCAGCGACTACGAGAGCCACCTGTCGGGCAAAACACAATTTCTGCAGGACGCCATTCTCGGCTTCATCAACACCCAGCAGAACGACATCTTCAAGGTCCTGACCATCGTCTCAGTGGTCGGTGTGCCACCGACGCTGATCGCCAGCATCTACGGCATGAACTTCCGCAATATCCCCGAATACGGCTGGAAGTACGGCTACCAGTGGGGCCTGGGGGTCATCGCCTTGAGCATCATCCTGCCCATACTCTGGTTCAAATGGCGCAAGTGGTGGTGAAGGACCGGCCGGGTCGGTAGACTTTGCAACTCAAGATGGGGGGACTGACCATGACACCGAGAATGACAGCAGGGTTGCTGGCGGCGCTCAGCGTGGGCCTCGTGGCGATGGCCTCGGCCGCCGTACCCGAAGCGTGCAATCGCGCCTGCCTCAAGGACCTGGCCAGATCATACGTGGCGGCGCTGGTGGCGCACGACCCTTCCAAGGTGCCGTTGGCAGCTGATGTGAAGTTCGTGGAGAACGTGACCCCGATGAAGCCGGGCGAGGGGCTGTGGCAAACGGCCAGCGAGGCCCCCACGAGCTTCGCCGTCTACGTGCCGGATCCGATTTCCGAACAGGTTGGTTTCATCGGCATGATGAAGGCCGACGGCAAGCCCATCGAACTGGCGCTGCGCCTGAAGGTGCGCCATGGACAGATCGTCGAGGCTGAACATCTGATCGCCGCGCCCCGCCCCAACGTGCTCGCCAACCTGCACACGCCGCGCCCCGGACTGCTCGCCGTGGTACCCAAGGACGAGCGCAGCACCCATGCGCAGCTGCTGAAGATCGGTGCCAGCTACTACGAAGCGCTGGTCAAGGGCGATGGCTCGCTGTCACCGTTCGCGGATGACTGTGAGCGCCATGAAAACGGCATGATCACCACCGGCAATGCGCTCATGGGCGCACCGGCCGGCTCGCCCAAACTCGGCTGCGCCAGCCAGCTCAACACCAAGGTGATGAGCTACATCAAGCGTATCGAGCCGCGCCGGGTGTGGATCGCCGATACCCAGACCGGCCTGGTGTTCGGCCTGTCCCAGTTCCGCCATCCCATGAAGGAAGATCACGTGGACATCGTGGGCTATCCGGGCATGACGCGCGTGCCCATGAAGTTCAAGCCCTTTGATCTGCCCGCGGCGCATGTTTTCAAAGTCAGCGGCGGCAAGATCCATGAGATCGAGGCCATGGGCTTCATGGCGCCCTATGAATCCAAGACCGGCTGGGAAAAGTGAGCCGGGCGCTACTGCCAGACCTGCCGGGCGATGTCACTCACCAGCCGCAACTTGCGCCACTGATCCTCCACTGACACCTTGTTGCCCTCGCAGGTGCTGGCGAAGCCGCACTGCGGGCTCAGCGCCAGCTGCTCCAGGGGTGCAAAGCGCGCCGCGCTGTCGATCCTGCGCATCACGGCCTGCGGATCCTCAAGCTCGGCGGTCTTGCTGGTGATGAGTCCAAGCGTGGCCACCTTGCCCTGGGGAAGGTGGCGCAAGGGCGAGAAATCCCCGGAACGCTCGTCATCGTATTCGAGGAAATAGCCGTCCACGTTCAAGGAATTGAACAGCACCTCGGCCACCGGATCGTAGCCGCCCTCGGCCGCCCAGGCGCTGCGGAAGTTACCGCGGCACACGTGCAGCATGACCTTCATGGAGGCAGGACGGAACTGGATCGACTTGTTGATCAGGTCCGCATACAGGCCCACCAGCAGGTCCGGATCCACGCCATGCCGGGCGCGGACCTGATCGCGGATCCCGGCATCGCAAAGATAGGCGAAGTTGGTATCGTCGATCTGCAGGTATTCACAGCCCGCCGCGGCCAGGTCGCGAACTTCGGCTGAATAGGCGGTGGCCAGATCGGAAAAGAACTCCTCCAGGTCCGGATAGGCAGCCGCATCGATCGCCGCCCGGCCGCCGCGGAAGTGCAGGATGGAAGGCGAAGGAATGGTGATCTTGGCCTGCACCTTCGCCACCTGCTTCAGATAGCGGAAGTGCTCCACGAAGATCGGTGCCGGGCGGTCGATCTTGCCCGTCACCTCAAGCCCATGTGCCTCCATGGGCACCGGCCCCTCATGGTTATGGAACTGCGCCACGACCTTGGGCGCCGTGCGTCGCACGCTGGAAAATGAGGTGAGGAAATCCAGGTGCCAGTACGAGCGCCGGAACTCACCATCCGTCACCACCGGCAGGCCGACGGCCTCCTGCCAGCGGACCGCTTCGGCGATGCCGCTGTCCTCGACCCGCTGCAGCTCATTGGCCGGCAGCCGACCCTGCGAATGCGCCGCGCGCGCTTCGGTCAGGCGCGCCGGCCGCAGCAGGCTTCCGACATGGTCGGCCCGAAACGGGAACTGTGGGTGTGCTGACATGCGCGGTCCTCTTGATTGGTGTCAGGCACTGTGCCAGCAATGTGGCACAATGGGCTTGCGTAAGATGGCGCTCCGGTGAGCAATTGCGCAAGATTCCGTCGATGAAATGGGGTTGTACGCATGAAAAAGGCGCGAAAGAAAGTCTCGAGCCAATACCTGGAGACCGTCGATTACCCCCTGGACCGGTTTGACTGGCAGATTCTGCGCGCCCTGGCCATCAACGCCAGGGCCACGAATGTTGAAATCGCGCGACGCGTCGGCCTGTCGGAAGCCCCGTGTTCGCGGCGAATCGCCCGCATGCAGGATCACGGGGTCATTCAAGGCTATGGCGTTCGGGTGAATCCCGGTGCCGTTGGCATCGGCATGATGGCGTTCATCACGCTGACCCTGGATGTGGTATCGGCGCAAAGCGCCGATCGCTTTGCCGACCTGGTGCAGGAATCACCTTATGTCCTGGAGTGCTACGTGGTTTCCGGCAATCAATATGCGCTGCTGCACGTGGCCGCCCCGGATATGCGCACCTACTCGGAATTCGTGCTCGATCGCCTGCGTCGCATTCCGGGCGTGAAGGACATCAACTCGAATTTCGTGATGCGCCTGATCAAATCCGCCGGCGGATTGCCGGATCTGGCGGCGGCGGCCAGTGCCACCGACTAGGTTTTCGATCCGCGATGATTCATGGCGCCTCGCCGTGCTGCATTTCGGTGCAGGCCGTTGACTTGCCGCCGAGCTCTCTCCTAAGCTGAGCACGGGCCTTGCCAACATCAATAATCCGGCCCCCAGACGCGTATGTCATCCATCACCCAGATTCATCTGATCGGCGGCGAAAAAGGCGGCGTTGGCAAGTCGATGGTGGCGCGACTGCTGGCGCAGTATTTCATCGACCGCTCCATCCCCTTCACCGGCTTCGACGCTGACCGCTCGCATGGGGCGCTGCTGCGCTTTTATGCCGGCTATGCCACCCCGGTTCTGGTGGATGAATATGAAAGCCTCGATGCCATCGTGGAAGCGGCGACCCGTCAGCCCGAGCGGCGCATCCTGGTGGATCTGGCGGCGCAGACCGGTGAACCGCTGACCCGTTGGATGGATGAATCCCAGCTGCTGGCGGTGGCGCCGGAACTGAATCTGAACATCCGCTACTGGCATGTCATGGACTCGGGGCGGGACTCGGTGGAGCTGCTGCGTGAGCTCTTCGAGCGTTACCAGTCACGCCTGAACTACGTGCTGGTGCAGAACCAGCTGCGTGGCAGCCAGTTCCGCATTTTCGATGAGTCCGGTCTCGCCGCGCGCGCCCAGCAATACCACGCCCGTATCGTTGGCCTGCGCCGCCTGCACGAGAGCACCATGCTCAAGATCGATGCCAGCAGCAGCAGTTTCTGGGCCGCCGCGCGCGCCGAGGATCACACCTGCGGTCTGGGTGTACTGGAACGCCAGCGCCTGAACAGCTGGCTGCAGGCTGCCTATGAGTCCCTGGCCACGGTGGACCCGTAGCGCAACAGAGGCCTGCTCCTCAGGGGCTGAGGCGCACCAGCTCCGCCATGACGGTGGCCCAGGCCGGCGCCTGCGGATCGATCACCTCGTAATGTCCGCAGTCGGAGAGGGCCACCAGCCGCCCCGGGTGCGCGGCCACATAGGACTCGCTCAGCGCCAGCGGCACGGTGTCATCCTCGATCCCATGCACCAGCGTCACCGCCGCCGGCGAGGCGCGCATCCGGCACGGATCAAGATCGGGCCGCCGCTGCGGCTCGCAGCCGAGAAAACGCGCAACCGCGCCGTTGCCGAGCCCCCTCTGATGCGCGAGCCTCAGATCCGCCACGGGCGCCAGGGCCAGCGTCCCGATGAGGGTCGGGCACAGGCGCGCGGCGCTCGCCCACAGCACCAGGTGTCCGCCGGCCGAATGCCCGATCAGCACCACGCGGCCATTGTGCGCACCCATCCGCGCTACAGCCTGCGCCAGCAGCACCCTGAGGTCGCCGAGGGTTGGCTCGGGGTCGCGCGGCACCCGTGAATACTCCGGCAGCGCGACGCTCCAGCCGGCCGCGGCCACGGCATCGGCCATGGGCCTGGCATGCACCCGATCGATGTCCGGCCGCCAGAAGCCACCATGCACGATGATGACCAGGGGACGAGCCGCGCCCGCGCGCGCCTCCTGCACTTCCATGATCTGCTCAGGACTCGTGCCATAGCCTATGACCCGGGTCGACACTTTGTTCCCCCTTGCGATGCAGTGCGCACCCTGTGCACGATGGCGCATGCGACACGTCCGTGGATTGCGCCCCCTCATGACCGGCACAGCAGCAATACTACTGGTGGCGTTGCTGTGCCCGAACGCCCTGGCGCGGCATCACTCCCATGCCACGGAGGATGCGCCTGGGCACTTCGATTATTACCTCCTGTCCCTCTCCTGGTCACCCAGCTACTGTCTGGTGCATCCCGCGGATCGCGATCAGTGCCAGGGGCAGGGTTTTGGCTTCGTACTGCACGGACTGTGGCCGCAGTTCGATGCCGGCGGCTATCCCCAGCAGTGTCAGAGCCATGAGGGTCTGGATCGGCAAGCGCAGGCGCTGGGCGGTAGGCTCTACCCCAGTCCCAGCCTCATGGCCCATGAATGGCAGCGTCATGGACGCTGCAGCGGCCTTGGCGCGGCCGACTATTTCCGGACCGCGGACCGGGCGCTCGCGCTCCTGCGCATTCCCGCCCTGTTTGAAGCGCCGCGGTCCGACCAGCATTTGTCGCCGCAGCAGATCCTGGCCGCATGGCGCGCCGCCAATCCGGCCTTGCCGCCCCACTCCCTGATGCTCGCCTGCCGCGGGGGTGAATTATCCGAAGTGCGCCTGTGCCTGAGCCGCGATCTTCAGCCCAGGCCCTGTGGCCAGGGCGTGGCCGACGGCTGTCCGGCGCGCCCCGTGCTGATACCCGCCGCGCGCTGACCCATGAGCTCCGACAGCGCGCGCACGGACCGGGCCATCGGCGCCATGATCTTCGCGGCCTTCGGCGCCGCGTGGCTTGAAGCGTGGGTATGGTTGAGCCAGCCGGAGCAATGGTGGCGTTACCTGCTCGTGGCTGCCGGCGGCGCCGCTTTGCTGGGCCTCGCGCTGCGCAGCTACCGCCGCCAGCGCGGCGCGGAGCTGCAAAGTCCGCCAAGTGCACAGCAACGCCGCAACGGGCGGCTGTTCCATATCATCAACATCGGCCAATGGGTGGTCATTCTCATCGGCGCCAATGTCCTGAACAATATCGGGCTGGGCGCGTGGGACATTCCCTTCATCATCCTGGTCATTGGCGCGCATTTTCTGCCGCTGGCGCATCTGTTCAGACGCCCGGGCCATTACCTGACCGGCATGGCGATGGTGCTGTTCGCCGTGGTCTATCCCTTCACCGCGGCCGGTCCAAGAAGCACGCTCGGGCCCCTTGGCGCCGGTCTGATACTCTGGGCCAGCGCACTGTGGGCCTTGTGGAGCAGCTTCAGGTCAGCGCCGCCAGGATACGATTGAAGGTCGCGCTCGGACGCATGGCGGCCGCGCATTTGACCGGATCGGGATGGTAGTAGCCACCGATCTGCACCGGCTTGCCCTGCGAGGCGCTCAGTTCGCCGACGATCCTCGCCTCCTCGCGCGTCAGCTCCGCGGCGACGGCCGCAAACCTGGCACGCAGGCCGGCGTCCTCGTTCTGCGCCGCAAGCGCCTGCGCCCAGTACAGCGCCAGGTAAAAGTGACTGCCACGATTATCGAGCTCGCCGGCCTTGCGCTGCGGCGACTTGTCGTTGTCCAGGAACTTGCCGTTGGCGGCATCCAGCGCTCGGGCCAGGCAGCGGGCGGCCTGGTTGCCGGTCTTGCCGGCAAGGTCCTCGATGGAAACCTGCAGGGCGAGGAACTCACCCAGGGAGTCCCAGCGCAGATGCCCCTCCTCGAGGAACTGTTGAACATGTTTGGGCGCGGAGCCACCGGCGCCGGTCTCGTACATGCCGCCTCCGGCGAGCAGCGGCACGATGGACAGCATTTTCGCGCTGGTGCCCAGTTCCAGTATCGGGAACAGATCCGTCAGATAGTCGCGCAGCACATTGCCGGTGACGGAGATCGTGTCCTGCCCGGCGCGCACCCGCTGCAGGGTCGCCGAGACCGCCGCCACCGGTGACAGGATGCGGATATCCAGGCCGCTGGTATCGTGATCCTGCAGGTACGTCTTGACCTTCTGGATGAGCTTGCGGTCGTAGGCGCGCTGCTCGTCCAGCCAGAAAATCGCGGCATGGCCGGTGGCCCGGGCGCGGCCCACGCCGAGCTTGACCCAGTCGCGGATGGGCAGATCCTTGGTCTGGCACATGCGCCAGATGTCCCCCTTGCCCACCTGGTGCTCGGTCAGCACCCGGCCCTGGTCATCGATCACCCGCACCACGCCATCGGCGGCGAGCTTGAAGGTCTTGTCGTGGGAGCCGTATTCCTCGGCGGCCTGCGCCATGAGCCCGACATTGCTGACATTGCCCATGGTGGCCACCTCGTAGGCGCCGTGCTGGCGGCAGTCATCGATGACGGCCTGATACACGCCGGCATAGCTGCGATCCGGGATCATGGCCTTCATGTCATGCGCCTTGCCGTCAGGTCCCCACATGCGCCCCGAAGTGCGGATGGCGGCGGGCATGCTGGCATCGATGATGATGTCGCTGGGCACATGCAGGTTGGTGATGCCCTTGTCCGAATCCACCATCGCCAGCGGCGGACGCGACTGATAGGTGGCCGCCAGATCCGCCTCGACCTGCGCCTTCTGCGCCGGCGGCAAGGACTGGATCTTGGCGTAGACATCGCCGATGCCATTGTCGGCATCGATGCCCAGCTGGCTGAACAGGGCGGCGTTCTTGGCGAAGGCATCCTTGTAGTAGACGCTCACGGCATGGCCGAACATGATCGGATCGGAGACCTTCATCATCGTGGCCTTCAGGTGCAGCGACAGCAGCAACCCCCGCGCCTTGGCGTCCTGGATCTGCTGCTCGTAGAACTCGCGCAGCCGCGCACTTTGCATGAAGGTCGAGCTGATGAGCTCGGCGGCCTGCACCTTGATGCCCTCCTTGAGCACGGTGACTTTGCCGCTGGCATCGGCCAGTTCGATGCGCAGCGTGCCGGCCGCACCGATCAGCGCCGCCTGCTCGTTGCCATAGAAGTCACCGCTGCTCATGCTCGCCACATGGGTCGGTGAATCCGCCTTCCAGGCACCCATGGAGTGCGGATGGGTCTGGGCGTAGTGCTTCACGGCATTGGCCACGCGCCGGTCCGAGTTGCCTTCACGCAGTACCGGATTCACTGCACTGCCCAGCACCCTGGCGAAGCGCGCCTTGAGTTTTTTCTGGGCATCATCCTTCGGATCCTCCGGGTAGTGCGCCACCCGGTAGCCCTGCGCATTCAGTTCCGTGATCGCCGCCTTCAGCTGCGGCAGCGAGGCGGAGATGTTCGGCAGCTTGATGATGTTGGCCTCAGGGGTCTTGGCCAGTTCCCCCAGTTCCGCCAGATCATCCGACTGGCGCTGTGGCGGGGTCAGATCATCCGGAAAAGTCGCCAGGACCCGCCCGGCCAGGGAGATGTCCCGGGTCTCCACGGTGATCCCGGCGCTGCGGGTGAAGGCCTGCACGATCGGCAGCAGGGAGTAAGTCGCCAGCGCGGGCGCCTCATCGGTCAGCGTGTAGATGATCTTGGCGGTGGTCATTTCAATTCCGGATTCGCGAATGGGTTCAGTGGGAGTCAAAACGGCAATTGTATCAGCCGCTGCCGCTGCGGCCCTGAATGGCCGCTGGATCCACCGCCATTTGCGTTTCCGGGTCGGCCTTCTGGGCGTCCTTGCCCATGACAATCGCCCGCGGCAGCAGCAGCATCACCGGCAGCGCCAGCAGGGAACCGGCGCCGTTGATGGCCGCGAGGGCATGGAAACTCAGGTGATAGTGATCCTGCAGCGCGGCACCGAACCAGTCGCCGCCGAACAGTCCGAAATTGCGCACCGCCATCATCAGCGCAAAGCCCAGGGCCTCACACCCCACCGGCGTGGCGCGTACCGCCAGGTGCATCATTGCGACCTCGGCCAGTGTGTAGGTAAAGCCCCAGTAGCTGTCGATGAAGCGCGCCCCGGCATACGAGTAGTAGAAGGCGTATGAGGCCTGCCCGCTGGCGCCGATGATGATGCAGCTCACGAGCAGGGTCCGCAGCCGGAAGCGCTTGGCGGCAAGGGTGCCATAGAGAAACGCGGCCAGCACCCCAAACAGTCCCGCCATGGATACCAGGTTGCCCTGCTGCTGGGTGGTCAGATGCAGGTCATTTTGCTGGGCATAGAACTGTGCGGTCTGGATACCGGGCGCAAAATAGAACAGGAAGGACACGGCCGCCGCAATCCACAGCGCCTTGGCCTTGCCGATCTGAGCCAGTCGGCCGCCGGCGGCCTTGAATACCTGCGCTCCGGTCTGTTCCAGCGCCGGCTTCTCGATCAGGCACCAGATGGCAATCGGTACGAGCACGAAGGTGACGGCACCGCAGGTGATTCCGGTCCACTTGAAGTCCAGGCCGGCCAGAAAGCCGCTGCCCACGCCGGAGATCACGAAGCTGAACTGCTCGACCGCATTGCGTACCGACGTGAGGCGCCCGGAACTGGCGCTGGCGCGCGCGATCTCGACCATGTAGCCGCCCACTGCGGTGCTGGCGATGACCATGGCCGAATTGATGGCGATGTTCACCAGCAGCACCGCGTGGTACTCGTAGGGCGTGAAATCCAACCCCAGCCACGCCACGGTCGAGAGCACGCTGCCCACCAGCATGTAGCTGCGCCGGCGGGTATGAAACAGCGGGAAGCCGTCCTGCACCATGCCCACCAGCGGCTTGAAGTACCACGGTATGGTGGCCCAGAACACGAAGGCGGCGCTGGATTCGCGCGTGGCATGCAGCGCGTTCTTCAGCAGGTTGCGGATCGGGATGACGCCCAGGCCCTGGGTCTGCGGCAGCGAGGTGGCAAGGACTCCGAAAACCACGACGATGACGGCGAGCAGCAGCATCCGGTTGGTCTGGGTGGACGGAATTTCTACCGCAACAGTCGCCATGATTTACCTTAAATTCAGCCGGCTTTGTTCAAGCCATATGGCCCGGCAAGGTACCATCCCACCTACCGCACCGCACTGGGTATTTGCCCCAGTGGTGCTATGATTTCCCGTCACGAAGCGGGCGCCCCTGGCGCCCCGCCGGACATGGGGGAAGACACCGATGACTGAGTTCACACGCCGCGTGGCGCGCTCGGCCCTGGCGGGATTGCTGCTGATGAGCACCGGCGCACAGGCCCATCACTCCTTCGCGATGTTCGATCACGATCACCAGATCAAGCTTTCCGGAACCGTGACTCACTTCCAGTGGACCAATCCACATGTGTACATCGACCTGGACGCCGTCAACGACCAGGGTGAGATCAAGCACTACACCATCGAGTGCGCGAATCCCGGCATTCTCGATCGCGTCGGCTGGAAGTGGAACATGATCAGGCAGGGCGACAAGATCACCACCATCATCGCGCCGCTGCGCACCGGGGAGCCCGGTGGTCTGCTCAAGCAGGTCACGCTCGCCGACGGCCGCAAATTCGACAATGGCGCACCGGCTGGCAAGGCGAACATCCAGTGATCAGGCGCGTCGGCACGGCAGCGGCGGCGGCGCTGTACCTGGCGGCCGCGCAGGCCGCCCCACCCAACCACGGGGAGCTGAACGGCGCCTGGGACCGCTACGGCACGGTGAATATCGACCCGCGGGTGACCGCGGCGCCGCCGGTGTCAGCGCCGCCGCTCAAAGCGCAATACGCGGCCGAGTGGCTGGCGCGGCAGAAAGCGGCCAAAGAGGCGGATGCGCGCGGCGAGCCCGTGTTCGGCGGCTACGCCAAATGCCTGCCCGATGGCATGCCGGCCATGATGATGGCCATGTTCCCGATGGAAGTGCTGCAGACCCCTGGACAGATCACCATCATCGAGGAAGCCTACAACCAGGTGCGGCGGATCTACCTCAACGAGAAGCAGATCCCCGTGGATGATGCGGAACCGGGTTTCTGGGGACATTCGGTGGGCCACTGGCAGGGCGACACGCTGGTGGTCAATACCGTCGGCATCAAGGAGGAAGTGCGCTTCCGCGACACGCCACACAGCCCCGAGATGCAGATCGATGAGCGCATCCGCATGCTCTCCAAGGACATCTTTGAAGATCAGGTGACGGTCACGGATCCGCAGTACCTCACCCAGCCATGGAAGTTCACCTGGAAGTACCTGCGCAAGCCCGGCTACAAGATCCTCGAATACGTCTGCGAGTCCAACCGCGAATACCAGGATCCGCAGACCGGCGGCATCCGCATGCGCATCGGCACTCCGGGAGCCTCGGGCTCAGCGCCGCCGCCGGCGACGCCGAAGCCTTGAGTTACCAGCCTCCCGGCATGCCATAGGGCGTGGGCAGCAGCACCGCTTCGACCTGCGCGATGCGTCCGTCGCGGATCTTGAACAGTTCGGCGATGAGGAAGGTGTAGGGCGTATCAAACGGCGCGGGCACCTTGGCGATCGTGCCATCGGTGCGCTTGACCGACTTGATTCGCCCGGAATGATCGAAGGACAGGAAGGCGAGCACCAGGCCGCGCTGCTCGTCCACCAGTGGGAAACGCCGACCCCGCACCTCGGTGATGAAGGGCGAGAATCCGGTGTCAAATTGCGCGCCACAGCTGAGCTTGCTCATGGCGTTCTTGGCATCCGGATTGTTGGCGGTGATGGAGCCATTTTCCCGGCGCTGGCAGCCAGGCTCGAAGGGCGTGACCTTGCCGGTCGCCTGTTCCAGGCCCTCGAAATAGGAATTGGCGGTGGCGATCAGCTGCTCGCGTGGCCGGCGCTGGGCCTGCGGCAGCACTTCGGCGAAAACCGGCAGCGTCTTCACATCCGCGTAACTGCCGCCGCCAAAACCACCGCCAGCGGCGCCCGAGGTGCGGGCAATGACCACTTCGATCTGGGAGATCTTGCGACCCTCGACCTGCAGGCGCAGGGTGATCATGGCCGTCCGGCCGCTTTCCTGGAGGGCACCCATGAACGCGGCCGCCCCGCTCTGCACATCATCCAGGTACATGGCGTAGCTGCTGCTGGCCCCTTCGGCGGTCTGCCACAGGCCATCGTTCAGGCGCAGGGTCTGGCCGTTCTCGGTGTAACGGACCCCGTCGCGCAGCGGCAGCCGGCTGGCATCGTGGGCCGCCATGGCGGCCAGCACCTGGTCGGTCAGGTCATGCAGACAGGAGCGATCGCAGCGCCCGGCGGCGAGCATTTCGGCAGCCGTGGGCGGCTGCTCGGCCGCCGCCGCACCGCCCAGCACCGTTGCGCTGGCGGCCAGCACGCACAGCAGATTACGCACTGAATGTTCCATGGCCCCTCCCCGACTGATATTTATTGTCCGATCCGAATCCAACCCCTGCAGGGGTCGAGTGTGCCACGCCTGCCGCGCTCCCGGCCCGGTCGGGCGCTACAGCCACGCCTGCGTCAAAGGCTGTCCTCGGCAGGCGATAGGGATTGGTGTATCATGGTGGGCTACCTATGCCCGCGCCGGAACAGCCCGCTGCATTGCCGCCGAAGCAATCAGCGCGTTGGCTGGCACGTGTGTTCACGCCCAAGAAACGCAATGGAAATCTGACATGGCCCGAACGACCGCCCTTGCCGACATCCGCAACATCGGCATCATCGCCCACGTTGACGCCGGAAAGACGACGACGACCGAGCGCATCCTTTACTACACCGGGCGCAAGCACACCATCATCGACATCCACGATACTAAGGACCTGAAGACGTCCACGACCACTGACTACCTGGAGCAGGAGCAGAAGCGCGGTATCACCATTCAGAGCGCTGCGGTGTCCACCTTCTGGCGCGACAAGAAGATCAATCTGATCGACACCCCGGGGCACGTCGACTTCACCATCGAGGTGAACCGATCGCTGCGCGTGCTCGACGGTGCGGTGGTGGTGTTCGACGGCGTGGCGGGCGTTGAACCGCAGTCCGAGACCAACTGGCGTCTGGCGGACAACTACGGCGTGCCGCGCATCTGCTACGTGAACAAGATGGACCGCAGCGGCGCGAACTTCGAGCGCTGCATGGACATGATCAAGAAGCGCCTGGGCGCCCGCCCGCTGGCGGTGCAGCTGCCGATCGGTTCCGAGGATGACTTCAAGGGCATGGTCGACCTGGTCGAGATGAAGGCCCTGGTTTGGGACTCTGATGACAAGGATGCCGAGTGGCAGATCCTCGAGGTCACACCGGATCTGGCCACGCGCGTCGGATTGACCAACCCGGGCGACCTGAAGCTGCTGACGAAGATCGAGCAGTATCGCACCGAGCTGGTCGACACCTGCCTGGAAATGGACGACGAGGCCATGGAGGCGTACATCAGCGACGCCAAGGTCCCGTCGCCCGCGACGCTGCGCGAGTGTCTGCGCAAGGGCACCCTGCACTCGAAGTTCAATCCGGTACTGTGCGGCTCCTCGTACAAGAACAAGGGCGTGCAGCAGGTGCTGGACGCCGTCGTCGACTATCTGCCGGCCCCGACCGATGTGGCGGCCATCAAGACCGTGGACGCCGACGGCCACCCGAACGGGGAGCGCAAGTGTTCCGATGACGAACCGTTCTCGGCGCTGGCGTTCAAGGTCATCAACGACGCCTACGGCGCGCTGACCTTCGTGCGCGTCTATTCCGGCGTGCTGACCAAAGGCGCCTCGGTGCAGAACACGACGCGGGGCAAGCGCGAGAAGATCGGCCGCATGGTCGAGATGTTCGCCAAGGAAGCCAATCCCATTGAAGAGGCCCGCGCCGGTGACATCATCGCGCTGGTATCGATGGCCGACACCGAAACCGGCGACACCCTGAGTGACTCCGCCAATCCGGTGATCCTGGAGCGCATGCGCTTCCCGGAACCGGTGATCAGCGTGTCGGTGCAGGCCAAGAACAAGACCGAACAGGAGAAATTCGGCGCCGCACTCGGCAAGATGGTGCGTGCCGATCCCTCGCTGCGCCTGGAGACGGACCGTGACACGCTGCAGACGATTCTGCGCGGCATGGGCGAGCTGCACCTTGAGGTCACGCTCGATCGCATGCGCACCGAGTTCAACGTGGAAGGCGTGATGGGCGAACCGCAGGTGGCCTACCGCGAGACCATCACCAAGCGGGTCGATGAACAGTACGTTCACAAGAAGCAGACCGGCGGTTCGGGCCAGTTCGCCGAAGTGTGGATCACCTTCGAGCCGCAGGAGCGTTCTGCGGGCTTTGAGTTCGTCGATGCGACCAGTGGCGGTTCGGTGCCCCGTGAATACGTGCCCTCGGTCGAGAAGGGCTTGCGCCAGCAGATGGAACAGGGCGTTCTGGCCAAGTTCCCCACCGTGGACTTCAAGGCCACCCTCACCGATGGCAGCTATCACGATGTGGACTCCAACGCCCTGACCTTCGAAATCGCGGCCAAGGCGTGTTTCCGCGAGGCAATCCGCAAGGCCGGACCGATCCTGCTGGAGCCGGTGATGAAGGTCGAGACCGTGACCCCGGGTGATTACCTGGGCGATGTGATCGGCGACATCAACCGCCGCCGCGGTTCGATCGTGGATCAGCTGGAGCGCGGCACCAACGTCGCCGTGGTGGCCACCGTGCCGCTGTCGGAAATGTTCGGTTACATCGGCCATCTGCGCGGCATGACCAGCGGCCGCGCCTCCTACACGATGGAGTTCTCGCACTACGATCCGGTGCCGCGCAATGTCGCGGATGAAGTCATCGCCAAGGCCAACAAGCCCGCCAACTGATCCGCCGCCCGGCAGCCGGTCGCGCCCAACGCACGCCGCAAGGCGCGCTCTGCCCGCCCTTGTGGCGTTTTCGTTATGATCGGCGGGACCGACAACGACAGACGGGGGGATACGACATGATCAGGATCAGAAGGATGGGACTGGGAGTGGGCATCTGCGCCGCGCTGCTCGCCGCCGCGAGTGCCCAGGCGGCCACAGTCACGCTGAATTCGGCACGCGTGGGTGCGGCGGACGTGGCGGCGCTGGAGAAGTTCTACGAAACCGCGTTCGGCATGCAGGAAGTGCAGCGGATCGGCGCGCAGGAAGTGATGCTGAACTTCGGCAAATCAGTGGCGGCTGCGAAGGCCAACCGCGCGGCACAGATCGTCATCATGAAACGCGCCGCGGATGACCAGACCGACAGCATCGCGCACCTGATCTTCAATGTCACGAACATGAAGGCGACGGTCGCTGCCATCACGGCGGCGGGCGGCAAGATGGAGCGCGAGCCGTTCGTGTTCGGCAATTCCGGCATCACCATCGGGCTGGGCGTGGACCCGGCGGGCAATCATTTCGAGATGCTGCAGCAGCCCAAGCACTGAGGGCTCAGATCCGCGCCAGCACCACGCGACCGGGGCCGCCGACGCGCAAACGCGCGCCGGCGTTCTCGAACAGGCGTGCGTTGATCTCCTCGGGACCGAAATCCCGCACCGTGGCAAAACCCAGATGGCGCAGCTCAGCATGCAGCTGCGCCGGTTCGAAGAAGGTCTGCCAAGGCTCCCCGGCCGCGGCCATCCTGCGCATCAGCAGCTTCATGCCCCAGCGCCGCAGCAGGTCCCAGCGGCCAGGCATGGTGAGATAGTCGAAGACGATGCCGCTGCGGATGACCCGTGAGTGCACGACGAAACGCAGCGTCTCCTGGATCGCCTCCTTGCTCAGGTACATGGTGACCCCCAGCCACGAGAAAAAGGCCGGCTCATCCGCACGAAAGCCATTGGCGCCAAGACGCTGGCCCAGCGACTCGCGCTCGAAGTCGACGGGCACATATACCAGCGACCCCGGAGATTTCAGCCGCGCATTGCTGATCAGCTGCCGCTTCCATTCCTGGGTGGCGGGATGATCGACTTCAAACACGCGCAGTCCCGCCGCGAGATGCGGATTGCGATGCGCGAAGGTGTCCAGACCCGCGCCCAGCAGCACGTACTGTCGCACGCCACGGGCCACCGCCTCAGCCAGGGCATCCTCGGCGAGGCGGCTGCGCGCCACCAGGAAACCGCGCAGATAACGCGCATAGCGGCGATTGAAACGCGCTTCGGCGGCGCGTATGCCCGCGGCCGCCTGCGGGCCGAGCAGAGTCAGAGCGACCGGATCCTCGAAGACCCGCGGCAGATCCAGGAGCTGATGTGCGGCGCGGGTAATGGCGACGCCATGTGCAGTGCGGCTGGGGAAATCCTCTTTCACAATTGGCATTGTTTCATGTGACGCCGTCCACAGAACAGGCCCGTCGGTGCGGACGTTTCGGGCTTTGCCGGGCACACTGGCGGGGCCCGCAGTGGAGGAAGCCGCAATCGTGTCGGTCAACCGCCTCGACAGTTCAAACCCGGTGCTGACCGCCCAGCACCTGCGCAGCACCGCAGCATCGCTGCAGGGTCAGATTCGCGCGGCGCGCGAACAGCTGAACGACTGGGTGACCTGCGTCTCTGCGACGACTCCGAAAGGCCAGGCCGAAATCCAATCCCTGTCGGCCCAGATCAGCGCCGCACAGGAGCAGATCCAGCGCCTGCCACAAAGCCCGCAAGCCACCCCGGGCGGCGGCGCCATAGGCTCAAAACTGGATGTCTGGGCCTAGCCGCACGGTAAGTTTCCCGACATCTGGCAGCGTGCCGCAGGCGGCTCAACCCATTGAATAATGCTGAGTTTCCCGGCCTCCGCGGTGTAAGGGTTCCGAAACCGTTGGGCCGCTAGACTCCGGTGCCGCTAACGTCGGCGCCATACCCACCCAGAATGCAAGACGACCCATCCTTCCTGCAGCGCCGGGCACTGCCGGCTGGCCGGCAGTTTCGTGCCATCGCCATCATTGCCGCCATCGCCATCCTCGTCGCGCTGCTGTGGAGCGTTCTGGGCCGCAGGTCCAGCGCTGCGCCGGCTGCGAGCGCCGCGGCCGCCGCAGCGGGCCAGGTGAAACTGAGTTCCGAGCAGCTTGCGACCCTGGGGACGGTCATCGTCAAAGCCACGCCGTTCCATGACGCCGTGGTCGCCGACGGCCAGATCGCCGTCAACGCCGACACCACCACGCAGGTTTTTTCCCCCTACTCCGGACGTGTGGTCAAGGTCCTGGCCGGGATCGGCGACAAGGTTCGCAGCGGCGCGCCGCTGGTGACAGTGGATGCCAGTGAAAACCTGGACGCCCAGAGCAGCTTGATCACCGCGCTGTCGCAGGCCCGGCTGGCGCGCCTGAACGAGACCCGCCGTCACGCCGCCTATGACTCCCATGGTGGCTCGCTGCAGGACTGGCAACAGGCGCAGGCGGATCTCACCGCGGCAGAAGCCACCTTGTCAGCGGCGCGCGGCAAGCTGCGGGTGCTGGGCAGCTCCGATGCCCAGATCCAGGCGCTGGAGGCGGCGGGGAGCGTCAGCGCCACGGCTTCCATTGCATCGCCGATCACTGGCCTCGTGACCGACCGGCAGATCGGTCCCGGGCAGGTGGTTCAGGCGGGTGATTCCACGGCCGTTTTCACCGTCGCGGATCTGTCGACGGTGTGGCTGCTGGCCGCGGTGCGCGACAGCGACGCGGCCGGCATTGCTCCGGGCCAGCCCATCCTGCTGCATGTGCAGGCACTGCCCGGGCACGACTATCACGCCACCGTACAGTCGGTCGGTGCGCAGGTGGATCCGGCCACGCATCGGGTCATGGTGCGCGCAACGGTCGCCAACGCCGAGGGTCTGCTGCGCCCCTCGATGCTGGCCATGTCGGAGATTCTGACCAGCCCGGACAGCCTGGCGCCGGGCGTACCGGAAGCCGCGATCGTGCGCGAGGGCGAACTGGCTCATGTGTGGGTCGTGCATGCCGATGGCGTGCTGGAGCAGCGTGCAATCCTCACCGGGCGCAGCAACGGTGCCCTGACGGAAGTGCGTCAGGGGCTGAAGGCCGGCGAACGCATCGTCACCAGCGGCAGTCTTTTCATTGACAGTGCGGCACAGCCCGATTGAACGCCCTGATCACGTTCGCGCTCCGGCAGCGCGTGTTCCTGGCCCTGTTGCTGCCGCTGGCGCTGATTGCCGGCGCCATCGGTTTTGCGGCGCTGAACATCGAGGCCTATCCGGACCCGGTGCCACCGCTGGTGGACATCGTCACGCAAAGCTCGGGTCAGTCGGCCGAGGAAATCGAGCGCTACGTGACCATCCCCATCGAGATCCAGATGGCGGGCCTGCCGCACGTCACCTCGGTGCGCACCATTTCCCTGTTCGGCCTCTCGGATGTCAAAGTGCAGTTCACCTATGACTTCACTTACGACCAGGCCGAACAGTGGGTCATCAACCGCCTCGCGCAGCTGCCGACACTGGTCAATGGCGCGACCCCGCAGATTTCCCCCACCAGCCCGATCGGTGAGATCTACCGCTACCAGGTCCTCGGTCCGCCCGGCTACTCCGTCACCGATCTGAAGACGCTGGAGGACTGGGTGCTGGAACGGCGCTTCAAGGCCGTACCCGGCGTGGTGGATGTGACCGGCTGGGGCGGCAAGACCCGCACCTATGACGTCAACGTCGACCAGCAGCAGCTGGAACACTACGGGGTAACGTTGCCGCAGGTGCTGCAGGCGCTGAGCAACAGCAACATCAATGTCGGCGGCCAGACCGTGGATGTGGGACCGCAGGCGGCGGTGGTGCGCGGCGTGGGCCTGATCCATTCGGTCGAAGACATCGGCCACACCATGGTGACCGTCAATCATGGCGTACCGGTGCGGGTGGAGGATGTGGCGCACATCCAGATCGGCCATCAGCCCAGGCTCGGCATCGCCGGCCGCGGCGACAACGATGACATCGTGCAGGGCATCGTGCTGATGCGCCGCGGCGCCGAGAGCATGCCCACCATCGAAAGGGTCAAGGCCGAGGTCGACAATATCAACGCATCGGGCATCCTGCCGCCCGGTGTTCGCATCGAGCGCATCTACGATCGCTCCGATTTGATCCGCGTGACCACGCGCACGGTTCTGCACAATGTCCTGGCCGGCATCGCGCTCATCTTCCTGCTGCAGTGGGCGTTCCTGGGCAACCTGCGCAGCGCCGTGATCGTCGCCAGCACCATACCCTTTGCCCTCGCCTTCGCCATCGGTCTGATGCTGCTGCGCGGGGAGTCGGCGAACCTGCTGTCCGTCGGCGCCATTGATTTCGGGCTGATCGTGGATGCCACGGTCATCATGGTCGAAAACATCTTCCGCCACCTGAGCGAAAGCGCCGAAGCACGCCGCGCCGGCGGTGCCTTGCTGCAGGTGGTCCGCGGCAACGACCAGTTTCGCGGCAAGTTCGGCGTGATCGCCAATGCCGCCACCGAAGTCAACCAGTCGATCCTGTTCGCCGCCGCCATCATCATCGCCGGCTTCGTGCCGCTGTTCACGCTCAGCGGCATCGAGGGCCATATATTCGGCCCCATGGCCCGTACCTATGGTTACGCCATCGCCGGCGGATTGATCGCCACCTTCACCATCTCTCCGGCACTGTGCGCGCTGCTGCTGCCAAACAGCGTCACGGAGACTGAGACCCGGCTGGTGCGCGGCCTGCGTCGCTTGTACGAACCGGTGGTCGAGTTCGCGTTGGCCAACCGCATCATCACCCTTGGCAGCCTGATCGTGGTGCTGGTGGTGGCGGGCATCGCGGCGCGCGGCCTGGGCCTTGAGTTCATGCCGCGACTCGAGGAGGGCAACTTCTGGATCCGCGCCACCATGCCCACCTCGGTGTCGCTCGCGGCCAGCAACGGATATGTGAATCGGATGCGCCAGGTCATCGGCAGCTTTCCCGAGGTCGAGACCGTGGTCTCCCAGCACGGGCGTCCCGATGACGGCACCGATGCCACCGGATTCTTCAATGCCGAGTTCTTCGTGCCGCTCAAGCCCGACAGTGCCTGGCCGGGCGGCGTCGACAAGGCAAAGCTGACCCAGCAGCTGACGACGACCCTGGCCAGCCAGTTTCCGGGCGTGGACTTCAATTTTTCCCAATACATCGAAGACAACGTGGAAGAGGCCGCCTCGGGCGTCAAGGGCGAGAACTCCGTCAAACTCTTCGGCAATGATCTGACGGTGCTGGCCGCCACCGCCGAAAAGATCCGCGATGTACTGCAGAGCGTGCCCGGCATCACCGATCTGGCGGTATTCAATCCTCTCGGGCAGCCCACCATCCGCATCGACGTTGATCGCGACCGCGCATCGCGGCTGGGACTGGCGCCGGGGGACATCAATGCGACCGTGCAAAGCGCCATTGGCGGCCAGTCGGCCGGGGATCTGTACGAGAGCGGCAGCGACCGGCACTTCCCGATGATGGTGCGCCTGGCAGAACCGTTCCGTGCCGATCTTGATTCCATCCGTCGCATCATGGTGGGCGCACCGGATCCGACCGGCGGCCCGGCGCCGGTGCAGATTCCGCTCGCCGATGTCGCCAACGCGCGTCTGGTGTCGGGGCCCTCCTTCATCTACCGCGAGCAGCAGGAGCGTTATGTGCCCATCAAGTTCAGCGTTCGCGGCCGCGATCTTGGCAGCGCGGTGCTGGATGCCCAGGCGCGGGTGGCGCGTGCCATCGCCATCCCCGGGGGCTACCACCTGGAGTGGGTCGGGGAGTTCGGCAACCTGAACGACGCCTTGCAGCGCCTCAGGATCGCCGTGCCGGTGAGCCTCGCGCTCATCTGCATACTCCTCTTCATCAACTTCGGTTCGATCATCGACGTGCTGCTCGCGGTGAGCGTGATACCGATGGCACTGGTCGGTGGCATCTTCGCACTGGCCCTGACCGGCACTGCCTTCAGCGTGTCCGCGGCCATCGGCTTCGTGGCGCTGTTCGGGATCGCGACCATGGACGGCATCATCGTGCTGTCCTATTACAACCTGCACATCGAGCAGGGCATGGATCGTGTCAGTGCCATCCTTCACACCTGTCGCGTACAGATGCGTCCGGTCATGATGACCTGCACCGTGGCCTGCGTCGGCCTGGTCCCCGCCGCGCTCTCCACCGGCATCGGTTCCCAGGTGCAGCGGCCCCTGGCGCTGGTGGTGGTCGGCGGCATGCTGCTCGCTCCGGTGCTGGTGCTGTTCGTTCTGCCCTCCATGATCCTGCTGGCCTCGCGGCGCCAGTTCGCGCCGCACATGCCTGCCGGACCCGGCAACCCGGCGGCGCCGGATACCGCGCAGGGGGCTCAATGAGAATCGCGCTGCTCGCCGTGACGCTGCTGATGCTCAGTTCCTGTGCGGTCGGCCCGAACTTCAAGCCGCCCCGCATCCCGCCCACGGATCGCTATACGCCCGGGGAGCCGCCGCGCTCCTTCGCCAGCGGCGCCGATGTACCCTTTGAGTGGTGGAAGGTATACGACTGTCCGGCTCTGGATGCGCTGGTGGACAGCGCCCTGCAGGGCAGTCCGACGGTGAAGGCCGCCCAGGCGGCGCTGCGTCAGGCAAATGAACTGGTCAAGGCACAGCGCGCCACGCTGTTTCCGGCAGTTCAGGCCTCCTACGCGCCCACCCGCGAGCGTGATGCCGTCGGGACACTATCGCCCACGCTGGTCAGCGCTCAACCGCTGTTCACGCTGCAGACCGCGCAGGTCAGCGTGTCCTACATGCTGGATGTGTTCGGTGGCAACCGCCGCCAGATCGAGTCCGCGCAGGCCACCGCGCAGGCTGAGCGCTATGAACTCGAGGCGGCCTATCTGACCCTGACCTCGAATGTCGTGGCCGCCGCCATCCAGGAAGCCGCGGTGCGCGCCCAGATCGAAGCCAACGAAACCGCGGTGCGCAGTGCGCGCGACGCACTGGACATTCTCAAGCAGCAGCTGGCACTGGGCAGCATTGCGCAAACCGCCGTCATGGCCCAGGAGGCCGCGCTGGCGGCCGCCGAAGCGCAGCTGCCACCGCTGCGCAAACAGCTGGCCATGCAGCGCGACCTGCTGGCGGTACTGGCGGGTCGCTCGCCCGGAGAGCCTCCCGCGCAGACCTTTGAACTCTCGGCGTTGAGGATTCCACAGGATCTGCCGCTGTCGCTGCCCGCCACCCTGGTGCGTCAGCGCCCGGATGTGCTGGCCGCCGCGGAGCAGCTCCACTACGCCACCGCCCAGGTGGGAGTCGCGATTGCGGATCTGCTGCCGCAGATCAATCTGACGGCCACCCTCGGTGGGGCTTCCACCAGCCTGTCGACCCTGCTCGCCAGCGGCAATACGTTCTGGAGCGCGGGCGCCAGCTTGAGTCAGACCCTGTTTGCGGGCAGCGCTCTGTGGCATCACAAGCTGGCCGCCGATGCGGCGCTCGATGAGGCCGCAGCGCAGTATCGAACCGTGGTGCTCGGCGCCTTGCAGAATGTCGCGGACACGCTGTACGCGCTGCAGTTTGATGCCGAGGCGGTGGCGGCCAACGAACGTGCCGAAGGCGCCGCGCGCAACAGCCTGGACGCCACACGTGCCTCGCTCACCCAAGGCTCGATCACATACCTGGAGCTGCTCAATGCCGAGCAGGCCCGCGCCCAGGCACTCGCCAATCTGGCACAGGCGCGCGGCAATCATCTGGCGGATACTGCGGCGCTGTTCGTGGCCCTGGGCGGGGGCTGGTGGAACCGTCCGGATCACGCTCCTTAAGCGCGGCTGCGCAGCCAACAAACCGTCATATTGGTTCACTACGATCCAGGGTTGTGAACCCTCGAGTGCTCATTGCCGGCATCGCGCTCGCCAGCTTCGCCGCCACGTTGGCGCTGATCAGCGGGCGCATGGAGCTGCATCACCCGGCGCCGCCCGCCGTGCAGCCGCTCGCACCGCCCGCGCCGATGCCGGCTTCCGCCACTGAACTCGCCACCGCGCAGCCGGCCGCCACCCAGGAGGCTGAAACCGCAGATGCGCCGGCGCCGCAGCGGCCACCTGCGGACGGCACCGACTGGCAGGGCCGGGACCGGGCCTCGGTTCGCAGTTCGCGCACGCGCTAGGCCTGCGCTTGGCTCCTCAGTGCCGCCGGCTCGCGCTGCGCCTCGTCGGGCTGGTGGCAGTGTTGCTGCTGATGCCGGTGGTGCAGGCGCAGCCCACCAAGACTGACTGGTGTCCACGTCCCGCTCCGGGAAGCCCCGTCCCCGAACCGCGTGACCTGCGCAGCAGCCACGGCGTGCTGCGCGTCGATCTCACCATCCGCAGCTACCCGAGCGCCACGGGCTCCATGCGTTACTGTTACCTGCTGGCCGACGGTTCACAGTCACCGACGCTGCGCTTGCATCCGGGCGACCTGCTGGACCTGCACCTGGTGAATGCCCTGAGCGAACCGCCCGCGCAGGCCATCGCCATGCCCCATGCCATGCGGATGGATATCGACCGCGGACAGCGCACGGCCGATCCCTGCACCAGCGGGCGGATGTCCGCCACCGCCACCAATTTGCATTTTCACGGCCTGACCGTGCCGGCCATCTGCCACCAGGACGAGGTCCTGCGCACCTCGATCCAGCCCTCGGATGCGCCCTTTGAATACAAATTCCGCATTCCACGCGACGAACCCCCGGGTCTGTACTGGTACCACCCGCACATCCACGGCTTCAGCAGCCAGCAGGTCATGGGTGGCGCATCCGGCGCCCTGATCATCGAAGGGCTGGAGCGGGCGGTTCCTCAGATCGCCGGTTTGCCCGAACGGGTACTGGTGATCCGCGATCAGGACCTGCTCAATCCCGACGCGCCGCCTTCACCCTTTGAGCCCGTGGTCCCGAAGAACCTGATCGATCGCGATGGCGATGCCGCCAACAACGGCACCGGCTTCGGTAAGCCCGCGAAGGATCTCAGCGTCAACTTCGTTCCCGTGCCCTATCCTGACTATCCGCCGGCGATTGTCCGTCTCAAGCCTCAGGCGCGGGAGCTGTGGCGGGTGGTCAATGCCTCGGCGATCACCTATCTGAACCTGGCGGTGCTGTTCGGCAAATCGCCACAACCGCTGGAACTGGTGGCAATCGATGGCGTGCCGATGAACTGGCGGGACACCTCGGCAGCGGCCAGCACCTCGGTGGATCACATCGGGTTGCCCCCCGGGGCGCGTGTGGAGTTCGTATTGTCAGGACCACCGCGGGGCGTGCCCGCGCTCTTGGTCACGCGCACGGTCGATACGGGTCAGGGTGGCGAAAACGATCCGAACCGCGCGCTCGCGCAACTGATCGCCGATCCGGATGCCCGCCCGCCGCAGTCGACACTGCCGGTTCAGGCCACCCCTTTGCCTGCACCCTCACGCCCGTGGCTCGGCGATGTGCAGCCGGTGCGGGTGCGGAAGCTGTATTTCTCCGAGAAACTCGAGAATCCCAAGGATCCCAACAGCGCCACCACCTTCTACATCACCGTGGACGGGCAGACGCCCAAGGCCTTCGATCCGGCCGATGCCACCCCGAACATCACGGTGCAACAGGGCGATGTGGAGGACTGGATCATCGAAAATCGCACCGCCGAACTGCATGCCTTCCACATCCATCAGCTGCACTTCGCACTGATCGCCTGGAACGGCCTGGCGGTCAACGAACCCTTCCTGCGCGATACGGTCAATGTCCCCTATTTCTCCGACCGCATGCTGCAATACCCGAGCGTGCGCGTGCGCATGGATTTTCGCGATCCGGACAGCGTCGGGACGTTTGTCTACCACTGCCACCTGCTCGAGCATGAAGACAACGGCATGATGGGCATCATCCGCGTCGTGCCGCGAACTCAAGAATAAAAGGGGCTGCCCTGCGGCAGCCCCTGGTTCTCACTCACCGTTCTCAGCCGCCGTGTTCGGCGTCTCGCAGCGCTCCATCCGTGGCATGGATCGCCGCGTCGATATGGCCAACGGCACGGTCACGAAGCCCACGTGTCATCGGATCATCCTCTTCGCGCGCCACATCCGAGTGGACCTTGTGCAGCAGCTCCAGCGCCTTGTGCAGCCGGCCGGGGCGATTGTTGGGGACGTCCACCGTCGGATGGTCCTCGATGTTCTTACCATCATCGATGGCGGCATGCTTGATTTCGCCAATCGCCTTGTCGATTTCCACGATCGCGACGTCCTCGTGGCCACTCACGCCCGCATCCCCGGGGCGATGCTGCAGCATCCAACGCGCGGCGCGCAGATCCGACAGGGCATGCAGGTAGGCCGGATGCTTGCCGGGAACATCCGCGTTGGCAGCAAAGGGCAGCGTCAGCGCCAGCAGCAGGGCCGCCAGCAGCGGTTTATGTGCAATCTTCAAGAGCGTCTCCTTAGGTTTTCAAGTGAAGCAAGTGGCCGTGAGGCCCGATCCTGGTCGAAGCTTGTGTGTTGCTACAACGCCGGAGTCGACGCAATAGTGACAAACTCTTGCTGAATTTTTCGTCACGCTGCACAGTTGAAAGGGCGGCGTAAGCCTGGGAGTCCCTTGCATGTTCCACCAGCTACTGACTCCGATTGCCGACAGTCTGGGCGCGTCCTTTTGCGTCGCGGTACTGCCAATCGTGGCCTTGGTGGTATTGCTGGGAGTACTGCGCCGCCCCGCATGGCAGGCGGCCTTGGCCGCATTGATCATTGCCTTCCTGATCGCCGTCGGGCCCTGGCATATGCCCCTGGAACCGGCCATTCAGTCCATGCTGAATGGCGCGACTTTCGCGCTCTGGCCGGTGATGTGGCTGGTATTCAACGGTCTGCTGCTCTACAACATCGCGGTGCGCTCGGGCCGCTTTGAGGCCTTCCGCCAGTGGATGACCACCAATCTGCCCGATGACCGGCGCATCATGCTGGTGGTCATCGGATTCTGCTTCGGCGCCCTGCTCGAGGGTATCGCCGGCTTCGGTGCCCCCGTGGCCATCACCAGTTCGCTGCTGATCATGACCGGCTTTCCCGCCATGGAAGCCCTGGTCTTTGTATTGATATTCAACACCGCGCCCGTGGCCTTCGGCGCCCTGGGCATTCCAGTCACGGTGCTGGGCTCGGTGACCGGCCTTCCGGCCACCACGGTTGCAGCGATGGTCGGGCGGCAGTTGCCCTTCATGGCGCTGATTCTGCCGTTCTACGTGACCGCACTGTATGGCGGTTGGCGCTCGGTGCGCAGCCTGTGGCCGGTGCTGCTGGTGGCCGGGGCCACTTTCGCGGCGGCTCAGTTCCTGGCCTCGAATTTCCTCGACTACACCCTCGCTGACGTGCTGTCCTCGCTGCTGTCGTTGGCGGCCACTTTGCTGTTCGTGAGAGTGTGGCGTCCGTCGGAGGATCCGGCCTATCGGATCAACACGCCCCGACCCGACATCTTGCAGGTACCCGCCATCCCCGCCTGGCAGGGCTGGCTGCCATGGCTCATCATGACCGCGGTGGTCATCGCCTGGTCCTTCTTCGGCATTGCCGCCAAGGGTCAGCAGGCCATCGCCTGGCCGGGGCTGCACAATGTGATCGCCATAACCCTGTATCACGACAAACCCTACGCCGCGATCTGGTCCTTTCAACCCCTGGCGACGGGAACCGCGATCCTGATCACGGCCCTCTTCGTCGGCTTGCTGTTCCGCATCTGCGTGGGTGACTTCGCCTACTGCCTGATGCAGACATGTCGGCAGCTGTGGCTGGCGGTCCTCACGGTGGTGCTGATCGTTGCCGTTGCCTATCTGATGAACTATTCGGGCCTGGCGTACACCTTGGGCAAGGCCGCCGCCTCGACGCGCTATCTGTTCATCCTGCTCTCGCCCTTCCTGGGCTGGATTGCCGTCGCGCTCTCGGGCAGCGATACCTCGGGCAATGCGCTGTTTGGCAATCTGCAGGTGGTGGCGGCCCGGCAGCTGAACCTGAACCCGGTGCTGTTCGCGGCCACCAATTCCTCGGGCGGCGTCATGGGCAAGATGATCTCGCCGCAGAACATCGCCACCGGCGCGGCCGTCACGCAGCTGAAGGGCCAGGAAGGGGTGGTCTTTGCCCGCACCTTCATCCACAGCATCGTGTTCACCCTGATGCTGGTGGTCCTGGTGGTCCTGCAGCAATTCGTTTTCCCGGGCGTCATTCCGGCCGCCGCAGTCCCTTGAGCCAGGGCCTGGTGCTCAGGAATGCACCGTGCATCACCCAATCTTCACAGTCCTGTCACAAGCCGGGATTCCGGCCCTGCTACCGTCGCAGGTGCTTGGATTGGGTCTCAATGTCGGGAGAAATTCGATGAAGGCCGCCCTGCGCCCGAGGCATCTATTGGCTGCAGCTTTACTCGTTGGCGCCTTGCCGATGGCGGCGCATGCCACGGTGATCGCGACCTTTGATTGGGTACCGACCAGCGAAAATCCGCTCCAGGGGCAGCCGAGCACGGCCAGCGGCACCTTGCAATTGACCCTGGCGTCGTTTTCCCAGACCACTGGTTCGAATCCGACCAACTCGCCGAATTTCGCGCCCTACTATGCCAGCGGGACCGCCACGTCGGCCGACATCACCGCTTTTTCCTATACCGATGCGAATGGCCAATCCGTCAATCTGTCGAATCTGACCACCGATAGCTTTCAGACCTCGATCTGGGAGACCAGCGCTACCGATACGCCAGCCACGGGAGCGGCCGCCCCCTCACCACCCCCCAGCGGCTACTATCTGGTCAACGGCTTCACGCTGTCCGGAACGACGGCACAGGGTAGCGGGTTCCAGATCGCGAACAATGTCGGAACCCCGGGCGCGACCTTCGCCAATGGTATCGGCAATGCCGACAACACCTTCAATCTCAACGGGACTCATGCCGCCATCACCGATGGCGGCTACTGGGAACTGGCCTCCGTGACGCCCGTGCCGCTGCCGTCCGGGCTGCCACTGCTGCTCGCTGGTCTGGGAGCCCTCGGCTGGTCCCAGCGCCGCAGCAGACTGCCCGCAGCCTGCTGATACCCGAAAGCCGGCGGGGTCGGCGAACTCTGCGCTGCATTTCGGCTCCTATTAGTAACGCCCACTGTTAGCGGCTATAGTCACCGCCTCTGCTGCGGAGGAGCTGCCATTTGAGCGCGAACATGATGCAATGGCCGCGGGAAGCCACGCAGTTGCTCCCCGATCTGGTGCGCCTGCGGCGTGCCATTCATGCCGAGCCCGAGCTCGGCCTGCAGACGCCGCAAACTGCCGCCAAGATCATGGCGGCCCTGAGCGGACTTCCCCTGGACTACCGTACGGGCCCCTCAACCAGTGGCATCGTCGCCGTATTGCACGGGGGTTGCGCCGGCCGCACGGTGCTGTTGCGGGGGGACATGGACGCCCTGCCCATGCACGAGGATACGGGGCTTGAGTTTGCCTCACGCAAGCCCGGCGCCATGCACGCCTGTGGCCATGACAGCCATGTCGCCATGCTCGTGGGAGCCGCGCGCCTGCTGTGCGCGCGTCGCCAGGAGCTTCCGGGGACCGTTCTGTTCATGTTCCAGCCCGGCGAGGAGGGCTGGCATGGCGCGCGCTACATGCTCGAGGACGGTCTGCTCGATCCGCTCCCGAATGCATCCTTCGCACTGCATGTCATGCCCAATGCACCGCATGGTCTGTTCACCGGCCGCGACGGTCCGCTGCTGGCGTCCGCGGACACGATTCGTATCTCGATCACCGGTCGCGGCGGTCATGCGTCCATGCCGCACGATGCCTTGGATCCCATTCCGATTGCCTGCGAGATCGTTTCGGCGATTCAGACCTTCGTGACGCGCCGCATGCCGGCATTCGATCCGGTGGTGGTGACCATCGCCCGCATCCAGGCGGGAACCACCGACAACGTCATCCCGGAAAGCGCCGCCATGCTGGGCACGATCCGCACCCTCTCGGCGGAGAATCGCGCCGCCGTCCAGGTCGGCCTGCGTACGCTGGCCGAAGGTATCGCCGCGGCCCATGGCGCAAGCGCCCGCGTCGAGTTTGAGTCCGGTTTCCCGGTGACCCGCTGCGACCCGCGTGCCGTGGCACTGGGACGTAGCGTCGTGGCCGAGCTGTATGGCGAGCAAAGCTGGCATGCGTTGGCCGCTCCGGTCATGGGGGCCGAGGACTTCTCGTACGTTCTGGAGAAAACCCCCGGTGCCATGTTCTTTTTGGGCGCGAGCGCCGCAGGCAGTGATTTTCGCAGCTGCTGCGGCCTGCATTCCAACCGGATGGTGATCGATGAAACCATCATGGCACGCGGCGCGGCGGTTCTCGCCGGCCTTGCCGACCGCTTTCTGAACGGCGGCGACGGCGCTTTCTAAGGTTCCATCGCCGCGAATTCCCGCAGCAGCGCGGCTGCCTCGTTGGTGGCGTCTTCCTCGCGCCACTGCATGCCGGCGCTGCAGGCCGCCTCGTAGCCCGTGGCGCCCAGGGCCGTGCGCAGCTCCCGATTGGCCGCCTCGTTGTGCGGGATCCAGAAACAGAACAAAGGCGAGCCGCTGCGGCGGCGGATCTGTTCGGCGGCACTGAGCAGCCGGCAGGCGACCTGCGCCCTGCCCATCCTTTCAGCGATGTAGCCGCAGCCTTCAATGGAACCCGCCACACCGCGCCGGTGCCCCAGTCCCAGGGCATTGCGCATGGCCGCATGCCACTGCGCCGCTGCCGCGGCGTAGTTGCCGATGCGAAACAGGCCCAAGCCCAGATACATGTCGATGAAATGGTGCTGGTGAAAGTCGCCGCCGAGTTCCCGGACGGACTGCAAAGCCTCGAGGCTGCTGTGCGTCGCGCCTTCTGCCAGATACATCCAGCCGCGTATCAAACCGGCCACCCCGCGCAGGATGTCATCGTCGAGCGCTTCGGCACTGCTTTGGACCATGGCCAGGTACTCCGCGATCCCGCTCCTGTGGCCGGCATGCAGCAGCCACAGCGCATAGTGGCCACTGGCATAGGCGGCCGTCCATTCATCTTTGACCTCGCGCGCAATGTCGGCCGCCTCCAGCAGCGCCGCATCCGGCGTCGACTTGTGCCCAAACAATCCGATCAGTCCGCGGCCCAGGAGCGCCTGCCCGCGCTCCTGGGTGCGCAGCGGAGGGTTCCTGGCGAGGGCCTGCTCGACCAGCCGTTTGCCAAGCAGATTGTTGCCATGGGCCTTGAAAAACAAGGCCAGGGAACCGTTGATCCGCAAGGCCGCCGCCGGATCCGCACCCGCCGTGACGGCATGGTCGCAGGCACTGATGATATTGCCCTGCTCACGCGTGAGCAGCACGACGCGCTCCTGCATCCGCCCACTCACCATGTCCTGGCGGGCCGCCGCGGCCATGCGCACGATGTAGGAAAGATGGGCGTCACGCGCGCGGCCTTCATCACCCGAGGCCGCCAGTTGCTCCAGAGCGAATTCGCGCACGCTCTCCAGCAACCGATAGCGCGGCGGACTGACGCTTTGGTCGACCGTCACCAGAGATTTGTTGGCCAGCCCGCTCAGCAGGTCCACGGCCTGCTCCGGCGAGGTTTCAAAGGCCGACGCCAGATCAATCGCCGCCTCCACGGTCCAGCCCTGCACGAACACGCCAAGCCAGGCGAGATAACGCTGCTCCTGAGGTGACAGCAACCGGTAGCTCCAGTCCATCAGCGCCACCAGATTGCGGTGCCGGTGATCGCGGCCGGCCGAATCACTGACCAGAAAACGGAACCGTTGGTCCAGTCTCTCGAGCACCTGTTGGGGCGAGAGCATCATGAAGCGCGCGGCGGCGAGCTCCAGCGCCAGCGGCATGCCATCAAGACGCTCGCAGATATCCACGACCGCCGGCGCATTGGCCGCGTGCAGTGCGAACTCAGGCTGCGCGTCCCGTACGCGCGCCAGCAGCAAACTGACGGCCGGCGCGGTCGCGACCTCTGCCAGTTCGGATTCGCCCTGCGGGTGGCGGATTCCGGGCAGCCCCAGCGGTGGCATGCGCAACAGGCGCTCGCCGATGAAGTTCAGCGGATGCCGCGAGGTCGCCAGGATCTTCAGCTGCCGAGTGCCGCGCAGCACTTCAATTACCTGCGAACCCAGCTGTGCCGATAACCGATCGCAGTTGTCCAGCACCAGCAAGGCGCGCCGATCGGCGAGCGCCTGGGTGATCCTCGGCAACAGCGAGGATCCGTCCGCGGGGGCAATCGACAGTGCGGCTGACAGCCCCTGCAGCCACTCCTCGGCACTCTCCAGGGGCGCCAGATCAAAGAACCACACGCCATCCGGATAGTGGCCTGCCTGGGAGTGGGCGAACGCCAGCGCACACTGCGTTTTGCCCATGCCGCCGGTACCGACGATGGTCAGCGATCGAGCGTCGCTCAGCAGCGCATGCATTTGCGCCAGCTCCTGTTCGCGTCCCAGCAGCGATTGGATGCGGGCGGGCAGGTAAGCCGTCGCGGGCGGCCCGAAGCGCGCCAGCGAGCTCTCCGCCACCGGCTGGCTTTGTTCCAGGGGCCCGACGTACCGATATCCGGAACCGTGGACCGTCTGAATGAAGTTCGGCTCGCCCGCATCGTCAAGCAATGCGCGCCGCGCCAGGCCGATGACCCGGTTCAGAGTCGAAGGGGTGACATAGCGGTGGCCCCACACCGCATCCAGCAGCTGCTCGCGGCGCAACAGCTGCCCCGGTCGCGACATGAGCTGCAGCAGAACCGCGAATACTTTCGGCTCCAGCACAACGTCCTTGCCGTCGCGGCTGAAGCGGCGATTGGCGGCATCGAGCAGGCAATTGCCGCAGCGGTAGATGGTATTGTTCAATCACTTTAGATTGCCAGTCGCTGCGGGGTGCCGCAAGCAAGCCGCGGATGTCGTAACATGTCCGCAGAAGGAGAAGACCAATGCGACAACTGCTGCGGTGGTTTAGCCTGGGTATGGGCGCTGTGGTGAGCGCCGTGGCGCTGGCGGCGCCATCGGACGTGGTCGACGGGCCACTGATCCGTCCGCCGGTCTCCTCAAGCGATGCGCGCGATCTGTCGGGCGTGTGGTTCATCCGCCTCTACAATCCTCAGATCAACTCCACCCTGGGCCGCCTGCCTCCCTTCACCGAACGCGGCAAGGCCGCATGGGATGCGCGCGTGAAGGCCGAAAAGGATGGTTCGCCCATCGCCGATGCCTCCTCCTACTGCTGGCCGCACGGGGTCCCGCGGGTGATGAACTCGCCCTATCCGCTGCAGATCATCCAGACCACAGGCGAGACCGTCATCGTTCATGAAGTGGCCCATAACGTGCGCCATATCTACATGGACCAGCCCCATGCGCAGAACCTGACCACGAGTTTCATGGGCGATTCGGTCGGGCATTGGGAAGGGGATACGCTGGTCGTCGACACCATCGGACTGAACGATCGCACCTGGATCGATGAGATCGGCGTGATCCACGGCAAGCAGCTGCATGTGATCGAGCGCATCCGCAAGATCGAGGGCGGTCACGCGCTTGAGAATCTGATCCGCATCGAGGACCCGGAATATTTCACGGAAGCCTGGTATGCGCGCATCACCTACGCCTGGCGCCCCGATCTGAGAATCGCCGAATACATCTGCGAAGAAAACAACCGCAACATGCCGGTCTCGGGCCATACGGCGGAGAAGTGATGCGCCATTTCTGGTGTATGCGGGCGCTGCTCGCCGCCGTAGTTGCCGGCGTCGCCGGCGTGGCCGGCGCACAGGCCATCTATACACCGCCGCCTGCACAGAATTTCGCAGGCGTGTGGCTGATCCAGGGCGACCACTCGAGCATCAGGACGGTCGCTGGCAAACTGCCGCCGATGACCGGCGCCGCGGCGGCCCGGTACCGCGCCGCCCTCAAGGCCCGCAAGGCTGGCAAGCCCGACTTCGATTCCATCCAGACCTGCAAGCCGCACGGCTTCCCGCGCATCCTGTTCGCCGCCTATCCGATCGAGATTCTCCAGGAACCGGCCCAGGTCACCTTCATCCACGAGATTCATCACATGCCGCGGATGGTCTACCTGGACATGACGCTGCCGAAACTGGAGGACATGGATCCGAACTGGATGGGTCTGTCAGCCGGCCACTGGGACGGCGACACGCTCGCGGTGGAAAGTCAGGGTTTCAATGACCTGACCACACTGGACGCCGCGGGTCTGCCACATTCAACCCAGCTGCAGGTTGCCGAGCGGATCCGCAAGCTCGACGCGGATACGCTCGAGGATCTCATCACCATCACGGATCCGAATGACTATACGCAGCCCTGGAGCACTCGCGTGACTTACCGTCGCCAGCCGGGTGCGCGCCTCAAGGAATACGTCTGTACTGACTCCAATCCGGAGGCGAAGGCGCAAACGCCCTAGGGGGCATTGCTTGATCAGACCCCCGGTTGCACTGTTACTGCTGATCCTGGGCGTCATCGCTGCACCGGTCCTGGCCGGGCCGGCAGCACCTGATCGTATCGTCCTGCCCGATACCATCACCGCCACTCACTATGACCTCGAGGTGCGGCCGGATGCTGCCGCCGCCACCTTCAAGGCATCGGTGCGGATCTCCATTGAGGTTCAACGCGCCACGCCCGATATCCAATTGAATGCCGACAATCTCAGTTTCTCGAGCGTGACCGTCTCGGGCACCTCAGAGGTGCCCGCCGTCAGCTTCGATACCAGGCTGCAAACCGCCACCCTGCACTTTCCGACCGCCCTGACAGTGGGCCATCACTTGCTCGGGATTGACTATACCGGCCATATCAATGCCAGCGGCTCCGGGCTTTTCCTGGTCGACTATGCCGGCCCGCACGGCCGCAGGCGCGCGCTGTATACCCAGTTCGAGAACTATTACGCGCGCCAGTTCTTTCCCTGCTGGGACGAACCGAACCGTAAGGCCACCATCACCCTGACCGTGACCGCACCGCAAGCCGACATGGTGGTCTCGAACATGCCCGCTGCGCGGATGGTAAAGCTGCCCGGCGGAATGGCGCGTACCCGGTTCCAGGCCACTCCGAGAATGTCGACCTATCTGTTGTTCCTGGGTGTCGGGGATTTCGAACGCATCACCCGCCGTGTGCGCGGCATCGAGGTCGGCGTGGTGTTCAGGCGCGGCGATGCCGCCAGGGCGCGCTTCGCACTGGCTACGGCGGCCCAGCTCCTGCCCTACTACGAGGACTATTTCGGATTCCGCTATCCGCTGCCCAAGCTCGATGTGGTGGCCGGACCCGGACACAGCCAGGAATTCGGGGCCATGGAGAACTGGGGGGCGATTTTCGGGTTCGATCGCTACTTTCTCCTCGATCCCAAGCTCGCGACCCCGGCGGACGCGGTCAGGACCTACAGCTACATCGCGCATGAAATGGCGCATCAATGGGTGGGAGACCTGGTCACCATGGACTGGTGGAACGACCTGTGGCTGAACGAAGGCTTCGCGGAGTGGATGCAGTACAAGGCTACCGATCACTTCCATCCCGAATGGGACGCGTGGCTGCTGGGTCTGGTGGAGCGTGAGGAGGCGTTGCAGCAGGACTCCCGCAGCGGCACTCACCCTGTCATCACCCCGATCGCGGATGTGGTGCAGGCCGACAATGCCTTCGACTCCATCACCTACGCCAAGGGCATGTTCGTCGTTCGCATGCTCGAGCAGTACATGGGTGAGGACGCGTTCCGGAGCGGCGTCCGACGCTACCTTCGGGCACATGCCTACCGCAACGCGGTGACCGAGGATCTGTGGCAGGAGCTGGACCGGGCAGCCGGGGTGCCCGTTTCGGGCATCGCCCATGAATTCACGCTGCAGCCAGGCGTGCCGCTGATTCGCGTCTCGGCCGCCGCCGCCCTGCATCTGGAACAGGGGCGGTTTGCCACGGATGCCTCAGGCACGCCGGCCCAGTGGCATGTGCCGGTGGTGGTGCGTACCCGTGAAGGGGTCACATGGCAGGGTCTGGTCAGCGCCGATGCGCCGGCTGATCCGCCAGGTCTTGGCTCTGCCGGGGCCGTGGTGAACGCCGGACAGGCCGGGTATTTCCGTACATTGTACGGCCCGGATCTGATCGGGCCGCTGTCGGCACGCTTCGGTTCGCTGCCGCCGGTGGACCAGCTCGGCACGCTGCTGGATGCCAGGGCACTGGGCATGGCCGGCTACGAGCCGCTACCGGATGTCCTGCAGCTTGTTGGACGGGTTGATTCGTCGGTGCGGCCACAGGTGCGCAGCCAGGTGGTGGATATTCTCACCGCCATCGCACGCTCCTACCAAGGTCTTGCCGGCGAGTCGGCTTTCAAGGCCTATGCGCGCGGACTGCTGGGCCGCATGTTTGCGGACCTGGGCTGGAATCCGCTCGCCGGGGAGAATGCCGATGTCGAACCGCTGCGTGTGAGCCTGGTCCTGGCGCTCGGCGAGCTGGACGATGCGGCGGTCACGAACCACGCCCGCGAGGGGTTCGCCGACTATCTGCGCCAGTCGGACCGAGCACACACCGACCTGGAGGATGCGGTTTTGGCCGTGGTCGCAGCGCATGCGGACCCGATGGTGTGGGCCCAGATCCACCAGCTGGCACTCACCGCCCGCGATGCCCGCGACAAGGATACCTTCTACGAACTGCTGGCTGCGGCGCGCGATGCCGGGCTGGCTCAGCAGGCGCTGCAGCTCACGCTGACTGAGGAGATCGATCCCACCGACAGGCCGCTCATCCTCAACGCAGTGGCCGAAACCCATCCGGAGCTGGCCTTTGATTTTGCGGTCCTGCACCGCGACCAGGTCAACGACTGGGTCGAACCTGGGTCACGCGACCTGTTTGCCGCGCGGCTGCTCGCGACGTCGGCGGATCCCGCGGCGCGCGAGCGGCTCATGGCCTACATTCAGGCACATGTCCCCGCCGCCGACCGTCGCCCGGCCGAGGCCATCGAGGCCATGATCACCGACCACATCAGGGTGCGGGTCGAGCAGCTGCCGCAGATTGATGCCTGGCTGCAGCGGCCTCACTAAATCGCTATGATGGTACGCACCATGAAGCGGCACTTATTCGTGATTGCGGCGCTGGCGATTGCCATGGGTGCCCACGCCCAGGTGGGTACGACCCTGAAGGAAGGAGCAAAAGCCACTTCAGAGAAGGCCCAGGAAGTGGGCGATGAAGCCAAGGCTGCCGTGTCATCCGAGCCTGCCAAGAGCATCGCGAAAGCCAAAGCCAAGGAACACCGGGCCAAGGCGCGCTATCACGCCAAGAAGGCCGCGGCAGCGGCCAGGGAAATCCCGAAGTAACCCCGCACCAGGAGTTGCGGCGCGCGATTACTGCTCCCATGAAAACCATCGGGCTGATCGGCGGGATGAGTTGGGAGAGTACCCGCATCTATTACGAACTCCTCAACCGCGGAGTTCAGAAGGCGCTGGGTGGACTGCACTCGGCGCAGATCCTGCTCTCCTCGCTCGACATGGCACGCATCGCCGGCATGCAAAACGAGGGCCGCTGGCACGAGGCCGGTGAATGGCTGGCACAGGAGGCGCTGCGTTTGCAGCGCGCGGGCGCCGACGTCATCGCGCTCGCGGCCAACACCATGCACAAATGCGCACCCCAGGTGGCGGCGGCCATCTGCGTGCCCTTGCTGCATATCGTTGATCCGCTGAACGCGAAGCTGCACTCTGATCAGAGACTTCGGCCATTGCTGCTGGCCACGCGCTTCACCATGGAGGATCGATTCTTTGTCGAGCGCCTCGAAGCGAAGCAATTGACGCCCTTGATTCCCGCACTCGCGGATCGAATCGTGCTTCACGACATCATCTACGAGGAACTGTGCAAGGGCGTCGTGTCAACGGCTGGCGTTGAAGCGCTGCAGCGACTCGCCGCCGACGCCAAGTCACGGGGAGCCGACTGCGTCATTTTGGGGTGCACGGAACTGGGGATGCTGCTGGCGGCCGGCCCTCTGCCATTGCCCACCTATGACACGGCCCAGATCCATGCCGCGGCGCTGGTCGAATTTGCGCTCTGCTGAGCGCAGCGGCGCGACATCCGTACCATCGCCGAGCTTTTCGACTTTTGATTCCTGACCGTTCATCGCGGCGATGAAACCCTGCACGTCTTTGTTATCACTCTTACGGACCGTCACGACACCATCAGCGGCACTGCCGCCACCGCGCGCGGTCTCGCACGCCGGAAGATTTGCAGATTTCACCACTTGAACGACACCGGCGCCGTGGTGCGCGGCCGGCCGGTGCGCGCTGTACATCATGAGCGACCAGGTCATCACATCCCCCGGGATCTGCACGCCGATCCGCAGCGCGCGCGAAAGTGAGCGCTAACTTTCAAACGCGCGACATGACCACTGGGTGGATTGAGAAATCAACCACCGTGGCGGGGCGCGCCAATCGGCTACCCTTGCGGATATTGTTACACTGCGACTATGCTAGGTCGCAGGTCCGCGTTGATTAAATATAAGAAGACGATCGACTAATTAGACGAATACGAATCCGGGAGGGGCAACATGGCTGCTTATCGGTCCAAGTCTTGCGGTTTGGGTCTGAGAGGATTGTTGCAGGCATGCCTGCGTACTGTTGCACTGGCTGCGGCGCTGAGCATGCCGCATCTCGCGGCAGCACAGGATGCTTCCCAGCCGGACACGTCGAAGGATAATTCGCTGCAGGAGGTCGTGGTCACAGGTTCGCGCCTCGCGCGCTCGACCTTCACGACGCCCAATCCGGTCACGGTGCTGGATGCCAAGGACATCAGCAACCTTGGGCTCGTCAATGTGGGCGATGTGCTGGCGGAACTGCCCCAGAACTCAAACTTCTTCTCCGCCGCCAATGTCGGACTGGGTAACTTCAACGTCGGCGCGCAGCTGGCAAACCTGCGCGGCCTGAATCCCTTCTTCGGAACACGCACCCTCACGCTCGTCGACACGGAACGAGTGGTGCCGCAGGCGACCGGCGGCGGCGTTGATGTGACCATGATCCCCTCAATGCTGGTGGCGAGGACCGAGGTGGTGACCGGTGGCGCGTCCGCCATTTACGGGTCTGACGCCGTGGCCGGCGTGGTCAACATCATTCTCGACAAGAAACTCGAAGGCTTCAAGTTTCAGGGCGACTATGGCCAGACCAAGTACGGCGATGGCGGCAGTTCCCATTTTTCGTTGGGATATGGCAAAGGCCTGATGGATGACCGCGCCCACTTCATCATCGGCGCCGAGTACCAGAATTCCGAGGCCATCGGCATCTGCTCGGAAGTGCGCCCCTGGTGCGCATCACAAGAGGCCCTGTTCACGAACATTGATAATCCCGCACTACCGCATTACATCATCGGGCCCAATGGCACGCTCGCCAACCAGAGCCGGACCGGTGTTCTGACGCCCTGCAATGTCCCGGTGCCCGGGGTGTGCATTCCGACGGGCCCGCAGTACAACTTCAATGCCGCAGGCACTGCCGCCACACCCTTCAATCCCGGCAACTACGCCGATGGGGCAGGCCCCTTCGGGGACAATCAGGCCGCCGGTGCCGCGGGTGTGGGCGCCTATGACGCCACCACGCTGCGGCCGGCGGTCAAGCGCTACACGGGCCTGGCGGACCTCGATTTCAAGATCACCGATAGCGTCAGCTCCTTCCTGCAGGTCTCCTACGCGCGCAGTGAGGCGATCAACCCCGTTGCCAATGGCGCATTTGGTGCCCAATCCCTCGAGGTGGCCAATGGCGTCTATGTGCCCCTTATTCCCGGGGCTGTCATCGCGCCCAACAACGCCTATCTGCCCGCCCAATTCCAGCCGGGCGGAGCCAATGCACTGCCGCCCGGCGGAGCACTGCTGGGCTATGACATTGACGGCATCGATCCGGCCCGCAACGCCACCAACAACGACACGGTACGCATCACGGGCGGCCTGAAGGGCACGATATCCTCGACCTGGAGCTGGGATACGTACTTCGAGTACGGCGTCAACCAGAACAACCAGCACCTGTACAACAGCACCGTCGACACCTTTCTGGCATTCGCGTTGGATGCCGTCACGAATCCAGCCACGGGCCAGATCGTTTGCGCGGCGACGCTGCCCGGACCCAACTACAACCCGGCGGCAGCCGGCTGCGTGCCGCTGAACCTGTTCGGTGCCAACAATGCCAGCCCAGCGGCTTTGGCCTATGCCCTGCGCACCCTGCAGGAGTATTCCACGCTCACGGAGGACGTGATTTCGGGCAACGTTCACGGCGACCTGTTCAGTGGTTTCGGCGCCGGACCGGTGGAGGCCGGATTCGGCCTGGAAGGGCGCCGGGATTCGGCCGAGGTGTCACACGACTTGGCGGATCAGGGGTCCTTTTATGATGCGTACTTCCTGAGCTACGGTCTGGACTACTCGGGACTGATTTCCGTGTTGGAAGGCAACGCAGAGGTCAACATACCGGTGCTCAAGGATCTGCCGCTCGCCAAGTACCTGGAGTTCGACGGTGCGATCCGCGAAACCCGCAACGAGAACGAGGACCTCACCACCGGCTCCGCAACCGACGGCCAGGAAAGAACCCATGACATCGAAAGCTGGAAGTTCAGCTCAATCTGGGATTTGACTGACTGGTTCCGGTTGCGTGGCACCCGCTCGCTCGATGTCCGCGCCGCGGGCTTCCGCGAGCTATACGAGTCGTACGCCGTGACGGCCGGCGGCCCCTTCGGCTCCATCACCAATCCTTCCAATGGTGTAACTCAGATCGTGACGGCACTGACGGGCGGCAACATCAACCTCGAGCCGGAAAAAGCCGATACCACGACAGTCGGATTCGTCATTGCACCGAAGTCGGGACCCCTGGAGCGGTTCCAGTTCTCTGCAGACTGGTACCGGATCGATCTGCATGACCCGATTACGGGTCCGCCGTTTGGCCTGGGCGTACAGAACATCGTGAACCTTTGCTACGCAGGCAACCAGGCGTTCTGCGATCGCATTACCTTCGGCACGCCCGGCAACTTCAGCACCATCACCACCATCAACAACACGGCCGTAAACCTGGGTGATTACGAGACACGGGGCGTGGACTTCGAGTCCAGCTACCTGCTGCCGCTGGCCGAGCTCAACGGTCATCTGAACGGCAGCCTCAATTTCCGACTTCTGACGTCGCTGCTTTACAACATGACCATTGACGCAGGTCTGGGTGCCGCGCCAGTGAATTACGCAGGTCAGTCCGGTCCGACCGGGGCTTTCGGCGGATTCAACACCTCACCGCGCTGGCAGTCCAATTTCTTCGCGACCTATGCGAATGGGCCGTTCACCGGGACGCTGCAGGTCAGATGGATCGGACCGGGCACGTTCGAGACGGTAGACGGTGTCGGAGGTATGCCGGTCGCACCGGGCGAGCCGGGTTATGCAACGACCAACGTGAACAGCATCAACAATAAGTCAGTCCCATCGGCCACCTACCTGAACCTGTCGGGGTCCTACAACATCGGTTCACATTTCACCGTGTTCGCGACCATCGACAATCTGCTGAATCGGGACCCGCCGGTCGCGCCGGGTGGCAACGGATATCCGACCAACCCGGTTTACTTCGACACATATGGCATGACCTGGAGGGTGGGCGTCAAGGCGACCTTCTAGCCGCCCCGTTCAGGGAATTGATGCCGGTGCCTTCCACCTGCGTGAGAGGCACCTTCACCAGCGCCACGATGGCAAGCAGCACCGGGATCGCGAGGATGGCGCACACGCTGAACCGACTCAGCTGCGCGCCCAGCAGCACACCTGCGGTGTAGGGACCGAAAATCGAACCGACCCGGCCGGCGCTCATCACCACGCCCATGCCGGTGGCCCGCACGCGGGCCGGGAAGGTAGTGGCGCCAGTGGCGTAGAGTGCCACCGCTGCGCCGAAGATTCCGAAGCCAATGACGGCGGCGGCCGCCTGCGCCAGCGGCAGGTTGGCCGCTGCGGCCCCGAACCCGACGAGGCCGAAGCCCAATGCCAGCAGCGCCAGCGTCCCAACCGGACGTATCGGCACCCGAACCGCGAGCAGGCCTACAACCACCCCGCCCGCCAGGCCACCCAGGCTGGTGAGCCGCGTGATGAAGATACCGTCCGCGTCGCTGAAGCCGGCATCGGTGGTGAGCTGATTGTTCCAGTTGAGGAAGAAATATTCCGACATCATGAACATGAAGTAGCTCAGGCCCATCAGTGTCGTGCGCGCCAGTATGGGATTGCGCAGCAGGTCAAACAGACTGCCGGTGCCGGCCTTGGCCTGCGGCACGGGAATCTCGGGCAGAGCAGGCACATCCAGTCGTGCAAGCACCTTGTTAATGGCCGCCAATGCCTTGGGACCGCGCCGACCGGCCAGGATATCCAGCGACTCAGGCAGCAGGAAATACACCAGGACCAGCAGCAGCAGCGAGCACAAAGCACCGAACACGAAGATTCCATGCCAGCTGAATTCGGCCAGCAGCGGCGCAGCGACGTAGCCGCCCAACAAGGTGCCCACGGTGTAGCCGATGACCACCAGACCCAGCCCCAGGGCACGGACCTTGAGCGGGCAGTATTCGAAGGCCAGCGTGCCGACACAGCCGGCCATCGCACCCACTCCCAGACCGGTACAGAAGCGCAGTGCCGCCAAGGTCTCGACGGATCCGGCCTTGGCGGAGAACATCATGCCGATGCTCATGAGCGCGAGATTGATCAGGATTGCGCAGCGGCGCCCCCACAGATCGGCGATCGGCGACAGTAGAAATCCCCCCACCGCCGTTCCCACCAGTCCGGAACTGAACAGCAGGCCGAGCATCTTTGGCGCGAGATGCCATTCGCGCGACAGGGTCGGAGAGATCAGCGAGAGCGCGAGAATATCGAAGCCGTCGAGCATGTTGATCGCGACGCACAGCGTGATGACGATGACCTGGACCGGCCGCAAGGGCGAGTTCTCAAGGTGCTGGCGGACGACCTGCAGGCTCATGCTGCCCCTCTGTTATGCTTCTTATCAGCAGCCGCAAAGAGAACAGGCTTCATGCTGGCGGTCAAGGCCCCGCACCGGATCAAAGCCACGATTCGCTACGTCGTCAAGGGCGAACGGGCGATTTTCTACCCTTCGGAGCGGGACAAATCCTATTGGCCCGGCGACGATCACGAAGTCATGGTGACGGATCTACGCTCGTTGGCCGCAGCCCCCAGCATCGAATGCCATGGTTTCACCATGCTGCGCGAGCCTACTGCCGTGCGGGACTTCCTGGACGCAGGGCAAATCGAACAGGTGCTGGTTCCCGAGGCGATCGGCTTGGCCAAGCGGCTCAATGGCGCGGCTCACGCCATCGCCTTTGGCCCGGTGGCACGCAGCGACCGTCCCGACAACAGCCAGAGTCGCCTGCCGGCCTTCGGCGCCCATGTGGACTATGGCCGACGCACCATCGAAGAGTTCGCTCGACCCATTTTGGGAGACCAGGCGGATTACTGGCTGAGCAGGCGCGTGGTGCTGATGAACCTGTGGCGCCCCATCACCCCCGTTTATCGCACACCACTGGCTTTGTGCGACGCCTCCACGGTGCAATCGGGTGATCTGCACGACAGCGAAATTCGGGGTGGGCTGGATGACCCGAGTCGGCCGCCACTATTCGGCTACAACCTCAGCTACAGCCCCAACCACCGCTGGTACTACGCCTCGCGCATGCAGCCCGAAGAACTGTTCGCCTTCAAGCTGTACGACTCGGATTGCAGCCATCCGCAGTGGACCGGCCACACGGCCATCGACGATCCGGAAGCGCCCGCGGACGCCCCGCCGCGTCAGAGCATGGAAATCCGCACCATATCGTTCATATGATGGCATCGGCATCCGCCGAGTTCGGGCCCAAGCCCCGTCTGCGGCGCCACGGGCGCTGCAACTTGCTTTATGTGGCTCACCGATTCATGCCTTAATGGTCCATGAAAGACATGCGAATGGTGCGCCCGATCCTGATGTGGACGGCCCTGACGTTCGGCGCCCTGATCCTCATTGGCGCAGGTCTCATCGGCATTGCCGGCACGGCTTACGGGCGCCCGCTGCTGATTCACTTCTTCGATCGGTTTGTTGAACGTCCGATCAGGGTCGACGGCGATCTGCAGGCGCATCTGTTCTCCTTCAGTCCGCAGATCGTCGCGGAAAAAGTCACCGTCGGCAACCCGCAGTGGACACCACCGGGCGTCGCCGTGCAGGCCGACAGAATCTCCGTGAGCCTCAGGTTGCCGACCTTGCGCCGTTCGGGGGGCATCACCGCCATCGAGGTACAGGGCGCAACGCTGCATCTGATCCGCGATGCTGCCGGCCGCGCCAACTGGCAGTGGCGGGATCCTGCCAAAAGGAGGATCAACAAGAACTCATCGATTGTCCGCAGTGTGTCGATCCGCAATGCGCGCGTGTTCCTTGATGATGCCAAACGACACCTGCAGTTCGCGGGTACGGTATCCGCGCAGGACTTGGGCGGCCCAGGGGACCTGCAGCCATTGCGGATAGACGGCGCCGGTCAGTTGAATGGCCGGGCTGCCAGCTTCCAGATCACCGGGGATCCGCTGGTCAGCGCCAGCCACAGGGTTCCCTACCGCTTCAGGTTTACCGAAAGTTCTGCTGACTCACACCTTGAGGGGAACGGCGTATTGCCGGAACCCTTCGTCATTCAGATCACCGATGCCACATTTGTCGCCACGGGACCGGATCTGAAGGACCTGTTCTTTCTGACCGGCGTGCATCTCATCGATACCGGAAATTACCGCCTTTCCGGCAAGGTTGAACGTCGCGATAAACTTACGACCTTCAGTGATCTCATCGTCACTTCCGGCAGCAGCGATGTGCGCGGTCGCGTAGCCTCGGATTCCTCGAGTGGGCGGCCCAGGTTTGACATTGATCTGCGTTCCAGGGTGCTGAAGCTGTCGGATCTGGGCTTGCGTGCCGCGGGCCGCGCGCCCGAAGCCGAAGTCCCACTGCTGCTTTCGGATGCCATGATCAGTCCCAACGTGCTGCACGTCGAAGGGGCGGTGGCGAAGTATCACGCAGATCGCGTGGAGCTGGGTCGTATCGCGTTTGAGAATGTGTCGTTCGATACCACCATCGCCAAGGATGTCCTCACCGTAGCACCGCTTGCCGCGACCTTGTCCGGCGGGTTGGTCACGGCGCACCTGACACTCGATGGCAGCAAGGCGATCCCTGCCGCCAACGTGGATCTTAGGATCGCTGCTGCGCAGCTCGGACCGCTCTTCAAGAAGGATGCCGCGGCAGCGCCCCTGGAAGGGTCCCTGCAGGCACGCATCAGGATCGTGGGGTCGGGACGATCCGTGCATCAGGTGGCGGCCAATGCCACGGGTACCGTGACCGCACAGATGAGTGGCGGCGCGCTGCGCAAGTCATTCGCCGAAATGACCGATGTGGATCTGCGCGGCCTGGGTCTGCTGCTGGTCAAGGACAAGAAGGACGTCGCGGTGCGCTGCGCGGTCGCCCGATTCAAGGCGCAGGATGGCACGCTGATCGCCCAGGAACTGCTCGCGGATACCGATCCGGTCCTCATCACCGGTGAGGGGAACATCCACCTTGGTTCCGAGCTCTTGGATCTGGCCATCCGCGGGAATCCCAAAGGGCTGCGTCTGCTTCGATTGCGCACGCCGGTTCTGGTGCAGGGGACGCTGCGGCACCCGCTGTTTCATATCCCTGTCAAGGACTCGCACTTCATGCTCGCCGATCGCGGCCGAGCCGAGGACGTGAACTGCACCGCCCTGCTGGCAGAAAACCAGTAGTCGTGTGTTAAGCAACGCGCTATCGTAGCGACAAAGAAGCACGGAACCGCCGGATAACAAGCGGCCGTGTGGTCTCAACACATTACAATTTCAGGGAGATTACCGTGCGTGTGCATCAACGTCTGATCGTCGCAGCGTGCTCCGCGTTCGTGCTGGGTCATGCTGTCGCCGCCGTCACCCCGCGTCCCGCCGCGCTCAATGCGGCGGATCTTGGAACCACCGCTGCCACCGAACCCGGCGCCTCCATTACCCTCACGATTGCACTGAAGCTGCGCAATACGGGCCAGATGGAGTCGCTGCTGCAGGCCATTCACAATCCGCGCAGTGCGCAGTACGAGCAGTTTCTGACCCCCCAGCAGTTCGCCACCCAGTTCGGGCCCACCGACGCCACGATTGCCCAGGTCACGAGTCACTTCCAGAGCAGTGGCTTCACGGTGACGCGTTCTGCAACGGCTCAGTTGCAGATCACCGGAAGTGTCGCAGCGGTTGAAAAGGAATTTGCCGTCCAGCTGCACAGCTATCAGGTGTCCGGCACCGCAGGCGCTCCGGCGCTGCGATTTCATGCCCCCGACCGGACCGCGACCGTGGACGCCGCGATCATTGGGTCCGTGGAAGGCCTGCTCGGTTTGGACACGCGACCGAGGTTTCGGCCGAACATCGCCACTCCCGCCCAGGTGAAGCCGGTGCATGGCGCCGCGCCCGCGAGCGGGGGTAGCGGTGCAATACCGAACACCACTGACCCGCCGGGAGAGTGGACCGTCGTTGACTTTGCGCAGTACTACAACGCGGATCCCTTGTATGCCCGCGGGATAAACGGGCACGGCCAGACCATTGGCATCGTCACCTTTGCGGCGTTCACGCCCAGCGATGCCCTCGCCTATTGGCACTCGCTGGGCTTGAACAACTCCGCAAATCGGATCCGTCAGGTGTTCGTCGACGGTGGCTCGGGACCGCCCAGCGACGCCTCGGGATCGGAGGAAACAACCCTTGATGTGGAGCAGTCCGGCGGCATCGCGTCGGGAGCCACTGTCGTCGTCTATCAGGCGCCCAATACCGAGCAGGGCGCGATCGACAATTTTGCCAAAGCCGTCGATCAGGATGTGGCCGACACCGTTTCCGTCAGTTGGGGCGCATGGGAATGGCTCGACATCGTACCCGTGGATGATGTGACCGACCCGGTCACGCACCGCAATTCCACCTATCTCAGAGCGCTCAACGATGTCCTGGTACAGGCCGCCCTGCAGGGTCAGAGCTTTTTCTGCTCCGCGGGAGATGCGGGGGCCTATGACGCGAACGACCCGGCGCTGGGCCTGTTCGTCCTGCCGCAATATAACAAGGTACTGTCGGTAGACGATCCAGCGGCGCAGACCTATATCACCGCAGCGGGTGGTACGACCCTGCCGGGACCGCAGGAATTCCTGCTGGCCGACGGCAGCACCTTCACCGTTACGGTCGCGACCGAGCGCGCCTGGGGCTGGGACTACCTGGTGCCGCTGTGCAACCAGCTCGGTCTGGATCCGGTGAGCTGCGGAATCTTCCCCGCCGGCGGTGGCGGTGGGGTCAGCAGTTATGTGCCGATTCCGTGGTATCAGCAGCTTGTCCCGGGCATGGCCCGGACGCCCTTCGGCCAGACCCTGGTCGGTGCTTCGTATCCGGAGTATGGATTATTTCTGCCGGTCGCACTGCCGGGGGGCTTTGCCGGACGCAATGTGCCCGACCTCTCCGTGAATTCGGATCCGGACACGGGCTATGTGATCTGGTACACCTCGAGCGCCCCGGGCAGCACGCTGGAAGTGGATGACTTCATCGGCGGAACGAGTTTTGCAGCCCCTCAACTCAATGGCATGACCTCGCTGTTCAATCAGGCACTGCATCATCGCGTTGGACTGCTCAACCTGACGCTGTACGCGCTGATGAATGCGGGCCCGTTCGCCTATGCGGGACCATTTGCGCCTTTGCGTGACATTCGCGCCGGGGACAACTGGTACTGGCAGGCGGGGCCGGGCTACGATCAGGCAACCGGCGTCGGTGTTCCCAACGTCGCCAACCTGCTGAACGCACTGGAACTGTATTAGTTTGCCGACCGCGGTCTTGGTGGCGGGGCGCGGAGCAATCCGCGCCCCGCTGCATTTCCCGCATGTTGAACTCGCCGCGAATCTCGGCACACTACCGGTATGGAAATATTCGCCCGCGATGAGTGTATTTTCTATGTGAAGGCGCTGATTTCCCGGCCGCTGTGCCGCACCTTCATCGACCTCTACGAGGCTGATCCGCGCAAGCACGCGGGCTTTACCGCCAGTCCCGCAGGCGGGCGTCAGCTGGAATCTGAGGTGAAAGTCAGTACCGACCTGGACGTCGGAACGGAGGGTATCTGGACCGCGGCGTTCGCCGAACTGCATTCGGCCGTCACCACTGTCATTTTGAGCATCGCCGCGCAGTTCCCCTCATTGCAGGTCGCGCCACTGCGGTGTACGGGCTACAAGATCCAGCATTACAAGAAAAATGAAGGGCAGTTCAAGTGGCACTTCGATGCGCTTGGACCCGGCGGCTGGGATCGGCAGCTGGCCGTCATCGTATATCTCAACTCTGTCGTTGAGGGCGGCGAGACCAGTTTCCACCGGCAGCAGCTGAAAATAAGCCCGGTGGCTGGAGATGCGGTGTTCTTCCCGACTTTCTGGACTCATCTGCATTGCGGAGAGATTCCCAGATCCGAGGATAAATACGTCATCTCCTCGTTCATCAGATTCGAGATCCCGGGAGACCAGAGCAAGGTGGTGTGAGGCCGGTGGCCGCAACCGCGAGCGTCCGCACCGGGCGGGCCCCGGCAACGGCCGGCGCCCGCCCTGGCCGAAGCGTTACTTGTGGTTCGCTGCCTCGGCCGCGGCCTTCAGCTCGATATTGACCTGGTCGAGCAGATCCTTGGCCTTTTGGGCGTGGCCGCCCAGATCAAATTCATTGGCGGCCTGTGCGGCGGAGATTCTCTCCCAGGCCTGATGCGCCAAACGTTGGGCCGCGGCGAGATTGGGATGACGTGCGGCGCTGATGTCCCGAACCGGCGGGTCCGCATTGGTCACAGCGCCGGCAATGAGTGCAACGGCAATCAGCCCAGCGACAGCAAGCTTCTTCATGGTGCCTCCCAGTTGAGTGAATGCGTGTGGCGGCAGTTGGCCGCCCGAGCGCATGCAAGCATAGACGCACTCGCTTGGGCGTCAATTGCGGCAGTCACGCCATGGCATGGGCAGGCTGCTGCGGCCTGTTGTACCGCAGCATCGTGGAGTGCCCCTCACCTTTCAAAACCCCTACGGAATCATTACCATTACCTTACAAACTGTCAGTTTCGATCGTTGCTGCGTCTGGTAATCAAAAGGAAGAAGAATGCACCAGAGTCTGAATCGGGCAGCCCGTGCCCTGGCCATCATTTGTCTGACATGCCTGGTAGTGGCCTGCTCGACCTTTCCGACACAGGAGTTCAACAAATCCGCGAATGCTGATCTGCATGCCATTGCCTTGGCACCGGTTGGCATGCCGCAGAAGCCCTCGGTCATTATTCTCAATGCCGTGGGCAACAATTTTGGCCTGATTGGAGGCATCGTTGAGGCGACTCGCGCCGCGAATGCCGCGAACGAACTCACCGGGGAGCTCCAGATCGGCAATCTTGACTACCGGACCTACCTCCCGGTCCACATCGCCAATGCGCTGCGCTCGGAGGGGTTCGAGGTCATTACCGCGGACGGCGCGCGCCCGGAAAGCGAGGGCAGCAAATTTCTGTCCAGGCCGCCTCTGCCGAACGGCACCGATGCCACATTGGACGTCTACGTCACCTACATTGGTTACCTGGCGGCAGGTGCAACCACCGTGTATCGCCCGGCCGTCCACATTGAGGCACGCCTGGTGGATAAAAAGACGCAGAAAGTTCTTTTCGCCGACCAGATCTTCTACAACAACTACTCCCCGGGTGCCGCGAAACAGGCTATTTCCATCGAACCGGAGCCGAGGGCAACTTTCCAGGATCGCGCCGCCATGCTCGCCGCCCCGCAGGAGGTGACTCGTGGCCTGGCCGCAGGGCTCGATGCGGTCGCGTTGGAGCTGGCGCGGCAGTTGAAATGACCGGGGTACGCGCCGGGTGGCCCGCCGCCGCGGCAGCGGTTTTCGGCCTCGCGAGCCTTGCGTCGCAGATTTCGTTCGGGTCCCCGATGTGCGTGACCGGACCCGAACAGCTGCCAGCCGTCGACCTGCTTGCGCTTTTCATCAAGCACCGGGGCAGCATCGACCTTGAGCGCTCAAGCGGGTGCCTGCAGGTCAGCGATCCACCCATCGGCGTTGCCGCCGTGCGCCTGGTTCTGCCCTCGTTCGAGGAGCCTTATGCGCTCAGGATTGCGGCGCCCCTGGACCGGACAGTGATCCTGCCGCGCGTGACCTTTCTGGATGAGCAATTTCGCGTCACCAGGTCCTTTGGCGCGGAGGCGCTGAAGCGCCGCGGCACAGAATTGTCGTTTGAGGTCTTCATCAATCCGGCCGACGCCAACGAAAGATATGTGGTCCTGTATGCAGATCCGGCACATATCGGCGAATCAGACCAAAGGACAGTGTCGCGGACCACCAGCGTATTCGTGGGCAGCGGTGTCATCTATCTCGGCAGCGAACTCGGCAGCCATGTAGTCGCCGTGGACACCGGCAACATGGTCGTTTCGCTGATTGGCGAGCGCTACCAGAAGTTACGCCACGGACGGTAGTGCCGGGAATATTTCAGGCCCGAAACCCCTGCAGCCTGGCCTGTGATGCCAGGGCCTCGCGCAACAGCCCGCAATTGCGTGAATTGGCGATACGCCCGATGCGCGATTCAGCCGCGTTCGCCGCCACATCACCGGTCGTGGCAATTCTGTAGGTGCTGTGAGGCCGGGGTGAATTCCCGCGCGACCTCATGAGATCGCCAAGGCTGGCGGCGATGTCCGCGCCCCTTACCTCGCACAGGATCAGATCATCAACCCAATTCTCGGCCGCCCAGATGTCGCCCGTCCTTATGGTGCCGGCGCGCAGTCGACCGACCACGCTATATGAAGGATAGACCGCAAAGTCAGCTGCGGACTGCCGCACCATGGCGCACTGGAACCAGGTGCGCAGCGATTCACCGCCGAGGGCGGCGGGGTTGGTACCGAGAACCTCGCCGAGGCTCAACGGCTGATCGACGTTCTGTTCCACACAGGCGAAGGCATGGACATGCGGTTCGCCGCGAAAGTGGAACACGGCAGCGGGACCCTCCAGACGGAAGATCTGCGACGGAGTGAGTCCGGCATGCCGTCCACCCTCGAAATCGACATCGTAGTCGGCGAAATGCAGGCCATCGACGCCTCCGTTGCGGTTCAGGCACTCCCAGGCGTAGGCGGCGCCTGCGGCGCCGTAATTGTCGAGAATGCCACCCACCAGCGCCTGCGCCCGCCGGCGTGATTGAAGCGGCAGCTGCCCAACCGCCAGCCCATCGAATTGTCCGCCTCTACCCTGCACGGCGATGCAGGTCTGCGGCGGCGCTTGCGCCACCCGGATCGCGCCACGCTGGGCCGGCGTCAGTCCCGCGATGAGCTCGTGTGCGGCCTGCATCTGGTAACGGAAAAGGTTGCCCGGCAGGCCGGCGCGGTGATCGCCGCGCTGATCACCATAAACCTGAGGACCGCCAAAGGCAGTGCCCTCCCGGATCGGGCTTCCCACGCGCAGGTTCAAGTGAATGCCGGACAACAGCATTTGCCAGGGGCCGCGGCCCGGTGTCCCGAACAGCAGCAGCTGCAGGAAATTCACGCCCGAAAAACCACTGGGAACCTGGCTCAGCAGTCGCTCGAATCCCGGCGCCGACAGCCGTTCTCGCAGAATCGTCGTCAGCGCACGCCGCGCATTCCAGCTCAGCGTCGCCGCGTCGATGGTCAACCCGCCTAGCGACACACCCCGGTTGTGCACCTGCCTAAGAGGATGATCATAGGGGAAACAGGCTCGCACCCCTTGCGAGCTGGACACCGAGGCATGAATCTCGGCCGCCAGCTCATCAATCGAGGCCCCATCCCGGCGCGGCGGCGGGGAAAGCACGCCATACCGCGCAGCGGCGGCGAGCGCCGTGACGGTGCCGACCCCCGCTGCGGCGCTGATCAGCTGCCGCCGGTTCATGAGGGACCTTGGGCCGATTTGTACTGGAACACCTGTTCGAGCGGGACGCCAAACACTTCGGCGATGCGAAACGCGGCTTCCAGCGAAGGCGAATACTTGCCGAGTTCAATCGCGTTGAGGGTCTGGCGCGTCACGCCGATGCGCTGTCCGAGTTGCTGCTGGGTCATCTCGCCGTTCTCGAAACGCAGCTGACGGATGCGATTGCTGATGATCGTGGCGCGCAACTCAAACTCCGCGGCGGTAGTACACGATGCGCGCGCCGTACTTGAGGATCTCGGCGATGACGAATGCGAGGACCACGAAATATCCGATCATCACCGCGCTCGCGCCATGATGAAGCGTCAGTACCGCCAGGAAGGAGCCGATGACGTAACACCCTGATGCCAGCCGCGTCGCCTTCAGATTGATCAGCTGCTCGCGTTCGTCAGCCGGAGTGCGTGCATCCTCGGGGTAGCGCAGGCGCAGGACCAGAAAGGCGATGCCTTCGATGACCACGAAAGCGGCGATGCAGGCGAGCAGGGTGTGGAAATCCCCCGGTCCGGGATGGGAGAGCCGTGGGGCATGCAGCACGAACAGGGCGGACACCAGCAGGATCGCAATCAAGGTGACCCAGGCGCTCTTTTCGCGAAAGGGCATGGCTGTTCCACTACCTAGGTTGAGGGGACTGAAATGTAAAAGTATCTATACTTAATGTCAAATATTTTTGACATGAATCAGCCGCCGGCGCGATCCCAAAACGCTGGCGACCCCAAGCGCCGGGTACCATCACGACCGACGCGCCACGCGAGGGCTCTGACTCATGCGAAGAATGACATCCCGCCTGCCGGGCCTCGCCGCGGCGAGCCTGCCGCTCCTGCTCGGCGCCGCACCGGCGCCGATGGCTGCCCCACCCGCGACGCCCCAACACGACGTCCTCGCGCACTATCACGGCCGGCAGGTCCATGATCCCTATCGTTGGCTTGAGAATGCGGGCGCACCCGAGGTGGAACAGTGGATCGATGCGCAGAATGCGTACACCGATACCGTCATGGGCCGCTTCACGGACCACGGCGCCATCGTCAAACGTGTCGGGGAACTCGCGCTGACCTCCACCCAGCGCGCCAATCCACAGATCGTGGGCAACACATTGTTCTATATGCGCCAGACACCCCCGCAGCCGCAGGCGGTGCTGGTCGCCTCGGCGTGGCCGAACGGCACCACCAAGGTACTCGTCGACACCAATGCCACACACGGCGACACGGCCGTCACCAATTATTGGCCCTCGCCCGATGGCCTGCAGGTGGCATACGGCACTGCCGGCGGCGGAACCGAGAGTACCACCATTCATTTCGTCACCGTTGCCAGCGGGCAGGTGGCGAGCGACGCGCTGCCCGATGCCGGCGGCGGCACGACTCCGCAGGCGCTGGCCTGGGATGCAGACGGCAAGGGTGTCACCTATGTGCGCTTGCCGCTGCCGGGCAGCGTGCCCGTCGCGCGCGAGCAGTTCAATGCGCAGCTGTATCACCATACGCTGGGTACTCCCGCAAGCGCTGACACCGCCGCGCTCGGCAAACCGCCCTCCCCGATCGCCGAGCACCTGCTGATCAGCTCGACCCACGGCGGTCAGGCAGCTGCCTTCATCTATTACGGCGACAGCAACTTCGAAAACGTATACCTGCGCACCGGAGCCCGGTGGCGCAAGGTGCTCGGCGCCCAGGAGCAGGTGCGCGTGACCGACAGCGAGACCGGCGGTGCCGCATGGCTAGGAGATCGGCTGCTGATGCTGTCCTATAAGGGCGCCCCGCGCGGCCAGCTATTGGCATTGGAAAGTGACGGGCGCGCCCATGTCGCCGTGCCCCAGCAGGATTGGGCCATCAATGGGGTGGCAGCGATCAAGGGCGGCTTTCTGCTGGTGGAAGTCAGCGGGCCGGACTGGCGTATACGCCAGTTCGACTCGGCGGGCGCGCCGGTGCGTACCGTGTCGCTGCCTGCGACTGGCATAGGCATCAATGCGATCGCGAGCACGGAAGACTCCTCAATCGCCCTGATCGCCTACTCCGGCTGGTCGGTGCCACCGCACTGGGTGCAATTCGACGCTGCCAGCGGGGCGCTCACCACGGTTTTTGAGGTCAAACCGACCGGGGATTACTCGAAACTGCGCACCTGGCGGCTGGATGCACCCTCGACCGGGGGCGTGCGCGTGCCGGTCACCGTCGTGGCACTCGCCGATCCCCCTCGCGAGGGTAGTCACCCGACCATCCTCAGCGCCTATGGTGGCTATGGGAGAGCGCGGCAGCCGGCCTTCATCGGTTCCATGCTGGCATGGCTCGAACGCGGCGGCGTGTACGCCTTTGCCAACATCCGCGGCGGCAGCGAGTACGGCGAGGCCTGGCACTACGACGGCAGCCGCGCGAATAAGCAGCACAGCTTCGATGACCTGCACGCTGCGGCGGCGGCGCTGGTGGAGGCACGCTGGACCGATGCGGCACACCTGGGAATCCTCGGCGGCTCAAACGGCGGTCTGCTCATGGGCGCCGCGCTGACCCAGCACCCGGCCGACTATCGGGCGGTGGTGAGCGTGGTTGGCATCTACGACATGCTGCGCTCGGAGCTGTGGCCCAATGGGGAGTACAACACCTTCGAGTTCGGCACCGTGACCAAGCCCGACGAATTCGCCTGGCTGTACGCCTACTCACCCCTGCACCACGTACGCCCAGGTACCGCCTACCCGGCGGTGCTGCTCATGACCGGTGAAAACGATCCCCGGGTCGCGCCCTGGCAATCGCGCAAGTTCGCCGCGGCGCTGCAGCGGGCCAACAGCTCACCCCGACCGATCCTTCTGATCACCCGCCGCAACGAGGGTCACGGCGTCACCTCCTCGTTCAGCCAGCGCGTGGGCAACGCCGGCGCCGAGCTCAGTTTCTTTGCCGAAGAACTTGGCCTGGCGCCGGCTGGCGCGCCCGGACATGGAGCAAGTCCCTGACGTCACTGGGATTACGCAATCCGGCAACTCGTGCGTCTGTATAACGAGGACACAGGAATAAGGAGCGCCGTGGAAGCGGCACGGCAGCAACAACTTGATGACCTGTGCCGTCGGTTCCGGCCGGCGCTGCTGGCGTTTTTTCTGCGTCGCGTGGCCAATCCTGCCGAGGCGGAGGACCTGGCCCATGACGTATTCCTGCGTTTGGCAGGCGTGCCGCTCGATCAGCTGCGCCGCGCCGATGCCTATATCTTCCAGGTTGCGGCCAATCTGTTGAGGGACCGGGCACGGCGTCGAAAGGTCCGCGACGATTACCTGGCCACCCAGGTCGCGGTGGCGGAGGCGGAAGAGCTCGAACAGCACAGTTTCGATCCGGAGCGAATCGAGGCGGCACGCCGCTCGTTGGCGGCACTTGTAGCGCGACTCATGGACCTTCCGGAGCGGACGCGGGAGATCTTCATCCTCTACCGCATCGAAAACGTCGCCAGGCGCAACATTGCGCAAGCCTTTGACCTCTCCTTGAGCACGGTGGAGAAGGAAATCGCGCGGGCCACCGCGTACCTCATGATTCATCAGGAGCGCCCCACGTGAGGCTGCCCGATCTGCAGTCGCCGGAGTTCGTGCGCGCCGAGGAGGCCGCGCGCTGGTGCGTGCGGCTGTGTGAGGGCGCAATGACGGGCAGTGATCGGGCTCAGTTCACGCGCTGGCTGAGCGACCCGGCACATCGAGCCGCGTTTGATCAGGCCGCCGAGGCCTGGCAAGCGGTCAATGCGGTGGAAACGAGCTCCGAAATTCTTGCGCTGCGGGTCGCGGCACTGGAGAGTCTGAGACGCGCCCAGCGCGCTCGAGTCGGCCGGCGACAGCTTGGCGCCAGAACACTATGGGCACTGGCCGGATCAGTGGTTCTGGTGGTGCTTTTCGGCATATTCGCCTGGCGCAGTCCCTCTTCCCAGCAGTTCACCAGCGCAATCGGGCAGCGCCGCACCATTGCCTTGGCCGATGGATCATCGGTATACCTGGACGCATCCTCCGCGGTACTCGTGCAATATTCCGCCGGGGCCCGGACGCTGCAGCTGCTGCGGGGTCGTGCGAAGTTCCAGGTGGCGAAGGATCCGCAGCGGCCGTTCCTGGTTCGCGCCGCAGACCGGGAAATCGTGGCGACCGGCACGATGTTCTCCGTCGAGATCGTGCAAAACGAGGTTCAGGTTATCCTGTATCAGGGACACGTCTCGGTTACCGGACCAGACCGTGTGCGCACCGCGCTGGTGGCCGGAGACGAACTGATCGCCCCGGTTGCGCTGGCCCAGGTGCACGTCGCGGCCGCGAATGTGGCTCGCTCGTTGAGCTGGCAGAGCGATCGGCTCGAGTTCGTGGACGAGCCCCTCGCCTCTGCGGTGGAGCGCGTCAACCGCTACGCCCGCAACCCGGTTGCGATCGGGGATGCCGCGGCCGCCAGCCAGCGCATCTCGGGCGTGTTCAGCGCCGAGGATACCCGAGCGTTCATCGAGGGGGTCACCGCGGTGTCTGCGTTGCGGGCCGAGGAGCGTAACGGGAGGGAGATTCTGTGGGAATCCGGGCATGCAAGGCGCTGATCGTCGCCGGCATGGCACGGCTGGTGCTGGCTGCGGATCCCGCCACCCAGTCGATCGAGATTCCAGCTGAGGATCTCGGTACCGCGCTGCTCACCTTTGCGTCGGTCACCCATCAGCAGATTGCCTTCGACTACAAACTGGTCGAGGGATACCGGAGCGCCACGCTATCCGGCACCTACACCGTCGCAGCAGGACTGAACGCCCTGATCGGCAATGCGCCATTCCTGATCCGCACTACGCCATCCGGGGTCCTGGCCGTATCCGCCAGGCCGTTGCCTGCTGCGGGGATCGCGCGAGCTGCCAGCGGGCAATCGGCCTTACCGATCGAAGCTGCCGCCTCGGCCGGCAAGCCTGCGCAGGACGAAGTCATCATCAGCGCGCAGCGCGCCCAGCTCACGCCCAGAGTGCTTGCCTTCGTGAACGGGATAGCGGTTCCGGAGCAGCAGGAAGGTCTCGCCCGATGGAATGTCCCGGTGTGTCCGGAGGTGACCGGTCTGCCACGTGAGGATGGTGAGTTCATCCTCGGGCGCATCTCGGAGGTCGCGCGCGAGGCAGGCGTGCCTCTGGCAGGCGAGAACTGCCAGCCAAATCTCTTCGTCTTTGTCACTGTGGAGCCAAAACAGCTGCTGAAGGCCATGGAGCAGAAGCATCGCGCCGTGACCTTCGGGCAGGCCACGCCCAATGACATCGACGCATTCATCGCGGCGCCCCGGGCGGCGCGGGTCTGGTACGACTCGGCCCTGGAAACGGCCGACAATTTGGCCCCGGGCCACGGCTTTCCACCTGCCGGGCAGATCACCCAGGGCCAAGGCACCGGTCAGCCGGGCGGTACTCAGGGGGGCGGCTTGCCACCCAATGTCACCACCGATTGGGAGCGTGCCAGCCGGGTCGCGCGCACCCGGATATGGGAGTTCACCTATGTCTATGTCGTGCTCGACCAGGGTCGCCTGCAGGGGGTCACCCGCGGGCAGATCGCCGACTACGTCGCCATGGTGGGTCTTGCACAGATCAAGCCAGGCGCCCAGTTAGCCGATGCGCCGACCATTCTCAAACTGTTCGACGATGCCCCGCAGGCCGCCCTGCCCCATATGAGCGACTGGGACCACGCCTTCCTCAAGTCCCTGTACCTGACCCAGCAGTCGGTGAAGGTCCAGCAGGGCGAGATTGCGCTGGAAATGGTGCGCCAGATAGCCCACTGAATTTACGTGTTTGACGCTGCCGTGCGTCTTCCTTTGCAGACGTGCGACCATTGTCGTGCCGAGGAGATCTCCATGAGTTCCCCATCGCGAGTGATTCGAGCGCTGCTCATTTTGGGAATGTCCGCCATGGCCTCACCGGTGCTGGCAGCGGATCCCGCGGCCCCTGCCAGCGCTGCTGTTCAATCCTCTTGGTCCAGCGCACCGGCCAGCGCGGCCAGCCGCCAGCCTGAAGTCGTCATCACCGGAGATCGCGCCGAATTCACCACCAAGATTACCGGGTACGTGAAAGAGCTTACCAACTTTGACCTCAGCGATCCGAGCCGTGGACTGGCACGATGGATAGATCCAGTGTGTCCGCTGGTCACCGGCCTGTCGAAGGAAAACGGTGAGTACATCCTAGGACGTGTTTCACAGATCGCACAGGCAGCGGGCGCACCACTGGGCGGAGAGAAATGCCATCCGAATCTGTTCATCATTGTCACCAAGCAACCGGAGGCAGATCTTCGCGACCTGGACAAGCGCCACCACGAAGATGTATTTGGCAATGCGGAACCCACCGTCGTTGAGAACTTCATCGCCGGCCAGCGGCCGGTGAAGACCTGGTACGACACCGTGCAGAAGACGCCTGAGGGCCTGCCGCTCGTCGTTCAGTCATTCCCGGGTATCAGCCAGCAGTATGGGGTGATCAAGCCGCCAGCGGGCCTTGAGATCTTTCCGGTGCGACCGGCTAACAGTGACTCCGCTGTGACCAACAGCTGGTCCCAGGCAAGCCACCTGGTGTTGAATGCGGTCTGGGTGATGCAGCGGGTCTTCGTGATAGTGGATCCGACGCAGTTCAAGGGCGTGACGCGCGGACAGCTCGCCGACTATGTCGCGCTGAGCGGCCTTGCGCAGATCAAACTTGATACCCACCTGGGGAATGACCCGTCGATCCTGACACTGTTCGACGCCGCCCCGCAGAGCGCAAGCGCCGGCCTGACCCCGTGGGATCAGGCCTTCCTGCGGGCCGTGTATACGACCCAACAGAAGTCCATGCTGTTGCGCACCGCGATCGTAGATGGCATGGTTGATATAGTCGCCCCGAAGTGAATCCTGAACCCTATGAAACAGCTACCCATGCTCATATTGGTCACCGGTGCCGCGGTGCTGGTTGCCTGTGCAACGCCGGCGCCCGCTCCCGCGCCGCCTGTGGCAGCGGCCAAGCCCGTTCCGGCGACCCCCGCGGCCGCGACACCGCAGGCCACGAAAGTTCCTTATGGCTATGAGCGCGTGGTGCTGAGCAATGGGGAGGAGCGCTTCTGTCGCAATGAGCAGGCCCCGGACAGTCGCACCGCGCATCAAAGAGTGTGCCTGACCGCGGCCCAGCTGCAGGCCACCCAAGACTCCAGCCAGGACTACATCAAAGAGCTGCAGAGGCAAAGCGCCACATCGAGCAGATACTGCACGCCCGGTCCCGCCGGCTGCCCGGGGGGTCAGTAGTCAGCCCGCCCGCATCGCCGTGGCGACCGGCAAACGCGCCGCTCTGATCGAGGGCAGGATGCCGCCGAGCAGCGCGATGGAGAGCGCCCAGCACAGTGCAATCACGACCAGATGCGGCGTGACGGCCATCGGGAAGGTGATCTGCGCGGCCACCACGACGTGTTTGTTGAACAGGTACCAGTCGATGCCCGCGCCCAGCAGCGCGGCCGGGATCGCGAGCAGCACCCCTTCGGCGAGCACTGAGCTCACGACCGGCAAGCCGCCGAAACCAATGGCGCGCAAGGTGGCGATCTCCACCTTGCGGGCATCGACGGACGCATAGAGGCTGGCCAACGCGCCACACGCGGCGCCCAGTCCCATCAGCCCGCCCAGGAAGAAGCTGATGAAGTCGAGGAGTTTGCGCCGCGACTTGATGATGTCCTCGCTGCTCTCCTCCTGCGTTTTCACCTCCGCCGTGAGCGTCGGGTCGCTGACTACGGCGGTCCTGAAAGTCGCAAACGCGGCGGGCGATTCCAGCACCACGTCCACGACATTGAAGGTCGCCTGCGGAAAGGTCGCCAGCACCGTGTCGGCATCGCCGATCACCGAGTCCTCGAGCGCCGTGGCCGTGCTGTGGTACGCCCCGACAATGCTCCAGGGTGTGCCCCGGATGCGCACTTCATCGCCGACATCGAAGTGTCTGAAGCGCGAGCGGACCAGGTCGCTGACGATGAGCTCGTGCAGCCCGGCGCGGAAGAATCGCCCTTGCACGATATGGACCTCAGGATTGATCGTCACCCACTCCGGGGTAACGGAAAACAGGCTGACGGTACCGCGCTGATTCTGGCGATTCACCGCATCCAGGAACATGAAGACGACCGCAGTGACCTCAGGCTTGCCGTTGGCATCGCGCTTGATGCCTGGCTTGTTGGTGATGCTGCCGACAATGGTCTTGGGAAAGGAGCTGTCCAGCGCCGATTGCGCGCCCCTGGAGAGCACGACGACTGTGTTTGCATCGATGTCGGCCTTGACGAACCGCTCCAGGCCCTCGCTCAGCGCGAGCATTGCAACCAGCACGCCCATGACGGTTGCGATGCTGATCACGGTGACCAATGAGGTGCCCAGTCGCGCGGGAATGCTGCGGATGGAGGCAACGGTGAGCAGTGATGCCTGGCGTATGGGTCTCATATCGGGAGCCTCACCGGTTCGCGAGCGCGTCGACTACGCGCAGTCGCAATCCGCGCCACCCGGCCATCGCGCCGCCGGCCAATGCCAGCACCAGGGCGAAACCAAGGCCCATCAGGAAGACACTCGGCGGCACGGTTACCGTTCCTATCTCCTCCCGCGCCACCGGCAAAATCCGCACGCCGAGCTCCAGCCCCAGCGCCGCGCCGACCAGGCACAGTACGAGGGTCTCCCCGAGGATCAGGAACATGACGCTGCGGTCGGAGAAGCCGACCGTCTTCAGCACCGCGAGCTCCGGAGTGCGCTCGCGGATCGATTGCATCATCAGCGCTCCGGTGGCAAAAAGCAGCACGAAAAGGGTGGCGCCGACGATCCGGTGCGCGACGGTGTCGATGTCGCCGAAGTTGGAAACCTCCGCTTGCACCAGCTCCTGCTCCGACTGTGTGAGCGTCTCATTCGATGAGTTCGTGTACTGGGCATCAATCTTCTGCTCGATGGCCGCGGCACGCGCGGGATCGGCGATGCGCAGGACTGCGAGATTCATCGTGTCGCGGCCCGGTCCCTCCGGGAGCGACTCGTTGATGTAGTCGTAATGCGCCAGCAGAAGTTGCGCGTCATCCTCGTTCTCATCCTCGGTGTCTTTCCAGGTCCCGACGACATCGAAGGTCCAGTTGCCGGTTCCATCCTTGCCCTTGAGCTGCGACTGAAGGGTCACGCGCTGCCCCACTTTCCAGCCGTACTTGTGCATCGTGCCGATGCCCACGATGACCCCGTCGCGGACCTGCCGCAGCGCACGCTGCTGTGCGGCGTCGACCGCATCTTCGGGATACATCACGAAATAGGCGTCCACATCGGTGGCGCAGATCCCCACACCCTGCGTGGGGCGCTGATAGGCCGCGCCGAACTGATAACGCGGGGCTACCCCAATGACCCCAGGAAGGCTCTTCACCCAAGCCACGATGGCGATGGGGATGGGGAATCCCAGATTCAGTTTGCTGCCCACGTACAGTCGGTCGGGATGAGTGGAGGCGATCGCGTGATTGATGCCGCTGGTCAAGCCCTGCAGCACGCCGAACAGCGTGAAGGCGATGATCACCTGCGCCAGGATGAGGATGGAGCGGCTGAGTTTGCGGCGCAATCCGGCCCAGATCAGCGGTATGAACTTCATCAGCCCCCCCTTGCAGACCGTCAGCCGAATCCGAGCCGAGGCCGTAGTCTAACGCCGCGCAACGCCGCCCCGCTAATACGCCATCCGGACTTCCGGTCAGCCGCGGCTTGCGCCGTGCAGCAACGAATCACTGCTGCCGAAGAGGAGCGTCCAACCGATGACCCAATGCTTCGCTGGGTTGACCATCATTGCGCCCAGCGCGGTCGTGCTGGACTGTATGCATATTATCATACACAATGAGCACCATGGTTCCCATGCTGCATCTTCAGGATAACGGCGTCCCGGTCTACGTTCAGATCCGCGATCAGATGCTCCAGGCGATCGGGACCGGAACACTGCGTCCGGGCGAGCAGATGCCCACGATGCGCGAGGTTGCCGTCACCCTGAAGGTGGATCTGAACACCGTCAGGCATGCCTACACCGACCTGGAACAGACGGGCGCCATTGTCATTCTTCGGGCTCGGGGAACCTTTGTGTCCGAGCGGCCGCCGCCCGTTGATGTCAACCGGCAGGCCAAGCGTGTGGAAAGCCTGGCGCAGCAGGCCATTGCCACGGCGAATGCAGCGGGGGTCGACCCTATCGAGGTCGCCCATGAGATTGTCCGTATTTCAAAGCGACCAAGGAGTAGTAAATGAACACCACAGACATGAACGCTCCAGCAATTGTGATGTCGGTCCTGATCATCGCGGCGGCATTGCTCATCGCTGCGCTCTGCCATGGATCCGGCTGGCTCCTAGCCTACGGCGTGCCGGCCGTACTGCTGTTGTTCGCCGCGCTGATTCCACTTTCGGTATTGGTGGCCAAACAGTGGGAAAGAGCGGTCGTGCTGCGCTTCGGCAGGTTGCGTGGCATCCGCGGTCCGGGACTGTTCTTCATCATTCCCTTCATCGACAACGTCGCCGCATGGATCGATCAGCGCATCCAGACCACCGAATTCAACGCCGAGCAGGCGCTCACCCGAGATACGGTGCCGGCCAATATCGATGCCATACTGTTCTGGCAGGTGCACGATCCGGAGCGCGCCGCCCTGGAGATCACCGATTACAGGTCGGCGATTCTGCGTGTCGCCCAGACCTCACTGCGCGAGATGATCGGTGCTTCACCGCTGAGCGCATTGATGTCGGAACGCAAACTCGCCGATCAGCAGCTCAAGGAGGAGATCGGCCGCAAAACTGCGGACTGGGGAGTGGCGGCCATCTCGGTTGAGATTCGCGACGTAGCCATTCCTTCGCTGCTGCAGGATGCCATGAGCCGTCAGGCACAGGCTGAACGGGAAAAAGAGGCCCGTGTGATCCTAGGATCCGCCGAACAGGAGGTTGCCAGGAAGTTCCTGGAGGCGGCCAACATCTATGCGCAGAATCCAGCCGCTCTGCAGCTTCGGGCCATGAACATCATCTATGAAACGACCAAGGAGCGCGGCGCGACCATCCTGATTCCAACCACGATGGTGGATTGCATGAATCCAGGCGGCATCATGGGGCTCGCAGCCGTTGCCCAGGAGTCTCTGGCGGCGACCTGAGTCGCACAAATACGGACCTCACAATGGCTTGCCACCCGAATTTGACAGTGCGCCTTCTGGTACAGCTATAGCTAAAGAAGACCGGCCGCTGTTTATGCCTCCCCGGCGGCTGGGGCACCGGGCTGTCGCCAAGAGCGGACATTACCCACTCTGATGAACCGTCGTACGCTGCCACCCGATGAGCGAGCGATTGGTGATACCGGAGCGGGCGGAGGCGGAAAGTGAGCTTTCCATTGCCCATGCATGGTGGCAGTTTTCAGCTCGTTTCAACGTTGCCGTCTCACAGAGTGTTCCGGTGGCACGAGTGCACGGGCACGACTCAGAGGGCGTGATGATGCGCTGGGGGCTGGTGCCGGCATCCGCCAAGGGTGATGTGGCGCGACCCGGCTACGCGCGCGTGCCGAGCGACGCGCTGCAGAGTTCTCAGGAGTTGCGCACCGCCTGGCTTTTCGGACAGCGCGGTATCGTGCCGCTCGCGGGATTTTATCTCTGGAAGCGCACCCGGGCAGGGTACCGCCAGCCCTACTACGTGCGTCTGTCGGACCGCCTGGTCTTTGGCGTTGCGGTGCTGTGGGAGCGTTCGGTGACGGATGATGACGATATCGTGGAGAGCTGCGCGCTGCTGACCGTACCGGCCAATCCCGTGCTGGCGGAACTGGACCCCAACAGCCAGCAGATGCCCGCGATCCTGCGCCATCAGGACTACGATCGCTGGCTGCGTTCGACCGTACCCGATGCCTTCGAGCTGCTGAAGACGTATCCGCAGACTCGGATGGTCAGTCACCCGGTGGCGCCATACGTCAATCATCTGAACTTCGACGAGCCGGCTCTGATCTCCCCCGCAGCCCCGAGCCCCGCTCAATAGCCATTTCCCATGAGTGCGCAAGCAAACACAACATCGGCGGTGGCCCCCTTCTGGTCCGGGTGGCAAAGCGCGGTCATCAACGGGGTTTATCCCCTGCAACGGCTGTTGAATGGCTCAGAACGCAGCGCGGTATTCTCTAGCGAATGCAAGGGGCTGCCCGTCGCCAATGTTGCGGTAAAAATCATTCCGATTGAGCGCGTTACCCTGGCGCAGCTCTCGCACTGGAGGTTTTCCACCGGGCTTTCCCATCCGCGCCTGGTGCGGCTGTTCGACGCGGGTCTGTGTCAGCTCGGAGGCCAGCCCTTTTTGTTCGTCGTCATGGAATACGCCGAGCAGACTCTGTCGCAGGTCCTCAGCCAGCGGCCCCTGACTGCCGAGGAAGTTCGCGAAATGCTGCCGCCCACGCTGGAGGCGCTGGCTTTCCTGCACAGCCAGGGTCTGGTGCACAGTCACCTCAGCCCATCGAACCTTCTGGTCGTCAACGATCAACTGAAACTGTCCAGTGACAGCATCCGTCCCGCCGGCGCACCGAGGGTCGGTATTGCCGAGCCTTCCTTGCACGTTCCTCCTGAGGCGGCTCACGCGGCGTTCTCCTCCGCCGGCGATATCTGGGGTCTTGGCGTGACGCTGGCGGAAGCGCTGACTCAAGGTCTTCCGTCACTTGATGAGCACCCGGGGGCGGCCGTCCTGCCGACGACGGTGGCTCCGGAATTCGTGGGCATGCTGCAGCGATGTCTGAACTACGATCCTGCCGCGCGCCCCTCCGCCACGGATCTGCAAGCCGAGCTCGGGTGCGCGCCGCAGGCGCCGCGGGTGCAGGTTCCGCCGACCGTGGTACCCGAGATACCGCGGGACGCGCCAATTGCGGAACCACCCAGACAGCGCGGGCCGATCGCCGCCCTCGTCGCGGCCGTGTTCCTCATATTGCTGGCCGCTGTGTGGGCGGACTTGCACCTGTTTCACTCGGCGGCGAACCCCGCGCAGGCCACGGCAGTGACTCCTCAGGCCAGCGTGCCGCAACCTGCTGCCATGGCGCAGGCCACCGCGCAGAATCCGACGGCGCATCTGCCGGAGCCTGGCGTGGTCCGTGAAGCACTGCCCACTGTACCGCGCAGGGCGCTGGGGACCATTCACGGCCGCATCAGGATCGCGGTATTGGTGGTGGTCGATCACTTCGGCGCCGTCATCGAGGCGCACCTGAAGAACACCGGGCCCAGTGCCTATTTCGCCCGCCTGGCGCGCGAAGCGGCCCGGAAATGGACCTTCGTTGCGGTGGATGACCCAGATAGCCGCAAATGGGTGGTGCAATTCGAATTCACGCACAGCGGCGTCACCGGGAACGCTACCCCGGCTCCCGCCCCCTAGCGGCAGCGTTTCCCCGGGGCCGTGCGCGCGGGCGCGCCTCGATAGGCCCAACTAAGCTAGGCTGTGCGGATGGATGTCGCACGGCGCAGGACCCCCGCCCCCGTTTTCATGGTGCTGCTGATGCCGTTTGGCGTCTCGGGCGGTTATGTGTCCGTGACTCTGGCCTTCCTACTGTCCCGCGCCGGCATGCACACCGCCGCCGTGGCGGCCGTCGTTTCCCTTTCGGTCTGGCCTCAGACCTGGAAGATGCTCTGGGCGCCCCTGGTGGATACCCTGCTGAACGCCAGGCAATGGTATGTGATTGGCGCGATCAGCACCGGACTGAGCGTGCTGGCAATGGGGTTCGTGTCCGCGACGCGCGACACGACGGTCCTGCTGGTGCTGCTGGTCGTGATATCCAGCCTCGCCTCGACCATGGTCAGCATGTCCAGCGAGCTTTTCATGGCGCATGGCATTGAGGACGAGCGCAAGGGCACGATCTCCGGCTGGTCACAGGCCGGAAATCTGGGCGGCTCGGGTATCGGCGGCGGCCTGGGCCTGTATCTGGCGCAGCGCGTGGCCGCGCCGTGGGAAGCCGCCGCCGCCGTGGGGCTGTTGTGCATTGCCTGCATCGCCGGGCTTGCATGGGTGGATGAACCCGAACGCGGGCCACGCCGGACGCGCTATGTGGAAACGCTCGCCGACGTCGGCCGGGACGTCTGGGCAGTGATGCGTTCACGCCTGGGCCTGCTTGCGTTTGTCCTGATGGTGCTACCGATCGGTTCCGGCGGCGCCTCCGGCCTATGGTCCGCCATCGCCGGCGAGTGGCACGCCGGCGCCGATATCGTGGCGCTGGTGACCGGCGTGCTCAACGGCGTAGCCAGTCTGGTGGGCGCCGTGCTGGCGGGGTTTCTGTGCGACCGTATGGATCGCTGGATCGCCTACTGCCTGTTCGGCGCGGCATTGGCGGGGGTGGCGGCGGCGATGGCGGTGCTGCCGCGCACGCCGGAGATGTTCAGCATCTGCACCCTGGTTTATGCCCTGGTGCTGGGCGCCTGTTACGCCGGCTATTCTGCCGTGGTGCTGGAAGCCATCGGCAAGGGCGCGGCTGCCACCAAGTTCAACCTGCTGGCGGCGGCGTCCAATGTGCCCATCGCCGCCATGACCGACGTCGACGGCGTGTTCCATGACCGCTACGGCACCAACACCATGCTGTTCGGAGAGGCCGGGCTGGCGCTTGTGGCCATCATGGGATTCGCCCTACTGGCGCGGGTGACGCAACCGAGCCGGGTGGCTGGCGCGGCGTGAGCGATGCGCCGCGGCGGCGAATGCCAAAGGACTAGAATCAGCCGAAGCGCACTTCTTGTCGGAATTGGAGTCGTCAATGAGCAGCGTACAAGTCGGGCAGAACAGCTTTGAGATGCCCCCGCGAGAGGGCATGAGCATCGCGCATTTTCTCACTGTCGCGGATATCGAGCGCTCGGCTCGCTACTACGAAAAAGTCTTCGGCGCCCGCATTCTGAGTCTGGGTGACGGCAACGCGCCCGGCTACCTTGAGCTTGCGAATATCTGGATGATTCTGAACGTGGGGGGCGGGCCTACCCCGGATAAACCGACCGTTACGCTCAGCGTTCCCAACCCGAGTCACATCAACAGCTTCTTGAATTTCCGCGTTGCGGATATCCAAGCGTGCTATGAACTATGGAAGAGCCGTGGCGCGCAGTTCATCACGGCGCCGATCCCAAAGTACGGCGAGACGCGCTGCTACATCCGCGATCCTGACGGATATATTATCGAGGTCGGTCAGAGCACAGACCTCGCATACGGTTGATGCTCCCCGATTGCATCTACTGGTGCGCAGCCGGCGCAGGCGGCGCAGCACCTGCACCCGGGGGCGGACCGCCAGGGCCACCCGGCCCGAACACCGGTGGCGGGTGGCGCTTCAGCTCGTTCGCGCGCGCAGTGAGGAAGGAGCGGATCGCCTCTGCATCCTCTGCCTTCAGCGAGTTCTTGAACGAGATCATGCCGTTCTCGGCGAGCGCGCCATCGACCACGATGGCCTTGAACAGATCCGGGGCGTTGAGCGCGATCGTGTAGTTGAGGTCCGGGAAGCCGCTGAATATGCGTCCACCCTCGTGGCAGCCGGTGCAGTTACGCTGGTAGAGGTCCTGGCCGCGCGCGTGCATCGCCGCGTCGCCGAAGTCCGCCGGCGGGTTGAGGACCTGCGGCACCTCCGGTGGGGCCGGCGGCAGCTGCACATCGCCGTTGAGCTTGTACACCAGCAGGCGGTTCTTACCGGCGGCGGCCGCAAAACCGGTGCTCGCCGATGAGATCACCGCGAGGTACTGCACGCCATCGAGCGTGTATGTCACCGGTCCTGGGACGACGTTGCCCTGGGTGTCAATGGCCCACACCTTCTGGCCGGTGTCGGCGCGGAATGCCCCGAACTTCTTCCCGGGCAGGCCCTGGAATACCAGGTTGCCCGCAGTCGTGAGGGTACCCGCGTTGCCGCTGCCTTCGCGTTGTTCCCAGGCCGCCTTGCGGGCCACCGGATCCCAGGCCAGCAGGTAAGCGCCGGGGTTCTCGACCTCGGGCCGCTTGCCTTCCGGCTGATGGCCCATGGCGACATCCACCATTTGGTTGCCCAGGATGCGGCCCCCTTCTTCGGCGTAGAACGAACCCACGCCGCGGCGCGCGGGCACGTATATCAGACCCGTCTGCGGGTTGAACGATTGCGGGTACCACACATGTGCCTGCGAAGGCAGCAGCCAGAAACCCTTCCCGGTCTTGCCGTAGTTGGCTTCCGGATTGAGGATGGGCTTCCAGTTGTTCGCCTTGTCGAAGCCCAGTGCCCAGTTGATCTTGGGCACAAACGGATCCGCCGACACCACCTTGCCGGTGGCCGCCTCGATCACGTAGAACACGCCGTTCTTGGGTGCCTGCATCACCACGTGCTTCGATTGGCCATCGATGGTGATGTCAGCCAGCGTCAGGGGCGCTGTATTGTCGAAGTCGAAGCCGTCCATCGGCGTGGCCTGGTAGTGCCATTTGTACTTGCCGGTCTTCGCATGCACCGCGACGATGGAGGAGGTGAAGAGGTTATCGCCGCCGCCCGGCGAACGCAGTGCCGCCGGCCATGGCAGGCCATTGCCAGTGCCGAAGATCACCAGATCGGACTTCGGGTCGTAGACGATGCCATCCCAGGTACTGCCGCCGCCGCCTTTCTCCCACCACTTGCCGTTCCAGGTCTTGGCGGCCATCGGCATCACGTTATCGGATGCCGCCCCGTCCGGACCCTTCGAAGGATCGCCCGGTACGGTGTAGAACTTCCACACTTGCTTGCCCGTCTTCACGTCGTGCGCCACGAGGTAGCCGCGGGTGTAAAACTCCGAGCCGCCGACGCCGATGAACACCAGGCCGTCGCCGATGCGCGGCGCGCCGGTGATCGAGTACTGCGCCTTCGAGTCCGCGACCCGCGCCTCCCAGACCTTCGCGCCGGTCTTGGCGTTCACGGCCATCAGGCGCCCGTCGATCGTGCCCCAGATGATCTTGCCGTCCGCGTAGGCCGCGCCGCGGTTGGAGATGTTGCAGCAGATCGAGGTGGCGGCGATCTCCCGCGGCGCCTTCGGGTCGACCTTCCACAACTGCTTGCCGGTCCTTGCGTCGAAGGCGTAGAGGCTGCTCCACGGGGCCGTCATGTAGATCACCCCGTCGATCACCAGGGGCGTGCTCTGGTAACCGCCGTGTTCGGCAATTTCCGCGTACCAGGCAAGGCCGAGCTGGCCGACGTTGTCGACCGTCACCTGCTTGAGCTTGCTGTAGCGCTGCTCGTCCGGGTTGCCGCCGTGCTGGGTCCACTCGACGTCGTTGGGGTTATGCCGGGCAGCCACGGCGCCTTGCGAATACGCGGCCACAGCGGCCACGACCACCAGACCGAAGATCAATCGACGCATCAGGTTCCCCCCCCCGAAAGAAATCCACCGGCGGCGCGCAGCGCGCGCAAGACCGGAGTTGCGGCCTCAGCGTACCTTCCTCAGGTCGCTTCGGGCAAATCCAAATTCAGCGTTCGTGATCCCGCCCGTCCGGCTGCCGGACTCGGCGCTTCGCCCGACTGGTGTGCCTGGGGGGCGGCGTCTTGCGCCTGCCGACACGCTGCGTGAACTCGACGCTGCCCTGCTCATCGCCCTGTCGGTTCCCGGCGCGCGGCCGCCGGCCCGAGCTGTCTTTCCGGATTGAAGCATGCTCGGTGGTCTGGTCTCGTATGCGGCGATAGAGCCCCCCGAAACGGGCCATGATGTTGCCGTTCGAACACAGTCCGCGCGATGGAACGGCCAATCGCGACCCGCAGCGGGCATTGCCGCATAGGGTTCTGACAGCAGGTTTTTCATGGCATTCTTACGGCACTCTGGATGGGGAGGCACTCCGATGGCGCTCGGGGAATGTAATTGCGGGGCAGTGGCGTTTGCGATCGACACCGAAATCTCGGACGTGTTTGTATGTCACTGCTCGATTTGCCGAAGATACACAGGCAGCAACGGAATTGCGGTGGTGTGACCGACAACAACGCGTTCCGATGGCTGCGAGGCGAAGACCAAATTACTTCGTGGAAGAAGCCAGGCGCAGACTGGCAAAGCTGGTTTTGCCGCATTTGCGGCTCTCCGTTACCCGGTGCCAATGATACTTCGCAAACATTTGTGCCGGCCGGACTGATCTCGGAAGGGGGTGAGGGCCTTCGGATTGCTCACCACATTTGGGTTGGTTCAAAGGCTGTCTGGGACGAAATTGGAGACTCCGGAATGCAGCACCGCGAAGCGTTCACCGCGAAGTAGAAGTCGCACAGCACCGGCACATTCAATGGCCGGATCTGGCCCGAACCGATACGTTCCAGAATATGCGAGCACCCGATGGCCGAGGCCATCACGTTGTCTTGAGTATTTCCCGCGACCTTTCCTAGGCAGTGAACACGGGTAGACTTCCGGCAGACCGCCACGCCGAAAACATTGCGCGTTTCCCTGCGGAAAATCGCCTCTCTGGTCGCTAACCCCTTGGCCTCCCGATTGAACCCAGGCAACGCCAGCGACTACGCCTTCTCACCCGAATATGACACCGCGGATCGATACGGAATTCCACACGAATGATTCGGGCAGTAGCCATCCGGATTCTTCGCCAGGTACTGCTGGTGATAGTCTTCGGCGTAGAAGAACGTCGGCGCTGGCCGGACTTCGGTGGTGATCGTGCCCAGTCGTGCACTGGTCAGCTGACCCTGGAAATGGGCAAGGGATTGCTCGGCGAGTTGCCGTTGCTCGTCACCGTGGGTGTAGATGGCCGAACGGTACTGCGTGCCGATATCGTTACCCTGGCCCATGCCCTCTGTGGGATTGTGATGCTCCCAGAAGGTCTGCAGCAGCTGCTCGTAGGAAATCACCTTGGGGTCGAAAATGACCTTGACCACCTCGGTGTGACCGGTCCGACCGCTGCACACTTCCTGGTACGTGGGGTTCGGGGTGTGGCCCCCGGCATAGCCGACCGCGGTGGAGTACACGCCGGGCAGTTTCCAGAACAGCTTCTCGGCACCCCAGAAGCATCCCATCCCGAACACGGCTTCTTCCATGCCGGCGGGAAATGGTGGCACGATGCGGTGATGGTTCACGAAGTGCGTCTCAGGAACCGCCAGCGGTGTGGTGCGGCCCGGCAACGCGTGCGCCGGATCGGGGATGGTATTCTTGCTGCTGAATAGCGCCATGCTGGGTCTCCCTCGTGGCTTTTACGGATGATCTGCTTGGGGGCGGCCCGGGCGCAACTCAAGGCCTACTTGCGGTAGAATAATTACATGGGCATCAGCAACGCACATAATCTGCGCTCCCCGCCGGTGGAGCGGCTTCGTCCCTATGGCCTGCGCGTCAGCCTGCCCTCAGGCGACCCGATGCGCAAGCTTCTGGGACCCGAGTGGCACCGACTGCACTGGTATGCCACGCCCCAGGAACGCGACGCCGACATGGCCGAGATGAGCCGCCGGCACGAGTACTCCCGTGCCAGCGATGCGCCGTCGCTGCGCTTCGAGAAGATCGAAAACCTCGCCGAAAGCCGCGGCCTTTAATCGATGGTCTGGCCGTTGCCGTTACTGGTCGAGCCGTTACCGAAAGTGCGACCCAGGAACAGGTAGAACGCCTGCCGGCCATGCTCTTCATAGCCGGTTGCGAGGTAGATTGGCCCGAGGAAGGTATCGATCCCCAGGAATATGCTGGCATCCTTGCGGCTGTTCCCCCAGTTGATGTCGCCGAGCTTCTCATAGACATTCCCGGCCTCGAATGACACGCCCACGTAGGTCGGAAAGTCGAAGGGTCCGTCACCACCCTTGCCGATCTTGCGGTACAGCAGCACGCGGGCAATCGCGTATTGCGGACCGGCGAGCGAATCGGCCGCGATTCCCGACAGGTTGAATAGTCCGCCCAGCGGATACTGAGTGCGCACATCCAGCGGATTGGTCTGATTGAAGGTGGCGCCCCCGGAGATCCAAAACATGGCGGTTTCGCGGCCGAAGGTGCCGGCGGTGAGATAGTTCACGGACAGGCGGTCAAACGGCACGTCATTGCCGACCTCGTAGCGCTCGCTGTTCCACTCCACGCTTGCCAGCTGGCCGTTGTGCGGGAAGCGCACATCATCCAGCTGATCCAGCGAGAAGCGCGCGAAATACCCGTTGGCGTTGAAGGTCTCGGTCACCGGGGGCAGCGGCACGTCACCGATCAGCACCGAGGTGCCGCCCTGTTCGTGGTAGACGCCAAAGCGCAGTTCGCCAATGTTTTCCAGTTCCTTGCCCAGATCCAGGCCGGTGCGGAAGGTGTGCACGCGCAGTTCGGCCAGGTGGTTCTGTTCCGAATTCACGAGCGGGGTATTGATGTCATCAAACTCGGTATGCGGATCTATGAAGTAGGCCGAGGTCTGTTCGAAGGGCAGGTACAGCTCCGTATAGATGTGCGGCGAGCTGCCGGCCTCGAGGTCCCAGACCCACTCCCCGCCCGTCCTGGTGATGTCTCCCATCACCAGTCGCGCACCGATGTTGTAGGTTGCGTTGCCCTGGAAGTCGTCCTGCAGTCCCAGGCCAAAGCGCACGAAATCCGGTCCCCAGGAGTTGGGTTGCGCCGTGATCAGCAGGCCATGCTGATCGCCATCCGTCAGTACCTGGTAATCCAGGCTCTCCAGTTTGCCGCGGCCATAATATTCATCGATGGTGCGTTCCAATGCCTTCGGATCCAGCGGCAGACCGGCAAACGGTGCAAACATTCCGTTGAGCGCAGCGACGTAGGGCTCCGAGGTCGGGTTCACTTTGACATAGTCGATATGCGGCAGTCCGCGACGCATCGCATCCCGATCGGCGACGTAGCGCGCATAGTCATCCGGACTCAGCGCCAGCTGACGCAGACGTTCGCTCACCTCCTGTGCCGCCTTGGAACCGGCCGCCATCGCCTTGGGCACGATGCCGAAATCAAACGAGGACAGGTTGCCCATGGTCGGGCTGATGAGGATGTCGGATTTCGCCAGCGTTTGCAGCTGGCGCGTGGCATCACGGCGGATCAGGATCGACAGCATCTGGTTGGCGATGGTGGTGGCGCTGCCGAGCCGATCGCGCGTGAACAGCGGTGCGCCAACGTCCACCACGATGAGCACATCCACGTTCATGGCACGTGCCACGTCGATGGGAAGATTGTCGGCGAGGCCACCATCCCCCAATACCTTGCCTTCGCGCTCCACCGGCTCGAACAGGCCCGGGGCCGACAGGCTGGCGCGCATGGCCGAGGCCAGATCACCGCTCTTCATCACCACCGGATCACCGCTGGCGAGGTCGGTGGCCACGGCGCGGAACCGTGTGGGCAGGTCATCGAACGAGCCGATCGTCGCCACCGGCAACGTCAGGCGCCGCAGCAGCATCTCCAGGCTCTGACCCTTGATCAGTCCCTTGGGCAGCTGGAAGGCCCAGTCGCGAACGCCCACCGGGAAGTTCACCAGAAAGCTCTCGTCCTCTTCCTTGCGGCGGTAGGTCAGTTCGTCGCGCGGCGGGCGATCGTGAAAAGCATCCTGCCAGTTCAATGAATTGGCGACCGTCGCGATCTGGGTGGCGGACAGGCCGCTGGCATACAGGCCGCCGACCACCGCGCCCATGCTGGTGCCGGCAATGGCATCGATCGGGATATGCAGCTGATCCAGGACTTCCAGGACACCGATGTGGGCCGCGCCACGCGCGCCGCCGCCGGAGAGCACCAGGCCGATGCGCAGGCGGTGCCCGGGCGCGGGCGCCGAAGACGTATCGGTCGGGGCAGGCGCCGCGTCAGCGCCGAACGCAACCGCCGCGAAGGCGAGCAGCAGCCAGCCCATGGCCAGGGCCAGGTGGCGCGTCAGTTTCGGGCCGGGCGTCCGGAGGTCACGGTTCACGGTGCAAGAATAGCAGCACCGGGGCCAAGAACGACTGAACAATCACGGGCTTACAGTGCACGGGTGGAGATCATCGGCAGCCGCCAGTAAGCTTGCCAGCATCCTTTGTTGATAAAGAACCGAATGGTCTACCTCCTTGTAGCCGCCCTGCCCATCATTCTGATGGTGCTGCTCATCATCCATGTCATCCGCACGGGCCGGAATACCTTGTGGATCTTCCTGATCGTTTTCGTGCCGGTGGCCGGTGCCATCGCCTATGCGATTGTCGAGCTGCTCCCGGAATTGCTGAACAGCCGCACCGCCCAGGCGACGCGCCGCAACGTCAAGCGGGCCCTGGACCCCGAGGCGCAGCTGCGGCGCCTGCAGGATGAGGCGCAGGTCACCCACAATGTGGCCAGCACCCAGCGTCTGGCCGAAGAGCTGCTGCGTCACAATCGGTTCCAGGAGGCCGCGGACGCGTACCGCAAGGTACTCACCGGGCTGTATGAACATGATCCGGACCTGATGCTGGGGCTGGCGCGGGCGCAGTTCGGCGGCGGCGATGCGAGCTCCGCCCGGACGACGCTCGACGAAGCATTGCGCATGAATCCGGGGTACCGCTCACCGCAGGCGCATCTGCTGTACGCGCGGGCGTTGGAAGCTGAAGGCAATGTGGAGAAGGCCCTGGCGGAATATCAGATCCTCGCCGGCTCCTACCCCGGAGCAGAGGCCGCGGTGCGCTATGCGCAGCTGCTCAAGGCACAAGGCCGGGTCGAGGAATCCCGTAGCGTGGCCAAGGATCTTCTGGAGCAGGCACGCATCGCGCCGGCGCACTACCGCCGGGCACAACGCGACTGGCTGGACAGCGCGCAGCGTCTGGCGCTGGGTCGCTAGGCGATGTGCGCCGGGAGCTGCTGCGTAATGCAGTGAATGTTGCCGCCCCCCAGCAGGATCTCACGGGCCGCGACCCCCACCAGCCGGCGCTGCGGAAACAATCCCTTCAGCACGCGCGCGGCTGCGCGATCGGTGCGCGGATCCAGCAGGGGCATCACCAGCCCGCCATTGGCCAGGTAGAAATTGACATAGCTGCCGGCCAGCCGCCGGCCCGCCACCCGCGCGTGCGAACCGCGCCTGCGCTGTACCCCGGAGGCTTCCCGCCGGCTCATGTACAGCGGGCCCGGCGCGGGGACCTTGTGGACCCGCAGGCGCCGCTCAGCTGCATCGCGCGCGGCCAGCAGCCGCTCCAGGGCATCGCTTGAAATCGCATGCTGCGGGTCTGTCGGGTCATCGCACCAGGTCAGACATACCTCGCCCGGACGCACGAAGCAGGCCAGGTTGTCGATGTGCCCATCGGTCTCATCGTTGAACACGCCGCTGCCCAGCCAGATGACCCGGCTCACACCCAGATACTGCTTGAGGTGCCCTTCGATCTGCGCGCGGGTCTTGCCGGGATTGCGATTGCGGTTCAGCAGGCACTGCTCGGTGACCAGGGCAGTACCCTCGCCATCCACATGAATCGCACCGCCTTCGTTGATCAGTGGCGCCCGGTAGCGCGCCAGGCCTTCGATCTCCAGAACCTTGCGGGCCACGTGATCATCGAGCTCCCAGGGCGCATACAGTCCGCCGTGAAATCCGCCCCAGGCGTTGAACGGCCAGTCCACGCCGCGCAGCTCCCCAGCGTCATTGACGACACCGGTGGGGCCCACATCGCGCATCCAGGCGTCATCGTGCGACAGTTCCACGACGCGGATCCGGCCTGGCAGCTGCGCGCGGGCGGCATCAAAGTGCGCAGCGGTCACGCCCATGGTCACGGGCTCGAAGCGCGAAATCGCGGTGGCCACCGCGGCGAAGGCCGCCTGCGCCGGCCGGGCGGCGCGCCGCCAGTTGTCGGGCCGTTCCGGCCACAGCATCCAGCAGCCGGCGTGCGGCTCACTTTCCGCCGGCATCCGGAAACCATCCCGGGCCGGCGTACCTCGCAAAGTCAGCGTCATGCCTGGCTGCGTTCCAGCGCCTGGTCCAGATCCTCGATCAGGTCTTCCACATCCTCTAAACCGATCGAGAGGCGCACGGTGCCGGGGCCGACCCCGGACATCTCGGCCTGCTCGGCGGTCAGGTCGCGACTGGACATCATCTGCGGGGGGACCACCAGCGACTCGCTGGATCCGAGGCTTGCGGTAATTGAAAAATACTGCAGGGCATCGGCGAAGCGTCCGGCCGCCGCATCCCCGCCGTGTACATCCACGGTGACCACGGTGCCGAAGTGCTCCATCTGCCGTCGTGCCAGTTCATGCTGCGGGTGCTGCGCCAGCCCGGGGTAGTGAACCTTCTCCACCAGTGGATGCGCCGCCAGCCTTTCGGCGATGCGTTGTGCGGCCTGGGTCTGCGCCGCATAGCGCAGGTAGTAGGTCTTAAGACCCCGGGCGATCAGGAAGGCGGCATGCGGATCGAGGATTCCACCCAGCGTGCCGAACTCGCCGCGCAGGCCGCGGATGATGTCGCTGCGCGCGATCACCGCACCGCCCATGACATCGCCGGCACCCGAGGCGTATTTGGTGAGACTGTGGATGAAGATGTCCACCGGGTACTGGCCATGCTGGTGCAGGCCCGCAAAGGTGTTGTCGAGCACCGTGAGCGCTCCATGGGCCTGCGCGAACCGGGTGATGGCCTCGATATCGGCCACCTTGGTCACCGGATTGGTCGGGGATTCGAAAACGACCAGGCGTGTCGGGGTGGTGCGCAGCACCCGCTCCACGCCCGCCAGATCCTCGATGGACAGCATGGTGCTGTTGACGCCAAAGCGGGCCAGCAGCCGGCGGATCAGGTAACGGGTGGGGTTGTAGGTTTCAACGAAGCACAGCACGTGATCGCCCTGGCGGGTGAGGGCCAGCAGCGTCTGGGCGATCGCTCCCACGCCGGAGCCTGTGACCAGGCAGTCATCCCGTCCCTGCATGGCCGCCAGCTGCATTTCCAGTTGCCGGTTGGTCGGATTCGCGGCACGCGAATAGAAGTAACCGGGCCGGTCGCCGCGCAGGAATTCAAGGGTGTCATCCAGAGTCTCGAACTCGAACTTCACCGACTGATAGATGGGCATCACCAGCGGGCGGTTGCCGGCCGGCAGCTCCACTTCAGGCGGATGATTGATACTCGTGGCTTTCTTCATTCCCTTTTCTTCCTTGCTAGGCCGTGCCCGCGAATTCAAGCAGACGCGTGACCGCCTGGGTAAGGGTAGCATCACGTTTTGCGACACACAGTCGCACAAAGGGCATGGGGGGCGCAGCGACGTAGAATGGCGACAGTGGGATGGTGGCGACTCCCGCCTTGACCAGCAGCTCCTCGGCGAAGCGCACATCGGCCTGCGGCGGCAGATCCTGCGGCGTGCGTGCGCTGTGACCCGGCAACGCGCTGAAATCCAGAAGCTGGAAAAAAGTGCCCTCGGCGGGCGGCAGTCTGAAAGCCGAAGCCGCCAACCCCTGGCGCAGCAGGTCGCGCTTGGCCTGAAAGAAGCCCGAAAGCTCGCTCCATACCTGCGGTTTTTCCTGCAGGTACTGCGCAATGGCCTGCTGCAGCGGGGTGGCGATGGTAAAGGTATTGAACTGATGCACGCGTCGCAGTTCCACCGTCAGGGGCGGGGGCGCAATGCAGTAGCCCACGCGCCAGCCGGTGGCGTGCAGGGTCTTGCCAAATGAGAACACCACGAATGAACGCGCCGCCAGTTCGGCATGCGCCACCACCGAATGATGCCGGCGCCCGTCATACATGACGTGCTCATAGACCTCATCGGACAGCACCAGGATATTGCGCTGGCGCACCAGCGTCGCCAGCGCCTCCAGGTCGGCGGCGCTGGCCGCGGTGCAGCTGGGGTTGTGGGGCGAGTTGATGATGATCAGGCGGGTGCGCGGCGTGATGCTCGCCGCCACGCGCTCCCAGTCATAGCGGAAATCCGGTGGCAGCAGCGGGATGTGCACGCAGCGGCCGCCGGCAAGACGGATGGCCGGATCGTAGGAGTCGTAGGCGGGATCGAACACCAGGACCTCATCCCCGGCGCCCACCACCGCCTGGATGGCCGAGAAGATGGCTTCCGTCGCGCCCAGGGTAACCGTGATCTCGGATTCCCAGTCGCGCACCACGCCGTAGGTGGCCTGGAGCTTGCGGGCGATCACCTGGCGCAGCGCCAGGCTGCCTTCCATGGGGGCGTACTGGTTGTGGCCTTCGCGCACCGCCTGCGCCAGCAACTCCCCGATCCGCGGATCGATATCGTAGTCGGGAAACCCCTGGCCGAGGTTCAGCGCATTCAACTCGCGGGCGCGACGCGACATGACCGTAAAGATCGTGGTGCCCACATCGGGCAGTTTGCTGCGCCCGAATTCAGTCATGATGCTTCGGAACTGGCCATGGCTGCACCAATGACGCCGGCCTGTCCGGCGAAATGCGCCGGGCGCAGTTGCGCGTCGCACTTCAACAGCCGCGAGAATTCAGCGTAGCGCTCGCTGACGGCGCCGCCCAGGATGATGACGTCCGGCCAGAACAGCGCTTGCATCCGTGCCAGGTACACATTCACCCGTTCGATCCAGGCCGGAAAGTCCAGATGCATGGCGGTACGCACATGCGCGGAGGCGAACTTCTCGGCTTCCTTGCCGTTCAGTTCCATATGGCCCAGCTCGGTATTCGGGAACAGCCGGCCATCCACGAACAGCGCCGAACCGATGCCGGTGCCGAAGGTGAGCATGATGGCAGTACCCTTCAGGTCCTTGCCCGCGCCCCAGCGCATTTCGGCAATCCCGGCCGCATCGGCGTCGTTCAGGAACACCACCGGGCGGTTGACGGCCTTGCCGACCACCGTCGCACCATCGGCGCCCAGCCAGGAATGATCGATGTTCGCGGCGGTGCGGATCACACCGTTGCGCACCACGCTCGGAAAGGCGACACCGACGCTGCCCTTGGCCTGCGGCAGACGCTTGGCGAGGCCCGCAATGACCGCGGCCAGGCGGTCCGGTGTCGAGGGCCGCGGCGTCGGCGCCGAGATCATCTCCCCCAGCAGCTGCCCCGTAGTCACGTCCACCACGCCCGCCTTCACTGACGAGCCGCCGACATCGATTCCCAGCAGATTCTGACTCATTCGATTGCCTTGAAACGTGGCCTTCACTGATTGGCGGCGGCCGCCAGCTGCATGTCGCGCTCGCGCCTCCGGTGCTGATACCGCATCCAGAACGCCGACAGGGTAATGCCGGTCGCCACGAACAGCACCATGATGGTCGCCAGCGCGTTCACATCCGGACTTACGCCCAGGCGGACCTTTGAAAATATCACCATCGGCAGCGTACTGGAGCCGGGCCCCGCGACGAACTGGGTGATGACCAGATCATCCCAGGAGAGGGTGAAAGACAGCAGCCAGCCGGAGACCAGCGCCGGCGCCACCAGCGGCAGGGTGATGCGGCGGAACACCGTCCCGGGCCGGGCCCCGAGGTCCAAGGCCGCCTCCTCCAAGGACTCATCGAACCCGACCAGGCGCGACTGCACCACCACCGCCACGTACGCGGTGCAGAAGGTGATGTGGGCCAGCGTGATGGTGACCATGCCCGTGCCGCGCGGCCAGCCAATGGCCTGCTGCAGGGTGATGAATAGCAGCAGCAGCGCAAGACCCGTGATCACCTCGGGCATCACCAGTGGCGCGGTGGTCATGCCCACCAGCAGGGTGCGACCGCGGAACGGCCCGAAGCGCGCCAGCGCCACTCCGGTGAGGGTGCCCAGCACCACGGCGCCGCTGGCGGCGATGAGGGCGATGCGGATCGAGAGCCATGCGGCGTCCAGGATTTCATCGTTGCCCAGCAGCTCGGCGTACCACTTCAGGGTCGGCGAATGCGCCGCGTCCCACACCGTCACCAGCCGCGAATTGTTGAGCGAGAACACCATCATCGACAGGATGGGCGCGTACAAGAACGTCAATCCCACACCCAGCATCGTGCGCGGCAACCAACCGGAGCTCCTCATGGGTGACTCTGTATCTGCCGCCCGCCGGAGCGCTGGAACAGCATGATGGGGACCACCAGCAGCAGCAGCATGAGAATGGCGACGGCGCTCGCCAGCGGCCAGTCGCGGTTCTCGAAGAACTCATCGGAGAGCACCCGGCCGATCATCAGCTGGTCGGTGCGTCCCAGGAGCGAGGGCACGACGTACTCGCCCACCGCCGGAATGAAGACCAGCAGCGAACCTGCGATGATGCCGGGAATGGACTGCGGCAGGGTCACGCGCAGGAATGCGGTGAAGGGGCGGGCGCCCAGATCCGCCGCCGCCTCCAGCAGCGCCCCATCAAGCTTCTCCAGATTGGCATACAGCGGCAGGATCATGAACGGCAGATAGGAGTACACGATGCCCACGTACACCGCGAAATCCGTCTGCAGCATGGTCAGCGGCTGGTGGATGATCCCGAGGTACAGCAGGATGTTGTTGATGACACCGTTGTGCTTGAGCAGCCCGATCCAGGCATAGACGCGCAGCAGAAAGGACGTCCAGAACGGCAGCACGATGAGCATCAGCAGCGCGCTGCGCCAGGTCCCCTGGGCGCGGGCGATGACATAGGCCATGGGATAGCCCAGCAACAGACACAGCAGGGTCGACACTGCCGCGACCTTCAGCGAATACAGGTAGGCGCTGATATACAGCGGATCGGTGAACAGAAAGGCGTAGTTGCTGAAGTGCAGCGCCGGATGCGGCACCCCGTTGATCCATTCCAGCAACGGCGCATAGGGCGGGATCGTCAGCCGCTCCTGCGAGAACGACAGCTTCAGCACGATCAGGAACGGCAGCAGGAACAGCAGCAGCAGCCACAGCGTCGGCACTCCCATCACCAGGCGCCGTGCGCGTTGGTTCACGCTTTGAAGGTTCTGTGGCATGCCCTACTCCGTCAGGACCACGGGGCTGCTCGGGTGCCAGGACAGGAACACGACCTCGTCTTGGCCGATGCGCTGCTCGGCATCGCGCGCGGAGTTCGGCAGCGTGACGCGCACCTCGCGGCCCGAATCCAGCGCCACCAGGTACACCGACGCGTCGCCCATGTAGGCGATGGCGCGGACCCGCCCACGGGCCACATTCTCGGTGTCCGGGTGCACCGCATCGCGCCCGGGAGGCTGCCGGGACATGGCGATCTTCTCCGGCCGCACC
>DATHMK010000073.1:0-17570 GCA_035487155.1 Steroidobacteraceae bacterium
CGCGCGGCTGCGACGCACTGATGTCGCTCGGCACCGATGCGACGATCGCTTCGCCGCGCGCCGCGAACTCCGGTTCGAACTCCGGCGTCGTGAGCACGTACAGATCGTTGTTGCGCACTCCGCGCAACACCCGCTGACCCGCATCCAGTGGATCCATGGCCGGTGAGACGCCGTGCGACTCGCTCATGGCTTTCTGCATCTGCGCCATCATCGCCGGGTCCATCTTGAATCCCGGATCCATCTTTGCGGCAGGCGCGGCGCCCGCCGGCCGATTGCGCGCCGAACTGCCGATATTGGTATTGACGATGCCGGGGCAGAACACCGTCACCCCGATGTTGCTGTCGGCCAGCTCGGCGCGCAGCGCCTCCATCATGCCGACCACCGCGAATTTCGAGGCGGTATAGACGCCCGCGGGGGCGTGCCCCAGCAGTCCCGCCAGCGAGGATACCGATACGATCTGACCGCCTTCGCCCTGGGCCTGGATGCGCGGCAGGAAAGTGCGCACGCCGTTGAAAACGCCGCCGGCATTGACGCTCATGGCCCAATCCCAATCCTCATAGCTGGCGCGCGAGAGGCCGCCGATGACGGCGACACCGGCGTTGTTCACCAGTACATGCACCTTGCCGAACACTTCGATGGTCTCGGCCGCGGCCTTTTCCATGCCGGCGCGGTCGGTCACGTCCAGGTTGATGGCGTGGACACGGTCCGCGGCACCCTGCAGCAACTTCATCGCCTCATCCAGGTGCGAGCGCGTGCGATAGGTGATGACCACCTTCATGCCGGCATCGGTGAAGGCGCGGGCTATCCCTAAACCGATGCCACTGTCGCCACCGGTGATGAAGGCCACCTTGCCTTCGACATCGTGCATCGGGGTTGGCACGGCGGGACAGGTCCCGGCAGCGTCCGCCGCGGCCACCGCACGCCCGGCGCCGACCAGACCCGCGGCCGTGGCCGCGGTGGCCAGGGCCGCACTGCCCAGAAATCCGCGACGGGCCTGCCCGACGGGCGTCAATTTATCCTTGTTTCGGGTCATGGCCGCTCCTGAGGTTGCCGCATTGAAGCTGATCATCATGACATGGCGCCACAGCCCTTTGAACCCGTTGTAGGTGACGGCTCGTGAGCCAATCAGGCACACTGCCGCCGGAACGCGAAGCTGGTTGAAAAACCAACACCAAGGCAGGCCATCATGAAGAATCCCCCCCCTACTCCCCTGGATATTCCCCCGGTCCTGGACCGTTTCGCCGCCGAGCGGCGCCGCTTCCTGGCGGAAGGCTCGGTCTATGGCGCCGGTATTCTGGCCAGCCTGGGTCTGAGTCATTACGCCCGGGCGCAGGGTGCGCCGCCGGCAGGCAGTTCTGCCCCCTTTGTGCGCCCGCCGCCACCGCCGGAGCCCGCGTTCTCGCAGCGCGCGCCATTGCACGACCTGAAGGGCAAGGTGGCCTACATCACCGCCTCCTCGGATGGCATCGGGTTGGGCATCGCCCGCGCGGCTTCGGCCGCGGGTATGAAGGTGTGCATCGGGTATCGCAACGAGGATCGCCTCAAAGCCGCCTTACCGCTGTTCAAGGCGGGCAACGCCGGCGTGCTGCCGATCAAGCACGATGTGACGGACCGGGATGGCTGGGCGAAGGTACTGCAGACCATCAACAGCCAGTTCGGCAACCTGCACCTGGTGGTCAACAACGCGGGCATCAAGACCGGCGCGTACGCCAGCAAAGTCAGCGCCAAGGACTGGGATGATGCCGTCGCCGTGAACTACACGGCCACCTACAACAGCGTCGCCGTGTGCCTGCCGCACATGCTGCAGCACGGCGAGGGCTCGCATTTCGTCGTGACGTCTTCCATGAGTGGCCTGCTGCCGGGCGGCCCGCTGGGAGTTTACACGGCCACCAAGATCGCGGCCGTGGGCCTGATGGAGGCGCTGCGAGTGGAGCTGGAAGGCACTACGGTGGGCACCTCGGCCTTCGTTCCGGGTGGAGTCAATACCGATAACTATCAGGATACCGGCGAGGCCAATCCGTACCGCGCCCAGCTCGCCGCGGCCCGCGCCGCAGCCAACCCGAACGCCCCGGTGCGTCCGAACCGCGGACCCCCGCCGGGCATGGATCCCATTGAAGCCGGTGAGCGGGTGTTGAACGGCGTCATCCACAACGACCTGTTCATCGTCACGCATCCTGAGTACATGCCGGGTACCCAGCAGCGCTTCGATGCCATGCTGATTTCCGAACCCAGGGAAGACACTCCGGTGAATCCGGAGCGGGTCAAAGGCGAAACGCGCGTGCTCACCTGCGGCATCTACCGCCGCGAGATCGCGCACCGGAACGAACCGCGCAAGTCCTTCCGCAGCGTCACCCTGGATACCTGAACGACATTTACGGACCTACACCCATGAACAACCGTCGCGATTTTCTTGGCAACACCTTAGGGATAGGCACCGGTAGCCTGCTGGCCGGCCTCGGACTGGCAGGTTACGCCGCCGCCCAAAGTTCCGCCCCGGCCGCCGGCGGGGCTGCCGCAGCGCCCGGCACTCCCGGAGCCCGCCCGCCGCGGCCGCCGGAGCCGGCATTCTCGCAGGCGCCACCGCTCAAGGATCTCAAGGGCAAGGTAGCCTACGTCACCGCCGCCTCCGATGGCATCGGCCTGGGCATTGCGCGTGCGGCCTCCAACGCCGGCATGAAGGTCGTGATCGGCTATCGCAATGAAGAGCGCCTGAAGGCCGCGCTGCCGCTGTTCAAACCCGGCAATGCCGGTGTCATGGCGTTCAAGCACGATGTGACCGATCGGGATGGCTGGACGGCCATGGTCGAGGCCGTCAAGAGCAAGTACGGCAAGCTGCACCTGGTGGTCAACAACGCGGGCATCAAGACCCTGCGCCAGGCCAGCCAGGCGAAGTTCGAAGAATGGGACAACGCCGTGGCGGTGAATTTCACGGCCATCTACAACAGCGTCGCGGCCTGCCTGCCCCACATGCTCGAGCACGGCGAGGGCGGCCATTTCGTCACCACCGCCTCCATGGGCGGACTGCTGCCAGGAGTCAATGCCGGCGTCTACACTTCGACCAAGATTGCCGCGGTCGGCCTGATGGAAGCACTGCGCGTGGAGCTGGAAAGAACCAACATCGGCACCGGGGTGTTCTGTCCCGGCGGCGTCAACACCGACAACTACGTCGGCATGGACCAGCCCAATCCCTTTCGCAAGCCGCCCCCGGGCATGTCCGCGGCGGACCAGGCCCGCATGGCGGCGGCCATGGCGCGCATGGGCGCGGTGTCCATGAGCCCCCTTGAAGCCGGCGAACGCGTCATGAACGGTGTGGTCAACAATGACCTGTTCATACTCAGTCATCCGGAGTTCGGGCCCGGCATGAAGGAACGCTTTGACGCTATCATGGCCTCCACGCCCGCCATCGAGACCCCGATTCCGCCGGAACGCAGCGCCTACGAAGCGGGGGTCATGCATTGCGGGATTTATCCGCGCGAGATTGCCCATCGCGAACCCAAGCGCAGCAGCTACCGAACGGTGTAGAGGTTTATCAATGGCAGAGGACCAGTCGAACTGGATCACGATTCGCACGACTGGGCTCAGCGCCACCATCAACCCTCTGGGGGCTCAGCTCTCGGTGCTGCGGGACGCAGCGGAACGGGATCTGCTGTGGAACGGGGATCCTGCCATATGGGCGGGCCGGGCACCGCTACTGTTCCCGATCGTCGGCATGCTCGCCGGTGGCCACTACCGCATCGGGGATCAGAGCTACGCGCTGCCGCGCCATGGCTTCGCGCGCAATCGACGCTTCACGGTGGCCGAAGCCGGTCCGACGAGCGTCACCTTCGTGTTGAGCGCCGACGCTGAGACGCTGGCGGTGTATCCCTTCCCGTTTGAACTGGAGGTGAACTTCAGCATCCGGGGTGCAAGTCTTGCGGTCACCAGCTGGATCCGCAATCGCGGTAGCGTAGATATGCCGGCCAGCCTGGGCTATCACCCCGCCTTTGCGTGGCCATTGCCGTACGGTGAAGCACGGGCGGCACATTTCATTGAGTTCGAAACCGATGAACCGGCCCCCATCCGGCGCCTTGATGGCAACGGACTGCTGGCCCCGGAGCATCTGCTCACGCCGGTGCAAAACCGCAGGCTGAATTTAAAGGATGAGCTGTTCAGCGCCGATGCGCTGATTTTCGATCAGCTCAGCAGCCGTACCGTGACCTATGGGAGCGAGGTTGGGCCACGCATCGCGGTGAGTTTCCCCGGTGTGCCGTTCCTTGGGGTGTGGAGCAAGCCCGCCGCGCCGTTCATCTGCATCGAACCCTGGCAGGGTGTGACCGACCCACAGGGCTTCAACGGTGAACTGAAGGACAAACCCGGCAGCGTGCTGGTGCCCCCGGGTCGCGCCACCGCGGTCGGGATGACGATTACCTTGCTGCCTTGAGCACGGGCACTGCGGTGGAGCGGGACACCGGCACGTCACCGGGCTCGAGCATGTTGATGCTCTTCTTGACGGTGTTGACATGCTCGCGCATCAGAAACTCCACACGCGTGGCCTGGCCGCCCTCCAGCGCATCGAAAATGGCAAAGTGCTGCTGGTGGGCGATCCACAAGGCGTCAAACATCGACTTGAGGTCCGAGGCGTCAAAGGCGATGGCCGCGGCGGCGGCAAACGGAATGCTGGCAATGCGCAAGATCGCGTCCGCCGTGACGGCGCTGGCGGAAGCCGCGATGATCAGGGCGTGAAAGCGCCCGTTCATGGCGCCGTAAGCCGCCTCATCGGACTCCACCAGGTGGCCCTTGGCAAATATCCGGTCACCCTCCTCCAGGCAGGAGCGCAGCTGCATGAGCAGCTCCGGGGTGACCCCGCGCTCGGCGATGCGGCGTGCCGCGAACCCCTCCAGCAGGCCGCGCACATCGATGGCATCCAGGATGTCCGAGCGCGTGAAGGTGCGCACCACATAGCCGCGGGTGCCGGATTCCACCAGCAGCCCTTCGCGGGCCAGCAGCGGCAACGCCTGCCGGATGGGGGTCCGCGACATGCCCAAGGCTTCGGCCAACATGGCTTCGGCGACGCGCTGGCCCCCCTGCAGGGTGCCGCGCAGGATCATTTCGCGGATACTGACGGTCGCACGTGCCAGCTGCGTATCGGTCACAATCCTTGCCTCAATTTGGGATCCTGAAGGCCGTACACTTTCAGCATTATGTTAATGAAATGCCACTGGCTTGACCAAATGGGCCCGAAACCCAATATACCAACTGCCGGGATCTGCGGCGCGCGCGCTAAATCTTAAGGGGATTCATGTAAATGGCTACGATTGTGGGCGGCATTGCCACCTCGCATACACCGACCATTGGCTTCGCTTTGGATGCCAATAAGCACAATGACCCGGTCTGGGCACCGATCTTTGCGGGCTACCGGCCGGTCCAGGAATGGCTGGCGCTGAAGAAACCCGACGTGCTGTTCGTGATCTACAACGATCACATCACGTCGTTCTTTTTCGATCATTATTCGCAGTTCGCCCTGGGGGTGGGTGAGCGCTACTGGCCGGCGGACGAAGGCGGCGGCCCGCGCAAGCTCCCCGCCATCGATGGCCACCCCGACCTCGCGCGGCATATCGCCATGGGTCTGGTGGCTGATGAGTTCGACCTGGGCTACTTCCAGGCCAAGGGCCTGGACCATGGCTGCTTTTCACCGCTGTCGCTGCTGTGGCCGCGCGACGGCAATCGCTGGCCGGGCGCCATCGTGCCCCTGCAGGTCGGCGTGCTGCAGTTCCCCATCCCTTCCGCCAAGCGCTGCTTCAAGCTCGGCCATTCGCTGCGCAAGGCCATCGAGAGTTATCCCGCCGACCTCAAGGTCGCGATTGTCGGCACCGGCGGCCTCTCCCACCAGATTCACGGTGAACGCGCCGGGTTCAACAATACGCCCTGGGATATGGAATTCCTGGACCTGATCGAGAAGGACCCGGAAAAGCTCACCGAGATCTCCATCGCCGACTACGCCAAGCTCGGCGGCTGCGAAGGCTCCGAAGTGGTGATGTGGCTGGTGATGCGCGGCGCGCTCAACAAGCGGGTCAAGAAGCTGCACCAGGCCTATTACCTGCCCTCCATGACCCCCATCTGCACGGTGATATTCGAGAACGAGCCCGATGCCGGCACTGGCGAGGCCGTGGATGCCTACCGGGCGCGCATTACCCGCGAATGGGCGGGGATGGATGAAATCCCGGGCACCTATCCATTCACCCTGGACCGCAGCGTCAAGGCCTATCGCCTGAACCATTTCCTGCACGAACTGATCAAGCCGGAGGTGCGCGCCCGCTTCCTCTCCGAGCCCGAAGTTCTGTTCGAGGAAGCGGAGCTGACGACGCAGGAACGCAACATGCTGCGGGATCGTGACTGGCGCGCCCTCATCCATTACGGGGTGATTTTCTTCCTGCTGGAAAAGCTCGGCGCGGTGATCGGGACCACCAATCTGCACATCTATGCCGCCATGCGCGGGCAGTCGCTGGAGGATTTCCAGAAGACCCGCAATTCGCAGATCCTGTACTCGGTCGCCGGCGATGTGAGCGCCGCCAAACCGGCTTAGCGCTCAAGGGTTCGGTCACAGCAGGGCCTCCCGCGCCACGGGAGGCCCTTTTTTTTGCCTTCGGGCCGAAATATTCGCCGAGTAGCATGGGCTGATATCCCAGCCGCTGCATTGCAGCGGCGGCAAACTATCAAAAAATTCAATAGCATGCGTCAACGTTCACGCTTCCTGCCGCATCTGGCCATGGTGGTGTTTGCCGCTTGGTGCCTGTTCGCCATCAGGAATGACCTTGCGCAGGTCTCGCTGGGCGCGATCCTCAGGTCATGGGATCTGGTGCTCCTGGCGATGGTGCTGTCCCTGCTCAATTACGCCCTGCGGATCATCCGCTGGCGCTTCTACTTCGCGCATCTTCGGCATGCCCTGGGCTTTCGCTTTGCGGCACTCACCTATACGGCTGGTTTTGCCTACACCCTGGTACCCGGGAAAGTGGGCGAGATGGTGCGCGCCCGCTACTACACGCCGCTGGGCGTCCCGCTCACGGATGTGACCGCGGCGTTTCTGGCAGAGCGGCTGATGGACCTGCTGGCCATGACCGCCTTGGCCTGCCTGCTGCTCTTTGCCAGTCATCGCTTTCAGGCCGCGTTGCTGGGCGCCGCGGCAGTCATAGCGATCGCCCTGGCAACGCTGGCACTGCTGCCGTGGCTGGCGCTTGCCGGCGCGTTGCGGCCGCCCCGCGGGCGCATCTCCAGACTCCGTTCCGCAGTGTCGGGTATCGCCGCGGCGCTCGCGGCCACCCGCACCTTGCTGCGCCCCAAGGTGCTGGTGCTTGGATTTGGCATCGGACTGATCGCCTGGGGACTCGAAGGCGCCGGTCTCGGTTTGCTCGGTTCGATGTTCCCGGCGGCCGGATTGCACCTGGTCACGACCATTGGCGTATACGGCATCGCCGTGCTCATCGGCGGCCTGTCATTCCTGCCGGGCGGACTGGGCAGCACCGAGGCTGTCATGACCGCGCTGCTGGCCGCGCAGGGCCTGACGGTAAGCCAGGCATTGCTGCTGACCTTGATCTGCAGACTGGTGACGCTGTGGTTCGCGGTCGCGCTGGGATGGTGTGCGGTACTGGTGTTGCGCCCCAGGCAGCCGCTGGCGGTGACGCCATGAACGCCGCGGCCGCCTTCGCCACGGCACCGGCCGCAGCAGCCCAACCGCTGTGCGTGGATCTTGATGGCCCATTGATGCGCAGCGATGTGCTGCTCGAATCGTTGCTGCTGCTGGTGAAGCGCAATCCGCTGTATCTGTTCCGGGCGGCACTATGGTGGCTCAGAGGCAAGGCCTGCCTGAGATCTGAAATCGCCAGCCGGGTCGAGCTCGACCCGGCCGTCCTGGCCTACAATCAGGCGTGTCTTGACTGGCTGCGAGCCGAGCGGCAGTCGGGACGGCCGCTGTGGCTGTGCTCGGCCACCAACCCGCAACTGGCCAAGCGCGTTGCGGCACATTTGCGGCTGTTTGACGAGGTCAAAACCGGTCCGGGGATTGCGACTGCCGCCAACCCGGCGCGCAACTTTGCCGCCCCGGGCCTGAACGTTCGGGCGTTCATCCGTGCACTGCGACCTCACCAATGGGCCAAGAACGCCCTGCTGCTGGTGCCGCTGCTCGCCGCGCACCATCTGACGGCTCCGGGCGCGCTGCTCAATGCCTTGCTGGCGGTCGCGGCCTTTTGCCTGTGTGCCTCCTCGGTCTATGTCACCAATGACCTGCTGGATCTGGCTTCGGACCGCGCCCATCACCACAAGTCCCAGCGCCCCTTCGCATCGGGCGATCTTTCGCTCCTGGCAGGATTGATCATGGCGCCGGCCCTGCTGGGTGCGGCGGCACTCATCGCCGCGATGCTGCCGGAACGATTCATACTGGTGTTCGCGACGTACTTTGTCCTCACCCTGGCCTATTCCCTGTTCCTGAAGGGACGGGTGGTCGTGGATGCGCTGATTCTCGCCGGCCTGTATACCCTGCGGGTCATCGCCGGCGCCGGAGCGGTCACCGTGGCACTGTCGTTCTGGCTATTGCTGTTTTCGGTGTTCCTGTTTCTCAGTCTGGCGTTCGTCAAGCGCTTTGCCGAGCTCGACGCATTGCGCCGCCGCGAACGGCTGAACGCCGCGGGTCGCGGCTACACGGTCGAGGACCTGCCGATACTGCAAAGTCTCGGTACCGCCGCCGGCTATCTCAGTGTCCTGGTGCTGGCGTTGTACATCAATTCACCTGACATTCAGTCACTGTATCAGCGTCCCAAGGTCATCTGGATGCTGTGCGTTCTGATGATCTACTGGATCAGCCGGGTATGGATGATGGCGCAGCGCGGCCAGATGCATGATGATCCCGTGGTCTTTGCCCTGAAGGACAGAATCAGCATTGGCGTCGCGCTGCTCGGCGCGCTCACGGTCCTGGTCGCCATCTGAGATGGCCTCACAAGTGGTGAACTCCTGGGGAAACGTCATCCGGGCACCCCATGTGGTGCTGCAGCCGACGGATCGGCACGCCCCTTTTCCGGATGCTCGAGCGCACCGCAGCGTCCTGCCGTACGGCAATGGCCGCAGCTACGGCGACAGCTGCCTCAACCGCGATGGGGCACTGCTGCAAACGCGCTTTTTGGACAAGTTCATCGCCTTTGATCCACAAACCGGCGTGCTGGCCTGCGAATCGGGCGTCAAGCTATGCGACATCCTGCAGCTGGCACTGCCGCGCGGCTGGTTCCTGCCGGTCACGCCCGGCACCCGATTCATCACCATCGGCGGGGCGATCGCCAACGACGTTCACGGCAAGAACCATCACGTGGCGGGGACCTTTTCCCGACATGTCCGCCGGTTCGAACTGCTGCGATCGGATGGGGAGCGACTGCTGTGCGGGCCGGATCAGAATGCGCCATGGTTTGCCGCCACGGTCGGTGGACTGGGCTTGACCGGACTGATTACCTGGGCCGAGATCCAGTTGCGCCCGGTGCCAGGCCCGTGGATGGCGGTCGAGACCATTCGCTTTTCGAATCTGGCGCAGTTCATGACCCTGAGTGCCGAATCGGACGCCGGATTCGAATACACGGTCGCCTGGGTGGATTGCCTGGCGCGTGGCGCGCAACTGGGGCGCGGGCTGTTGCAGCGAGCGCAGCACGCCTCGGGTTTGAACCAGGCGGCGCGGGCGCCGCGATGGCTGAACGTGCCCTTCATGCCGCCGTTCTCGTTGATCAACAATGCATCCTTGCGGTTGTTCAATACCGCCTACTACCATCGACGGATCAGCGCGCAGGGCCGATCGCGCGCGCCGCTGGAGTCCTTTTTCTATCCGCTGGATGCCATTCGCAACTGGAACCGCATCTACGGACCCCGCGGGATGTATCAGTACCAGTGCCTGATTCCGCAACGGGCCGCCGCAGAGGGGACCGCCGCCTTGCTGCGTGCCATCGCCACCAGTCGCTTAGGATCGTTTCTGGCCGTCCTGAAGTGCTTCGGTGATCTGCCCTCGGCCGGCCTGCTCTCCTTTCCCCGCCCCGGAATTACCCTGGCCCTGGACTTCCCAAACCGGGGCGAGCGACTCGAACGGCTGCTGCAGGCGCTGGATGCAGTGGTGCTGGAGGCAGGCGGCCGGATCTACCCGGCAAAGGACGGTCGCATGCCAGGGAGCCTGTTCCGCAGCGGCTTTCCCCGGTGGGAGGAATTCACCCGCTTCATCGATCCGGCCTGCTCATCCGAATTCTGGCGACGCGTGATGAGGGACCGGTGAAAAGGGTGCTGATTGTCGGGGCCGGATCTGCCATCGCGCAGGCCGCTGGCCGAATATTCGCCGCCCGCGGCGATGCGTTGTGCCTGGCAGGACGCAACCGCCCGGCGCTGGAGGCCATCGCCGCAGATCTTCGCGTGCGGGGTGCCAAACTGGTGCATGTGGAAACCCTCGATCTCAATGCCATCCAGGCTCATGGGCCGCTGCTGAGCAATTCCGAACAGGCGTTGGGTGGCTTGGACACGGTACTGATCGCGCACGGCACGCTCTCGGATCAGCCCGCCTGCGAGCATTCCGTGGACCTCACGATCCGCGAGCTGACCACCAACGGGGTGTCGGTTGTGGCACTGCTCACGCTGATTGCCAACCGCTTCGAACGCCAGCGCTCAGGCGCGATCGCCGTGATCTCCTCCGTGGCCGGCGATCGCGGACGTCGCAGCAACTATGTTTATGGGAGCGCCAAGGCGCTGGTGACGGCCTTTCTCTCGGGTCTGCGGCAGCGGTTGCGCAAATCGGCGGTGGCGGTGATCACGATCAAACCGGGTTTCGTGGATACCCCGATGACGGCGGCCTTCCCCAAGGGGTTGCTGTGGGCCAGCCCGCAGCATGTTGCACGCGGGATCGTCAAAGCAATCGATCGTTCGGCAACGGTCGCCTACCTGCCATCATTCTGGGGTCCGGTCATGCTCATGATTCGCGCCATTCCCGAGGCGATTTTCCAGCGCCTGAACCTTTAGGTTCCTCCCTCCGCGGTCGCACGCGGCCGGAAACTGCCGATCAGGCTGCGCAAATTGGCCCCGCGCAGCTCTCCGACCAGCCACAGCACCCCGGCATAGCTGGCAACGGCCACAATGGCCCCCACGACCGTGTTGTAGCGGCCAACCAGCAGGCCGACACCGGCCATGACCGCCCCCGCCAACGCCGGCTTGCCCAGCAGACGCAGCAGCGATGCATCCAGCACGCCCTTCGGCACCAGAAACACGGCCCCTGTCACCATCAGCACCTCGCTGAACACGCTGGCGATGCACACGCCGAGACCGCCATTGCCCCAGTGCGCCTGGAACCAGCTGATGAGCGGCGGATCCGCCACCGCACTGACGATGACGCAGCAGAACTGCACCGCGGCCCACGGGACCTGGCGACCACTGGCCGTGATGCATTGGCTGAGGGGTATGCTGAAGTACAGCAGGAACAACCACAGCGCGAGCACGCGCAGATTCTGTTCGGCGGGTGCAAACTTCTGCACGCTGAAGATCATCACCCCAATCTGCGGAAACAGGATAGAGCCGATCGTCAGCGGAAACACGACCAGGCACAGCGCCCGCAGCGCGCCCCGTACCGTAGCGCGGCAACCTGCCAGATCCCCGTTATACTGTCGCACCAGGGTGGGATATAGGGCGTTGCCCACCGCTGCCGCAGGAAAGACCAGAACGCCCAGGAGCTTGCGGCTCACCGCAAACCAGCCGATGGCATCGGGGGTGGCGAAGCGCGACATCATCGCGCCATCCACCAGCGGCTGCAGCTGCAGGATCACCACGAATACCAGAAAGGACCGTCCGTCGCGGAACAGCTCCCGCACCGTGTGCCAACGCAGCGACAGGCGCGGAATATTCAGGCGCGGCAGCATCCACAGAACGAATATCACACCGATGGTGGCGCACAGGATCTGCCCCAGCAGCAGACCGCGCAGGCCCAGACCCACTCGCAGCGCCGAAATCACCACCGCTGCCATCAGCAGTTGCCCGCCGAGATAGCTCAATGCGGCGAAATCCGTCCTCTCAAAACCACGCACGGCGTCCTGCACCGAGGTGGCCAAGGAGCCCATGAAGGTTGAGACCAGCATCAGGCTCATGACGAAGAGGAAGGAGCGACCGTAGCCGACGAGCCCACACAATCCCAAAACCACCGCGCCCGCCACCATGGCCGCCATGATCCGCCACACCATGGCACTGCCCAGCAGCTCGCCGGCCCGGGACCGATGGGTGGCGATCTTGCCAGTAATGACCCCGTATCCTCCCCATTCGACAAACAGCAGCGCAAATCCGGCGTAGGTACTGGCGAGATACAGGACCCCGAAGTCAGCCGGCCCCAGATAGCGGCCCGCCACTGCATTGACCAGCACCGACACCGGGGCCCCCAGCACCTGTGCTCCAATCAGCCAAATTGCGTTGCGCAGGACCGGCGGGGAGCCTGGGGCACTCGTCGGCGTCATTTCGCGGCCCAGTGCGCGCCGAGCCAGGAGTCAATCACGCGAAACAGGCGCGCCCGGTCCGCGGGCACCGAAAACAGATGATCACTTTCGGGGAAATACTGCAGCTGCAGGGAACCGCGCGCGGAAACTTCCGGAAAGGCATCCAGGATCTGCCGCACATAGGCGTGCCGGGGCGAAAGTGCGGTGAATGCGGCCAGAATTTTCATGCCCCGTGCGGCAGTGGCCGCATAGCATTGGGCCAGGTAGGGGCTGAACCGCAGGTTCTGCAGCGTCGGCGGCCGCGATGCTTCCTGCACCCGCATGCGATTCAGGAGATGGGCCGATGCCATTCTGAGCAGCCCACTGCGACCAGTCAGCACGCTGATCCAGTTATCAAGATGTCTCATGCGATGCAAAATATAGTACAGGTAGTAACGCGGTGTGGGCGGAATCGTCGGATCCATGATGACCAGCCCGACCACCCGCGGGTCCCGGTGCCCATAGAGCACGCCCTGGTCGGCACCGGAACACAGTCCGATCAAGATGAAACGGGAGACCTGGTGGGACTTCTCGATCGCATCCAGCACCTCCTTGATATCCGCCAGACCCGCCGCCAGCGGCGGCAGATGATCGCTGCGCGGGCCACTGTCGCCAAGCCCTGACTGGTCAAAGCGCGCCACGGTGCGTCCAGAGCTGGCCAGCATGCGCGACAGCGTCACATACATGCGGTTATGGCCGACCCGATGCACAATACCAGTATTGAGAATGACGATCGCAGGCAGGTCGTGGGCAACCGGCAGCCGCGGCCGCGTGATGACTGACACCAGGGAGCGGCGCTCTCCCAGCAGCAGTGCCTGCTCGGTGAATGCTTCCTCTAGTGCAGCCATTCGATCATGCGCTGAAGAACCGCTACCGGCAGCATACCGCTGGTGGTCGCCGATTCAAGCCACGGACACTGTGTCGGCACGAATTCAATCGGCACCGGCCTGGCACCGGAGCCAAGACCGGTGCCGCGCAGCGTATCGCACGCCTGGATGCTGTCGGTGATGAAAACCGCCGTGTGTTCCGGCAGTGCATCCGCCGCCGACCACACCGCATCGGACGCAAGCGGGTCCCAGAGCACCAGCGCTTCGGCATCGGCGCGACGGCGTGCGGCCACATGTGCTGCGATGTTGGCGCCGGCGCGCAGACCGATCAGGGTGAGGCGCGGGGTTCCGGCAATGTCGGCGAGCGCCTCCATCGCCGATTCGACATCGCTTTCGCAGCCGGCGAGATCCGCTTCCGAGTCATTGCCAGCCGAGTCTCCGGTGCCGTAATAGTCGAAACGCAGGGTGTGAAATCCGGACATCGCCAACCTGACCGCCAGCTGGCGCATGGAACGGTGCGCATATGTGTACTCGGTGCCCAATGGCTGACACAGCACGGCCGCACGGCTGCGTTGGGTTGGAGCAGCGGCTTCGTGGATCGCGAAAAGACGCCGCTGCGCGGTTCCAAGCGACAGCAGGTTCACCGAATTTTGGCGCGCACAGGGGAATTCTGCGGCTCCAGACCCGCCGCGATCTCGCGCAGATTCTGGAAAAACAGCGCCCGCGGGTCCATCTCCTGCCCGGTGCTCTTCTCAACCATATTGGCAACCCGCAACGACAGCAGCGAGTACCCGCCGAGTTCAAAGAAGTTGTCCAACGCGCTCACCCGATCAATCTTCAGTACCGATTTCCAGATCTCCGCGAGGCCCTGTTCCATTGGGGTAGCCGGTGGCTCATCAAGCTCCGCTGCCACCGGCGCCGCGGCAAAAGGATTGGGCAACGCCGCACGGTCCACTTTACCATTCGGCGTCAGCGGCATCGCATCAACCGGCACCACGATCGAAGGCACCATGTAGTCCGGAAGTCGCAACCGCAGGTCGCGCTTCAGGTCGCCTATGGTTGCGCCCTGACCCTCGCGATATCTTACGTACGCAACCAGCCGCGGGTCATCCGCGCGCGCCTCCTGCACCGCGGCAATCGCCGTCTGGATCGCCGGATGCGAATTCATGACGGCTTCGATTTCTCCCAATTCGATTCGATAGCCCCGAATCTTGACCTGGTGGTCCGAGCGGCCGAGGTGGTACAGCTTGCCGTTGCGGCCCCAGCGCCCCAGGTCTCCGCTTCGGTACAGCCGCTGCCCCGCCACCGCGGCAAACGGGTCCGGGACGAATCGTTCCGCGGTCAGCGACGGCCGATTCAAATAACCCTCGGCGACCCCCGCGCCGCCGATGCAGATCTCCCCCACGACGCCGATGGGAACCGGCCCGCCGGCCGGATCCAGAACGTGCACCTGGGTATTTGCGATGGGAGCGCCGATGCTGATCGGTTCGCCGTTGCGCTCGATCCGATCCAGGGTCGACCAGATGGTGGTTTCAGTGGGCCCGTATAGGTTCCACAACTCATCCACACGTTCCAGAATCTCATCCGCCAAAGCGCGAGACAGCACTTCGCCGCCGCAGAAGGCGCGAAATTTCCCCGCCGGCCGCCAGTTGGTCTCCAGCAGCATGCGCCAGGTCGCCGGAGTTCCCTGCAGGACGGTTGCGCCGCTGGCGTTGAGCAGCTGCGCCAGGGCGCGCCCGTCGCTCGCCACTTGGCGCGACACCAGCTCGATTCGGCCACCCGCAATCAGGGGCAGATACAGCTCAAGACCCGCGATATCAAACGAGATCGTGGTGACCGCGGCCAATACATCGCTGGCAGCAAACCCCGGGCGCACGCGCATGGAGAGCAGGAAGTTGGCCAGCGCGCCGTGGCTGACATTGACTCCCTTTGGCAGTCCGGTTGAGCCTGAGGTGTACAGCACATACGCTATGTCCTCCGGCAACGGTCCGGCGGACAAACCCGCCGCGGACTTCGCGGCGGGCTCAAGCGTCGGTGCGGCGAGGTCGAGCACCGTAATTCCAACGGGCACCTGCATGCCCGCCGGCAGCGGGCCGGCCGTGAGCAGTACCGATGCGGCGCTGTCGTGAAGCATATAGGCCAGGCGCTCGACCGGGAACTGTGGGTCCAGCGGCAGGTATGCGCCCCCGGATTTCTGCACCGCCAGCAGGCAGATCAGCAACTGCGCGGATGGACTCATGCACACGCCGACCTTCGAGCCGCGCCCCACCCCGGCTGCCTTGAGGCGCAACGCCACACGCGTGCTGTCGGCATCCAGCTGCGCGTAGGACAATGCCGCCCCTTCGAATGACAGTGCACGCTCCTGCGCAGAGCGGGCCACCTGGGCCGCAAACAGTCGCGGCAAGGTCGCGGACGGGGGCAGCGTCATCTGAGTGGCATTCCAGGCGCACAGCTGCGCCCATTGCTCCTCGGGCACCAGCGTAAGTCGGCTCAGTCGGGTGTGCGGCGCACGAACCGCTGACTCCAGGATGGTGAAATACTGGTCGATCAGGCCTTCGATCGTGGCGCGCTCGAACAGATCGCTGTTGTATTCGACCCCCAGTTCCTGGGTCATCTCGGCGTCCACCGAGAAACTGAGCTCGAATTGGGCGCCGCCGCGATCAAGCCGCATCGGCTCCCAGGCCAGACCTTCGAACTCGACATCATTCAAAGGCGCATTGGTCACGTTGAACAACACCTGCGTCAACGGTGCGCGGCTGCGATCACCACTCTGGCCCAGCTCCTGTACCAGCCGATCGAAGGAAACATCCTGGTTCTGAAAAGCTTCCAGGGCATTACGCCGCACCTGTTCCAGAAGCGTGAGGAACCCGGGGTCGCCCTGCAGGTCGGTGCGCAGTATCACGGTATTTACAAAGGTGCCGATCATCCCTTCCAGTACGCTGTGGGAGCGATTCGCGACCGGCACACCGATTGCCAGGTCGGTCTGACCGGACAGGCGGTGCAGCAGCGCCGAAAATCCGGCAAACAGCGCCATGAACAGCGTCGCGCCATTGGCGCGCGCGAATTCCTCGAGCGCGGCGAACAGCTGCGGCGGAATCTTGCGCTGCAGCGCGGTGCCGTTCATGGTCCAGACCTTCGGCCTGGCATGGTCGATGGGCAGTTCAACCGGCGTCAGATGCGCCAGTCGCTGAATCCAGAACTGCAGCTGTCGCTCAAACTGGGCCGTAAAGTCCGCACTTCGCTGCCACCTGGCAAAATCCCGGTAGCTCAGCGGCAGCGGTGCAAGCGGGCTGCTGTCGCCCCGGCGACGACGCGAATACAGCAGCGCCAGCTCACGCCCCAGCACGCCCATTGACCATGCATCGCTGGCGGCATGATGGACGACGAAGAAAAAGAGCGACTTGTCGGCCGCGACGCTGATCAGTCCGGCGCGTATGACCGGATCATTTCCCAGATCAAACACCCTGCGTGACTCGGCTTCGACCCGTCGCAGGGCTTCGCCCTCCGCATCCGCCCTGCCGCACAGATCAATCACCTCGAAAGTCGTGGCATCGGGCAGGTCGACGATCTGCGAGGGTTTGTCATTGATGACCTGGATCCTGGAGCGCAGCACCTCGTGGCGCAGCAGCAGCTCCTGCAGGCTTGCGCAAAAGGCATCGGTGTCCAGTGGCCCGCGCAGCCAGATGGCGGTGGCCATGTTGTAGGCGATCGTTTGGCGGTTGATGCTCTGAATCAGCCACATCCGCTCCTGGGAGTGCGACAGCGGCGCGGGACCTTGCGCCGCTGCCGGCAAGATCGGCGCCATGCTCTGGGCGGTGCCCAGCGCCCGCAATTCATCGATGGCCTGCGCACAGGACTGCAGCGTCGGGGCATCGAATATGGACTTGAGCGGCAACTCCAGTGCGAAGGATTCGCGCACCCGCGCGACCATCTGCAGAGCCAGCAGCGAATGGCCCCCGAGGTGGAAGAAATTGTCCGCACGGCCCACGCGCTCGCGATGCAGTACCTGCTTCCAAAGCGCGGCCAGCTCCAGCTCGGTGGCGGTCTGCGGTGGCTCAAAGCCATAGCGTAGCGCGGCATCCGGCATCACTTCCGGCAGGGCGCGCCGGTCGAGCTTGCCGCCCGGGCCGCGTGGCAGATCGGCCAGCGGGACGAAGGCTGCGGGCAGCATCGGCTGGGGCAACTGTTGGGCCAAGGCCGCGCGCAGCTGCGTCGCATCCAGCGTTTGCCCGGCTCGCAGCACCAC
>DATHMK010000074.1:0-44002 GCA_035487155.1 Steroidobacteraceae bacterium
CCGTGAGCCGAAGTAGGCACAGCGAGCGCCTGCTCGGAGTCAGTCTGCGGCTAATCATCCGGTTCGTATCGGCTGCGCGGCAGGCCGTTGACAACCTGCACGGGAATGAGCCAGCGTCGATAGCCATTCGGTTCCCATGGCAATTCGTATTGTGCGGCATTGTCGCTGTCTATTTCGACCTGAATAAAGCCGGTATATAGCTCCTTCAACGGCCCGTCAGAAAACCATGCTCCGCTGTACAGTTTTCCCTGGTACATCTCTGTGGAGATGCCGTCCCTGAAACCTTCATCCAGAATGGACGCGACATTCTTGGGGTCGGTCGTATGAATCAGAGCCAGTTTCATAGCTGTTTCCCCGGATACCACGGTTTAGCGTTGCACCGGCAGACGCCCAGATTTATCCTTGCGAGATGATACCCCAGACAGTTCCCCATTCCCCGCTACTGGACGTGCAGTCCCGGTTTGAATCATTCATTCAAACTATCCCCGGCTATGAAAACATTGACGCGCTAATGCAGGCAATGCCCCCGGACCAGCGCCATCGCGCTGACTATCTGCTCATGAATCGGCGATTTATTGTGGAGCAGAAGGTGCTGCTCGTAGAACCAGCTAAGAGCCCGCAGGCATTCGTTCAGCGCCTACTTCGCGAACGCCGGCTATTTGTCACCGGAAAGACCACTACTCGTCGCGTCTTTGATAGTTTGCCCGATGGGAAAGCCCTAGAGCGCAAGATGCTCCTGGGCATGACCAAGAACTTTGAAGATAGGATTGACCTAGCCGACGAGCAGGCGAGGGACACCCGGCAGATATTTGGTATCCCAGATGCTCTAGCCATTGTGGTCATATTGAATCAGTCTGCACGGACTCTTCACCCTGAGCTTCTAAGGTACGGCCTGAGCCACCTGTTATCGAGAACGGCTAGGGATGGGTCGCCTAGATACCCTCATAACGACGGGTTTCTGGTGATTTCGGCATCACACTCGCTGATGGATGACGGCGGCGCTGGAATGCCGGTGTTTGCCGATATTTCTCAAACCTGCCGCTCGGTGCCAGACACCGTGGCTTTTCTAGACAGCCTCGTTGGTGAATGGAGCCGGTACAACGGTCTCCCAATCAAACGGTACGAGCATTAGCGCCGCCCCTCCAGCGAGGGTGGTCTATCGTTTTTTCTTTTTGCAGCGGGAACTCGCTTTCCGGCAAATCCCTCGCGCTATTGGCCTGCGTTCTTGCCTGCCCGGCAAGCGAATGGGGATGGTCAGATATCCGGTCATGAAAAGAGGGGGTACCCCCGGGTCAGCTCGCAGCTACTAGCAGCATTCGCCTAGCCGATTCGGACTGATTGCAGCCGCATCAGCGACGCACTACTGACGTGTCGTGCCGGTCCAAAGAAGTAGATACTTGCACGTCACCAGCATGTCTTGGGGAGTGAGCATGAGGGGTATCGGCGCACTTGGACACCATCGCGTCCCGCTCATCACGGGAGCATTGCTAGGGCTCATGGCCATCATGCTCGTCGGCGTTCTGACCTGCTAGCCGATTTTCGGTCCAGTTGATACTTCGGGATAATGGTCATCCTTTACGTCTCGGACACCCGGCTTGTCGTTCGCGGAGTGTCGCTCGCACCAGAGAATCGGGCGAATGAACCCTACGAGATCTCAATCAATGGCGAGACTTCTGGTCGGCAAGAGCTGACCATGAAGGACATTCATGCGCAGAAGGAGTCGGGCAGTCCGCTCTACCGTCAATACCGGGGTATTGCGCTCCCCGTCTACGAGAAGCCCCCCGGACTTGCCGTCCTTCAGCGGAACCGTGCTCTCAATACATGGCAGGTGTGGCTGAGGATGGCGCTGGTCACCGTAAGCGACATGCTCATGCTTCTCTTTGGATCACGGGCTACGTACGTGTCCGTCCATGAGCGGAAGGCGGATCGACGCCGCTGGGTTATGGGGCTTCGGCTACAGACGACGAATCCAGCCGACGAGTGAGGAGCATCAAGCCGAGGCTAGTGCAGTCGGTCGGCCCGCCTCGGGGAAAGGGCTCCGTGAGCCCACACCGCCCTCACAGCGTTACTACAGCGTCCCCTGCCGACGGTGAAGGGTCTCAGGTAACGTAGGACCTCAACCCATTCCGGTCGCAGCCAAGGCATTGATATAGCATCGGAGGTGCCCTCCGAGCATCCTACGGATATTTCTGGTGTGAACGGCCAGATATGAGCCGCCGATGCCGAATGAGCGCGGTACTGGCCAGAATATTCAGAGATCCCTGGAATATTCAGAACTCAATGCACCTAAGTTGGCGCGCCCGGAGAGATTCGAACTCCCGACCTCATGGTTCGTAGCCATGCGCTCTATCCAACTGAGCTACGGGCGCGTAATACATCACCGCCGCGCTATGGGCCTGGACTTCAAGTTCCCAATGTAATCAATGTCTTACACGGTTCGTGAGGCTCTGCGGCACCCGAATCCGGGGCCCATCGCGCTCGCCTTGAGCCGGCGGCACCGGCCGCTGCGGGGGCGCGATCCTAACACAACTTCGGGGCCCCTCGGATAGTCGACATTGAGCGCATTTGCCCGGTGAATGGGCCACCGGGCCGGCGGCCGCGGGACCAGTTTCACCGGCGCCGAACCGCAATTGGCCGGCAGGCTGTAGCACCTGCCAGGGGTGGCGGGTAACGTCGCCTCCAGCCGCAAGGAGGCCCTATGTACAACTCTCCGCCGTCCAATCCCGAAGATGCCCGCTCGCGCGCCCTTGGCGTCGCCCTGATCGGTGTCGTGATCATCGCCGCCGGCGCGGTGCTGCTGGGGGGGAACCTGGGCCTGATCGACTCACACTTCGTGTTTCGCAATTTCGGTCCGGTCATCATCTTCCTCGTTGGTGCAGCGCTTTTGGCCCGGCGCAGACATGACCAGGTGATGCTGGGGCTGGTGCTGATGTTCGTCGGCGCCTGGGGCTTCGCGACTCAACAGCAATGGATCAAGATCCACTTCTGGGCCGTCATTGGACCGCTGCTGCTGGTGCTCGCCGGTGGCTCAGTGGTGTGGCGCGCCTTCAATCGACCCGCCCCGGAAGGCATGGGTGACGCCTATATGCGCACCTTCGCCATCTTTTCAGGTTCCGAACTGCGTCCCACGGTGCCGTTCGAGGGTGCCGATCTCACGGCCGTCATGGGCGGGGTCAAGATCGATCTGTCAAATGCTCCCATGGCGCATGACACGGCCACCATCGATGTGTTCGCCCTGATGGGTGGTGCTGAGATTCTGGTGCCGCGCGACTGGGACGTCACGGTGCGGGTGGTGTCGCTGATGGGCGGCGTTTCGGACAAGCGTCGCCCGGCCACGGCGCCCGCGACCAAGCATCTGATCATCCAGGGTATGGTCGTCATGAGTGGCGTTGAGATCAAGGACTGATGCACCCGATTCTCAGCCACCGCGGCCGGCTGCTGGGTTACCTGCTGCTGTGGGTCACCTATGGGGCCCTCATCGCCGGCGTGATCGCGGTGACGGGCTCGGCGACGCTGCGCTGGGCAGGAGCCTTCGCCATTCCGCTGGCGGTGGTGATGGGCCTGCAGTGTCTGCCCTGCTGGTACCTGGTACGGGGCATGGGAGCGGGGGAGGCACCCGCCTGGCGCTTGGTGGGGACCTGGCTGGGCACCGGCTTCGTGCTGCTGAGCCTATGGCTTGCCGCCGCGACGCTGTGGATGCGCTTGCTTGCGTATGCCAATTTCAACCCCCCGGTTGATTCCGGCGCGCTCATTCCGCTGCTGGCGTTCGCCGGCAGCGCCGGGGTCCTGATCGCCATTCTGGGGCTGTACTCGGTCGCCTCCTCGGAGCGCTCGCGGGATGCGGAGCGGCGCGCCCTGGAACTGCGGGCGTTGGCGCGCGAGGCGGAGATGAGTTTCCTGCGACGGCAGCTGGATCCGCATTTCCTGTTCAACAGCCTCAATTCGGTTGCCGCACTGATCGGTTCGGACGCGACGGCGGCACGACGCATGTGCCTGCTGATGGCCGATTTCTTTCGCAAGAGCCTCAAGTTCGGCGCGCAGCAGACCATCGCAATGTCGGATGAGCTGACCCTGGTCGAGACCTTCCTGGCCATTGAGGAGGTACGCTTCGGCGATCGGCTGCGACGCAGCCTTGATGCCAGCGAGGAGGCACTGGCCATGGGCGTACCCGCGCTTCTGCTGCAACCGCTGGTGGAGAATGCCGTGCATCATGGGATCGCGCACCTCATCGGTGGTGGCGAAATCAAGGTCAGCGCGAAGGTTCGCGGCAGCCTGCTGGACATAGTGGTCGAGAACACCTGCGATGCGGATCGCCCAAGGTCACGCAGCACCGGTCTGGGCCTGGCCAATGTCCGCGGCCGCGTGGAGTCCATGTACGGGACTCGTGCGCGCATGGATGTGGAAAACGAACCTGAGACATTCCGGGTCCGGCTGGCACTGCCGGCGATAGCGGTGGAGGCACCCCTTGCGCATCCTGATCGTTGATGACGAAGCCCTGGCACGCTCCTATCTGGCCGAGCAGCTTGCCGGCGTGGCGGACGTCCAAATCGCGGGCCAGGCCGCCAATGGCTTCGATGCGGTGAAGATGGCCGAAGAGCTGCCATGCGATCTGATGCTGCTGGATGTGCAGATGCCCAAACTCTCCGGCTTCGAGGTGATGGAACTGCTTGGTGCGCGCGCACCGGCCGTGGTCTTTGTCACGGCCCACGACGAGTACGCGGTACAGGCGTTCCAGATCCATGCGGTGGACTATCTTCTCAAGCCGGTGGAGCCGGCGCGCCTGCAACAGGCGTTGCAGCGGGCCCGCGAGCGGCTGCGCGAACCGGCCGCGGAGCGTGCCGCCTTGAGCGCCCAGGTGGCCCTTGCCGCCCGACCCCCCGGACAGTGGCTGGAACGGGTGGTGATCCGCGATGGGACCCGCGTGCATGTCGTGGCAATCCACACTGTGGATTTCATCGAGGCCGAGGATGACTACCTGCTGATCGCCGCCGCCGGCAAGCGTTATCGCAAACAACAGACCCTCGCCCAGCTGGAAACCCAGCTGGATCCCGCACGCTTTGTGCGCATCCACCGCTCGTTCTTGCTGAATGTGGAGCGCATTGCCCGGATCGAACCGTATGCCAAGGACAGCTGGCAGGTGTTCCTGAGCGATGGCAGCCACCTGCCGATGTCCCGTAGCGGCTACCAGCGCCTCAGGACAGTACTGGATTGACCCGTCAACCGGTAGAATCCCCAGCCGGAGTCCCAATCCGGTTGGAGAACGCCATGAACGTCACACGGATCCTGCGCGCCGGCCTGCTGGCCGCGCTGTTGGCGGCCGCCCCCTTGAGTTTGCTTCAGGCCCAGGAGACCCCGACCGAGAACCCCGACCAGCTGTCACTGCTGAAGGACAAGGATCCGCAATTGGCGCGCAACAAGAAGTTCGTGTTCGACTTCTGGCGCATCGTGTATGAAGGCCGGCACCTGGATCAGGCGCCGAAGTACATGGACGCGGGGTATATCCAGCACAACCCCAATGTGGTTTCCGGGCGGGCCGCGTTTGTCGAGCTTTTCAGCCGCATGAGCCCGCCGCGGCCGATTCAGCCGCGCATGCTGATGCACGTCATCAACATCGTCGCCGACGGCAACTTCGTCACGGTCAGTACCGTGCGCAAGATGCGCGACACCAAGAACCCGAGCCACATCTACGCCACGACCTGGTTCGACATGTTCCGAATCAACGACCAGGGCCTGATTGCCGAGCATTGGGATCCCTCGCCGCTGTGGATCGACGGCAAGCCTCCCGGTGCGGAGTTCCTGCCGTAGTCGCTCGCAGCCATCGAGCGCGGATATGAGTACCGACTCGCTGATCGTCACCAGCGCCACCGGCGTTGATGTCGAACTTGCCATTGCCGGTCCGGGCAGTCGTGCCTATGCATTCATCATTGACTGGCATATCAGGCTGCTGCTCGCCGTGAGCTGGTTTGCATCGACCTCCTTTCTGATCACCCGGCTGATCAACAATCAGACGAAGTCCCCGGTAGCGACCGTACTGATCATGACCCTGCCCGCCACGCTGATCTATTTTCTCTATCATCCGATCCTGGAACTGGTGATGCGCGGGCGCACGCCCGGCAAGCGCATGGCCGGCGTGCGCATCGTCAACCGTCAAGGCGGAACGCCCTCGAGCCTCGCGGTGCTGATCCGCAATGCGATGCGTCTCATCGACTGCCTGCCCTTCCTCTATGGCGTCGGACTGTGCACCACCATGCTCAATGCGCAGCGACTGCGCTTCGGTGACCTCGCCGCCGGAACCCTGCTGGTCCGTGACGGCGATACCGAGGCCAAGGCACTGGCGCAGTTGGGATCTCTTTCTTTGAACCCCACGCTGGATGCGGGCACGGTGGCGCTCGGTAACGACATCCTGCTGCGCTGGAAGGAGCTGCAGCCCGACACCCGGCGGCGCCTGACCCGTGAACTGCTGACCCGCATCACGGCGACGACCGGAATGACGCAGCCGGTGCTGTCGGAAGACTCGGCGGATGACCGGGCGCTGCAGCAACAGCTGCGCAACGCCCTGTCCAGCAGTAACCGATGAAATCGAACCTGCGGGCACCCTCCTGGCTGGCACAGCGATCCGCCATCTGGAGTCGCCTGGGCGATTCGCTGCCGACCTGGCGACGCGGACGCCTCTCGCGCCAGGATGCCCTGAAGGCGCTCGATGGCTATCGGGGTCTGGCGCGGGACGTCGCCAGCGCGCGCAAGGCTCTGCCGGGCAATCCGATCACACAGGCACTGGAAACCCTGTATGCGTCCTTGCATGCCATCGTCAATCGCGAACCGCGCCACACTCTGGCGTCGCTGCGTCACCTGTATGCAGCGGAAATTCCGGCAACGGTCCGGGAGCTGAAGCCGGTGCTGGTGGGCGTGTGGCTGTTATTCGCGCTGTGCACGGCAGCCGGCTGGTGGCTGGTTCACACCTGGCCAACATTGGTGGAACTGGTGGCCAGTCGCGACATGATCGAGCATGTCCAGCGCGGCGAATTGTGGACTGAGGGGATCCTCAATGTGACGCCATCCTCGGTGCTGTCGGTGAGAATCTTCACCAACAACATCGTGGTGACGATCTTCGCTTGCGTGGCCGGCGTCTTCTACGGCCTGGGAACCTTCTACATCATCGCCACCAACGGACTGATGCTGGGAGCCGTGTTTGCCTTCACCGCCAAATACGGCCTGGATGGCGAGCTGTTGAAGTTCATCTTCGCGCACGGGACGGTGGAACTATCGATGGTGTGCCTCGGCGGAGCCGCCGGAGTGGCGCTGGGTGAGTCGCTGATCCGTCCCAGGCTGGCCAGCCGGCGAGATTCTTTGCAGCAGTGCACGGCCAAAATCGCTCGACTGTTTGCGGCGCTCATTCCGCTGCTCATCATCTGCGGTCTGATAGAGGGCTTCGTTTCGCCGGACACCTCCATAGGCTGGCCGGTTCGGGTGTTCATCGGGCTGGCGAACCTGGCGCTGATGCTGGCAGTGCTATCCGGATGGTTCTTCAGATCCGCCGCTGCTGTCTGAGCTTCGCATAGTGATCGAACAGTGTCCGCTCAAAGTCGGCCGGGGCACTCAACACCACTTGCGCGCCCGTCGCCCGCAGCGCACGAATGCCCCGATCGCGCTGTGACAGAGCATGTGCCGCCGCCAGCGACAGCCACGGATCCAGCCAGTCCTGCGGCGCCCGGTCGGCAATTGCGGCGGGATTGAGCTGGCTCAGGCAGGCCACAAATGGCAGATGCCTGGGCTGCAGCAGGCGCAGGGCGGCGGTGAGCTGGCCCTCGGAACTTGCATCGTCAATGTCAGTCATCAAAATCACCAGACTGCGTTGCGGCACTCGCTTCAGGACCTGCGAGGCGGCGTGGATGACATTCGAATCGGTGTTCTGGGACTGGATTTCGCCAAGCAGATTGCGCACCCGCATCACGCCGGCGTGACCGCGGGCGGGCGGTATCACAGCCAGAGGCTGATCACCAAATATCACCAGCCCGATGCGGTCATCCTGGGCGACCACGTACTGCGCCAGACGCGCCGCCGCATTGACATAGTGTCCCAGGCGGTCCAGTTCGCCGCACTGGATCTTGCTGCTGCGCCCCACATCCAGGGCCGCAATGACATCCAGATGTTGGTCTTCGGCGAAGTCGCGGCTCACGAATTTGCGGCGGCGCGCAGTCGCCCGCCAGTCGATGACCCGCAACGGATCCCCTGGTCGGTAGTCGCGCAATTGTTCGACTTGCGCGCCGGGGCCGATGGCCCGGCTCAGCCGCGTTCCGGACAATGCCGCGCCAACCGCAACCTCCTTCAGCTCCAGCATCGCCGGCACCACGGTGCCGCGACCGTTGCCCCGCAACAGCACCGACCACCATGCCAGACCCAGCGGGCCCGCAATCCGCGCCGGCTGCGCGGGCCAGTCAATCGCACCCAGGCGACGCGACATGGCGTGAACGTCGATGGTCGCCCCCTGCCCGGCCGGCACATTGACCGTGCGCAGTTCGCTGGTACTGGCGACTGCCGCCGGCAGGCGCGGCGCCACCACTATGGTCAGGGTTCGCGGCAACGCATGGTGCAGCCGCCAGAGCAGCTCACCGGCATCTGCCAGGTGCCAGGGCTCGGGCGAATCGATGCGCAGCTGCAGCACGGCGCGTGCGCACACCCAGCGTTCATAGCCCAATCCCAGCAGCAGCAACGCCAGGGGCAGTGCCCAAAGGTTGCTCATTGCCGCAACCCCCGCCCACTGCGCCGCGATGCCCAGCAGCGCGCTCAGCAGGATCAATACCAGGCCGGTCTGCCGCAGGTTCATCGCGGCGCCGGCACCTGCTCCAGAATTCGGGCCACGACTTCGCTCTCGGTCACATCAGCGAGCATTGCATCGCCCGTGAGCATCAGGCGATGCGGCAGTACCATCGGCGCGACGGCCTTCACATCATCCGCGGTCACGAATGCGGCGCCCTCGATGCCCGCCAGAATGCGAGCCGCCCGCAACAGTGCCAGCGCGCCTCGTGTGGAGAGGCCCAGCGACAGCTGCGCATGCTCCCGTGAGGCCTTGGCGACCGCCAGCACATAGGCACACAGCTCCGGGGAAATGTGCACCTGTTCGGCAGCCATGCGCGCCTCGTGCACCAGTCCCGGCGCCACGGCGCTGCTGACCGGCCTGGCGGGCTCGGCCGCGACCCCGGTGTAGCGCAGCAGAATGTCAGTTTCAGCCTCCGCCGCCGGGTAGGTGAGGTCCAGCCGCAGCATGAAGCGGTCGAGCTGCGACTCGGGCAGCGGATAGGTGCCCTCGAACTCGCGCGGATTTTGGGTTGCGATCACCAGAAAGTCCGCCGGCAGCGCAAATATCTCACGGTCGACCGACACCTGCCGCTCCTCCATCGCCTCAAGCAGCGCGGATTGAGTCCGTGGCCCTGCGCGATTGACCTCATCGAACAGCACGACATCGGCAAACAAAGGTCCGGGACGAAACACAAAGGCATTTTTCGAGCCATCGAAAAGATGTGTGCCGGTGATGTCGGTGGGCATGAGGTCCGAAGTGCCCTGCACGCGCTTGAAGCTCCCGCCCAGGGCCGCAGCAAGGGACTTGCTGAGCAGTGTCTTGCCGATGCCTGGCACGCCCTGCACCAGCACGTGTCCGCGCGCCACGACCGCGATGCTCAAGGCGCGCACGGCCGGGGCGAGGCCCAGCACCACCTCGCCAAGCCGTTGTTGAAGAGCGGACTCCAGATCCTGCAGTGCATTCGTCATGAGGTACTTCCTGAAATCTGCGAAAGAACTTGCTGCAGCCTGACCAGGCTGACGCGCTCGCCCTGGTGCGTGCGGGCATAAAAATCCCGCAGCTCATCGAGCAGTCCACCATCGATTCCGGCATGCGCGGTAAGCCACTCCCAGGGCGGGGCGCCTGAATTCATCAGCCCGTGCCTGCGCCGCAGCCGATCGAAGAATTCGTCGAGCAGCCACTGGGCACTGGCCACTGGCCGCAGCACGCCGGCAAAAAACCGGGCCGTCAGGCGCAACATGGCACTTTCATCCAGCCCCGTGCCATGCGCGGCCGAGGCGCGCAGCGGCTGGGAGGCGAGCACCCACGCCAACCACAGGCCCACCAGCCACAGCAGCGTGTGATGCAGACGCGGGTCGGCAAAGAATTTCGCCGAATCATATTCCTCCATGGTCCCCTGATGTGCGTCATCGAAGATGACCCGCCCGCCGGGGCGCAGTGACCAGGCAATGAGATTCGACAGCAGCCGGGCATTGTCTTTCTTGCCAACCACGGCATTGCTGAAAACACTGGCAAATGCGCTGACGATGAGTGCGCCGCCGCCCGCGGGCTTGATCCACATCACCGGTTCGGCGGTGTCCGCCCGCCGCGCCAGTTCCAGCACCGGGGCTGAATCCATGGCCTTTGCCTGCCATTGCTCGGATGGCAGTGGCGAGCGTGCCTGCAGCTGCCTGACCCCTTCGAGCAGGGCGGGCCGACCGCTGGACTGCAGTTCAATGGCGCCCGGTTCGGTTGTCATCAACGAAGACAGACTGGACCTGACTTCGGTTGCCGCGTCGGTTCCCGGTTTGTGGATGGCGGTGAACTCGATGCGCACGATCCTCTGCAGCTGCGGGATGAAATTACCCGAGACCGCGCCCCACAGGGGCGTGTCGTCCAGCGCCGCAAGCACCAGCACCGTATTGCCCCTGGCAATCCAGGCGTCGAGATCCGCATACTCATTGGGCTGCAGCACCACATCGTACGGCAGCGTCATGATCAGGAGATTGCCCGCAGGTGCGGCACTGACCGAGCGGTCCGCCAGCTGATCGAATCGCCTGTGCAAAGCCAGAGTGGGTACACGGGCGGCAGCCAACCAGCGTGCCGTCGCCTCATAGCCCTCCTCGTCCGCGCCCGTCGTCAGGGGGCGCGGCGCGCCGGGCACGCCTTGCGGCTTGGGGAACAACAGAATCCAGAACAGCGCCAACGCAGCGGCGGCCAGCCCGAGCGAAACCAGGCGCTCCTTCACTCAGCCCTCCATCGGCCGGCCCCAGCCGGTGATATAGAGATCCTCGCCTTGAGCCAGCAGGGCATCCAGATCATCCGGGAGGGCGCCACTACCGGAGTACAACTGCCATTCACACGCCCGTGCCAGGGACTCAATCAAGCGACGCTGCTCGGCATCGTCCAGCTGCGCTTTGCGAACCACTTCGCGATGCGTCAGGCTGCGATCCGGCGGCAGGCGCCCCGCCGAGACCAGCCGCGAGATCAGCATCGCGAACAATTGGCCCGGGCGCTGTGCCAGCGGCGCCTGACGCATTGAAGCCAGTGGTGACCCGTGGGGGCCGGGGCGTGCATGGGGAATCACGTTCGTGGGGTCGTCAGGCGATTTGCGGCCCATCGCTCCCACCTCGAGCTTGACCAGTATCGCCGCGCCAATCAGCAATACAATGAGCGTGCCCCAGATGATCGCCTGCCACAACCAATACGCCGCCCCCAGCTGGCGCGCGAACTCCGCCAGCCACGGATCAGAACTGCTCTGCCGTGGACGGCCCAACCGGGCCACGAGCCAATCCCACAATCGTCGCCACCATGGGCGTGCCGTCGCCGGTCCTGCCGTCTGCTCATGCAGAAAGGGCACCAGCTTCGACACGGCGGGCGCTGCCGTGCTCGGTGGATGCAACAGCTGTCCCAAGAGCATCAGGGATTGACGGTCAAGGCGTTCGCGCGAACTTGGAATGATCAGCGACCCGACCTGCGCCGCCTGCAGGCCCGATGTCAGCTCGGGGCACAATACTTCCAGCTGCTCCAAGCCGGTGGTCGCCTCGCTGACTTTGCCCATACAGGCCGAGATGGCGGCCCGCGCCGGCGCATCTGCATCGCCCGGCGCAAGCGTCTGCGCGGCCGACGGGCCTGACAGCAGCAAGGCGGCCAGTATGGCTGCCGGATGGACCCATGCGATGCGTCGCATCATCGTAGGCTCAGCCCTTGGGCAGTGCTCCGAGGCGCGCCTCAAGATCACTGCCGCCCTTGCGCAACAACAGGTCCTGATAGAGCGTTACGTACAGTGCGGCCATGAGCGGCGCCGTGATCACCTGTATCAGGCCACTCATCAGCGCTTCCACCAGACCCACGGTGCCGGCCGCCCGCGTGGCGCTCGCCGGAACTCCGGCCACCATGAGGGCGATGCCACCGGCGAGTCCTGAGACGACGATGATCAGGATGTAGACGATGATGCCGAGGATGAATACCACCGTGGCCGTGCGCCACCAGTTTCCTCCCACCAGGCGCCAGCTGATCCCGATCGAGCGCAGTGGTCCCTGGGCCTCCGAGGCGAGCGGCACCAGGAACAGCTGCATGCGGCTGAGCACATAGATCACCGGAAATATCAGTACCAGGCACAGCAGAATCATCGGCCCCACGGCGGTAAGAACTTCCGTCGGCGTCCCGCCCCGGCTACGCACCGCAGCGACGATGACCGGAACAACTGCAATTCCGAAGCCGATGATGCTGACGATGAAGATCACGATTGAGGCCCCGACCATCGCCGGCAGACGCTTCAGCGCGGTCGCAATCGAGGTCCCGAGCGCGGGTGACGCGCCGCGCGAAACGTCCGCGATGATCACGATCAGAATGCCGTAAAAGACCAATTCCAGCAGCCAGCTGAGCAGGACCAGGAGAAATGAACTCGGCGAAGCGCTCTGGTAGCGCGCCACGAATGCCTGGAAAGTCGCCGCGGGCGTGGTCGCCACTGGCTGGCGGCTCAATTGGAACAGGGACAATGAGGTCGTGATAACGCTGATGAGCAGCGCCGGCAGCACGCACTTGGACAGCGACGCCTTGAAGAGCTGCAGGGTGTCATCAAGCACGCCGCCGATAGATTGCGGCACCGTCGGTTTCTGATACATGCATCCCCCTGATTGGCCGGTCCGCCCGGCCATAACCAAGGATAACATTACAATTGCTACGCCCTCGCGATGCCGCATGTGCACATGCGCGGGCTCAGGCCTGATAGGCTGAGAGCTGTCCTCCAGCCTTGGACTTCGGAGGTTCGAATGCGCCGCGTGCTCGCCGCCCTGATTTTCGCCTCGCTGAGCGGAATCGCTGGTGCCGATACTGCGTGGCCGACACAGGACGGGACCTTCACCATCGCCAACTTCCGCTTCGGCAACGGCGAGATCCTGCCGCAGCTGCGGCTGCACTACCTGACGCTGGGCACCCCTCATACAGACGCGCAGGGGCATACTGACAATGCGGTATTGCTGCTGCACGGCACGGGCGGTGATGCCCATTCCCTGCTGAACCCTTTGTTCTCCGAGGTTCTGTTCGGCCCCGGTCAACCCCTGGACATCCGCAAGTACTTCATCATCCTGCCGGATGACATCGGGCATGGCAGCTCCTCAAAACCCTCCGATGGTCTGCACGCGCATTTTCCACACTATGACTACGACGACATGGTGCGCAGCCAGCACACCATGCTCATCGAGGGGCTCAAGGTCGACCACTTGCGGCTGATTCTCGGCACCTCGATGGGCTGCATGCAGTCGTTCGTATGGGGTGAGACCTACGTCGGCTTTGCCGATGCGCTGGCGCCCTTCGCCTGTCTACCGACGGCGCTGGCGGGCCGCAATCGCATGATGCGTTACATGGCGGTCCGGGCCATCGAACAGGATCCGCAATGGCGGAGCGGTGAATACCAGACCCAGCCCATCCAGGGCCTGACGACGGCCAACGAGCTGCTGATGATCATGGGCTCAAGTCCTCTGCAGATGCAGAAACACTACCCCACCCGCGCGGCTGCGGAGGCCTATGTGGAGGACTACCTCAAACGCACGCTGGCGCAGACCGACGCCAACGATCTCATCTACTATGTGCAGGCGAGCCGCAATTACGACCCCAGCGCGAACCTGGAGCGCATCACCGTCCCGGTGCTTTACCTCAATTCGGCGGACGATTTCATCAATCCGCCCGAGCTCGGGATCGCGCAAACAATGGCGAGCCGGATGCCGCACTGCCGCTTCATTCTCGTTCCGATCAGTGATGCCACCCGCGGTCATGGCACGCACACCGTCGCGGCCGTATGGAAGGACTACTTGGTGGGGTTGTTGGCCGAATCGGGCCGCGACACACCCGGCATGCCGCCGGGCCAGCCGGTCCCGGCGCGATAGACATTGTTGCCCAGGAAGGTCGACTCCACGCGCGTGATCTTGCCGTCGCGAAACTTCCAGGCCTCGCCCGCGAGGTTCTCATCCGGCATGCGCATGCCGAAGGGAAAGTGGTAGTACTGGCCCTGGTAGGTGACTCCGGGAATGTTGCCGCGCCGCCGGAATACGAATACGCCTAATACCACCTGGCGGTCGACGTCCACCAGCGGTATCCGTGCGTAATCAAAACCCGTGATGAAGCTGTACACGCGGGTATTGAGCTGATCCGCACAGCTCAACGCCAGGGTGGCACGGATGGCGTCCTGGAACTGATCCCCGGTGGCCGATGGCGGATCCCCCGCGGGAGGCTTGCGACCCTTGCCAACGGCCGATACCAGACCCACCTCGGTGCGCGAACAGTCATCCGAGAACGGTGCGAGCTTGCCGTCCGCCATCGCCACGGCCGTCAGATAAGCCACTGCGCCCTTGATGAGCTGCGCGCGCGTCAAACGCTGACCGACCGGCTCGTCCTGTTCCCACATGGGATCAAACGGCGGCATGGCCACAATGCGTGGGTTGTTGCGGCTGATGATGGTCTCGATCTCCGAGATCTTGTGATCCCGCACCCGCAGACGCAGCATCATATAGTCCGGATAGTCGTTCTCCATCAAGGTGATGAAGGCCGCCACCTGCCCGGTCTGCGTGTCGGCAAAGTAGTGTCGGTACGCCAGGGGCTTGGTGAACGTCACCCACAGCGCTTCCCCCAGTGGCACCTGGGCGCCGTTTTCGGTGAAGCGAACATTGGCGGCCAGCGGCAGCTGCGAGGGATCGTGCTGCGACAGCGCATTCATGTAAGCGTCGATAAAGCCCTTCAGACAGGTCCGGTCACAGGGCGCATCGGCCGCCCGCAGCCGTGCCGAACCAAGTCCCAGCGCCAGAACCGCGGCCAGCGCGCACAGGCATCGCGCCGCAACGCCCGAGAGCTTCTTCGCCACCGGTGCGCTCAGGGCTTCGGTGCCGGCATATACGCCATGCGGTCACCGCGGAAGGTACCGAACCACAGCGTGTCGCCGACCTGCACGGTGCTGGTGGCGTTGTCGAACTCCTTCATGCCCGGTTCCTTGGCCACCGGAGTGGTCATCATGCTCTTGGGGTCCAACCGTACCGTCGCCCAGCCGCGCAGGCCGTTCATGTTCTTCGCATCGATGAACTGACCGGTGACGAAAATGGACCCATCCGGCGCCCAGCGCAGATTGTCCGGGCAGAAGTCCACCTTGGCGATGGCGCGCTTGCCATGACCGGAAAGCGGCACGCGGTAGATCTCGCGGCTGCCATAGGCATTGATGTACAGCCAGCGGCCATCCGGGGAACTCAGAATGCCATTGTCCCCGGACAGTTCGGTACCCGGAACTTCAGCGAACCCCTTGCCCGGGGTCCACAAGAAGACCGCGCCCGTGACCTGTCCTGCCAGGATGTGCTGGAAGCCCTGCTTGTCACGCGTGTCCATGAACTTGGTCAGGGCAAAGGCGCCATGTGCCAGGGCGGTGATGGCGTTGCCGCTGACGCCATCCGGCTCCACGGCGCAGCCCACCCATTCGGCCGTGGCGGCCGCCGGATGCAGACGGAAAATCTCCACCGACTCCCGGCCGCCATGGTTGATGACAAATGCCGTGGTGAGGCCGTTGACCTTGCGCACATCAAGACCGTGGGTCTGCAGGTTCTTCAGATCCGGCGCCGCACAGCCTGCGTACAACGGATCCGGGGTCGCCGCCAGCGACAGTGTGAGCGGCTTGGCCGTCTTGGCCCGGGTGTCGATGAGGTACAGGCCCACCGATTTTTCGACATAGGAGCCGCCCACCAGCCAGCGTCCGCCGTCCACGGGCAGAAAGTCCTCGACGCTGATCAGGTTACAAACGAAATGCAGATCGCCGTGGGGGGCACAGCTGCCGGCGCCGGCGGGCGCGTTCTGGGCGCGTATCGAAGGGGCCGGCAGGGCGCCGGCAAGCAGGAGCGTCAGCGCAGGTAGCACCGTTCCGAGCACGCGCGCGCGGCCGGCAAGCCGTGGATTCTTATTCATCATTCCCCCCTCTTTGAGCACACCAGGTCCGGGTGGCAGTTACTTATCCGCCCCCGCTGTCCATTGTCAAGACAAACCCCAAGCCCCGACCGAGCTTGACACATCAACGGGGCACTCGGAGCATGGCGCACCGATCATCTATTGCGTCCTTCAGCTGCGCAAGGAGACACCCATGAATGCCTCGCCCTCCACCCTCGGCCGTGCTTCGAGTGAGTCGAACCTGCACCACAGCGGCTCCTTCGCCGCACATCTCAAGACGCTGGAGCGCACCCTGCCCCTGCGCAGCCGCTACGGAAACTTCATCGGCGGCAAATGGGTTGAGCCGGCGAAGGGTGGCTATTTCGACAATATCTCCCCCACCACCGGCCAGGTGATCTGCCAGATCCCGCGCTCTCAGGCCGAAGATGTGGAGAAGGCCATCGATGCGGCGCATGCCGCCGCGCCGGCCTGGGGCCGCACTGCGGTGGCGGCCCGTGCCCGGACTCTGAACCAGATTGCGGACCGCATGGAACAGTACCTGCCGTTCCTGGCCGCGGTGGAAACCTACGACAATGGCAAACCCATCCGCGAAACCAATCTCGCGGATCTGCCCCTGGCGGTGGATCACTTCCGCTATTTTGCAAGCTGCGTACGGGCGCAGGAGGGTTCGCTGGGCGAACTGGATGAGGACACGGTCGCCTACCACTATCACGAGCCGCTGGGCGTCGTGGGGCAGATCATTCCCTGGAATTTCCCGATCCTGATGGCGGCCTGGAAACTCGCCCCGGCGCTGGCCGCCGGCAATGCCGTGGTGCTCAAGCCCGCCGAGCAGACACCGCTTTCGATCCTGGTGTGGGCGGAACTGATCCAGGATCTGCTGCCGCCCGGCGTGCTCAACATCGTCAATGGCTTCGGTCTGGAAGCCGGCAAGCCGCTGGCTGCCAATCCGCGTATCAACAAGATCGCCTTCACCGGAGAGACCACCACGGGGCGGCTGATCATGCAGTACGCCTCCGAGAACATCATTCCGGTCACGCTGGAACTGGGCGGCAAGTCCCCCAACATCTTCTTTGCCGATGTGGTGCGCGAAGATGATGCCTTCTATGACAAGGCGCTCGAAGGCTTTGCCATGTTCGCCTTGAACCAGGGCGAGGTGTGCACCTGCCCGTCGCGCGCGCTGGTGCAGAAATCCATTTACGAGCGCTTCATGGAACGCGCCGTCAAGCGGGTCAAGGGGATCCGTCAGGGCGATCCGTACGAAATGAGCACGCAAATCGGTGCCCAGGCTTCCAACGACCAGTTCGAGAAGATCCTGTCCTATTTTGATATCGGCAAGAAAGAGGGCGCAAAGGTCCTGGCCGGCGGTGAACCCAACAAGCTGCCGGGTGATCTCGCCGGCGGGTACTACATCAAGCCCACGGTATTTGAAGGCCACAACAAGATGCGTGTGTTCCAGGAAGAGATTTTCGGGCCGGTGGTGTCAGTGACGACCTTCGACACGCCCGAGCAGGCGCTGGAGATCGCCAACGATACCCTGTATGGACTGGGCGCAGGGGTGTGGACCCGTGATGTGAATACTGCCTACCGCTTCGGGCGCGGCATCAAGGCCGGCCGCGTGTGGACCAACTGCTATCACGCCTATCCCGCGCACGCCGCATTTGGTGGCTACAAGAAGTCCGGCATCGGTCGTGAGACCCACAAGATGATGCTGGACCACTACCAGCAGACCAAGAACGTGCTGGTCAGCTACAGCGACAAGGCGCTGGGGTTCTTCTAAGGCCAGCACGTGAACGAGACGGTCACGCAACTGGGTCGTGTCGGGGTCACCCCGGCCGCTCGGCAGCTGATCGAGCAGCTCAAGAGCGAGCATGGGCCGCTGCTGTTTCACCTCTCCGGCGGCTGCTGTGACGGCAGCGCGCCCATGTGCTTCCCGCTCGATGAGTTCAAGCTCGGCGGCGTCGACGAAAAAGTGGGCGAGATCGTCGGTTGCGGCTTCTGGATGGACCGTGAACAGTTCCGCCGCTGGGCTCACACCCAATGGGTGGTGGATGTCGTGCCCGGGCGCGGCGCGAGCTTTTCTCTGGAAGCGCCGCTGGGCTGGCGCTTCCTGATCCGCTCCTCCTTGTGCATGACGCCGTGAGGCGCGCGCTCAATCGCTCGGGCTGCTGGTTTTGCGCCCGAGCCAGTCAAGCATCAGGAAGGTGCAGACGAAAAATGGAAACACGCCTTAGAGCGTATCGCTGACAGAGTGCGAATGCCGGTCAACGGCACGAAACACCGTCACACAAAACAGCACGGCGAGTACATTCGCAATGATGCCAACGACGGAGGCCGGCGCGTAAAACCAGCCCATGCGTTTGAACCAGATCGATGTCAAAGGCCCTTACCACCTGAGTAGAAAAACCGGGGCCGCCGCCGCCAGCCACGCCAGTATCTGAATCCCCAGAACCGACACAGTCCCCCGCGGGTTACCGCGCCACCAGCGGATGGCGAAGTACAGGGCAATGGGCATCTGCCCCGTCATCAGGATCTGCCAGATGTGCGCTTCGGGCCCCTCATCCGGGCGACCCACCTGCCTCTGGGGTCCGGCACCGAACAGCACCAGGTGTAGCACGACCACGTACAGGGCGAGCCCGGACATGATGAGTGGCAGCAGCCCACTGGGTCGGGTGATGGCGCGTCGAATGCTCACAGTTGCCCGTTAACTTTGTGGTACAGAGTACTCTACGATAGAGTAACAGATGGGACTGGGCGCAGGAAAGGGGCCTGCTAGGCGCTCGGCGGCTGGATGGTGCCCTTGGCAATGATCGCGCTGGTGGGCGCCGCGTGCGGTATGCCAGCGGCCGATTCCAGCGTAATGGCCAGAGTCGAACCGGCCACCAGGGCCGCGCGTGCGTTCTGCGGCACCGTCACCAGATGCGACCGGTTCAGTGAAACGGCGCCGAGTGAAACCGGGGCCTTACCCGCCGGGATCAGCCACAGTTCGGGCACCCGGCCCTGAGCATCGGCAGCGGCTGGCACGGGAACCATGAGTACCGTGCCCTGCTCAGAGTCCACTGATGCCAGCCAACCCGGTGTACCGTCATCACGCTGCAGCGGCGTAACCGGCTTGGCGGCACTTTCCAGTTGCAGGCCGGGCTGCAGGCCCGGAAACAGCGAACGATCGAGGCTGAAGCCGATCGCGGCGATGGCGACGATGCTGGCGACAACGGTGGCCGCGCGCCAGAAGCCAAGACGCTGCCAGAATCCCGTCGCTGGCGCCTCAGGCTCACGATCGGTCCATCCCAACCGCGCGCACACGGCTGTCCAGACGCTGTCGGGCACCTGCACCGGTTGAATGTCCGTCAGCAGGGGTGCGAGGCGCCGCTCCCAGTCCTCCACGCGTCGCGCGAAGGCGCGGTCAGTCTGTATCCGCGCCTGCAACTGGCGGCGCTGCGTCGTGTCGAGCACACCCAGCACGAATTCTCCCGCCAGCACATCATCGGGCGGCGGATCAACGGAGTCCGGACCGTTCTCGCCTGGCAGGATTGGGCTGTTCACGGGTCCAGGCACTCCCGTAGTTGCAGCAGGCCGCGACGGATCCAGCTCTTGATGGAGCCCAACGGAGCCTCGATCTTGGCCGCAAGCTCCTCATAGGTCAGGCCATCAAAGAAGGCCGAACGGATCAGCGAACGCCGCTTGGGCTCAAGTCGCTCCAGACAATGTTCAAGTTGCGCCCGATCGGTTTCGGTCTGTGCCGCCTGCGCCGGCGACACGGCGGAATCCACGATCTCCTCTGCCGCTTCCAGCCCGGCGCGCGCCTGGTGCAAGGGCAATGCGCGCAGCCGGTCGATGGCCTTGTTGCGCGCAATCATCCCCAGCCAGGTGCTCGCACTGGCCTTCGAAGGATCAAATTGCGCGGCCTTGCGCCACACGGCCGTGTACACATCCTGCAGCGCATCTTCGGCCTCGGAGCGCTGGTTCAGCACCCGCAGGCATATGCCGAACAGGCGACTCGCCGTCCCCTGATACAGCTCAGCAAAGGCCGCGCGATTGCCCAGGGCAACCTGGACCAGCAGCACTTCCAATGAGGCGCGACTCGTGTCCGACAGGCTCATGCGTAAGCGCGTTGCTCGCGGCCGATGAGGCTCGGACTATAGTCCGGATTGACATATTTTACGAAGCGCATGATCCACATGCCCTAAATACGGAACATCCGGGCAAGCAGATGCACAACGGGGCCGCGCGCCCCTCAGCCTACAAGGTCGCGCGCAGCTTCCCGACCTCAGCCGGCGAGATCGATGAGGGCTGTGCGCCGAAGCGGGCGATGACGTAGTTGGACACCGCGGCGATCTGATCGTCATTCCAGACCGACCCGAAGGCGGGCATGGTTGCGATCGCACCGGAGGCCGGCAGCGGGCTGGCGCCACGCAAGATGGCCAATGCCACATTGGTCGCCGTTGGATCGTTCACCGCCCGCGTCCCGGTCAATGTCGCGTAGGGCACAAAGTCATTGGCACCCGTCCAGGTATGACAGCCGCTGCAGGTTCCCGCGAACAGATGGCGCCCGGTGGCCATCGCGGGGTCGGCGCTGTCATCGGTCGGGTATTGGGAGGAACGGGCGAGCTTGGGCGCCGGCAGATCCGCACTCGCAATGGGCGGCACGCTGCGCACATATTCGGTGATGGCACCCAGGTCCGAGGGTGTCAGATTCTGAAAGCTCAAGTGCACGGCCTGCGCCATCGGCCCGAAGGCCGAGCCGCGGTTCATCGAGTGTCCGGTCGACAGGTACTGCAGCAGCTCGGACGGGGTCCAGGAACCGATTCCGGAGGCTGCATCGCTGCTGAGATTGTAGGCCCGCCAACCCTCGGCCATCCCGCCCTTGAATTTTTCGCGGTTGTTCAGCGCCTGCAGCAGGGTGCGCGGTGTATGGCAGTCACCGCAATGTCCCAGGGCTTCCACCAGGTAGGCCCCGCGGTTCCAGGTCGGGGAGCGATCCGCCACCGGCTCGAAACGTTTGTCCGGGTCATACAGCATCGCCCAGATCGCCATCAGCGCCCTTTGGTTGTAGGGGAAGCGCAGGGTATTGGACGGTGCGACGTTGCTGACCGGGGGCACACTGAAGATGTAGGCCTTGATGGCCAGGACATCCTGATCGGTCAGGTAGGTATAGGCGGCGTAGGGAAACGCGGGATACAGGTGCTCACCGTTCTTGTCGCGACCTTCATGCACGGCAGCCAGAAAATCCGCATCGCTCCATGAACCGATGCCGGTTTTCACATCCGGGGTGATGTTGGGGGAATAGATGGTCCCGAAGGACGTCTGGAAGGGCCGGCCGCCGGCAAAGGGCTGGCCGCCTTCGGCCGTATGACAGGCTTCGCAGTCGGCCGCCTGCGCCAGGTAGCGACCGTGTGCCAAGGGATCCGCGGCCGTCAGGTCCGCGGGGACGCCGGTGGGGTTGCCGTGGTACTGCGCCAGCGCGACACGCTGGCCGGCGGCGAAGGCCATGGGACCCGGAACGAACATGATCCAGGCCATGATGGCCAGCAGCGCTACCACCACGACAACAACAATGATCTTTGAGCGTTTCATTTTCGGCCCCCTCCTAATCAACGGCACCCCACGGGCGCACGGCCGGGGTCAGTGGCGTAATGATGCGTGCGAGAGGGGTCGGAACGCCAGTGCATCTCGTTGTATCTATTCGGATATATCGCGGATGGCCCTAGAGCTGGATCAGGCCGTTCTGCACCGCTATCAGGGTCAGTTCCGCCTGGTTGCCCACCGCCAGCTTCTGCTTGATGTTGTACAGGTGAGTACCCACGGTGCTGGGGCTCAGATGCAGCATCTCCGCGATGCGATTGACCGACAGCCCGTGCGCCAGCTGCACAAAAACCTGGAATTCACGCTCCGAAAGCTGCTCGATCGGACTGGCGGAACCGGAAAGATCCTGGGCCGCCATGTGTCGGGCAATCGCCGCATCGATGTACATGCCGCCGGCGGCCACGATGCGAATGGCCTCGATCAGGGTCTCCGGTGCGGTTCGTTTGGACAGATAGCCCAGCGCGCCGGCCTTCAGCGCGCGCTTGGGGTGGCTCATGTCCTCGTGGGCCGACAGCGCCAGGATTCGTGCCCGTTGGTCACGAGCGATGATGCGCTTTATGGCCTCGATGCCGCCGGCGCCAGCCATGGCCAGGTCCATGACCACGATGTCCGGCTTGGCCTCCGCGTAACGCGTGACCGCCTGTTCTCCGCTTTGCGCCTCCGCCACCACCTGCAGGTCCTCGGCGGCCTGCAGCAACAGCCTGAAGCCTACCCGCACCACATCATGGTCATCCACCAGCATGACGGTCGTCTGGCTCATGCCGGGGGCCTCAGGGGCAGGCGGGCCAGCACCTCAGTTCCATGGTCAGGTTTTGAAATCAACTGCAGAGTGCCTCCCGAAGCGACCGCTCGTTCACGCATGCCACGCACACCGTAGTGTCCACTTTGTTCCCAGCCCGGGGGCAGACCACAGCCGTCATCGAGGACGCGCACCAGCAGTTCATCCGGACCGGTACTCACGCTCACCGTGATCTGCCGGGCCGCGGCATGGCGAATGGCATTGGTCAGTGCTTCCTGAAGAATGCGATACGCACACAGGGACTGCGCGGCATCAAGCTGCGGCAGCGGCTCCGCAACCTGAAGCAGGATCGCAACGCCGGTCTGGCGGGTGCGCCAGGCCGCCACCAGGTCTCCGGCAGCATCCCCTAAGCCAAAGGAATCCAGCGCGAACGGCCGCAGCCGCGGGATCATCTCGTGCACGGCGTCGTACATATCGCCCGCGGTCTGCACCACCAGTCGTGCCGCCTCGGCCACCCGCTCATTGCCCGGTGCGGCCTGCTGCTGAATGATCAGGCCGAAGCTGCGGATGGCGGTGATCGACTGCCCCAGCTCGTCGTGAAGTTCGCGGGCGATGGTACGACGTTCCTCCTCGATATGGCTCTGGATCATCTGGGTGAACTCGCGGTTCTCCCGCAGTCGATCACGGGCCTCTGCGGCGGCTCGCCGATCCGCAACACTGTCGGCAACCGCCTGGGCGGTGCGGTTGAAGGTGGCGCTCATCAGGCGCCCTTCCCGTCCGCTCAAGGTCGGCAGCCGGGCGCCGTAGTCACCGGCCTCCATGCGTTTCAGGCCTTCGATGACAATCTGCAGCGGTCGCAGAATCCGGCCGGCGAACCAGAACACGGCCAGATTGATGACCGCGAGCGCAATGGCGCCCATCCACACCAGATGCACCAGGGCGTCCCAGCCATCCAGAACCGCACGCGATGAGTCCGCGTGGAGGATGAGCCGCCCGCCGCCGATTCCGATCTGCGAAGGCTGTACGACCGGCGCGACCAGGCTCGCGTACCACGCCGGTGCATTGCGGCCCGGCTTGTAGATCGATGCGGGCGAGGAGTACACGAGCTGACCGGCAGGGTCGTACAGGGTCACCTCATTGGCGCGGATCCGGCCCAGTTGATGCAGGAAGTTCAGCATGCCGCGGACGCCGGATTCCTCGTACACGCCGGAGACCGCCGTCAGCAGCTGGATGGCGACCCGATTCGAGCCTTGGATTTCCTCGCGGACACTGCTGCGGGTGTCTTCCATCTGCTGGTACACCAGCGTACCGATGAACAAGGTCATCATGACCGCGATGATCAGGTTGATCTGCAGACGCAGGCTCAAGTCAGCACCCTCTGGCCCGGTTCAGGCCCTAAAATCATGAATATCATGAGCTTCGATTCATGAATAGCCTCACCTGCCGCCTTTTCGGCACTGACAGACTGCGCGCCACCTTGGACGAACCATTGCCGTTTGGAGTGCGCTCAATGAAGTGGGAAACGCCGCCGTCCGTTGTGCTTCGATCCGCAGGGGAAATCAACTCCTATCTCGGCACTCGCTGACCGCTTGCCGTCCTGGCCTGCCGGGGCGCAGTTCCACTCCGATGTTGATTCGCGTTATTGAATCCGCCGCAGCCGGCGGCCTGGAAACCGTATTGTGATGGTATTGACGCCCGACTCGGCACCCCTGGAGAGCGTGGAATTCGAGCGCCAGCTGCGCGCGACCGGCCACTTCTATCATGTCTACCACCCCTACAACGTCCTGTTGAATTCAGGGCGCGCGACGGTGCAGCAGGTGCGCGCCTGGGTGGCCAATCGTTTCTACTACCAGGCCAACATGCCGCTCAAGGACGCGGCCATTCTGGCCAATTGCGACGATCGTGAAATCCGTCGCGAGTGGGTGCTGCGCATCCTCGAGCAGGACGGTCACGGCCGGGATGCGGGCGCTCTGGAGTCCTGGATCCGCCTGGGTGAGGCCGTGGGGCTGACCTCCAATGAGCTTTGGTCCATGGACCAGGTGCTGCCCGGCGTGCGCTTTGCCGTCGACTCTTATGTGAATTTCGCGCGGCGGCAGCCCTGGCAGGAGGCGGTGTGCGCATCGCTGACGGAACTGTTCGCACCCTCGGTCCACCAGGAGCGCCTCGCGACCTGGCCGGTGCACTACAGCTGGATCGAGACTTCAGGTTTTGAGTACTTCCGCTCGCGGGTTTCACTGCCCACGCGTGACGCACAGTACGGACTGCGCGTCACGCTGGATCATTTTCGCACCCGTGAAGCGCAGGCCCGGGCACTGGAAATACTGCGCTTCAAACTGGAACTGCTGTGGTCGATCCTGGATGCCCTGCAGCTGCGCTACGGGCTCGAGGGCGAGTGACTCGCCCGCGGCCGCCGGGTGACTAGGCGAAAACCCCGTACTCGACCTGCAGGATTTCACCGCTATCGACGCTGATCAGCAGCGCATCAGAACCATCGCGCACCCACTCGTAGCCGGCGGGCGGCACTTCGAGCGCGAACAGCCAGTAGTCAGCCAGGATGTACTGTGATGTCCAATAGGCGCGCGGCAGTATCTGTCCGTAGGCCCAGGTATGCGGTGCCCAACCTGCGGGTCGATGATAGGGTCCGATATGAAAGCTGCGGGCAGCGCGGAAATTGTGCTGGTAGGCGGCATGATCGACGGCAGTCGGGCGGGTATTCCAGCCCTTGGGCGGCGCGACCCGCTCGTAGCCCTTGGGTCCCGCGTGGGGTTCACCGCGCGGAGCCTCCCCATGGGGAGCCGGGCGGGCGGCGGCCTCATGACCGTGCTCCTCCTGGGCCACGGCGCCGGCACCGGCGAACAAGAACGCGCACGCCAGTGCGGTTCCAACCTTCTGCAAATTGCGCATAGGGAAATCCTCCTTAACCTGTGCGGCAAATCCTAACAGGCTGTCGGGGTCATGGCTGTAGGATTGCTCCCTCACCTGGCAGTTGCTGCTTTGCAACTGATTTGTTCCTGAGAGGCAACGGTGATGGTCGCGCCAGTGCCTGGCGCAGGGGGTCAGTCCCGATCCGGCGCCCCCAGCGGAAAATAGGCGCGAAACGGCCGTGCCTCCTCGACCGCGCGGGCGAAGGATGGGCGGGTGAGCAGGCGTGCGCGATAGGCGCGCAGCGTCACAAACTTTTCGGATATCTGATGCACCCAATCGGCGTAGAACAGCGCCGGCGCGGCCGCGCAGTCTGCGAGCGTGAATTCCTCGCCGGCCGCCCAGGTTCTGCCGGCAAGCTCGCCCTCCAACCAGGCGTAGGCGCGTTCCAGCTTTTCCACCGCCAGCGCCAGTCCCTCGCGGCGCTTCACCGGATCCCCCGTCAGCGCACCATCCACGGCATGCTGCGCGGCATTCATTACGTGCAGGTCAAAGCAGCGGTCGAGGAACCGCACCTGAAGCGCCGCCAGCGCCGCAGCGGGCAGCAACCGCACCGCTCCGGGGTGCAGCAGGTGCAGATACTCAATGATGATGCTGCTCTCCGCGACGGTGCGGTCTCCATCCACCAGCAGCGGGAACTTGCGCAGCGGCCAGCGCCGCAGCCATTCGGCCGAGTGCTGCGGCGAATCCGGCCCGAGGCCGCGAAATTCAAAGGCGGTGCCGTTCTCGTACAGCGCGATGAGTACCTTCTGCGTGTACGAGGAAAAGGCGTGCCCATATAGAACGAGCGCCATGCGGGATCTCCTGATTGGCTCTATCCTGGCTGATCAAGCGCCTTGCGCATGGCAACATAGCCCTGCTGCTGTTGCGACCAGTTGCGCCCGCCGGTCATGGCGCCATCGATCACCAGATCGTGACCGCTGATGAAACTCGACTCATCGCTGGCCAGAAACACGGCCGCCTGCGCGATGTCCTCCGGCAGCCCGGCGCGCGGGATGGGTTGCGCACTCTTGCCCAGGACCCGCATCACTTGCGGCGTCTTCTCGGCCGCCTCGACCGGCAAGCCGAGCGCCTTGCCGAAAATCCCGGTCGCGATCAGGCCGGGCGAGATGGAATTGACGCGCACGCCGGATTCGCCCAACTCCATGGCGACACAGCGCGTGAGATGAATCACCGCGGCCTTGGCGGCACCGTAGACCAAAGAGGAGGAGTAGCCGGCCAGCCTGCCGGCGATGCTGCCGTTGTTGATGATGCTGCCGGAACCCTGCTTTTTCATGTACGGCGCGGCATGTTTCATGCCCAGCATGACGCTGCGTACCAGTGTCGCCATGGCCTCGTCGAATCGTGACACCTCCAAACCTTCGATGCCGCCCACCTGCGCCGGGCCTCCGGCATTGTTGAACAGACAGTCCAGGCGGCCAAACTTCTCCACCGCCAGGGCAAGCAGAGCGCGCACCTGATCCTCGGAGGTGACATCGGTCCTGAGGAAGATACAATTCGGGCCAAGTGTCCTCGCCAGCGCTTCCCCCTCACTCACCCGGCGGCCCGCAATGACCACCCTCGCACCCTCGGCGACAAAAACCTCGGCGCTGCGCAGGCCGATGCCGCTGGTGGCACCCGTAATCACCGCGACCTTGCCGTTGAGACGTTCCATCGCTGCGAGCATAGGCCGATCAAGGAGATTTCATCAATGACTCAATTTATTCGCAGGCTGGGCGCCCTGACGGCGACCCTGGCCACGGCAGCTCTGCTGCTGGCGGGTTCCGGGAGTGCGCGGGCAGCGCCACCGTCGCAGGCACAGTTCGCGGCGCTGCAGGCGCGCGTACAGGAGCTTCAGGATCGCCAGGAGATCGCGCAGCTCATCGTCGAGTATGGCCATCTGCTGGATACCCACGACCTGGTGGGCTACTCCAATCTCTTTGCGCAAGACGGGGAATGGATCGGTGGCTTCGGTCGCGCCAAGGGTCCCGCGGCAATCCTCGCCATGATGAACAAGTACCTCGGCACCGCGCCCTTTGAGCCACGCAATGTGAAGGGCTTTCACCTGCTCACCAACATCGTCATCCACGTTCATGGCGATGCCGCCACCGGCTGGTCGCGTATCATCTACATGGTCCGCAACAAGGATGACAAGCCCACGCCGGCCATGGGCGGGCACTACGATGATGAGTTCATCCGCGAGCATGGCCATTGGAAGTTTCTGCGGCGCGTGGTGATGATGGAAATACCTTTCCAGGATCCACGGGAAATCAAAGGCGAGCCGCCGCCGGCACCGGCCCCCGGGCCCTGAGGAGCGCATCATGAAAACGTCCACCCAGTTTGCGACCTGCTGCGCCGGGGGCGTCGCTGCCGCGCTGGCGACGACGGCCCTGCTGCAGTTCGCCCAAGCCGGCGCTGCCGATGCCAATTCGGTGCGCCTGCAGCAGCTGGAAGCGCGTCAGGAAATCGAGGAATTGTTTACCGCCTATGGCGCGACCCTGGATCGCAGGGACTTCGAGGCCTTCGGGCGCCTGTTCGCCGACGACGCAAGCTACGGCGGTGGCCCGGGCGAACCCACCCATGGGCGCGCCGCAATCCAGGCGCAGCTACAGAAGACCATCACCGATAATCCCTCGCACCTGCCCACGCCGGATTTTCATCTCTATTTCAATCCGTCCATTCACGTCGCGGGCGACCATGCGACGGCACAGAGCAAGGGGGCCTATGTCATTCCGGACCTGCGCACGCATGGCGCGCAGATGATCTTTCTGGTCTCGTACGATGACACCTTCGTGCGCCGCAATGGCCACTGGGTGTTCCAGACGCGGGTGCTTCACGCAGGCATTCCCGCGCCCAGGTCTTAGGCGAATGCGGGGACACGGGCGCTTCATCCACCGATGAAGCGCCCCCCGACCTGCCTTCAGCGCGAGGCTGCTGCCGGATCGCTGATAATCACTTCGACCCGACGATTCTGCTGGCGGCCCGCGGCCGTTTCGTTGCTGGCGACCGGGTCGCTGGCGCCCTTGCCCGAGGCCGTCAGTCGTGCCGAGCTGACGCCCTGCTCGATGAGATACGATTTCACAGCCCCGGCACGCCGCTCGGAGAGCCCCTGATTGAAATTGTCGTTGCCGAGGCTGTCCGTATAGCCCTCGATGACCACGGTGCGACCCGGATAGCGGTTGAGAAAGGCGACCAGCCTCCCCAGATGACCGTTCGCGCCGGGCTGCAGATCCGCACGACCGCTGTTGAATAGCGCATCACCCAAGGTCAGTACCAGGCCGCGGTCCGTGGGCCGCGCCTGAAGTGCCGCGACCTGCGATTGCAGATCGGTGACCTGCCGATCCGAGCTTGCAGCAGCCTGCCTGGCGGCATCGGCTTCGCCGCGCGCCTGATCGGCCGCCTGTCTCTGTTCGCTACCTTCGGCACGCGCCGCGGCGGCCTGCCCCTGAGCAGCATTCGCATCGTCACGCGCGGCTGCCGCCTGGCCCTGAGCCGCATTCGCATCGCCACGCGCGGCTGCCGCCTGACCCTGAGCGACATTGGCTTCGCCCCGCGCCTGGTCCGCTGCGACTCTCTGCTGGTCCCCTTCGGCGCGCGCCACCGCTGCCTGTCCCTGGGCGATATTCGCCTCACTACGTGCCTGATCCGCAGCGGCCTTCTGCTCGGCCTGCTCGGAACGGGCAATGGCCGCCTGTCTTTCGGCGACATTCGCTTCATGAGTACGGGCATCGAGGCGGGCCTGTTCACCCTGGGCCCTGATCAATGCGCGCTGATCCTCAGCAAAGCGGGTCTGCGCATCGGCTCTTGCGATGTCGATCTTCCGATCGGCGAGATAAACCCGGTACGCGGCCAGGTCGCTATCGGCCTCAGGCTGTTCGGCCAGACGCACTGCGGCGTCCGCCGCCTCGAGCGCCTGTGGCGCGCGGCCAGCAAGATTCGGATCGGACTGCAGCTGGGTCAGCTTGCTACGCGCTTCGGCCGCGCCATCCGGTTTGGTAGGCGTCGTCGCGCATGCCGCGAGCACAATGGCCGCCACCGCCGCCGCGATCAGGGTTCTTGCGGGCTTGCCGCTCATATCAGTGGTTTTCATTGCTTGTCTCCCGAATTGCGCTGCATTTCCTCGATCAGAGCGCCGTTGCTGCGCGTCATATCGTCATTGATTGCCTGGGCTTTGACGTACGCGGTCCTGGCGTATGCGAGTTGCGCCTCGGTGAGCGATTCATTGGCCAGACGATCGGCCATGACCATGTGCTGGTCCGTCACGGCAGCGTTCGCCGAGGTGAGCTCGGCCCGCGCCTCGCCCAGTTCCACGGACGCATAGCGGCCGGCATTGGCCTGTTCGGCCGTGACGATCGCCTGTTGCGCCGCCTGCAAACTGGCGGTGGGGGCCGGCGGTGCAGATGCGCAGGCTGCCAGCGCCAGGACGCCTGCGATCCCTGCCGCGGCGTGCAACCTCAGAATGTGGTGTGTTTGGAAGACGTTCATTTCGAATCTCTACTGCGTGACGGTGGGTACTGCGTCTGTGCGGTAACCATCAGAGCGGTGAGAGTGACTGATCGCACCAACGAGGTCGGTGCGTAAACGTACATATGGCAGCTCAGCGGCCGAACTATCAGGATCAGGAGAGAAAGCAATGCTGTGTACGCTACCGTACGCTCAGAGCGATAACGGTCTATAATGCGCGCACGTCGTAGTCCCCGCCGCCCTTCCCCCCGACCGTCCCCCATGCCAGCTCTCGTACACAATCCCCAGCAGAATCACCTGTTGGCGGCGTTTTCGTCCGCTGAGCGGGAACGGCTGTATCCGCACCTGCAGCTGGTACCGATGCCGTTGGGCAAAGTCCTGTACGAGTCCGGGGATGTGCTGCGCTACGTGTATTTCCCGACCAACTCCATTGTGTCGCTGTTGTACGTGCTCGCCGATGGTGCCTCCGCGGAGATTTCTGTGGTCGGCAATGAAGGCTTGATCGGCATCGCCCTGTTCATGGGCGGCGAAACCACGCCGAGCCGCGCAATCGTGCAAAGCGCTGGCTTCGCCTATCGGCTGATCGGGCAGCAGCTCAAGGATGAATTTCATCGCAGCGGCGAGGTGCAACTACTGCTGCTGCGCTACACCCAGGCGCTGATTACCCAGATGGCCCAGACTGCGGTGTGCAATCGCCACCACTCGGTGGACCAGCAACTGTGCCGCTGGCTGCTGCTCTCGCTTGACCGGCTGTCCTCGAATCAGCTGGTCATGACTCAGGAACTCATCGCCAATATGCTCGGTGTGCGCCGCGAAGGGGTGACCGAAGCGGCCGGCAAACTCGACAAGCTCGGGGTCATACGCTACGCCCGTGGACGCATCACTGTTCTGAACCGACCCAAGCTCGAACAGCTTTGCTGCGAGTGCTACGCAGTAGTCAAGAAAGAGAGCGATCGGCTGTTGCCGCGACCCGCCGTGACAGGCCCGCCGAACAGCACGAATTGACCCCGGTGAGCGTCCCAAGGTGCGCCAGCGCACCGACAGCTTGCGGCAGTGCCTCAATACTCGCGCATGAATGCCGCGGTCCAGGACGCTCCTCATATAGCTGAATTTGACAGGTTCCTTTTCACGCAGATCGGCGAAGACCGAAACGGACTGCCCTTGAGCGTCGTTTCGCTTCTGGCACGCATGAACCTCGACCCATGGCAGGAAGCGGGAACCCTGGCCGACCTGCCTGCCGAAGCGGCTGCGAAGCGTCTGGCCGGCTCGTTGGCGACGCTGACGGATCCCGGACTGCGGCAGGCCATCTCCGAGACGCTGATTCTGCGCCTGCTGGCGCTGTTGCCGCGGCGCGGGGTAGCTACCGCCCGGATACCGGCGGCCAGCGTCGACACCGTTGCGGCGCACGCTCATTCAAACCGCCTCCAAGCCATCATCTTCATCGCCTCCACGCTGGTGCTGCTGGCAGGTTCGCAGCTCCTGGCGGCGCACCGCATTGCGCCAACGCGATCCGGCGCCGTCCCCGGGCCGGCGGTAATGACGGCACCTGCGCGGGGTGCGTCACCGCCTTCCAGCCCCTAGCGTCTGGAAGGTGGGCCACCGAACAGATAGCCGGCGGGGTATCCGCCACAGTCCCGCATTGCTACCACAGTGCGGGGGACGTACGGGTGCCAGATTCGACGCGATCCACAAAGGGCAATCAGCTGCTGGCTGGACTGCCGCAGTCCTTACGTAACCAACTGCTGGGGCGGTTCGAACCGGTGGAGCTGCGCTTGTCGGAGGTGCTGTGCACCTCGGGAGAGCGCATGCCTTATGCCTACTTCCCCATCCAAAGTTTCGTGTCCCTCATCGCGCCCCTGGACGGTCATGTGGGTCTTGAGGTCGGTCTGGTGGGCGATGAAGGCATGGTGGGAAGCTCCCTGGTCCTCGGGATCGAGACAGCGCCGGTGCACGCGCTGGTACAAGGCGCCGGCCCCGCCTGGCGAGTCGAAACGGCGGTGCTGCTGAAGGAACTTACCCGCAGCCCGGCCTTACGGCAGCTGCTGAGCCGCTACCTGTACGTCACATTGACCCAGATGGTACAAACCACCGCCTGCACCCGCTTCCACCTGGTGGAGGCCCGGCTCGCCCGCTGGCTGCTGATGACGCGCGATCGGGCGCACGCCGACAGGTTCTACATCACCCATACATTCCTGTCTCATATGTTGGGAGTGCGCCGCGCCGGCATTACCCGCGCGGCGGTCGCCCTGCGAAAACGCAATCTGATCCGATACAGCCGCGGCGTGCTCACGGTAGTCGATGGCGACGGGCTGGAGCAGGCTGCCTGCAGCTGTTACACGACGCTCAAGAACGACTACACCCTGGTACTGGGCAAGCTCGCACCGCCCGCACGCTCCCGAGCGATCGCCCCACCCTAAAGACCTCAGCAGCTCTGCAGGCTCTCCAGCAGTGCTGAGATCTTCATGGTGGCGACGGTTGAAAAGGTGTCCGAAACCGCATAGGGCAGGATGATCCGATCGTTGAAGCGCATGGCGCCGCAGGTGTACACGACGTTGGGAACATAACCCTCACGATCGGGAGCCTCCGGACGCACCAGCGGCTCGCGGGAGCGCGCCAGAACCCTGGCGGGATCGGTCTTGTCCAGCAGCACGGCGCCGATGGAATAGCGGCGCACCGGGCCCACGCCATGGGTCAGCAGCAGCCAACCTTCATCCAGCTCGATGGGCGAGCCGCAATTGCCGATTTGCACGAACTCCCAGGGGAACTGCGGCTTGAGGATGACCTGGCCGCCGTTCCAGGAGTACAGATCATCCGAATGCAGCAGATACAGGTTTTCGTTGTCCTGGCGCCCGATCATGGCGTATTGGCCGGCGAGCTTGCGCGGGAAGAGGGCCATGCCCTTGTTGCGCGTGGCGCTGCCACTTAGCTTGGACATGTTGAAGGTCACGAAATCGCGGGTCGCGAGCAGTTCGGAGCTGATGTCGCGGCCGGTGTAGGCCGTATAGGTTGCATAGTAGATCCGCTCACCCGCTTCGTAGAACTCCACGAACCGTGCGTCCTCGATGCCATTGGACTGCGAGGCGAGCACCGGAACGATCACCCGCTCGCTGAGCTCCTCCTCGGGCCCGAAAATCAGTTCGGCGCGATCAGCATCCAGAGCCAGCGGCGTGCGCAGCAGCGGAATGGAGGCCAGCCGTGCCGGGGGATCCACAGTGACGCTGCCGTCCGCGCAGATCACGCCGGAGCGGAAAGTCAGCGAGGAGACATGCCCCTCGCCGACGGCGCGCAGGCTGAGGATGAAACGACGGCCACCGCTGGGTGCGTCGGATTGATCCGGGTGGGTCACGATGCTCGGGTTGAACAGCGCCGCCGCTTCAAAGGAGTACTCATGCAGGAAATAGGCGCCCACCAGCCGGCGCTGATCCTGGGAAAAGGACGGATGAGCGGCAAATGCCGCGGCCATCTCGTCGGCGCGGGCCTCGAAGGTCGCGAGCAGATTGCGGTGTCGCCCCCGGAAGTTGTCCAGCACGTCTGCCAACTGGCTGGCGACGGTCGCCGCATCCAGTGCCAGAACGCGATCGACGATGTGATTGGCGCGCGTCCGATCGGTGGAATTGAAGTCGCGGGGCTCGGTCGCCGGCTTGAATGGACGCACGACCACTCGGGACGAATCGGGGCGCAGATGCAGTGCCTGCCTATTGAAGAACGTGTTCTGTGTCAAGGTGCCTCAATTGTTGCGATAACTCGGTGAACGTGGGGGCCGCAGCCATGTTGCGGATCTGCGCCAGGCCGAGCAGATAGGAGACTACCGACTCGGCACCCTGATTCTCATTGGCCCGGTCCGGGTGCAGGCCGTCGCAGCAGCTTCCGGTTTCGCGGTCCACCAGGGAAATCGACAGGTCATTGCCGCCCAGGAACCACGCGAAGGCACGCACGGCGTGGGCGCGCCACACGGGGTCCCGATCCGCGCGCCATGCCGCAAGACAGGCCGCAATCGTCGCCGTTGCTTCCAGCGGCTGCTGGTCAAAGGCCCGCGGTTGCTGGCGCTGATCGCCGAAACTGTGCGAGCCGATGGGCCGAAACACGCCGCTGGGTGCGGTTTGCAGCGCCATCAGCCAGCGCAGCGACGCCAGCCCTGCGGCAAGGTAGCTTTGCTGACCGGTTGAGACACCCGTCGCGATCAAAGCCTGCGAGAGTCGGGCATTGTCATAGGCAAGACTGTCCTCGAACCACACCCAGTCCGGTGTCGCCACCGCCGCCAGCAGCGCCATCAGCCGATCCGCCAGCAGGCGTTGCAAGTCAATCGATGCGGGCTCGAGCGGGTCCACCAGGCGCAGCGCCTCCAGACCCAGCAAAGCAAAGGCCCAGGCACGTGGCGAATGGAAGCCTTGCACCGCGGGGGCGGCCTGGGCAAACAGGCTCTTGGCCCAGGATCGGCGCGAGGCGCGCGCGTCGCAGCGCGCACATTCTCCCAGTGCCCAAAGCGTGCGGCCGTGGCTATCCTCTGAACCGCGATCTTCGAGCCAGCGCCGATCGAATCCCATGAAATTGCGAAAGCGTCGGGTATCGGGGTTCCAGGCGTGCTGGACAAAGGCAGCGATGCGCACCACCAGCGCCTCGGCCAGGGGCACCTCACCGGGGCCATTGAGGGCACAGGCCAGCAGCAGCGCGCGCGCATTGTCGTCCACGCAATAGCCGTGGGAGCGGTCGGGTACCGAACGAATCGCATGTTGAATCAGTCCGGTGTCGTCACACATGGACAGAAAGTGGGTCACACACAGGTCCGGCACAATCCCCGCGCCGTGAGCTGACGTCCTGATCCGCAGCCGTCGTGAGTCATTGCGATGAGTTGCCACTGCCCGCGCGAATTCGCTCATGTAACGCTCGCCGGTGCGCGGCCAGGTCATCGGACGGCTGTAGGCATAGGCCTCCCGGCACAGGCGCTGCCGGCGCTCATCATCGGTCAGCAAGGCGGCGATCTCCCGACCCGTGGCGCCGGGGTCGGCGAAAGGCACGAGGATTCCGCGGCCCTGCGCCAGCAGTTCGCGGGCATGCCAGTAGGCAGTGGAGACAATCGCCTTGCCGACGCCGAAACTGTAGGCCAGGGTGCCCGAGGTCATCTGGGCTTCTTTCAGATACGGTGTGACGTACACGTCGCACATGGAGATGAAGTCCACCAAGGTGGCCCGATCCACGAACTGATCAAGAAAGACGACGTGTTCCTCGATGCCAAGCTGCCGGGTTCGCTCCCGCAGCCCATTGCGATAGGCCTCGCCCTCGCGCCGCACCAGATTGGGATGGGTGGCACCGAGCACCACATACACCGCATCGGGCCGGCTGCGCAGAATTTCCGGCATGGCATCGATCATGATCTCGATGCCCTTGTTCGGCGAGATCAGTCCAAAGGTCAAAATGACGGCGCGGCCGGCAAAACCCAGAGCCAGCTTGGCGGCGCCGGAATCCGCGAAGGCGCAGTCCGGGATGCCGTGCGCAATGACTCGTATCTTCTCCGCCCGCACCTCATAGACAGTCTGCAGCAGTTCCCGACCCTTCTCCGCCATGACGACTACGGTCGTGGAAACATCGACGATTCCCGCCAGTACCTGGCGCTGAATAGCGCTCGGTTCGGCCAGCACCGTGTGCAGCGTCGTCACCACGGGCATGTTGAGCTGCGTCAGCAGCGTCAGTACATGGCTGCCCGCATCGCCACCAAATATTCCAAACTCATGCTGCAGACAGGCGACGTCATACTGGCCGGCATTCAAGAATCTGGCGGCGCAATGGTAGTCTGCCAGGTTCTGTTCATGCACCTGCCAGCCAACACTGGCGGGATAGTCGTAATCGCGTCCCTCATCGTTCATGGCGACAATGAGCGTCTCGGGAGCCGCCTGTGAGGCCGCGACCGCCAGCTGCAGGTCGGTGGTGAAAGTCGCAATTCCGCAGCGACGGGGAAGCGAATTGCCGATGAATGCGATGCGCCGTGGCGGGGTCAGAGGCGCCTGCCCGGGATCATGCGCAAGACGCCCAGAAGGACTGCATTGGTTGGGGGCACTTGGTTTCTCCCTGGGGAAGCGAAAGGATGCAACCGGCACGCCCGCGGTCAGGCCGCGCGCGCGCCGGTCGCGCCGGCTAGGATGCCGAGCGGGCGCTGTAGGAGAACTTCTGTCCGGCCACGGTGACGTTGTACATGAGGCCGCCTTTGGCAATAGTGAACACCGCCACGCCGTGATTGAATTCACTGGCGGTATCCGCGTGTTTCTTGCTGGCACTGGCGCTGGTATCCAGTCCGGTCGTACCGACACTCACATCGGCCGCCGCGGTGATGGCGATGGCGCCGGCATCGGCGCTGAACTCGAAATTTCCCGATGTGAAATCATCCAAAGCCCGCTTGTCGCGGAAGAAAATGATCTCGCTGTACCCTTCGCCACCCAGCTGCGCGCCAACGCTGAGCTGGTTCATGGTCACATGGCCCAAACGACGTCCCTGGGCATAGAGGTTGCCGGTGCCATGGGCCGCGCCAATGCCGGCCCCGCCCTTGAGGACGGTCGGAAACACAGCGTAGCCGTAGCTATTGGTAAAGTATTCCGAGCTTTGGTTGGACTTCTGGAACAGGGCCGCCGTATCGCTGTCATGCCCGGCATTCGCCAGCCCAATCGAGCCACCAATCATCGCGGCCATCACAGCCACGCGTACTAACTTGTTCATAGATATACCTTTAATGAAATGCTGATCGTCGGATTCCCGATGCCTGCAGGGTGGGCTGCGCGCGCCGTGGTGTCTGTTCGCGAGCGCACCGAGCCGAAGGCTTATTGGCGACGGGCGGCGCGCGGAATCGACGGTGTGGGACGCGATTGCGGAGCACTGCGATAGCTGTGCGAGGCCTGCGGACCGCGACGGTCACCGCCGCGGCCAGGTCCAACCACATACCCTGCACCCCAGCCCCCGTACTCGTAGCCATACGGCTGGATGTACCCGGGGCTGTAGGCGATCCCGGCATCATCTTCATAGCCAACGCCAGCGACACAGGAGCCAAGCGTTGCCAGCACCAGGCCGGCGCCCAGCAGCAGCATCCGATGCGTCCGCAGGCTCACTGGGACCCCTCCTTGCTGTCGCTCCATTCCATGACGCCAAAGGGCGCGCCAGAGGGGTCCGCGATCACGGCGAGTTTGCCGCCATGGCGATCGACCCTGGGCGCCACCAGGACACTGCCCCCCAGATCTACCGCCCGGGTCGCGGTGGCCGTGGCGTCTGCAACACGAATGAAATTCAGCCAGTGTGACTGCCGGTGCACTGCATCCGCTGGCAGCGCGTTGACGCTGGCCCGCGCCAGATCCTCGCTCGCCAGCACGGCATGTTGCAGCCCATCAGCGCTTTGCAGATCAAATACCTCGTAGCCAAATACGTTCTGATAGAAGGTCAGTCCCGCCTCGGCATCGCGGGTCAGCAGCGAGCTCCATATCCACGCGCCGTTTTGTGCCAGATAGTCCGGCGGGTCGCCACTGTTGGAGGCGATGAGCGCGAACGGTGCGCCCTGTGGATCGGTCAGTACCGATTGACGGCCGCGCGCCGCGTAGGTGCGCGGTGCAACCACGACCTTGGCGCCACCGGCCACTGCGGCGCGCTCGGTCGCATCGACATCCTGCACGGCGATGAATGTCAGCCAGTAGGGCTGGCGCTTCTGGCCTTCGCGCACTGGGTGGTGAATCAGGCCCGCCACGGGTTCACCGTTCAGCAAGGCCACGACGTAGTGACCGGTCGAGGCGCTCTGTTCTCTAAACGTCCACCCGAACAGGCCTGCGTAGAAGTGCTCGGCTTCGCCAAGCCTGGGGGTGATGAGTTCAGCCCAAATGATCTTGCCGACGTGGTGCTCGGTTCCGGGTCGGTCCGCCAGGGGCGGCGGCTCGAAGCCTGCGCCCAGGGCTTTGGCCATGCAGGCCAGGGTGAGTATCAGGGCAAGCGCCGTATGCGCAGGGCGCGAGGCTCCGCGGCGGAATATCTTCATCGTCTACACCTGGCTTCGTGAGTGCAGACGAAGCTACGCGCGCGTCGCACAGGGCTCTGTACGCCAGCGCACTCATCGGGCGCAGATCAATTCTCGAGTTTCAGCCGAACCGTGAATTCACTGCCCTGCCCGACGCCCTCGCTTGCCGCCGACACGCTGCCATGGTGCGAATCCAGTATCGAGCGCACCAGCGCCAGACCAATTCCCTGACCGGGTCGCGTGCGCACTGCCACGCTGTCAGCGCGTACGAAGAGATCAAAAATGAAGGGCATCGAATCGGCTGCGATGCCGATCCCCGAATCGCGCACCTGAACCACGGCATAGGCCGCATCTATATGCATTGACAGGTGGATCTTTCCGCCTACGTCAGAGTATTTTGATGCGTTGGAGAGCAGGTTCACGAACACCTGCTCAAGCCGGCTCGCATCCCCCAGCACCCACACACCCGACTCGGGCAAGCCGACCTGCAGTTCATGCAGCCTCTCGGCATATTCGGGGATCACGGTTTCGGCGGCGCTCCTCAACACCGTGCACAGATCGATCCGCTGCAGTTCCGGCTGCAGGTTTTCGAGTCGGTGCCCCGAGGTCTGCGCAAGGCTTGCGGTCAGCAGCACCATCTGGCGCACCTGGCGCTCGATGAGTTCGTGCATCCGCTGCTGCAGCGGCTCGTCCTTGCTGCGTATACGCAATACACCCACCGCATTCTGAATTGACGCCAGCGGGCTGCGCAGCTCGTGCAGCAGCAGCGCCATGGATTCATCCTTGCGCCGATCCGCGGTGACCAGATCTTCGATCTGGCCCCGAAGCCGTGCCTGGCTTTGAGTCGTGTACGGCTCGGCGACCAGAACCTTGCGGTGCGCGCTGATCAGCCGCGGAGGACTGCCGCTGAAATCCGGCAGCTCCCGCAGGGCGAATAAGTGGGTTGCAGACTGGGCGACGTGCGGGGATGACATGAACTCTCCAGTGCTGCGCGTGTCAGCGGAAGACTACATGCAACCTTGGCCGCACTCTGTGCGATAGCAGACATAAGTGCGCCCCTGCTGATGCCACTTTGGGCACTGGGCGCCGCGCAGCATGCCATTGAGTTATGGCTGCCGGGCAAAGGCCGCCCGGAGAGTCAATTGGCGGAGAGAGAGGGATTCGAACCCTCGAAGGGCTTTTGACCCTTACACCCTTAGCAGGGGTGCGCCTTCGACCACTCGGCCATCTCTCCGCTTGCGGAAATTACCAACCACGTCAATGAGTTATAGGTTGGCGTCAGCCCCTGGCGGGGATTGGGCGCCATGATACTGGCGGGGGGACCGCAGGTAAAGGCACCCGCAGGCGCAGGATTTGCGCAGCCGGAGCGGATCAGGTCCGTCTAGACGGAAAGGTGCGGGCGCTCGGAGTTCTTGGGTTCGGAGGCTGCGACAAACTCGCCCTCGCGCACTTCATGCTTGATGCGTTCGAATATTTCTTCGCGATGCACTGCGACAGTACGTGGCGCGTTGATGCCCATGCGCACCTGGTTGCCCTTCACGCCCAGTACCGTGACGGTGACTTCGTCACCGATCATGACCGCTTCACCCACACGCCGCGTCAGAATCAACATGTCCGGACCTCCATGATCTGAGTCTTTCCCGCTCCGCGTCCCGGTTGAGGCGACTCTATGTCTCCTCTCATGAATCTATAGCGTGGCGGAGGCGAAACAATCGGAGAAACCCTGAATCTGCTCGCATTGCAGCGATTGTGCACCGGGAATTTTTCCCGAGCTCAGGTCAGACGGTTTAACGTTGCCGCGGCAACGAACCACCGCCGCGCAGCGGCGCGGCGGCGGTTCAGCGCAATGCGCGCGGACCCTGAAAGACAGTCAGATCAGGCACTCAGGCGGGTGCGCACCCAGGCCTCGACGCCGGCCAGAGCCGACGGCAGCGCCGTAGCATCCGAACCGCCTGCCTGGGCAAAATCTGCCCTGCCACCGCCCTTCCCACCGATTTGTGCAGCGACGCTGCCAATGAGCTCACCGGCCTTCAACCGCGAGGTCTGGTCCGCCGTCACGCCGGCCACCAGCAGAACTTTGGATTGTGCATCAATGGATCCCAGGACGATCACCGCCGAACCCAGTCTGCTCTTCAACTGATCCACGGCATTGCGCAGCGCACCCGAATCGGCCCCCTCGACCTGGGCCGCGACGACCTTCACACCCTGTACATCAATGGCGCTGGCGGCCAGGTCCACGCCTGAGCCGGCAGCCAGCCTATCCTTGAGCGTACGGATTTCGCGCTCCATCTGCCGTACCCGGTCGAGCACATCGCGCACCTTCTCCGGAACCTCATCCGCGGAGCCACGCAACTGTGCGGCGACTTCGCGGATCAGCGCCTCATGCTGCTCCATGTAGTTGATGGCCTTCTCACCGGTAATCGCCTCGATGCGGCGCACCCCGGAGGCCACGCCACTTTCACTGATGATCTTGAACAGGCCGATGTCCCCGGCGCGGCCCACATGGGTGCCGCCGCACAGTTCCACCGAGAAATCGCCAATGCGCAGTACCCGCACGTCCCTGTCGTACTTCTCGCCGAACAGCGCCATGGCACCCGAGGCCACCGCCTGCTCGTATTCCATGACGGCGGTCTGTGCCGGGGCGTTGGCGCGGATCTGAGCGTTCACCAGACGCTCAATGGTGGTCAGCTCGGCCGGCGCCACCGCCTGGGGATGCGAGAAATCAAAGCGCAGCCGATCGGGCGCCACCAGCGAACCCTTCTGCTGAACGTGCCCGCCCAGCACCTGCCGCAACGCTGCGTGCAGCAGATGCGTGGCGGAATGATTGAGCACGGTGGCCGCGCGGCGCGGTGCATCCACCTGGGCGCTGAGCCGGTCGCCGAGGCTGATGCGACCTTCCACCAACCGGCCCACATGTGCAAAGGCCTTGCCGCGCTTGAGGGTGTCGCTGACCACGAACCGTATGCCGGGCCCTGAAAGTTCGCCGCAATCCCCGACCTGCCCGCCGGACTCGGCGTAGAAGGGGGTGGCCTCGAGGAACACCTCCCCGTCCTCGCCGGGCTGCAACTGCTCCACCGCGTTTCCTGCTTTGCGCAGCGCCACCACCAGGCTTTCTCCGGACAGGGAATCGTAGCCGTGGAAGTGGGTGTGCGAGTCGACCTTGGTGCCGCCACGCAGGTCCACGCCAAAGCGGCTGGCCGCCTGGGCGCGTTTGCGCTGCGCATCCATTGCCGTCTCAAAGCCTGCCTGATCAATGGTCAGGTGGCGTTCGCGCGCGATGTCTGCCGTCAGATCCACCGGGAAGCCATAGGTGTCATACAACTTGAAGACAGTCGCCCCGTCGATGACGGTGCCCGACATCTGCCCTATGGCCGCCTCCAGCAGCGTCATGCCGCTGTTGAGCGTCTCGGCGAAGCGCACCTCCTCCTCAGCCAGCACGCGCTCGACTTGGGAGCGGCGCTGGGTCAGTTCCGGATAGGCAGCGCCCATTTCGGCCTCGAGCACGGCCACCAGCTTGTGGAAGAAGGGTTCACGGATGCCCAGCTGGTACCCATGGCGGATGGCGCGGCGGATGATCCGGCGCAGAACGTAGCCACGGCCGTCACGCGAGGGCAGCACGCCGTCCACGATCAGGAAGGTGCAGGAACGTATGTGATCGGCAATCACGCGCAATGACCCGTTGGCGAGGTCCTGCGTACCCGCCAGGGCTGCTGCGGCACGCACCAGCGTGTCCAACAGGTCCACTTCGAACACCGAGTGGACCTTCTGCATCACCGCGGAAATGCGCTCCAGACCCATGCCGGTATCCACCGAGGGTTTTGGCAGCGGCGTCATCCGGCCATCGGCCGCGCGATCGAACTGCATGAACACCAGGTTCCACACTTCCACGTAGCGATCGCCGTCCTCGTCCGGTGAGCCCGGCGGCCCGCCCGCGACCTCCTCGCCGTGGTCGAAGAAGATCTCGCTGCAAGGGCCGCAGGGACCGGTATCGCCCATGGACCAGAAATTGGATTTCTCGCCCAGGCGCGTGAAACGGCTGGCGGGGACGCCGATGTCCTTCTGCCAGATGTCGGCCGCCTCATCGTCACTGTTGTAGACGGTCACCCAGAGGCGCTCGGGTGGCAGTTGCAGCACGCCGGTCAGGAAGTCCCAGGCGAAGCGTATGGCGTCGCGCTTGAAATAGTCCCCGAAGGAAAAATTGCCCAGCATCTCGAAGAAGGTCAGATGCCGCGCGGTATAGCCGACGTTCTCCAGGTCATTGTGCTTGCCGCCGGCGCGCACGCAGCGCTGGCTGCTGGCCGCCCGCACGTAATCGCGCCGGTCCTGGCCCAGGAACACGTCCTTGAACTGCACCATGCCGGCGTTGGTGAACAGCAGCGTCGGATCATTGCCCGGCACCAGGGAGCTGGAGGCCACGACGGCATGTCCGCGCGCGCGGAAGAATTCCAGAAAGGCCTTACGAAGGTCCGAGACGCGTTGGGGAGGCAATGTACTCAAGGTGGATCTTCCGACTCAAAATCTGGGCCCAGGGCCGACCGGACATGATCCGATGAAAAGCCCCGGTACTGCAAAAACCGTCCCTGTTTGGCCTTTTCAGGCCAGGAGTTGGGCGGCATGAGCCCGAACCGTCGGATCCGGACCTCGCGCGCCAGCGCCGCCCAGTCCGGTCCCCCGGCCAGGGCGGCCTCGATCAGGGCGGGGGCCACGCCCCGATGGCCCAGGTCCATGGCAATCCGCCGCGGTCCCTGGCCCCGGTCGGCATGATAAGCCACATACTGGGCGGCGAACCGGCAGTCATCCAGAATCCGCGCCGCGGTGAGATCGGCAATGACGGTCGCCACCGCCTCGGCCGGGAAGCCCTCCCGCGCAAGCCGATCCGCCAGTTCGCCGCTGGCGAAATCACGGCGCGCCAGCAGCGCCACGGCCGCCTGGCGGGCGTCGGTATCGGGGGAGGATGGTGCGCCGGCCGTACCCGCCTTGTGGCGGCGTCTCATACCGGCGCGCGGGCGAGCGATCAGGCCGTATTGGCCTGATCGTTGATGGTGCGGCCGGTCTTGGCGGGCAGCAGTTTCAGGCGCACCTGTTCTTCGATCTCCCGGGCGATCTCCGGGTGCTGCTGCAGGAAGGTGCGGACATTGTCCTTGCCCTGGCCAATGCGCTCGACCTTGTAGCTGTACCAGGCGCCGGCCTTGTCGATGATCCCCTGCTGGCTGCCCAGCTCGATGATCTCGCCCTCACGGGAGATGCCCACCCCGTACATGATCTCGAACTCGGCCTCGCGGAACGGCGGGGAGACCTTGTTCTTGACCACCTTGACGCGGGTCATGTTGCCGACCACTTCCTCGCCATTCTTGATGGCGCCGATGCGGCGGATGTCCAGACGCACTGACGCGTAGAACTTCAGGGCGTTGCCGCCGGTGGTGGTTTCCGGGCTGCCGAACATCACGCCGATCTTCATGCGGATCTGGTTGATGAACACCACCATGGTGTTGGAGCGCTTGATGTTGCCGGTGAGCTTGCGCAGCGCCTGCGACATGAGGCGTGCGTGCAGCCCCAGCTGCATCTCGCCCATCTCGCCCTCGATCTCCGCCTTGGGCGTGAGGGCCGCCACCGAGTCGATGACCACGATGTCGACCGCGTTCGAGCGCACCAGCATGTCGGTGACCTCGAGCGCCTGCTCGCCGGTGTCGGGCTGCGACACCAGCAGGTCGTTGATGTTGACGCCGAGTTTTTCCGCGTAACTCGGGTCGAGTGCGTGCTCGGCGTCGACGAAGGCGGCGGTGCCGCCGGCGCGCTGCACCTCGGCGATCACCTGCAGCGTGAGGGTGGTCTTGCCCGAGGACTCGGGCCCGAAGACCTCGACCACGCGGCCGCGCGGCAGTCCGCCGACACCGAGCGCGATGTCCAGACCGAGCGAGCCGGTCGGGACCGTCTCCACGTCGTAGCTCGCCGCGGCGTCGCCTAAGCGCATCACCGTGCCCTTGCCGAATTGCTTCTCGATCTGACCGAGTGCGGCGGCGAGCGCCTTCTTGCGGTTCTCTTCCATCTGCGGATTTCCCGGGAGTGGTGTCACGATGAGCGACATTTCGGGAAGCAATTATCCCACAAAGATCCGCCGCGCGGTGCATGTGCGCGCGGCTCT